>JAATFV010000006.1 GCA_015655015.1 Chitinophagales bacterium | reverse complement strand
ACTTTTCAAACAGGAGGCGCCTGGAAACCTACCACCGATATAAGATCCGATGTGGCGATCGTGTATGGAGTTTCAGACCGGCGGGAAATGAGTTTTGAACAACGGGTACAATCGTGGCGGGACAAGGGTTATACCGCAGCTTTTATGACGGGAATTGCCTGGGGAAACTACCAGGAATATTTTACGGGAAAATGGGATGGCTCGCCCCATTTTGATGAAGCGCAGGTGGAGCAGAACGGAGATACCATCTGGCATGGAAGATTGACTCCCTATATTGTACCAGGCAAAAACTTCCTGACCTATTTCAAGGAAAAGATCATCAAACGTGTTATTGATGCCGGTATAGATGCCATTTACCTGGAAGAGCCGGAATACTGGGCTCGCGCAGGATACAGCACCGCTTTTAAAAAAGAATGGAAAGACTATTATGGATTTGACTGGCGCCCGCAACACGAATCACCTGAAAATACTTATCTGTCCAACAAATTAAAATATCATCTGTATTACAGAGCCCTCGAAGATGCGCTTACCTACGCTAAAACGTATGGAAAAAGTAAAGGAATGAATGTACGCTGTTATGTAGCTACTCATTCACTGTTAAATTATTCCTTGTGGCAGATCATCAGCCCCGAAGCCAGTCTTGCCTCACTATCCTGTGTGGACGGATACATTGTACAATCATGGACCGGCACTGCAAGGGAACCCAATTATTTTAACGGGACGGCCAAAGAGCGGACTTTCGAAACCGCTTATCTTGAGTATGGATGTATGCGCTCAATGACTGTGCCGACCAATCGAAAGCTCTTTTTTGAAAACGATCCTGTTGAAGACGTGCGTCGTGACTGGAGCGACTATAAAAAAAATTATGAAACTACTTTTGCGGCAGAACTCTTCTATCCGGACATTGACAATTTCGAGGTGATGCCCTGGCCCGATCGCATATTCGACGGTCAATATTATATCAGCAGGACCAGTAGTGAAAAGGCCCCCATGCCCAGGTCGTATTCGACACAATTGCTGGTGATGATCAATTCGCTGAACAATATGCCTGTTTCGGAAAATAGAACATCCGGAACACAGGGTATCAGTGTCCTGATGAGCAATTCGCTCATGTTCCAGCAGCTTCCCACACACGATAATGGTAAAGCCTTCGAAAATCCGTACTTCTCCAATTTTTATGAAACTTCAGGCATGTTTCACCGCTATCCCACCAACTATAAGTTGACAGATCCCCTGTTGTCTGATTTTTACGGTGAAGCATTGCCCTTTCTAAAAAGGGGGGTTCCCGTCAATATCGTTCATCTGGAAAATGTCGGGTATGAAGCAGCGTTTAATGATACGAAGATCCTGTTAATGTCTTATTCAAATATGAAACCGCTTGCTGAAACGTCTCATGCACAGTTAGCGCAATGGGTGCGTAATGGAGGTATTATAATTTATTCTGGACGGGATGACGATCCTTTTCAGCGTGTTAAAGAATGGTGGAATTCGGACGGAAAGAATTATAGTTGTCCCGCGGACGATCTGTTTGATAAACTGGGCATTGGTCAAAACCCGAAAGAAGGTTTATATCCGGTTGGCAAAGGCAGTGTATGCATCATCCGGAAAGACCCAAAGGAATACGTGCTGGACGCCAATGGAGATAAAATTTTAAGAGAAAAAGCAGAGATGCTGTATGAGCAATCGGCTGGAAAGAAAGTTGAGTATAAAAACAATTTGTATCTCCGTCGTGGCCCGTACGAGATCATATCAGTCCTGGACGAAGGGGAAAACGCCGACCCTTATATCATCAAAGGAAAGCTGATCGATCTTTTTGACCCCAACCTGCCTGTGTTGTCGCAGAAAAATGTGAACCCGGGACAACAGGCTTACTTATTCAATATTGAACAGGTGACAAATCCGGGTAAACCCCAGGTACTTGCATCAGCCTCGCGTGTATACGAAGAGAAGATTGAAAAGAAAAGTTATTCTTTAGTGGTCAAAAGTCCGGTCAATACCACCAACGTGATGCGCGTTCTATTACCGGCTGAACCTAAAAAAATAACTGTTATCGATGCGAAAGGAAAATTGATCACTGATGTAAAGACTTCCTGGGATGGACTTAGTAAAACAAGTTTTCTCAGTTTTGAGAACGACCCGGATGGAATAAAAGTGAAGATTGAATGGAGGTAATGGAAACTATTTCAATAACCTTGATTCTGCGTTAGGTGAGGATTGTTGTCCCGGTCGTTCTGAGGAATGGGATACAGGAGTCTGTGGGCGTCGACCTGGTAGCCGAGGCTCATCCCATTCCCGTCTGTCTGGCTATTCATCAGGTTGATCGTGTACTGGGCCCCAAACCGCAAAAGATCAAACCAACGTTCTCCTTCGAAAGCCAGCTCCAGCCTGCGCTCATTCAGAATGGCCAACGCCACGTCGCTCTGCGAAACGGCCGTCGTCGGAGCCAGCTTAACGCGGGCGCGAATAGCATTTATCAACGGGATCGCATCCCCGGTGCGCCCCAATGTGTTCAGCGCTTCCGCCTTTAACAGGATAATATCCGCCAGTCGCAGCAGCACCAGGTTATCGCCGCTGCCGCCGCTCCAGGCGCCCGGCCAGTTCCTGCCGATCTTCCACACGTACGGTATGGTATCGGTAGAGCCATAATGTGCCGGGCTGGAGACAGGGTTAGCTGTTCCCGGTCCATTGTATTCCCAGGTGATGGAGGAAGCATAACGAACGGAATCGCCTGCCGTCCTGAAGGCTTTTACAAGATCGTGGGAGGGTGGCGCGAATTTAACCCAGTATTGGGCCTGGACGCTCGGGGGCAGTATCAAGCCCTGGGCATATCCGTGGGTTATCGTGCCTTCCGTATGTTGCAGCTCGAAAATAGATTCGGCGCTGTTCCTGTGCTGGCTATCGAACAGCCAGTCATAATTGCTGAGCAGGGAATAACCGGCGGCGCCCGTCCCTCCGTATAACTGGGGAAGGACCTTGTTGCAATAAGTCAGACAATTTTGGTAGTCCCCTATCTGTGCATATACTTTGGCCAGCACGGCTTCGGCAGCACCTTGTGTAGCCCGGCTGTGACTGGAAGCCTGATCGCTGTAAGAAATGGGAAGCGAAACTTCGGCATCCTTAAGGTCTTGTATGATCCGGGCGTAAACGCTGTCCACCGGGCTGCGTGATTTCAGTGTATTCGGATCGACGGTAATGGTATGCAGCTGTAAGACCACGGCGCCATAATTCCGCACCAGGTGCGAATAATGATACGCCCGCAAAAACTTTGCTTCTCCCAGGATCTGCGCCTTGCGGGTGCTGGTCAGTTGCGGGTCCTGTATATTTGGTACGTTATCGAGGATCATATTGCACGCCCCGATGTCCATATACAATTCATACCAATCCTCCGATATCGGCTGGTAGTCTGTTGCAACGGAGGTGAAATTATCCACGCCGTCGATGTCGGGAGCGCTGCCGCCCGAATAATTGTTGTCTGCTCGCACATCCCCGTCTATCAAATAGTTCCAGGCATAATACCAATAAGCGCTGTTGGCCATCAGCGAATAAGCTCCCACCATGGCCGTCTCCGCATCGGAGGCGCTCTTGAAGTCCACGGAGGTGAGAGTGTTCTGCGGAGCCTGGTTCAAAAAGCTCTTGCCGCAGCCGCCGGTTCCTACAAGCGCCAGAGCGGCTGTCAGCAGAGGGATATGTTTTTTATGTATTTGCATGCCGTATAGGATTGTATAGGTTACAACGAAACATTAATACCAAAAGTGATTGTTTTTGCCTGCGGGTAAGTGCCGTGGTCAAATCCCTGCTGGGTAGCAAGGTTGGCGCCCGTGGTCACATTCAATTCGGGAGAATAACCTTTGTAGCCCGTGATAATAAACAGGTTTTGCGCGGTCACGTAGACACGCAGGCTGCTGAGGCCGATGCCGGCGATCCATTTCTTATCCAGGTTGTAGGCCAGCGTCATTTGTCTGAACCGTAGAAAGGAGCCGCTCTCCACCCAACGGGAAGAGATGCTGTAATTGGGTACCGAATTAACCGGTGCGCTGCTGCCATACATAGCTCTGGGGACATTGGTCACATCTCCCGGTCTCTCCCACCGTTTTAAGACGGCGGTAGTTTGATTGACCATGTCTGTCATGTCTTCCGTCTCCATGCGGGTGGCATCGAAGATCTTATTGCCGTAGACGCCGTCGATGAGGATATTGAGGTCAAAGTTCTGATAGCTGAATAGGTTGGAAAATCCAAAGGTGAATTTCGGAAGAGCGCTGCCGATATAAGCCCTATCGCTATCCGGGTCTATCTTGCCGTCGTGATTGAGGTCTCTGAAATTGATGTTTCCCGTCTTCGGATCGACACCATCGTCAATATATCCCCAGAAGGAAGCCAGCGGCAGTCCGCTTTTGACGATACCCGCATTCCCGCCGATGTCCTGTATATACCCGGTGAGGATCGGAGAGGTGCCTGCCGGCAGCTCCACGATGTTCTTGTTGAAGGACATATTGAACGCGCTGGTCCAGTTCAGGCCTTTCCCCTTGAAGATCCCGCCGGACAGGATGAGCTCAAAACCCTTATTCTGTACATAACCGGGCATATTCTCTTCTTTGGTGCTCACGCCGGTGGATTGAGGCTGAGGTACATTGAGGATAAGGTTGTGGGTCCGTTTGATGTAATAATCGGCGGAGAGGCTCAGCCTGTTATCCAGCACCGCGAGGTCCAGTCCGGTATTGAATTGATTGGTCTCTTCCCACAACAGATCCGGATTACCTGCCTGACCGCTGGGTATTATGCCGGAAGTAACCGTAACACCGTCGAATGCATAATTGTTTCCACCGCTCAGCTGACTGAATGACGGGTAAAGATCCGCGGGTAGATTGCCCGTGGCGCCCCAGCCTGCCCGGAATTTCAGGTCGCTGATAAATCGTACGTTCCGCAGAAAGTCTTCCCGGGATGTCCGCCATCCTGCCGAAAAAGCGGGGAAATTGGCCCATTGGTTCCTGATACCTAACCTCGATGAACCATCTCTCCTGATGGAAGCGCTCAACAGGTATTTATCGTCGTAGGAATAGTTGGCCCGGCCAAAATAAGACTCCAGCGTCCATGCATCTGCAAAGGTCTGATTGATCGTATAAGTGGAGGCGGCGCTGAGAACTTGTATTGCATAACTGGGAAAGCCGTATCCGCTCTGTGCGGAAGACTGGTCATGCTGTTTCGAAGCGCTCGTACCTGCAATGATATCGATCGAGCTCCTGCCGATCTTCTTGTCGAAGGTCAGCGTGTTATCCCATATATAGCGGAAGCTTTCAGCGGTGTAATAGCTGCCGATCCCGCCCAGCTGTTTAGCGGCCTCCGTTAGCCTGGGATCCTGAAAAACGGTCTGATAGCTGTTTTCCAGCGTAACGCCCAGTTGGGACCGCAAGCTAAAGTTGAAGGGCAGCCTGATCTGAAGGTGTCCATCTCCCAGTAGGTTATTGCCGATGGTATAATTATCGAAACCATAAATATCGCCCATTGGATTAGGCAATGCCTGCGAAAAGGCGCTGAATCCATAGGTGCCGTCCCCGTTGGTGTTGTAAATGGCGCTAAAAGGGGGTATGTTCAGGGCGCTGAGGACAAAACCTTTATATTGCGCACGGTTGTTATCATATACATCATGATAGCCCGTTCTGTTATAGGAAATATGCGTACCTACGTTAAGCCAGCTGTTCATCTGCTGTTCTATATTAAGGATGACCGAATAGCGCTTATAGTTTGAGGTGACCGCAATGCCATTTTGGTCCACATACCCCACACCAAAATAATAAGTGCCTTTGTCCCCGCCGCCGGAGAAACCGGCGTTGACACCCGTCATAGGCGCCTTACGGTACACCAGGTTCTGCCAGTTGTTGTCGTTGGCGGTTACCAGGGAATCGGGAATAGAAAAGGAGGTGTTGCCTGCATTGACCTGCTCCTCGGTCAATAAGGCCGCCAGCTGCCGGCTGTTCAGCAGCTTGATCTTTTTGGTAATTTCCTGGGAGCCGGTGTAGGTGCTCACCTCGATCTTGCTTTTACCTTTGACGCCTTTCTTCGTCGTGATCAGTACTACGCCATTGGTGGAACCGGCGGCTCCATAGATGCCGGCAGCGGAGGCATCTTTCAGGATACTGATCGATTGAATGGTATTGGGGTCGAGGCTATGCGTATCATAGGACACGACTCCATCGATGACGTATATTGGCTGGGTATTCCCCGTGAGGGAAGCGATGCCCCTGACAAAGACCGTGAAATCGGACCCGGGTTTTCCTGAAGGTTGTAAGATCTGGATACCGGGTGTTTTGCCGGCTATGACTTCCGCAGCGCTCACCACGGGCCTTTCACTGATGTCGGATACAGGTATCGTTGAGATAGCAGCCGTAATATCCTTCCGCAGCTGGGAGCCGTACCCGATAAACAGGATATCATTCAGGGAAGTAGTGCTTAAGAGCAGGATCACGTTGATCTCCGTTTGGCCATCGATGGCCACATCTTTTCCTTCGTAACTCACAAAGCTGAAATGTAATGTCGAATGATCCGGCACATTGATCGTGAACTGTCCGTTTTCGTCGGTCTCTGCTCCTTTCCTGCCGCCGACCAGCGTCACCGTCACACCGGCCATTGGTACGCCGCTGCTATCGGTGACCCTGCCATGGATATCCGTACCAGGTGGTGAAGGCACGTAGTCCGGCTTGCGCTTCACGACGACCGTACCAGCGACAATGGACCAGGTCAGGGGTTGATTTTTAAAACAATGTTCCAGCGCCACGTTCAGAGAGACATTTTTGATCCGGATGTCTATATTCTGCGTGCTGTTCAGGACCTCATCCGTGTACAGGAACGAGTACCCCGTCTGCTTTGTAATTTCCCTGAAGACTTTTTCAAGGGAAACGTTCGCCATGGATAGTGAGACCTTTTGCGAGTAGACCCTGGCGCTGATCTGCAGGCAGGCCGTAATGACCAGGAAAGCAGTTGATTTCATATATCAGCAAACATTGGTTCGGTACAACTCCCTTAAGGTTTGACAATGATCTTCTTTCCTTCTAAAGTAAAGTGGGCGGCCCCTGTAAGCTCGAGCATTTTGAACACCTCGGAGACGTTGACACTTCGGGGGATCTTTCCTCTGAAATGCTCATTCGTCCTGCCCTGGTATTCCACATCGACATCGTACCAGCGGGCTATTTGTCTCATCACCGTTTCGATAGCTATACCGTTGAATTGAAAATAACCGTTCTTCCAGGCTACCGCTCCGTCTGCATCCACATCGAGCATCCGGAAGGCTCCGGATGACCGTTCGCATGACGCTTCCTGTCCGACTGCCAGTAAATGCGAGGCCTGTCCACGCGTTACTTTGACAGATCCCCGGAGCAGGGTGGTTTTGATCGCATTCTCGTCATCGTACGCCATCACATTGAAATGAGTGCCCAGCACATTTACCTGCATGTCGCCAACCAGCACCGTGAAAGGCCGGTTTTTGTCTTCGGCCACTTCAAAATAGGCCTCTCCTTTTAGCTGCACCTGTCTGTCCGTACCAACGAAAGCCGTAGGATAGTTGAGTGACGAAGCTGCGTTGAGCCATACTTTGGTGCCGTCCGGCAATATCAGCTGATATTGACCTCCGCGGGGCGTCTGAATGGTGTTCATTTCCGGGGCCATCTCCATGGATGTTGCAACACCGTAGATCAATTGCCCGTCACGTTTGTCGATCCGGGTTCCGGTCGCATTCCTGATAAGACCATTTTGGACCTTGCCAAGATCGACTACCGATCCATCACCTAATAGCAATGTAGCCTTATTCGTCCCGGGCAGCAGATCCTTTCGGGACTTTATCACAGGCCGGGCCGCATAAGCTTCTTTCCGGAAATTATAGGCATCCCAAAAGTATTTTCCGGTAAAACAAAGGACAAAGAGGACCGAAGCCGCTGCCAACCACCGGACATATCGTCCAATGCGGCGTGGCTGCCCATCCGGCGTCTGTTCTATGGTTTGCTGCAGGCCGGCGAAGATGCGTTGCCTGATATCCTCCTCCGTTTCCTTTTGGGGGGTGAAGACGAGCTCGATCTCTTCCTTATCGGCCGTATCGTACCATTGATGTAATAACGCTATCTCCTGCTCCGTAGCGGCGCCTGATAATACCCGGTCGGCCAGTTCAGCCAGTAACGTTCTATCCACGTGGTCCATTTTTTAGTTGAGTCGGCGAACAGCTAATTACCCTTAGTCGGAAATAAGATTTTTCGGCCGGGAATAATTGGAAATCACCGATCTCACAGATTGATGAATATAAAAAGGGCGTGATCCTTCATCCTTGAACGGATCAGGCGTAATGCCTTTGTCAGGTGAGCCTCAGCGGTTTTGACGGAGATATTGAGCGTTTGCGCGACTTCAGGCAAGGCCTGGTCGTCAATCTTATTATAGATGAATACCAGCCGGCATTTTTCGGGCAATTCATTGGCAAGCCGTTTAACCTGCTCCAGCAGTTGTTTGTCATCGATGAGTAGTTCTCCGGGTATGACTTTCAGCAATAGCTTACCCGCTGCCTCTTCATTTTTTGCCCGCTTTTTTTCAGCGGCCAGGTAGTGATAAACGGCATATCGGGTGGCGGTCCCCAGGTAAGGCGGCAGGTCTTCGATCTGCAGCGTCGTGCGCCGGTTCCAAAGTGTAAGGAAAACGTTCTGGACGATCTCTTCAGCGGCCATGGCTGATTTGAGCCGTTTGTGTGCGAGGAAGTATAACTTGTTCCAATAGCGGTCATACAGCTCCCGGAAGGCGGAGGCATCTCCCTGTCGTAGCAATTGCAGCAGGTCTGAATCATTTAATGACATACAATCGTTCATCCGCTCATCATATAGTCCGCCCAAACTTACCTAAAATATACCAATTGCACAAATCAATGTAGAGCGATAGCCGTTCTGCCATCTAGCGCGGAGCTGTTATTTGTATTTTGTCCGGTCTTTTGTAGATGGGCCGCCTGTAATGTCCATCCTTGTCCAGAGGGCGTTTATCTGCCGCAGCGGGTATAAAAAAATGCACTGCGGCGGAATCCTTTTCCATATCCCGCTGCAGCCTGGCTTTCAATCCTGCCATTTTGGGATCGTCGAAAAGGTTGTGCTGTTCGCCCGGGTCTTTGCGCAGGTCATACATCTCCGACCAGCCCTTTTCACCCGGGTATTTGATCAGCTTGGCCGTTTCCGTCCTTTCTGCCAGCAGGGTCGGAATGGCATAGGGGGTCTCGTAGAAATATTCATAAAAGAAGGAAGTCCGCCATTTTACGGGTTTACCTTCGGCCAGCGGCGCCCAGCTCTTACCCTGAAATTTTCCCGGACGGGGTACTCCGGCAAAGTCGAGAAAGGTAGGCGCCAGGTCCGCGTTCAGCACCATTTTATTGATCTCCTGCCCTTTCGCTACTTTGGCAGGATAACGCATGAGAAGAGGGACCCGCATGGATTCTTCGTAGGCGTTGCGCTTGTCAGAAAGGTTGTGTTCACCCAGGAAATAGCCGTTGTCGGAAGTATATACGACGATGGTATTGTCCGCCAGGTGGAGTGAATCGAGTAAGTGAAGGATACGGCCTACATTATCGTCTATGGCTTTCAACACCCTGAAATAACTGCGGATGATGGTGTCGTGGTTGACGGTCCATGAGTTGACAGCCGGTACGGGCGGGGGAGTCGTCCTGCCGTCGTCTATTTCGCCTTCATACGGGGTATGGGCCGTTTCATTGGCAGGCCTTGGGAAAGAAATGTCTTCGAACATATCCCTGGTACTTTCGGGCGGCGTCCAGTTGTAATGCGAGGATTTGAAAGCAAGAGTGACCAGGAAAGGATGTTGGCTGTTGCGGGAAATAAAGGCCATGGCCGTATCCGTAGAGATATCATCCACCCAGCCCTTTGTCTGCACCATCTCGCTGCCATTGAGCTGGAATGGGCAATCGACATATTTCCCCTGGCCAATAAAGCTAAAGGAATACGTGAAGCCCGGTCGCGCCAGCTGGCGGGCCATATGCCATTTGCCGATGAATGCCGTAGCATACCCTGCCTTTGTAAGAAAGCTTGCATAGGTGTCGGTGGTGTCTCCCAACTCGCTGTGATTGTTAGTCATTCCGTTGATGTGGTTATACCTTCCCGTTAGCATGGTCGCCCGGCTGGGAGAACACAGGGAATTGACGACAAAGGCATTCCTGAAGCAGATGCCTTCTTTTGCGATACGGTCGATATTGGGCGTTTTGAACCAGGGAAAACGGGCTTTGGCGCCCTGGGCTTCCTGGATCACGCCGAGGGCGTCATAACGCTGGTCGTCCGTATAGATAAAGACGATATTCGGCCGCCCCTGTGACCCGCCGGTAACCGGTGGTTGCTGAGACCAGCCCGAAAAAGTGCGCAATACAAAGAAAAATGCGAAAATGAGATCTCTCGTCGATGGCATCTGCTGTCATATTTAAGTTATTGGAAAAATTCGCTGGGACCATCATCAATTTTTTTCACAGCGCTGTCCTTTCCCGATGTCTTCTGCCCACTGGGATTTTTGCCTGTAGGTTTGGACGGAGAACAGGCGATAAAAATCAGCAGGACGATCGTCAGCACGCCTGTCCATAAAAAGTAGATAGTTTGTTTCTGCCGCATGGTATTTTTTTATTGATTCGCTATTTTTTGTTATTCCTTCCCTCCCAGCCGCTTTTGCCGTCATTCATATAGACTTCTTCCAGGGTCTTCGACACCCTGTCGTCCACTTCTTCGACGAGCTGTGTGCGTAGAGGATGTGTCAATTTTTTCTGCCAGTCTATGACCGGAGCATAGGGGGGCCTTCCTTTTTCGGGACTGTAGATGAGATAAGCCCATTTCTCGGAATAAAAGCTGCCCTTCATGACAGGCACCACCTGCTGCATGTTGGAAGACAGATAGGTATGTGATAGCCCACGCGCCCAATAGATCCAGGGGCCTGCCGTGATATAGAAGAAGGGGTTGAGCAGCCGCGGGTCCGACTCGAGTCCTGTGTTGGCGTATTCCAGCTGAATGCCGGCAAAGCCGATGCGGGAATCCTCATTATAGAAAGTGATCCAGGGCACGTCGGCTTCCATCCTCAGATCGGTAAGATCGGCCATGTTCTTGACATCATAGATGATGACGGAATCTCTGACAGCATCATACCACGCAGCATGGGTGATGAGTTCCCGCTTGAATACGATCTCGGCGTTGCGCAGCGCCAGGCAGTTGAGGGTCCCGTTGATCCGCATCGAAGTGCTGCTGATGAAATAGGGTACGCCCGTGTAAAATTCATATCGCAAAGAGGCGTCGGCTTCCTTCACTTCCGGCAGCGGTCCCCACACCTCGCTGTTAGCCAGTACAGGGCCTGCCAGGCTATGGACATGAGCCGGCGGCGCCCAGTCGGATGTGTGCGTCCAGGGCCTGGGTGGAGCATAGAGGTCCGGGTTCCAGTGAATGGCGCCGTTGGTTTCCATGCGATGGAATAACGGAGCATCAGGCCGGCTCTTCAGGATGAGCTGGTCGAGGTGGCCGGAATTGGGACTTAGGGTAGCGGTGAACTGGCTATTATCTACCTGCAGACCGGGCGCTTCTCCTTGTACGCGCAGATCGGTACGATAAATGGTATCCTGCGCTTTTTCATTGTTATAATATACGAGGTATACACGGCTGGATCGGGCGGGAACGCTGGCAAGGAAGACCAGCCGGGCCGTGACCGTAGGCAGCCATAAGGGAATATGCCGGGTGGCTTTTCCATTCTTATCCGGGGCAAGGTCGTCCTTTTCCAGCGATCGTTGTACATCGTAGACCTGGGATGGCACTTCGGTGACGCCATGCGTCACGGGATCGAAGGCCACTACCCGCACCTCTCTTTTGAGCCCGTGGTCTTCATCCGGGTAGAAGGCAAGAAGGACTTTCACAGGCTCGTCTTTCCTGTCAAGACCTGCCGTCTCGCTGACTACTACGGATTTGTAGCTCTTCCATCCGGCGCTGAAGACAGGGGCGGGCGGGGCTTCCAGGGTACGGCTTGCCGTCAGCAGCACATCGGCAGATGAATCGCCGGCCGATCGCTTCAGCCGAACCGTAATACGTATGGTGTAACGTTGCCCGGGCAGCCAGTGTACCCATCCTATCACCTGGGGTTGTTCATATAGGGTAACATCCTGCGCCATGCCATACCCCGAGGGCGACCGGCCGGCGATAGGCGGGCGGCCGGGATCCTCCGCACCGGCAGTTCTTCGAAGGTCGGTCGCACGCAGCGGCTTGCCGTTGACAAATGCTTCCACCCCGATGATGGAAGGATGAGGCAGACGCAATGCGGCTTTGAAATGATAATAGGGTATGTTCGGGCAGGGATATCCCAGCTCCATTTGCGTTATCGTAAGGCTGCCTTCTTTGGCAGGCGCCTGCGCCCCGGCAGGAAAAAACCGGAGCATCGATATCACCGCCAGCGCCATGACTGTGGATTTGCTCATTTTCAAAAGGTTTATTTTAAGAACGGCCATTTTGTCCGGGTGGTTATGAGATTCCTGTCACGCAATGCCTTTACGCCATTCTCCCAGGACCCCGGCGACGCCCAGAGATAATAGGAGAAATACATAGTGCTCTTCTGGAATATGCGGATCCAGGGCTGCAGTTCGGAATAGAAATACATAGAGCCGGGGTTGGAGGGATGGTTCATCCACATATGGAGGAAGATGGGCTGGTCCACAGGGAAGGCGCCTACAAAGGAAAGGTTCTCTTTCGTGTCATAGTCCGCATTCCATCCTTCCTTCAGGAAAATGACCCTGCCGAAATATTTTGTCGGGTCCATCGTGCAATAGCGCATGCCCCCTTCTTCGGGGAATACAAACCGGTCTTCCGGCCCATGGTTCTTTCCTACGGAGAGGATCGGCTGCGGCCCGATCATGTTCAGCTCGGGGTTCTTGAACGTCAGCGCCCAGCGGATCTCTACCAGGGGAGAGTTGCCGAATAAGGTGAAGGTCTTTTCCAGCTTGTTGCCGTAGTAATCAGCGGACATTTTTACCTGGACATAATCTCCTTCTTTTTTGGTGACTACGGCCTCATAGTTCGTACTGGTCTCGATGCTGGGCTGCCCCAGGAAATCTTCGAATCCGCCGTATGGATAAAATTCCCTTTTCCTGAAAGGCCTTTTGTCGTCCACCGGCTTGTCAGGCCACAGCTTGAACAGGACATTATCGTTCTTAGACTTTACGATGTATTCGATGATACGCGCTCCGGTGGTCAGCAAGGTCGCCTTGACGCTGTCGTTCTCCATGACATACTCGTTGACGCCATCGTTGTTGAGGTCCACTTCCTTCAGGGTCGGACTGCCGGCAGCCTTGCGTACACCCAGCTGGCTGATATTGTCAATTCCGAGAGCGGAAACTTTCACGATATAATCGCCTTCCGGAATTTTCAGGTCGAATGCCATATTGCGAAAGGTTCCGGTAGGGGTAGAACAGGTCTGTTTTTCACTAAATACCGCCTTTCCCGCCGCGTTGTTGTCTAATACCTGAACAGTAACGGGAAAAGATGTGTCTGCCGTAAAATTATGGACGGTCACGGGATAGCTGACCTGCGGCGCCTGTCCGTAGAGCAGCCGGGTAACCGAAATAGCGGGAGGCAGTTCGAGCATGGTCATCGTGCTCTTCTCGCCCCCGCCCCAGTTATAATGTATCGCGATCGGGGTCGTACTGTCCATTGCGTCCTTAGTGGGACGCAGCCGGAAGGTCAGCGTCTTCCCGCTGCCGGCAGGCAGGTCCAGGGTAGATACGGAGTCTTCCGACAGGCCCATTTCCGGGGGAAGGACGATGCTCAATTTCCCGGAGACAGCATGTGAATAGCTATTCTTCACGGTCAACTGCAGCTCATACCCTTTGGTCTTCGCTTCCATATTGACCTTATCGCCAAAGTACTCTTCGAGAAATACCCGGTCGAGCAGCAGCATCTCCAGGGCATTGCGGTATAATGCAGGGCCCATCATCCTGCCTTTTTCGATGACAGCCACCTCACGACCGGAAAGGATCGTCTGCCACAGCGTCTTTTGTGTCCAGGGCTCTCCTTTTTTCGCGAAGAGCACCATGCAGGGAACTGCGCCTGACTCGAGATTACCCGTCAGCGATACAAAAGGCCGGCCGGCCGTATCGATCTGTTCCTTATTTCCTTCATCTGCCAGGTAGCCGTCATAGGACAGATGGGAGGTATCGGCAGTCGTATCGTATACATTCCTGAAGGCATATCCGCCTTTCGAATGGGCGAAATTGACATAGGCGGCGTGGGTGAAGAAACTTTGTACCTGGAGACTATCGTAATCCCTGCATCCGAAAATAGCGGGATGTACGCCGGGTACGAACCCCACATCGGTGAGGACGGGCAGATGCGCTTTTTCCATCCAGTGCTGGTATTGGCCCCGGGAGAGAAATTCCATATAACCGGAAAAAGTGAACCAGCTGTTGCCTTCATTCATGCCCTTGCCGATGACTTCCAGCGGATGGCCGGGTGTATTGGTTACGCTGTTGATGAGGGTCTGGGCGCCAAACCATCCGCGTCGAAGATCATACGTTCGCAACGCCTCCCGGGCCTCTGCTATCAGTTGCAGGACCTTTGCTCCCTGCATGTTGTCAGCGGAAGAGATCACGAAGAGCCTGCGCCCGGCATTTTCCAGCAGGAAAGCATCAACCCTGTCTTTTCGGGCTATATTCTCTTCCATAAGGGACTGAATTGCGCTGTCGGGTGTATACTTTTTGATCAGTTGCTCACCGGTGGGTGAGCCGGGAACCGTCAGCACCAGCACGTTGCTATCTTTCAAGGCATCTTCCAGCGTGTCGATGGAAGGGTTTTCCAGGACCTTATAAGATTCTTTCAAGAGGCCGTCGAGAAAACCTTCCTCCATAGAGAGTCCCTTCAGCCCCAGGTCTTCCGCTATATCGAACTTGCTGCGTATGATGGCGTCCGGGGCATCCGACCCGTTGGTCTTGAAGAGGTTGCCATATCTTGTCCATTCCTGGGAGGCGCCGTGCCAGTAAGCGGTGTAACCATTGAATACAAAGTCGTTCCGAACGGCATTTTCCATAGGATGGAACGCGGAGGTGTACCTGAAGCTGTCCAATTCGGTGTGTGATCCGCAGCCGGCGAAGGCTGATGCAAATATCGACAGTATAGTGCAATAGAATATCTTGTTCATTGAGTTGAAGTTTTTAAAATACTTAGCGTACCTCTATTTCATCCAGGAAGGTTTGCACCGGCAGGCCTTTCTTTCTTCCCGAAACAGCCTTGTCATGACGGATAATATGGAATTTTACATAACGCGCTTTCGTATCTGTCCTGAATGAGTAAACATATCGCCAGTCGCTGTCCCCCGTCTTTTGCTGATCGTAATTCCATTCCTGCCGCCCGATGGATGTATAGCCCTTGTTCTCTTTGGTGGAAACAAAACATTCCACAGAGGCGGGAGGGACGGTAGGGCCGGATCGCCACAGAGCGCCCAGGTCGACGGATGATATTTTTTTCGCCTCACCGAGGTCGACGGTAATGTTGAACTCCTTGCCGGGCCATATCAGCCAGAACAGGTTGCGGGTGGCATCGTCCCCTCTTGCACCGTCCGTCAGCATGGACAGATCGTTGGAATAGAACCTGTGCAGCCTTTCGGGAGGAAGGCTGTCAGCCGTAACTTTTTTATGCCATGCCAGGTTGCCGATAGCCGCTGCGTTGGAAGTAGTAAAGGCCGTATGCTTCTTGTAATCGTCCAGGACGTAATTGTTCTCATTGATGTCAACGATACCTTCTTTTTTAAGGGTAGTGTAAAAGTCATCGAAGAGATTGTCCAGCTTTTTGTTCCTCACGGTGCCTGTTGCATCCCACCAGCCGCCGGGACCGTACATCTTGTGTTTGGCGATCTCCATTTCGGCGAAGTTCAGGGGCATCCGGGCCAGGTGCACATGTGCCGCAAACACTTCCTGCCCTTTCACGGCCTGTTCCGCCTGGTCGAAGAACGCATTGTATTCGGCCAGGAGTTCGGGGGTGAGATAAGTGTCCTGGTAATAAGTAGGCGGGGTGTTGATGATCAGCTTCTTTTTATCCTTTGTTTTTTCATAGGCATCGGTGATCCTGTCGATATATTTCCGGACATAGGGCGCTGCCGCACCATAATAAGCCTTCAGAAATTCATCTATCGTCGCGGAGACGTCCACATCCGGGTTCCAGGCGATATGGGAATACAGGTATAGCCGCAGCTCGGCAAATTCCATCCCATAGTCGATACTCCCCTGGATAAAGAACTCGTTGGCGCCTTTGCTTACCTGGTCTTTCACCTGGGGCTGCAGCATAAAGAGGCTGGGGTAAGGGCATTGAAAATGGAAGTAGTCTACTACATAATCCCATACGTAGATGTGTTTGGCTACTCTTCCCCATGCAGCGAGATCGCCGCCGCAGTACATGATCTGTACATTATCCAGCGGTCTCGTGACAGCCGGCGGCACCAGCGAGTAATAATACGCGAGCGTAGAGATGATCTTGTCAGGGAATTCTTTCGCCACCTGGTTGACAAAACGCATGATAGGACCTGCCACGCTCTTCTCTTCTTCTATCGCCTTCAGGCAGTCCGGACATTGGCAATACAGCGGGCCGTCCGCCTGGCTTACGGACCAGTATAACCGATCTGGCTGCAGCGGCATGTCCTTCTTCAGCTGTTTGATCACTTCCCTGACGACATCCGGATTGGACATGCAAAGCTGATCCGGGACCCGCTGGCCGCCAATCAGCGCATAGTATTCCGGATGGACTTTATAGAAGGAGTCGGCAGGCAGCAGCCGGTGCGTGAACGTATGGCAATAATAGTCATCCGCAAAGGGAGGAAACCTGTTCGTGGTCCTGTTCCAGTCCAGCAGGTCCTGGTCCTGGCTGAACTCATTTACGGTAAAGACAATGCGCAGGCTGTTGACGGACGAATCCGCCTCCTGCAAGGCGGGCAGGCGCAGGTCTTTGGCGGAAGGGATCACTTTATACCTTGGACTGTACAAATGACAGCCCAGGTATTTGTCTAGTATCCTCACTGCCCCATATATACATCCCCTGTCTTTGCCTCCTTCGATGGAAATAGAGCCGTCGGACAGCGTGTTGAGCCGGAAGCCGTCGAATTTCAGACCAGCAGCTTCCTTTATAAAGACCCCTTTTCCCCCAACCGGGAGCGCGCCTGCCACCGGCAGCCGGCAACCGGACATCTTCTCAACGTATCGCTGCATCAGGTCAGCAGCCCGCTGCACCTGGGGAGAAGCGGCGGACGGGATAATAATGACATACTGGCTTTTGCCGTCCCTGACCAGATCGATCGCTCCCGGAGCCGGGGCCTTGAAGTGCAGGGCTGTTATAGCTGCCAGGATAAGTAACGGCATGTTGATTTTCCAATGTTGAAAGACCTTCTTCATAATTTTTCCTTTTTATTCCTTCAGAATATTTATTTGCCGGGGTAGTTCCGTCCTTTTTTATCGACGGCCTCCCATTTTCGGCTGGTGGCGAATACTTTTACTTCGAGCGGCCGCAGGCGGACGACAAACTTGCCGTCCTTTACCTGCCCTTCGTCATCCCCATATAGTTGGACCAGCTTTTGTCCGTTGAGCCGGTCCAGCCCGCTCACGACGGCGGCATATTGAGCGGTGTCCGCTTCGTTGACCACGGCGACCATCCAGTCCCGGCCATACTGGCGGGCGGTGGCCATTACCCGGCCCGCTGTGCTGTCGGGCTCATAAGCTCTGACGCTGATAGGCCTGGGGTCCGTGGATAAGAAAGGCTGCAGGGCTTTGAACTCCCGCGCCAGCCCGTACAGCGATTGCCGGCATTCTTCCGAGGTGAGCCACCGCAAGTCCCAGTACAGGAGGCCGGACGCACCGGCTGCCAGGGCGCCATAAGCCATATGTCTCGATTCTTCGAAAGAGGGATAGGCAATGGGGCGTCCATCGGCATTCCAGGGTTCTACAGATCTCAGCTCACTCCATGAAAAAGCCTGCAGCACTATCCACAGCGGTTTGCCCTGGCTAACGGTGTTCCACCGCCCCGTACTCTTGCCGATGGACTGTACCTGCCGGCGGGGACGGGTGCTGCTGTCCGGCCGCGCCGTTTTCACCGGGTAGAGATCGAACCCGGTGATATCGAAATCGTCCATGTATTGCCACATATAACTCATATCGCTGTTCTCTCCTTCATTGATCCACAACTGAAGGTTGCGCTTATCCGCACTGCGAAGCCAGGCGACGGCGTTGTGCATGTTCGGCAGCAGGAGAGCGCTCTGCTGTCTGGCATATTGAAGGGCGTCAGGATTCAGCTTTCTCCAGGCGCCTTTTTCGGAATGGACTTTCAATTCCCTGTACAACCTGCTGTTGGCGGTGAAGCCCCATACCAATTCATCTGGCCCGCTCCAGACCGCCAGCGCCGGATGGTTGGCGACGGAAGTTATTTGCCGTTGCAATTCAGGTGTAACGCCTTTCTCCAGCCGAAGGAACACCCATCCCTGGGTATTGTAACGTTGCAGACGATCGAGGTCCTGTGCATTTCCGCAGGCAAAGAGGTTGAAGCCTGCGTCCGTCATCTCCTTGAGACCGGCATCGTCCTTCGGAAGAAAATAGCTGCCGAAGACGAACTGGCGTTTGCCATCCTTGTAGATATATCCGTCTCCCTGTGCGGCGGTTCTTTTCGCAATGGAAAGGCATAATAGAGCGCATGACAATAGCTTCGTTATCATCTTAAAAATTTGACTGAGGTGAGACAATCAGATAAACAGCCTGCTAGAGCTGTGTATATCCTTTATTTTGAATGACAATGCCCGGATTGGAATTGATCATCGCATTCTGGGGAATGGGGAGGGCATAGTCCCTGTCGTCCCAGGTAATGACAGTATTCTCATCCGTTAGCGATGATGCCGTCATTACTGCCGGGGCGCGCTGGGTCCTGACGAGGTCATACCAGCGTTTGTCCTCCAGGGCGAATTCCACTCTCGACTCGTTTTCTATGGCCAGCAGGAAGTCGCTGTCGGACGCAAAGTCGGTAAGATCATAGTCCTTCAGTGTTAGAGAAGGATCACCTGTGTTCCAGGTGGGGAATTGCGTCTCAATAGTCGCGATCGTGGGGTCGTCCGACTTGCTGGTATTCCTGGCCCGCTGCCGGATCTTGTTGAGGTAGAGGAGCGCCGTGCTCTTGTCTCCTCCCGACCGTACCAGCGCCTCCGAATAAAGCAGGTACACTTCCGCCAGCCTCAGCTCTTTCCAGTTGCAGTCCCAGTCCAGGTAGGAGTCCACGTTCGACTTATCCGCTCCCAGCTGCTGCCAGTACTTGTGGCCATATGCTTCCGTCCTGTAAGTGCCGCTGGCCTGTTTATAGCCGGGCCGGAAGGCTACGGATTTCCTGGGGTCGCCCGCTGCATAAGTATTCAGCAGGGAGATATTGGGCTTGTTGTCTGCCGTCCCTGCATCACCCGCCGGAACCAATGCGGTGGCGGCGGCGCTGGTGAGCATTTTGGACTGGAAGGCGTTGCCTGTCCTGTTCGCCAGGTCGGCCTTGAACTGGATCTCGATGATGGCTTCAGAAGAGTTCTTGTTATTGGAGTCGAACAGTTTCACGTAGCTGGACACCAGGGACAGCGCGGTATTGTCGATAACTGGCTGGAACTCGGCGGCGGCTTTTGCATAATAATCCGTTCCCTTATTGAGCGGGTATCCCGCCATGAACATATACACTTTTCCCAGCAGCGCCTGGGCGGCGGCGTTGGTGAAGCGCCCAGCATTGGCTCCCGTAGCGGAAGACGGCAGTTTGGTCTTGGCATCTGTGAGATCGCTGACGATAAGGGCATAAGTGTCTTCCAGGCTGGCCCTTGGCATAAGCCGCGCCGCGTCGGCGCCCAACTGTTTAGTGACCAGCGGGACTCCCAGCAGCTTGCCGTTCAATGCCGTACCACCATAGGTACGCGCCAGATAGAAGTAACACAAGGCCCTTATCACCTCGGCTTCCCCGATATGCTGGTTCTTCACCGCATCGCTGGTATAGGTGGCTCCGTCTACTTTTTCCAGGACCGTATTGGCGGAGATGATAGCCAGGTAAAGAAAATTCCAGAAATTGTTCACTTCCAGGTAGGTCACCTGTACAGGCACCAGGAGATTGACGCTGTTCCTGTCCACGGAAGGGTTGTAGAAGCTGGTATTGTCGGAACGGATCTCTCCCCAGTATTGGAAATTCCCGTTGTATAAGTCCCGCAGCTTGCCATAGGCGCCTATCACAGCTATATCCATGTCGGACTGTGTCTTGTAGAATTGTTGCGGCGTAAAATTGGCGGGATCGGTCAGGTCGAGCTTGTTCTTCCCGCATGATACGGAAGCCAGCGCGAAGAGAAAGAATATTGTGTATTTCATTACTGAAGGCGTTGAATAGTTCATAATTCGGATCAGAATGTCAGGTTTATGCCAAGGCTGTACGTACGGGATGTCGGATAAGCGAGATAATCCGCGCCGCTCACCTGGGCCCCGCCGGTACCATCCGGTGAATCATAATAATAGGAGGTATTGGCTTCCGGATCGTAACCCAGGTACTTCGTAAAAGTATACAGGTTATATACAGATGCGTATACCCTCAGACGCTGTATATTGTATTTCTTCGGCAGGCTGGAAGTCAGATCATAGGCAAGCGTCACATTGCGGATACGCAGGTAGGAGTTATCCTGGACCCAGTAGGACGAGCCATTGCCGTCCAAACCTCTGCCGACGGACGTAACAGCCGGAATTTTCCCATTGCCCGGTTGTTCCGGCGAACGCCATCTGTCGAGCAGGTATTTGGGCGCTCCCCTGGACCCATCGGTGCCTTTCACCAGCTCCTTGAACAGGAGGTTGTAGGTATGACCGCCATAACTTGCGTTCAACTGTACATCGAGGCTAAGGGCCTTATAGCTGAAGTGGTTGGTCATACCTGCCGTAAACTTCGGATTGTTGTTGCCGATGGAAGTGCGGTCATTAACATCGATAACGCCATCGGGCTTGCCGTCGGGCCCGCTGACATCCTTGTAATACAACTGGCCCGGCCGGTCTTTACCGGGAGCGTACTGGGTATGCCTGCCGAGATCTGCGTCATCTCTGAAAACTCCCAGCGCCTGGTAACCCCAGAAAGTGGATAGCGGATAACCGACTGCCGTACGGAACCAGGGGCCGCCGGATATTTTGGAAGCGGGGAAAATAGGCGTGTTGCCTGGTCCCAGCGACAGCACTTTATTGTCGTTGTGAGAAATGTTGAAGTCCGTGCTCCAGGAGAAGGTCGAGCCGGTGATGTTCCTCGTAGACAGCGTAAGCTCCACCCCTTTGTTCTGCATCTTGCCTATATTGGTCAGGAAGGATGTCTGCCCGGTGAGGATGGGTGTCGGAAGGCTCAACAACAGATCATAGGAGGTCCTTGCATAGTAGTCGCCGCTGAGGGTGATACGGTTGTTCAGGATACTCAGATCGAATCCCACGTTGAACTCTCGTGTTTTTTCCCAGGTCAGCAGGTCGTTCTGCGCCTTGGAGCCCGGGGTAACGCCCAACAAGGCCACCTGCGTGCTGCCGACAGGATAACGGTTGGTACCAATATTGCCCTGCCATTCGAAGTTACCGATGTTGTTATTTCCGGAGATACCCCAACCGCCGCGGATCTTGAGATCATTGATGACCTTTACGTTCTCCATGAACGACTCCCTGGCAATGTTCCAGCCCGCGGAAACGGAAGGAAAGAATCCCCATTTATGGTTAGGGCTGAAACGGGATGACCCATCCCAGCGTACTGTGCCTGTCAGCAGATAGCGCTGGCTGAAGTTATACGACAGCCGTCCCAGATAAGACAGCAATGAATATTCGGATGCACCGGTGACAGCAGTTACAGGCGTTCCTGTCACCAGCTGGACATAGTTGCTGGCGCCATTGGCGGCAGCGGTGCTGATGGATCCCATCTGCGCGTCTTCGATGGTATAACCGCCCAGCAGGGAAAAATTATGTTTGTCAGCAATCGTTTTGTTGTAGGTCACCAGGTTTTCTATCAGATAACTCCTGGTATGATCCTGTGCATTGGAAGATGTTGTTCCTGTCGTCGTCATGCCATAGTCGTTGATACCCGACGGCTCGAAAAAGCTGTTTTCATTATTGACATTCGTCTGGTTGAAAGTGAATTTGTATTTGAGGTTGGGGATGATCTCCCATTCTGCAAATGCAAAAGCAGACCAGCCGGAGTTCTTCTTATAATGGTATCGGTTATTGGCCATTTCCAGGGGGTTGAATCCCGGTTGACCCGCTCCCAGTATATCCGGATCACGCGCCATGTCTGCATAGGAGCCATCAGGGTTCTTCACAGGGAATACCGGCGCCATGGACAGGGCTGCCAGGTCGACGCCCCAGCCCCCTAGCGCTTCGTTGCGGCCTTGTGCCTGCAGCCTGCCGTTATTGGAGTTGGCCAGCAACTGAAGACCTATGGTAAGGTTCTTCCGTATCCTGGATTCCAGTCTTGAGCGCACATTGAAGCGCTGATAGGTAGAGTTGATGATAAGGCCGTCCTGTTTAGCATAGTTGCCGGAAATAATGTAATGCGTATTGCCGGCGCCGCCGGATACGGAGATCTCGTTTTGGGTCACCAGCGCATTGCGATAGATCTCGTCCTGCCAATCCGTGTTCGGCATTTTCGCCACGTCGGCCGGATCAAGGATGTTGTACCTGAAAGTACCCCAGAGATTGTTGCCGCCATCCGGGATGATGTATTTGATGCTGCCGGCCGCGCCCCGCGCCTGACGGGTAGCGTTGTCATCGGTGGCTTTGTTATTTACAGGATCCCTGTCGACCCATGAGTTGTTCTTGGAGTCGAGCAGCAGCTGCAGATAGTCGTCTTTCCCCATCATAGGTATTTTCCTGGCTATCTGCTGCATTCCTACGGAAGAACTTACGGAGATGGCCGGCGCACCTGACTTACCCTTTTTGGTGGTGATGAGGACGACGCCGCTGGAGCCCCTGGAGCCATAGATGGCAGTCGCCGAGACATCCTTGAGCACCGTCACGTTGTCGATGTCATTGACGCTGATGGCGTTGAGGGCATTAGGCATAGGCATGCCGTCCACAACATACAAAGGGTCCGAGCTGCCGCTGATGGAGTTGGTGCCCCGGACTCTTATTTTTATGTTTTCTCCTCCGGGCTGCCCGCCACCCTGCTGAATATCGACGCCTGACAGCTGCCCTGCCATCGCCTCGAGGGCATTCATCACAGGTCTGTTCTCCAGTTGTTTGGCAGTGACCGTTGCCACGGCGGTAGTGACATCTCCTTTTTTCACCGTGCCATATCCTACTACGACCGCCTCATCCATGCTGTTGGTCTTTGGATGCAAGACAATATTTATTGCGTCGCTGCCGGCAGCGACGACTTCCGTCGACATGTAACCGACATAGGAGAAGACCAGCGTAAGGGAAGGCTTGTCGGATGTAATGGTAAAAAGCCCATTGGCATCCGTCGTAATACCGCCTTGCATTCCTTTTATTCTGACCGTAACGCCTTGCAAGGGCGAGCCGTCTTCGCCAAGCACCCTGCCTTTAAAGGTCCTGGGCGGCGGAGCTTCACCGGTGGGGCCGGCGGATCTCCGCCTGATGAAAATGGTGTTTCCCTCAATGGTGAATTCGAAAGGCTGGTCCTTCAGTATCTTTTGCATGAACCGTTCGACGGGCTCATCCTTTACGGAGATACTGACAGGTTTTGCCTGCTCTGCTACCTGGTCATTATAAGCCACCAGGAAACCTGTCTGCTTTTTTACTTCATTGAATACTTTCACCAGGGAAACACGGTCGCCGGAAAAAGTCACCGTTTGGGATAGTGTCCGCGCACTAACCTGGAGACCGGCTGCAAGCAGAAATAGGGAAGTCAGTCGCATAACGCGCATAGTTTTGATTAAGTGCCTGTTTCGCATTAGCTTTGTTGAGTTTTGGGTGATGAATAGCGATGTACCTCAAACCATTGTCAGTTCAGGCCCAAAATCTTCGGTCGGGGGTGTCGCAACCACTCCCGATCTTTTTTGGGACCGAACAAGTAATAACAATGGTCTTACCTGCTTCCTAGAATAAGTTTTTTTGAGAAGGCTTATCGGTTACTTCGTAGAATAAATGCGCTTGCAATATTGGCAGCCTTACGCAAGGCCAGAATTATTGTCCATGCATCAAGGGAAGATCAACAATTTTCTACCCGGCTCCAACCGGCAGTTGACATCCATGGCCGCCAATCCTTTCAATACCTGGGATAAGTTAAGGTTCATTCCTATTTCGCCTCTTAATTTAACAGCCGGCACCTCTTTCTCATAGACGAGCGTCAGGTCGTACCAGCGCGCCAGTTCCCGTAACACCTGCTGTATGGATTTCCCTTCCAGCGAGAAAACCCCGTTCTTCCAGGACATGATCTTGGTGATATCCACATCGTCGCTGACCCTGGTTCCCGCCGCCTGCTGACCAGGTTTCAGGATGACCGAAGAGTTGATGCCGGATACCTTTACCTTTCCTTCGAGCAGCGTCGTCCTTACGGCCGTCTCGTCCTCATAGGCATTGATATTGAAATGGGTGCCCAGCACTTCCACTTTATCGTCGCTGTTGTCTACGTTGACGACAAAACGATTGCCGGCATTTTTGGCGACCTCGAAATACACTTCCCCCGAAATGCTGACGGTTCTGTCGCCATCGGAAAAACGCGCCGGATAAGTGATGGAGGACGCCGCGTTCAGCCAGACCTGTGTGCCATCGGACAAAGTCAGCCGATACTGCCCTCCCCTTGGAGTCCGGACGGTATTCCTGGGCGCCGTTTCACCCGTAACCAGCCCCTGGTCGGGCAGATAATTTATCTTGCCGTTGTCCTCCTTGACGATCTTCATACCGCCCTGCCATACGGTCGATCCCCTGGCCAGGCTGTCCAGGGCTACGACCGTATGGTCTCCCAAAATAAGCACCGCCTTGTTCTGACCCGGGAGCAGGTCCTGCACGACAGGCTCGGAGGGAGGCGCGGCCTGTGCTACCTGGGGGATCTCTTTTTTTGCCGCATACTGGTGGACGGCAACGCCCACCAGCAGCACAACCGCCGCCGCCGCCGCATACCCCACGCGCCAGCCTCTTTTTATATGGGATATTCTGCGCAGGCCATCGCCGCCGTAGTTATTCCGCGACATGTCTGCATCCCCGAACCTTTCCGTACTATTGTACCTGTCTTCCTCCCGCACCTGAATACGGCCCGCCTGCAAAATTGTATTGTACAATCTCTCCTTTTGCCCGTCGTTCGACCAGCCAAGCCAGCTTTCCTCCAGAAAGTCCATGTCGATGCGGTCTGCATAACGCTGCCGGAATTCCTCCTCCTCGAGAAAGCGGAAGAATACCGGTATTTCACCGGGCGCCAGCCGCTCGCTGATAAACCGCTCTATAAGGACATCAAAGGAATTAATATTGGCCATATATTATAACAAGACGCACGAACAGGCAGGGTGTATTAGCGAGGTTGGGCTTTTTTTAAAAAAAAAGTTCCAGGCCCGCAAGGGAGTATAGAAAGAGGATGAGGTATTTGTCGTCATTATGGTCCTGGACAAACCTGCGCAGGGATTCCATGGCCTTAAACAGGTGAACGCGCACGGTATTGGAGGAGATACCCATCCTTTTACCGATGATCTTATAACTCAGGCCTTCCTCGTTCTGTAAGGTAAACGCCACTCGTTGCTGATTACTCAGCTGCTGGATCCCCCGGTGGATGAGGCGCAGCTGCTCTTTCCGGAAGATATCCGGGTCGGGACAGGTAGACAGCAGCTCCTGGCGTTGTCTTAAAAAGTGGAGATAACCGGCCTGCGTGCCCTGCTTACGGAGGGAGGAAAGGATCAGATTTCGTGTAAGAGTATAAAACCAGGCGGCAAAAGATTGCACGTCGCCCAGTTCCGCCTTGTGTTCCCATAACTTGAGGAACGCCGTCTGTACCAGGTCTTCGGCCAGGTCGGGAAGCTTGAGATGATGAAGGGCTACCGAGTATACTTTTTGGGAATAGTGGTCGTACAGCTTTCTGAAAGCTCTTTCTTCTCCTGCCGATAGCGCAAGGAGAACAGTCTTTTCATTATGCAATGACGAGAAGGCCAACGTTTTGGTTATAATATACTAAGTTACTATATTATTCCAGTAAACAAAAACAGGGAAATTATTTTCGCTACCGCCGGGGTCTTCCTGCTGGCTTATCCTATGAATCATTTCCCGAACCAGGATGAAATACGTAGTGACAAACCCAATCCTTTTTAGCCAAAAGTACCTCTAATTGAGATTCCTGTACTCACTCGGCGACTTGCCGGTTTTAGCCTTAAAGATCCTGGTAAAATGTGATGGGTATTCAAAGCCAAGCTCATAGGCAATCTCGCTGATCGAACTTTCAGTTCCCCATAATAGCGACTTGGCCTTGTCGACCAGCTCGAGGTGAATATGCTCCATCGTGCTCTTTCCGGTGAACTTCTGAAGGAGATCCGAAAGATAACTGGGCGACAGATTCAGCTTTGAAGCAAAAAAAGTGACTGCAGGCAAACCGGATCCCATCAGCGTACTTTGGTTAAAGTAATCTTTTAGCAATGACTCGAACCGCTGGACGACATCGGCATTCGCTTTAGCCCGGGTATAGAACTGCCGGTCATAAAAACGGTTACAATAATTCAAGAGTAATTCTATAGTGCTAACAATCACGCCTTGCGTATGCTTGTCGATAGACTGATTGTATTCCCTGGCAATCTTATCGACACAGTCCTTAATGATCTTACTTTCTTCCTCAGAGATATGTAGCGCTTCGTTCACCTCATAATTAAAAAAGGAATACTGGAGCATCTTTTTGCCCAGGCCGGTCCCATGAAGCAAATCCGGGTGAATGAACAAGGCCCATCCTTCATCTACCTCGATATCGGGGCCCGTCCCAATCACCTGACCCGGCGCAGTGAACAGAAGAGAGCCTTCTCTAAAATCGTATTGGCTTTTGCCGTAATGCATCAGTCCCACGAATTTTTTGCAGGAGATCGTGTAAAATCCGAACCGGAACAGGGCATTACCCTTCGGCCGTCTGGCATAAAAATCCGTGTGGTCGATGACGCTGATCAGTGGATGTCTCGGCCGGGGATACTGTACCAGGTCGTGCAAGTCACTGATGGATTCAAGATCGATGTAGGTTTTGTTTGCTTTCTTCATTATTCTGTAAAATTAAAGAAAAAGCTGCCCGCCGGACCCTTCGGGCAGGGCAGCCCTCCACTCAGATAATGGTCTGACTGGCCATCATTGTTTTAAACGCCACATCGTCCATTTGCTGCCGAACCTCCAGCAAATGCACGGCGTCGAGGCCTACAGGATACCGTAATTTTTCACTATCGTCCGAGGCTGCCTCCCAAATAGCTTCGGCTACCTCCCCGATGTTTTCGGACATCGGCCATTGCTCTAATTTCCCCACGAAACGGCTGAATGGTTCCTGGTAACCTTCCAGCCCCCCTGCACCGTAAAAGTTCATGGAACGCCCTGCAAAATCTGTTTTATAACCGCCGGGTTCAACCAGTTTTAGCCGGATGCCCATCGGATTGAGTTCATATTGCAGGGACTCGGTCAATCCCTCTACGGCAAACTTACTGGCATGGTAAAGGGTCGAGAACGGGAAAGTAAGCCTTCCGCCAATGGAAGACACATTGATGATGGTACCGGCTTTGTGCGTCCGCATGCCCGGTAAAATGGCCTTTATGACTTCGATCAAACCGAAGAAGTTGACCTCAAACTGTTGTCTGATCACTTGCCCGGACGCCGCTTCCAGAGCACCAAGGGTTCCAAAACCGGCGTTGTTCACCAGCACATCGATCTGGCCGAATTGATGGATACCTGCTCGCACGGCCTCGCCAATGCTGTGGTTGTCGGTTACGTCAAGTTTCGTCACCAGCACACCCGGGATTGTGGAAAGTTCCGATTCTTTTTCAGGAGAACGCATGGTGGCAATGACGTTCCAGCCTTTTTGATGGAATAGCTTAACGGTTGTCCTTCCGAAGCCGGAAGACGCACCTGTAATAAATACGGTCTTTTTCATTTGAGCTTGTATTAAATGTCATACAAAGGTCTAATGAACGACCTGTACTCGTTTATACTTTTCCCGGGAATGCTTATACATTTCTTGCATTTTCCCCTCCCGGCTGTTTTGTTTTACACATTCCATGGATCAGGTTTTATCATTTACCAATACAGAAAATGAGTACTCAATGCTTTTGCTGATGATGCCCTTGTCAAAAATCATTTAGGATGCTTTTGGGGAAAGGAAGAGATAAAGAAATGGGACGATCCGGAGATAACCAGATCTTTGACAGATTGGAAACCTCAGGCTTCAGGGGCCAGGCGCCGGTGAATGTAGGGTCATGACTTGCTCTAATAACATTGGCAGACCGTCAGACGTCAGACCATCGACGTCCCAATAGCTTAGCGTGCAGCTCACGAAATGCCCCCGGACGGGTGCTGCGACATAATATACCGTCAGTGTCTTTCCGCCGCCCATTCCTACGAGAAGGCCCTTGACCCCTTTAAAATCGAAGATCGCCTTGCGGACAGAGACGGAATGGCCCTCGAAGTTAACTGGGACCTGTTCTGTAGAAATGAGCCGTACGCCTTTCTGCTTTTTGTTCACCGCAAATTGAGCATCACAAAAAATTTGGGCGTCCGCCGAATCGGCATGGATCGACCAGTTCATCTGTCCGTCGCCGGGACATTGCACGTCATTCACCCCCATCCACCGGCAGCTGCCGCCTACTGCGAATTTCCTTCCTGCAAAATCAAGGCTATCTATTTTGAGCGGAGGGAAATGATCTCTCGGCAAAGCCTGGTCGTGGACCAAACTTACAAAAGACCGTTCGAAGGCCCTCGGCGTTTTGTTGATGGAAACAAAGGTGATCGTCGTCAGTCTCTTCTGTTGATCTTCGATGAAATAATATGCCGTGTATTGCCGGAAGGTCGAGTCAATATCTTCCGTTTTGAGTACATACCGGTTGGTGAGAGGCAAGCTGTCGTCTTTCCCTGACAGGTCTCCCTCCCGGATACCGTAGCGGCCAGAGGTTTTGCTGATCGCTTTTTCAGAAAACGACAGATTGAACGTCTGGGTCGTGATCTGTATGCCGTCGACATTCCAAAAATCGATACCTCTCTGTGAATTGCCTTGCAGCCGACTAAACAGATCGGGATCCTGAGCCCGTGTGGCCCCCATAATTACCAGACAAGCGACCACATATATTAACTTTTTCTTCATACAAGTGTTTGAGTGTACCAAAATAGCATTGCTTTTCGATATAGCTGATACGATCTTCTATACATTACCACATTAGGAGACTTTTTACAAACTCGCACCATTGCCCCCCGGGTCGCAGAACCTCTTGCTCAAGCTCAATGCCCGCAATACCGCCGGGTTTGTCAAGATCGCCCTTCTAAAAAACCTCACCAAGCTGTCGTGATATTGGCGCAGGCCATCATTTCCAAAATCCCCTCATCCTGAAGGATCATCACCCCCTTCCGGTACTCCGGGATACCCTAATAAAAAAGCCACTGCTTACATAGTATTAATTAACAAAACATGTCTCTAAGAATATAATCACGGGTTAAAAGGTATTTCGACGAATATCGTAAACCTGATAATAATATCAGAAAAATAGTATTACATGAAGTACATGCTGCCATTCGCGTTGTTCACCATTCTTCTTTATCCCGCTTGCACTCCGGATTCCCATGAAAGTAGAATAAAAGCCGGGACAAATAAGTTAGGACAGCCAGTTTATCAGGATCAACCATTTTGGCAGGATTACAGTATAAAATATTATTTTCCCAAACAAAACAAAAGTAAAAGATCTCTTTACCAGGTGGCATCCGATCGGAATCATAATATAGAAATTTTATCTTCCGATGGATTGCTTTTGCCGTATAACGGTCATTTCCTTACTCCGGGAGAATTATTGCCTGTGACCACTTACCGTCATATGAAGAACAAACATATTGCCGGTCTTATTTCTTACCAAAACCAGTTTGTTTACACCGACGATCATCTTCTCTTTTCAAATGCCTGGGCAGGAAATTTTTTTACAGCGCATAATATGAGGAGACCGTCCATTTTTTCCGGTGATAAAGACTTCAATTTTTTGTTGACGGACGGCTCGGATCTTGTCTACCTGGGCAAGGATGGAAAGGTACTTTGGACGGCCTCGATCCCCCATGTTGTTTCCATTAAGTTCAATGAGACAAGGAACAATTTCCTTATTGCCACGGCTGATTCCTTATCCACGTTCTTGCCGGCAGAAAAAAAGCTGGTTGCTATTTTTAAAGGAGCAGGTATTACTTGTGCAATACCTGCAAAAGGAGGGGAAAAAATAGTCCTGGGGACTAAAAAGGGTTACCAATGGCTCAAGGAATCCGGTATACCCGAAGGAGAATTGATCACAAAAGTCCCCTGTTCCGAAATCACCGATCTGGAAGAAATAAACGGGGTGTTATGGTTTGGATCGACCCGGGGGGCTTTTAAATTAACAAAAGAGAATACATACGATTATTATTCTTCGGAACGATGGCTGCCGGACAATCATGTGGTGGATATTGCACCCGGGCCTGGGGGAAGCGTTCTGGTTTTAACCGAAACCGGATTAGGCCAGATCTGCTTTTCAAAAATGACCCTGGAGGAAAAGGCCATGATATTAGAGGAGCAGACCCGAAAATACCATATACGTTATGGATTTAGCTGCACTGGTGAAAACATGTCCAACGGTAACCTATCCTCCATGACGCTGGCGGATTCAGACAATGATGGCCTCTGGACAGCCATGTACCTTGGAGGGCAGTTGTTTCGGTATGCGGCCACCAAAGATCCTGAGGCGTGGGAGAATTGTAAAGAGGCCCTGATAGGCTTTGAACGCCTGTATGCAATTACAGGAATTCCCGGGCTTCCCGCAAGGGCTTATGAAGTGATGGGATATGAATCATCAGGATATACAAATGCCTTCAGTGAAAGTACGCGCCACCTTTTTGAGGGAAGTGGTTACGACGTGAAAAGCTCTCCCTGGCGTAAGGGAACTTCTGAAGGTTGGGTATGGAAATCGACCACCAGCAGTGACGAGGTGGTTGGGCACTATTTTGCGCTATCCCTCTTTGTAGACCTGGCTGATGACACCTTGTGGAGAAACCGGGCAAAGAACCTTTTAACGGCGCTTTCTGAGCATTTATATAAGAACGATCTATACCTCGTTGACTGGAACGGCAAACCGACAACCTGGGGGAAATGGAATCCCGCCTATGTAAATGGGTTTGAACCCAGGGTAGGAGATAGAAAACTGACTTCCTCCAATATTACGGGTTTTCTGCAGTCGGCTTATCATGTTACTAAAGACGAAAAATATAAACAGAAAGTACTCGAACTATTCGGCAAGTATGGCTATCTTGAAAATTTGATGCGGCCTATGAAAGAAATTGGAAAGGTCGAAAGGAAAGATTCAGGTAAGATCTCCAGTTGGGCTGAGATGCTTTCCGAGGAATGGAACCACTCAGACGATGAGATGTATTTCCTGGGCTATTGGTGTCTCTATCCCTATGCGCTTAACGAAGATCTCAAGGGAAAATATAAAGAGGCCATCCGCGATCATTGGGAAATGTTGCGTCCGGAAAAAGATCCAACCTGGAATTTTACCTATGCCATGACCGGAGCCAGGGATTTTGACCTGGATGAGTCAATCTGGTGGCTTAAAAGACATCCGCTGGATCTTATCTCATGGAATATAGAGAACTCACACAGGAATGACATTGAAAAGCTTCCTAAAAATTTCATGAATCGTTCTACCAAAGAGGTGATCTCTCCCGCAGAAGGAATTATTCAAAAACACAATGGAACACGCTTTGAGTTGGACCAGGCCGGTAATGGTCAATCGGAAGAGACTCCTGGCGATGTGTGGCTCCTGCCTTACTGGATGGGGCGTTATTTGAATGTTATCTCTGCTCCCATAAAAGAGACGGATGATCGCAGGAATGTGGACTAAAAAAACTGAATTTTATATGATGAATTTTCGATTGCCTGGATCCTGGATGATCCTCTGTTTAGCCGGAATACTGTTCCAGGCTACGGCGATATCGCAGCCGTTATCGCCCGGGCAGCCAACCCCGCATAGGGATAGGCGACCCGGCGCTTTTTCCAGTATGACGATCGTTACTGGAAGCGCCCCTTTGACAAATGGAGAAAAATCGGCGGTAAAAATTTTGACGGAAGAGGTCCGGAAAAGGACAGGGCTCAACTGGCAGGTTTCTTCCACCTATCCGGCAGCAGGAGACGTGATCCTCCTGAAACAAGAGGAGATGAATATTAAAGGAGCGCCAGCCTTTCCCGGGCAACCTGAATTATCGCAGAAACCGGAATCTTTCAGGATAGTCTCGTCTGAGCAGTCGGGGTCCGGACAGTCGGGGTCCGGACAGTCGGGGTCCGGGCAGTCGGGGTCCGGGCAGTCGGGGATCGGGCAGCCGGTGGGGTCCGCTCAGCCGGGCAGGACAGTCATCCTGATCGAAGGTTCGGACAGCCGTGGCGTTTTGTTCGGGGCGGGAAAACTGTTGCGGATGCTGCAATACAATAAAGGCAGCGTACTGCTGAAAAGCGGGCTCGCCCTGGCGGAGAGTCCTGCCAAGGAGATCCGCGGACACCAGTTGGGCTACCGGAATACGGCCAACTCCTATGATGGATGGTCACCGGAGCAATATGAGCAGTACATCCGTGAACTGGTGATCTTTGGGGCCAACAGCGTCGAATCCATCCCCATCTTCGATGAACATAAAAGTCCGCATTTCAAGATGCCGCCGGATGAAATGAATGCCCGGATCAGTGCGATCTGTGAAACCTACGATCTTGATTATTGGATGTGGGTCCCTGCTCAGATAGACCTTAACGATAAGGATGCGCGAAGAAAATACCTGGCAACTTTCGAAAATATCTGCAATTATTCGGTCCGGATAAATGGGGTGTTCTTTCCCGGCGGCGACCCCGGCGATAATCCGCCGGAATTGGTATTGCCCTTGCTGGAGGATATGGCCGTTATTTTAAAAAAGCGCCATCCGAAAGCAGGTATATGGCTGTCCCTGCAAAACTTTACGGCTGAACAAAGCCAATACGTCTATAAATATGTCCAGGAGAAACTACCGGTGTGGCTGGGCGGGTTAGTAACGGGTCCCAGTAGTCCGCCGGTAGAAGAGACAAGGGCTGCCCTGCCGTCCAGGTATAAATTGCGTTATTACCCCGACCTCACCCACAACGTCCGCTGCGACTCCCCTATTCCCTGGTGGGATCCAGCATTTAACCTGACGCTGGGACGCGAAGCCGTCAATCCCCGCCCTTATTTTTTCGGTGCGGTCTATAAGGCCATTGAACAATATACGGATGGATTTATCTCGTATTCGGATGGCTGCCATGATGATGTCAACAAGATAATCTGGACCCGGTTATCCTGGGACGTTCATGCCAATGAGCGGGATATCCTTACTGAATATTCAAATTTCTTCTTCGGCAGTGCGTTAGCGGAAGATGGGGCCGACGCCATATTGGGCCTGGAAAAGAATTGGGAGGGGCCGATTGTGGAGAATGGCAATATCCAATCCTGCCTGGAGGCATGGAAGGGCCTGGAAATTGCAAACCCGGATCTGTCGGGTAACTGGCGCTGGCAGATGTGCCTGCTGCGCGCCTACTACGATGCCTATACACGTAAAAGGTTCATCTACGAAGACGGGCTGGAACGCGAAGCAAATGATGCCTTGTCGCAGGCCGAGAAAACAGGGGCCGGGAAAGCGGTGGAGACGGCATTGAGCATCCTGGCAAGGGCGGAAACGAACCCTGTCGAAACCGGCTGGCATCAACGTATCATCGACCTCTGTGATGCCTTGTATAAATCGATCAGCCTGCAGACCAGCGTGGCAAAATACCAGGCTTCCGGCGAGGAGCGGGGAGCCGTGCTGGATTTCCTGGACAGACCGCTGAACAACCGCTGGTGGCTGGAAGATGAATTCAAAAGAATTGGGAAATTGCCTGAAAAAGTGCAGATAAAGGCCCTTGATACGATTGCTAACTGGGAGAATCCCGGTCCGGGAGGTTTTTATGATGATATCGGAAATGTCAGCAAATCGCCTCATGTGTACAGGGGTGAGCCGTGGGTGACTGATCCCCTGGCGCGCAAGAGCGGGGATCTTCCTGGTTATGATTGGTGGGATAATGGCTTCAGCAGGGAGAGACTGTCCTGGATGACAAATATGGGTTGGCCCCTGGGTATGGAATATGACGGCCTCGATTCAACGGCGAATTATACAGTACGCATTACGGGCTACGGAGAAACGCTGTTAAAGGCCAATGGCCGGCGTGTGACACCGTCCCGCTATGGGAGAACGATCGGTGCGATAAAGGAATTCCCAATCCCGCCTTCATTCATAGAACATGGCAGGCTCGTACTGACCTGGGATCCGCTGAATGAAGAATTCCTGAACTGGCGACAACATTCAAGATTGACTGAAGTATGGTTGATAAAGAAAAAAAGGTGAGGAGAACAACCGAGACAGAAATCCCATCAGTCATGATAGTGGACATAACCTATTGCAGCCACAGTTATACGCAGCAGCACACCGGAACAGAACCAACATACGCAACGAACTGGTTAGATAGAGAAGGAGGAGGGATATGTGAAAGTGGCTTAGTTTTTATCAATTCGACTGCTTTATGATCTTAATACTTTGCGGGTTTCCGCCTTGCAAGACGACTATACTGTAAATACCGTCTGTTAGCCGTGAAATATTCAATTCCTGCGGCCCGTCGCTGGCGGCAATTTTTTGGGCTACCGTCTGGCCCGTCGAGCTCACGACTAAAATTACAGTGCCTCTCCGTATCCCTTCGATAGTCACCTCCGACCGGACGGGATTCGGATATACTTTAATGGCGGCCCCCCCGCAGGAAACCTGAACGGCCACAACGGGGCTATATCTATAATTGCCGTCTATATCCACCATTTTCAACCGATAGTATCCATTCGTCGTATCCTGGGCATTTGTATAGGTGTAGGAATGCGAAACGCCGTCCCCGGCAATATGAGCCACATCCACAAAATCGGCTATATTCCTGGAATATTCCACTTCAAAATAGCTAAACCCGACCTCGTTGGCAGTCGACCAGTTCAGAACGGCGCTGCAGCCGTTTGCCTTTCCTGTAAAGCTCAACAGATCAAGCGGAAGCGCAAAATCGGCAGAACCTATGCCAATCGCAGAGATACCCGGAGTCACAGTGCCTGATAAAGTGTTGTTTTCCGTATTGCCGCTTGCCGTGGCGGCACCGGACAGGTCAATCCACCTTGTACCATCCCAACCCACCAGCCGCAGGTCAGCGGCAAGGGCAAAATCGCTCATGTCGGGTATGGAAACAGTTACGGTACCTGATAGGGCCGTTGTAGTGACCCAATCCCACTGGCCAGCGGTAGAAATAGCCAGAATACCGGGCCCTGTGCTGGTAACAGAATGCCGTGCTGCCGGTAAGGCTAAAATGACATCGGAAGGATCAGTGGTGCTATCCGGGTTGCCCGGCAGCCAGGCAACTGTAATGTCACCCGGGCCTCCTGCCCCTGTTACGCCGGAAATAGTCAGCTGACGATAATCGCCATTGGCTCCCACCGGATAGATGAAACTGGTGGCAGCGTTTGTCTGTACATACCCATCTATAAATTGACCATCACCCAGGCTTGCCAAATTATAACCTGCCCCAGCCGTGAAATGAACGGCGCCGCTTAAAACAAGACCGTCAGAACTGCGGTCCGTATAGATATACCGAAAATTGGTAGCCAGCGAACCTGTAATAATTATCCCGTTGGTATCCCGGATATACAAATCCAGACCTGTTGTACCGGCGCTGCTGGTCAGACGCGCGAACTGGGGAGCCTGTCCTCCCGCTATCACTTTGTAGGGTGATGCCGGATAGGTGGCAGATGAGTACTCATTCTGGTTGAAAAAACTGTCTACGCCCGAGCTCATATAGGCCCCGCTGAAACTGATCGAATCTTCGCCATGAATAAAGCTTCCGGTGGCGTCCAGCGTAGCACTGCTTCCCGTTGCAGTGAAGGCGCAGGAGTTCCAGTTGGACATCCCACCGCTGCCGACCCAGAATGCTCCACCTATCTGAAACGAGCCGGAGCAGGCTAGCTGGGCCTGAATCGACGGACCAAGTAAGGCTAAACCTAATATTGTCAGGTAGATACTTTTCATAGAATTACCATTGATCTGGCATGATTAAGGTTCCAGCGATTCGATAAATATAGCCCCTTGTCCGGGATTGGTAGAGCTGCCGGAGCCAGAAGTTTTTGCTGCTATATTGATCCGGTATATCACGCCGTTATTCAGGTCGAATATCTGCAGGGTCACCATGTCGGAGAGGGAAATATTGGGGGCGATATTATCTACCGTTATCTGCGTCCAGGCGTTTTGAGCGGGAGCGTAGTTGGCCCCGCCGCCGGACAGGTATGTCATGTTTGTGCTGCTTGTCTTGTTGCCTCCTACCAGCACACTGCTTCTTGCGGCATCGGTAAATCTAAAGGCCAGGTAACAATTCCCATTTGCCATAGGATTGACATTCAGTCGTACCTGTAGTCTTCCCAAGGTAGTGGTCGAAGAGTCCTGGAAATTGGTGCTGCTGAACGTGAACTTACGGGTGCCATACCGGAGGTTTTTTACCGGGGAAGCCGTGCTTCCGGCTGCCGCAGAGCAGTTCTGTCCCCCGATGTTATAGGAACGCTTATTGTTGACGGAGAGCTTGCGGTCGGAGTTCCGCTGACGGTATAGACCAACTGCCCGTCGCCCAAACTCAGGGTCCCCGCCTGTAAAGTAAAATTAAGCCCGCTTGCAGCGACAGGCGCTGCCGAAGGATAAGCAGCGCCGTTCCCGCCGGTGTAGGGGACAATAAACGTTCCGGTATATGCCGTCCCGGCAGTAAAAGTTCCCGGCGACAGGCTGGCAGATGAGCAGTTCAAGCCGGAGATCACAGGAGTTAGAATGGCAGTAGAGGTATTGTCCAGCCTCCTCCATTCCGTGCCGTTCCAAAACAGATACCCTGCAGTAGGCAATCCGGCATCCGTACCGGTATTGTAAATCAATAAGCCTGTTTTCGTGAGTGGTATGGTAGTTTGATCTGTATTGGAAGTTAATGTAATGATGGGTATCAATATTCCCTTATTCTTAATGGAAGACATATCCAAAGCTGCAGAAGTATCCGGATTTACGGTCCCTATCCCTACACTTCCGCTTGCGGTGATTATAAAATCATTCAGTTGCTGCTGTAGGGTTGGTATTCCTGTGGTATTGTTGTCCTTTTTCCCATCAACATGGAATACACCCACAGGATTCCGGGTATTTACACCCACCTGGCCATACACGTAAGATGCGCATAGGAGTGGCGGCAGCATCATTGAAAGGAGTGAATTTGCTTTCATATTTTGCTTTCACATTTGACTATTGGAATATTATGCGCGCAGGTTGCCAACCGTCCCATTCGCCCGTTGGGCTGTAACGGAGAAAATGGAGACTGGAAAATCGCTACAATCATATGCCCGTTGCCGAAGCAAAATCATAGGGAATGTACATGTATGAAATACTTGTATGCATTAACCTTCATGGATGTATAGAGCTTGACATCCTTATGTGGTAAAGCATTCTGTCTTGTGAGAGAATGCAATTGGGTAGGTCATTTATGAAACAAGGTTGTAATAAGAGGGTAAATACGTTATTAAAGTTATATAATTATTTTTTTATAAAAAAAATAATTATGAAAGATGAAACAGGTTTTATTGCCATGAATAAAAAGGGCGTCCCGTTTATTTCGGGACGCCCTTTTGTAAGTTTCTTATCCGGTGTAAATAGTAAAAGACGGCAACTAAAAGCAAAAGACCTCCCTGGGGAATGGGCTTGAGAGGAATAGTGACAGATTAGTAACCTGATTTTATGATGGGAAAAATGCTCAGAAATAAAGCTTTTGAGTTGCATTCTATCTCAACAACATTACGGTCCCAGACAGGCCTTTGCTGTTGCCCAGCACATCCAGATAATTGATCATCCACACATAAGTGCCTGCGGGCTGGGCCTGGCCTTTGAAGTTACCGTCCCATCCCCGGTAGGGGTCTTCAGAGCTGAATATCAACTGGCCCCACCGATTGAAGACGTTCATGCGGAAAGTCCTGATGGCCTCCGGGTATTTCACCCTGAATATATCGTTATGGCCATCGTTGTTGGGTGTGAAGGCATTCGGCATGACGATCGTCAGTGTCTGGACTACTTTGATATGAACAGGCGTAAGAGGACTGGTGCAAGCGCCAATGGCGAAGATGACATAGACGGTGGTATCGGCAGTGAGTGGGCCGACTGTGAAATCGCCCGTAGTGTTCTGCTGGTCCGGGCCCAAGGCATTCGCGGACGAATACAGGAGATAAAGCCCGGATGCAGGGTCTATGGGATTCAACAGGGCATTACTATCTTTTAATATAAGAAGGTCGGGATAGTGTGGCGCGTCGATGGTGACGGAGCTATCCACTATACGGTACGAGCTGGTGGTGCTGCAATTATTGACATCCGTGATGACTACAGAATAATCGCCGGCCGCCCGGTTGTTAAGCTGATAGTCATTGGACTGTAATTGTCCACTAGCGTCATACCAGGCATAAGAAAAAGGGGAAGAGCCTTTTACATCAGGACTGATAGACCCGGTTTTTTGCAAACATACATCCGGAGTGAGCGTTACGTTGCTGATTTCCGGCGCCGGAGCTTCATTTAGATAGGTCATGCCCACCAGCTGATCGCAGCCATTCCCATCTTTTGAATACAACGAGTAGGACCCTGTGGCCAGGTTGGTGATACTTAAGCCAGAGCCAACGAGTTGCCCGGTGGAGGTGAGGGTCCATCGAAAATTATAATCTGCCGGATTGGCATTCAGCGTAGCAATTGATATCGAACCGTCCTTCCTGCTGCACGCCTCCGGATGTGCGTCATAGGTGGCAATAAGCGAGAAGGTACTGGTCAGAGGCACCTGGTAGACGCCTGTGCTGTCCGTACAACCGGCGGTATTCGTCGCGATGAGTTTGTAATATCCCGGCGGCGCATCCGTCAGGCTTGCGGCATTGGCTGCCACTACTCTTGTTACTGTATCGATCCATTGGTAGCTGAAGGCGTTCTCCACTATTATATTTTGTATGCTGCCGCTGTTGACGGAACATTTGCTGGGCAAAATCGTTCTACCCGAACTGTCCATGTGCACCAACCCTGTACTCCCGACAGTAAAAATATCCGTGACAACGGTATCGCAGGGCCCCTGGTCCTTGAACTTCAGCCGGTACTGACCCGCCGGTACATTTAATAGGTTTGCGGCATTCCCTACTGTGTTATCTTTTGTATCCACCCACCGGTAATAGGAGGCCCCTGTTACATTATTAAACTGCAACGAGGTGATGCTGCCGTTTGCCAGGCGACAGGAGGCCGGTGTTACGACAGCGGAGGTGATATCGACAGCCGCTCCTCCCTGGTTTGTCAACGTATAGGGACCATACGTTTTCAAACAGGTATAGTCGGAGGGAACATACGCCACCAGCGAATAAGTACCTGCATTGAAGTAACCGTTTTTCCCCGACGGAAACACAACCGTATCGCCCAAGGTATTGATCCATCTTGTCGTAAGGTTCGAAAAATCCGTGAACACCTGTATCAGCCCATTCTGCTGCCCACAGGTGGTATTGACCAGGTTGGGGCTGATCGATGCAGGTGGCTGCAGATTCGGGATAGTAAAATAGGCGCTTTGTATCGTACAACCATTATTACCAAGAGACAAAAAAATGGAATATTCACCGGCAGGTACATTCACTAAGTCGAGAGCATACCCTGCGTTGTGCGCGTAGTCATCCGCCCACCGGAAATTTGTCGCATTGATTACCTGCATACCTGTAATGGATCCATTACTCCGCCCGCAGGTAGCGGGTGTGATCTTGACATTGGTCGGGATATATTGCGGAACGGTGAATGCAGAGGTGGCGCTGTCTGTCGTGGTAGCCGTAGCGACCATCGACGGAGTCTGTGCGCCCGTATAGGCCCATTTGCCCTGATCATCCGCATAGACCGTGGCCACATAGGTCTTCCCCTGGCAGTTCCCAAAAGCACAATCGTGGTTTTGGAAAAGCTCGATCCGGGCCTTCGGATTGGAAGTACCCGCAATCAAAGAAGAAGTATAGGTATTAATATTTATAACAGGTTCCGGGTTTCGATAAGCCCAGCTCAGAATATAAATACCTTGCCCGTTACAGAAAGTGGAGTTCTTGGTGACAAGCGTCTTGGGACTGGCAACATAAACGCCATAATCGCATCCGGCTATGTAATTCTTATCGGCCGGATCATCACCTCCTATCAGTACTTTATAGCAGTTGTAGACATTGATACCCGTAGTGGTCGATCCTATCTGTTGGGCTCCGGTAATATCGGTACCTATTTTATTACCCGTGATCTTCACCAGGTGGTTTATCAGCAGAACCCGTAGCTGTCCTTGCCCCTCTCCTGAAGTGGAGATGATATTATTGCTGACCAGAGTTTTTACCACTTCCGTATCGGTAGTAGGAATACTGCTTCCGTTGAGATTGACGGCAGGGTAGCCGACGGCTCCGGAGAACGGGGCAGTACCGGATGAGTTGACATTCACTTTATTATTGATCATCTTTACAAAAAAGCTTCCCGGAATGGAAGGATCTTTGTAATTGACCTCGACACTTTCTCCTGCCCCGCGCATCTGGTTGCCCTCCCCCGGATCGGTTCCGCCTATCTCCAGGTTATAGGTGCTGTTAAGCAGGATATTGATCTGGGAAGGGGACTGAGCGTCATTTTCCGTCACACCCAACATATTGCCCTTGATAGATACGTCATAGGCGTAATCGTTATAAGAGTTATAATAGCTGTTTGTAATATCCCAGAACCAGCCATAGATCACATTTCCTTTTCCTTTGGCTCCGATGGTGATATTGGATGAATTCTTTATCCGGATTCCATAATAATCCTCCCCTCCTCTGGGATCGAAATTAGTAGCCAGCAGGATTCCATACACTTCCACATTGGTAGCGCCATCGATCAGCAGACCCGTAAAAGGATATATAGCATCGGTATTCAGCCGGAGCGCCACTTTTGCATTGCTGATCCCAAAGGAAGTACCCGCCTGCGTAGTGCCATCCACGACTAAGTTACCGCTGAGAGCCGGCAATTCCGACAGAAGGACGACCGTCCGGCCGGCCACGCTCTGATCGGCAATATTAAAGTTGATAAGATCCGGGGAACCGCTGCCATTGGACGCAGCCTGCGTGATGGCATCCCGTAGGCTGCCGGGACCGCTGTCGGCATTAGAAGTAACAGTGAAAGTAGTGCCGGCAGCCCTGCTACTATATAGAAATAGAAATATCCAGAAGATAAGGGGTCGGTTCAGCGCCATGCGGTTTAAAAGGCCTATTGAAATAATGCTTAAAGATAATAAAATTGGCGGAATGTGAGATAGAGCTTTTAAACAAAATCTCCCTCATAAACAAATGCTTCCTCCCCATCTTCTCTAACCTCATCCTCCCAGCCAGCACCTACTCTGGCTTCCGTTTAATCTTATATAATCACCTTGCACAAACGTCAGAACAGCAGCCAACGTCCACCTCCTCAATCGGCGGCGAGACATTCAACAAAAGCGCCGCCGCCTTCAAAATCAGTATTTCCTTTGCCCCCACCTAGCCCATGAAACGCCAATAATCGCTGAAAAATAGCCTGCGCTGACAACGTCGGCAATTTGCCAAAACCATCACACCTCAGCAAGAGACAACTTTTTTGTAACTTGCCGCGAAACTTCAGGAATGAGCATCATGAATAGACTATCCAGGATCTTCAGCATATTTTTAATATTGGCTGCCGTCACCTGGTGTACCGGGTATGCGCAAGGTACAGGCGAAGATCCCATTGGTTTCAAAGGAGGGTACAAGGCCCTGAGCCGACTATGCGAAACGAACCTGGACCGAGCAGCTCGCCTCCTGGTGAATGATTATTCAAGGGGATATTTCGTTTCATTGGAGATCCCAGCAGGCACCGACACCACAATGGGCATCACTTTCCTGACCGCCACATCGCCGGAACTGGCCCGGGAAATTGCTTGGGCCCTGAAGGAAACCAATGGGAAGTGGATGAAAAGAGATAAGGCCAGGAAACTACTTATTCCCATTTTCTTTTGCCAAAATACGCCCCCCAACGATTCTCTATTCTCTCAGCTCCTTGTCGCTAACAACGCAGGTTTCAATGTACCGGGCTCCCCAGACCTGTGGCCGGAGGCTGCTGAAGGGATCTGGATTCACCCCATCTGCCCCCTTGTGGCAGGACACGCGCCCAGAGCCCCTATGCTGAATGCAACTTCTTCTGGGACAGCCACTGCTCCTATTCAACAGACTGCGCCTCCTCCGTCCAGCCCATCAATCGCTGTACCAGACTCCACTATGAGCTCGGGTATCTATTTTACACAGGCAGACTTTGACGCAGGCATGATCACCTATACCTCCATGTTCCCCATAGAAGAAAAGAATCTCCTTTCCTGGTCCTCCGTCAACTACGCCACTTTTAGCAGCATAATCAGAGTGCGGACCTCTACTACTACCAGGGACTATAAGGAATTTTCCAACGACAGCATCTTTGGATTCAGAAGCAACAATATCAAGTACATGTACCTGAAGTCCGCCAAAGAATACCTTTCCGTCGTATACAAGGGCTCTCCCTTCTGCCTCTTTATGTCTTCGGAGAAACAAACCGGGATCGGGGATGGAACCCAGTTCGGTGTATTCCTGTTCGCCAAGACACTGGACGGCCCCCTGAAGAAGTTCACACGGAAGAGGATCGATGAAGAATTTGGTTCCAACCCAAAGATGGCTGCAGATTTACAGATCCTTCGGAAAGAACTGGACCAGCACAGCATGAATATATCGTCAGAAGGCTTCAGATTCTGCAAACAGCTGGCGAAAGACAGCCTCGCCAAATACGCTAACTGAATGGCAGCTCTTCTTGCATTTATTCTATAACGCCCTTCTAATCAAGGGTCGATTAGAAAAATAACTAGCTAATACTAACGTCCAACAGGTTCCCTTATTTACCATCACGTTCACCCTATGGTCATTAATTTCGAAAATAGTGACCAAATACGAACCACAAAAAGCATAATTAAAGCCAAAGAAAAGCCCAAAAAAGACAAATAGAAAGGATAAAACCACCTGGTTCTCGGCCTCGAACCCGCAAGCCAAACGCCCCGCCTACTTCCCAATACAGAAAATGAAAACGCGCGGTTTTAGGGCGTTTGAGTGATTTTGGCCCCAGATTCGTAATAAAATAATTTACCGCATAGGGGAGGATGAAAAAGTAGTATTTCTAATCGAACTAACTACTATCATCTCCTTTGCATATAAACATAAAGCTAAAATTCGTCTCGCCTTTGATTGGTGGCTCTAATTCTTGTGGCCGGAGTTGGGGTGAGCTGGATATTGCTTAAACCCGATGCTCTCCCTTTTCATTTCCGTTGCCTGGAAATGGATCTTCGTCTGCCCCTCATCCAATGAGATGAGATCGTCCGTATCCCCCAGAACCTCATCGATAAAGCCATACTGCCGGGCTTCCACGCTGTTCATAAACCGGTCGCGCCGGAACAGTTCCTCGATCTCCTCGCGGGTATGGCCGGAGAATTTGCCCATCAGGTAGAATATCTGGTTCTGCAGCCTTTCCTGCTCCTTGTACGCGATGCGCACGTCTTCCGTATAGCCTTTAGCGCCGCCGCCAGTGGGGTGCATATGGATGGTCGCGTGGGGAAGGGCATATCGCTGTCCTGTCTGGCCGGCCGTCAGCAGGAAGGTGCTCATACTGCCGCAGAAACCCATCGCCACCGTGGACACGGGCGACTTTAGCTTGCGCATGGTATCGTAGATGGCAAAGCCCCCATAGACGATGCCCCCGGGGCTGTTGAGGTAAAGCATGATAGGATTGTGGTTCTCGCTGTCCAGGTAGAGCAGCTGCGCCACGACCAGGTTGGCCACGTTCTCTTCGATGGCCGTTCCCAGATACACGATGCGCTCTTTCAGCAGCAGGCTATAGATATCGTAGGCACCCCTGGTCGCGCTATCGATGACGGTTGGAATGATCATGTCAGGAAAAAATTGATTTTATTTGATGGGCGAAATCGGTCTCGTCGAGCAACAGACGGTAGATCGTCTCCAGCCTATAGCGTTCTTCCCTCCAGGCATAGCGACGGATCAGCCGGTGGGCTGTGCGTTGTGCATCTACCCTTTCGGCGAGTGCGTCATCCAGAAGGAGGCGGGCTTCGAATACCCTGGCATCCTCTTCGCTTAGCTGTCGCAACAGATAGCAGTCGATCTCGTACAGCTCGTTTAATTCGCTACGCATAATCTTGAGTTGATCTTATTTCTTCCCGGACCTTCTCCAGGCATTTATGTTTTTGGACGGTGGCGGAGCGCCGACCATTGAAGCCAAAACGTACGGCGATGTCCTGTATGGAGCAATGGTCATAGTAAAAGGCCTTTAGCAGCTGCATACATTTCCTGCCGCTTCGTACGAGTGAGTCCAGCAGGCTTTGCTCCCTTTCTTCCATGGCCTCATCTTCCGGCTCTGGCGCTTCGAATCCATCGGGTAGAGGAGATGCAGCTTCTTTGCCCTGTGCATGTAGCCAGCAGATCTTCGCCGTACCCAGAAGATAGGCCTTGGGCGAGGAGTGGAGGTGCAGCTTTCCGGCTTTTTCTTTTTCCATGTAGATAAGCAGCGCGTCGTGAAAGGCGTCTTTCGCCTCTTCGAGGCTTCCACCCATCCGCCGGATCATACGGGCGAAATCGGGGAAGCTGTCTCTGTATAGGTAGATGATCGGGTCTTCCTTTTGTCGGCTCATTTGAACTTCCGTTTTAAATAAGTGTCTAAAAAGGTAGGATGATCACCGGGAAATTCAAAAAACTTTTGAAAATTTCCTTGGGCAGGTGTGTTTTAGACGTACTCCCATCTACTTTTTGATTATAAATGAATCGATCACTTTATTTTCTGAATTTACCGCCCTAAAACTCATTTTTTCCCCTTCGATCTTCACATACTGATAAATATCTCCATTGAAATTCCGCACGACTGTATAAGGTTCTTCAGGGCGTTTTTCTGGTTTTGTTGGAATCCCAATAGACTCTACATAAGCCGTGCCTTCTTTATACGATCCAACGACTTTTCCTCCCCGCATGGGCTTGGTACGCATATAATAATGAATATGTCCATTCATCACCATATCCACATGATACTTGTCGAAGATCGGCACCCAGGCTGCCTGGATGTCGGGATAAGGTTCCTCCCAATTGTAGGGTGCAAAATGGAACATCGCAAATTTCCAGGTGGCGTCGGTTTTAGCCAGCTGATCTTCTATCCAGACTTTCTGTGAATCGATCGAAGCGGTGGATTCAATCATCAGGAACAAGGCATTCTTATACCTGAATGAGTACGTGTGCTCAGGTTGTACGCCAACCGGCGCATTTTTGGGATAGCTGAATAATTCACCATACATCCATGCTCCTAATCCCTGTCGGGTATCGTGGTTGCCAATTACCGCCATTAATGGCTTCCGGCAAATCACATCTTTGGTAAAGTAAAAAAGGTCATCCCATTGATCGCGATGCAGGCCTTCACTTACCAGGTCACCCGCAATGGAATAAAATGCAGCATCGGGATGAGATGCTGCAGCAAGGTTAAATAACTTAGTTATCGTGGGGGAATGATGAGTATCCCCGGTCCAGACAAACGAAAATGAACTATCCGGCGCCGGTGTTGAAAAAGTATATTTTTCGTTCCAGTTTGTTTGAGGCAGAATTTGATATTCGTAGGTTGTTCCGGGTTTTAAATTCTTTAATTGAGCGGTAAACCGATTGATATACCTGTCATTCATCAAATCCCGATCCTCCATCTTGAACTTTTCGGCAGGCGCCGACATGATTTGGGACGAGCCTTTTTCCCGGTAGTTCACCTTTCCCGCCTCAACTGTGGTGTCAGAGCGCCATTGGATATCAATACTGGTTGCCGGATCAGCACTCCAGGTAAGCATCACCTGATCAGGTATGGAAGAGGACGGATAAGCCGTTGTGCGAAACGCTCCTATCAAATGCGATTCTGTTCCCCTTCCCCTGATCGTGGTCAGCAATTTTTCTCCTTTCATATCGTCCGGAACATTCATCAAAACCAGTTCGGTCCAGTCGTGATAAGTAAATGCGCTATCCTCAAGTATTCCCACATACTGATTTGCCGGAAAGAAATCAGATAATTTAAGTCGATCATTTTTATTTTGAGGAGCAACTGAGACAAAATAATGCAGCATATAATCTTCGAAACCATTTATGCCTAATCCGACATGGCCTGCATCAAATTTTTTCTGCCATACCTCATAAGTAACCTCTTCATTTTTCATGGTTTTGCCGGTCTTCACAAATCCGGCAGGCGCCAGCCAGAACGGCGTCTTTTTTTGTTCCGCACTTCTCATCACAGACACCACCACCGGCACTTTCACATCGAACATCCAGTACCTGGTCGCCAGCACATTTTTTTCGGAGTCATTGAGCAAGACCATAACCTGATCATTCGTCAGTGAATCCAATTGTTGCTCACTCATGGTTCTGTAGAGCCTGGTAACCGCTTGATCCATTACATCCTTAACGGTTCCTTCCCGGATACTTTTATCAGCACAAGAATTGAATGTTGTTGCCATGTACACTATCAGAACAATTGATGGACGAATTTTCATCATATCAGCATTTTAATTAATGGAGTGAATAGGTCTGGGCGCCCCGATTCCAAAGAGATATATTCCTCCATTTCATACTCAGAAGACGATGTCAAAATCTGGCGGAATTCTTTGGCAGTCGGCAAATGAACAATTGAAAGAAAATCTTATACTCGATTGGGGCAAAAACCCGATTTATCATATTACCGCCCTACCCGACCGTGTATGGCTTGGACTCCGATGTGGTCTGGGGAAATGAGAAAACCTTTGATTATCAGAGGTTCAAGAATATAATGCGGGGCAATCGAACGCTGCGAACGCAGGGGTCACTTCCCAATACAGAAAGTAAAAACGCCCGATTTTAGGGCGTTTGACCGATTTTAGTAACAGATTAGGCAAACGACCAACTGCTGAAAAATTCGATCCTGAAGCTCTATTATCTACCTACCTCCGAATCGCTGACCCAGCGGATCGATAGTCTCTTAAAAAAACACGGAGTGTCCAGCAGCTATGAACGCCCTACCTACCCTATTACTAAAAATGAAATCGTCTACTTCAATGCGCCTCAACTGAACTATTGCATCGCCGTTCAGCAATTGCTGGAAAAACAAGGTTTCGGTCACTTTCCGATACGGCTCAGTTCCGGCGCGAATGCCACCCTGCACCATTTCAAAATCTATGTCGTCCGATAATATGGCGCGCGCAGAAGCGATTTCATCTATCGGCCGACGTCATTATCGTTCATGTGGCCAACGTCGGGCATAAGTAGCTGTTTAAAACATGTCCTCCTCATCGTAATCGTTATCATCGCCGCCGTAGTCATCCTCGTAGTCATCGTATCCCTTCGGAGAAACGTCGGTCCCGATCAAGGCTACTGCTGCTGCCCTGCCTTTATCGAATGGCGCGTCTTGGTACCGGGCTTGCAACTCGCCCATCAGGTCCTGATCGGGGTGGATATCGATCAAATAGTGGAGATAGTCAGAGGGAGAAAGGCCTTCGAAAGCGATCGGATCGATCTTTTTGATGTAGTCCACCCAGCCGCTATCGAATTTGTGGTGTAGCAAAGCGATCAGCAGCTCCCGGCGAAGCGTCCGTTCATTTTCGAAGGCGTATTCCCTGGCGATGAAGAGCCGGAAGGCCTTGCTGCCATAGTTCAGTTCGTAGGTGTAGAGTTGTCGCTGGCTGGCCAGCTCCTTAACTGCTTCGTAGCCCACGGTCGCGATCTTTCCGATCGTCCTGCCAATGAAATTCCGCATCCGCTCATCGATCGGGGTAGAGATCGGGAGCTCGGCCTTGATGCTTATCTGCAGGTGCTTTTCCAGAAACCGGATCAGGAACTCCCTCGCCTGATCGGGCCGGGTCACCGACTGCAGCCCGAACCGGTCGTACCGAGTCGACATATAGAAATCCGCCAGCAGCTGGAAGAATTGCACGTGCACATCCCCCCACCCCGTTTTCCGCTTCTTGCGGATCCGGTCGTACAACTCCACGTGGTTGTGAGTGATCAGGGACTTCTCAAAGCTATCCTGATCGGTGTGTTCATCGTGCTCCAGCAGAATAAGCAGGATCTTCAGCAAACGCTCGACCCCGACCGAGGACTGATACAGGAACTCGAAGCACTCCTCCTCAAAATAGCAATGCTTCATCCGGTCGAAGCTATAGAGCGCATTGTAGAGGAAGGAACCGGCGATCTGCAATTCGGTACCCAGCTGGAAATTCTTCCACCAGTAGACCTGGTGCGAGGAGGGGTTTGCCATAGGACCGAAGGTAGGGGTTTATTCGGGTGCATCCAGCCCAATGCCCGGAACCCACCGCGTCCTCCACCTAGTGAGGAAGAGGGGGCCGGTTGGTTGAAAATGGTTGTAGCACTGCTGAAAACAGTGTTTTCATGCCTGCAAGGGTGGTGAGGCACATTTACCTTCCAGTTCAAAATAAACCTATGACCGAAAATTTCGATGAACTCGACCAGCGAATTATCTATACGCTCGACAGCTTCCTCTTAGAAGCGAATACGGTACCCTACATCGGCAATCGGCCCTGGACGAACCGGATCAAGGAATTGCTGGGAGAACTCATCCCAACGGTCCAGAAGATCGAATCTTTTGCAGCAGGAGTCTATTTAAACAACGGCCCTAGCTGATCCCGCAGGAGGCTTAGTCCGCCGATACCAGCCCGAGACCGCCGGCCTTCGTATGCCGGCCGACGAAGTAGAAGACGATGGCCACTGCGAGCGATACAAGGGTGAAGGTTGTGATGATCATATGCGATATGGTTTATTGATGAAATTTATGGACGACGATTCGTTTCGGGTGAATGAGTTTGCTGTGATGGATTTCCGTGGGGTTTCGTTTCGTGGACGCGGATGGTTTCGACGGGGATCGTGCCGTAGACGACGTCGAGGGTCACGTGGCTGTGCTTGTAGGTAACGATGCCGAAGCCGGTATTGGCGGAGAGAAGGTCACAACGTCGCCGATGCGAGAATCGACAAAGCGGGTGCGGGTCACGGCGTCGTAGCGGACGCCGGTCAGGGCCTGGAGGAGGGCGTAGGAGGACAAGGCCCGGGCATACCAGTGGCCGCACTCGTACTCGTCGAAGGGGATGGCAAACCATCGCTTATTTCCACACCTCAATCTCAGCCAGCAGACAGGCTGCGAAAATCAATGATTGGATCGCGGAGTAAATCTTCACTTTGCCTTCCAATTCATAAGAATATTTTCTTTTTTGAAACTTCGCTATCAGGGAGTCGAGATCGATCTGTTTAACCAAATAGCCGAAACTCAGCGTTGACACCAATGTAAAGTAAAAAATACCCCACGCCCGGCGACAATAGTTACTTCCCACAATTCGGTTGAAGGGCTTGATACGTTTGTCATCCTTCTTGCCATTGCTTGACTTCAGCGAAGGAGACCAAGAAATGTAGATCTCTTTACCGAAAGATAGGCGGAGATAAATTAGGAAAAAAACGAGCGTGATGGCCAAAATGAAGATGAGCGGCTTGAGATAATTTGTTCGGTAATCATTCAGCCAATTTGCTTTACCGAATTGTCCCTTGATCCAATCGGAGAGCCTCGCATCGGAAAGCGTGTCGGCTTTGGCAGCGGCGTCCAGGTACTTGAGGTCGCCTTTTCCCGTGCGTGATCGGGTCAGTGCGTTTCTAATGATATTTAGCCTTGGCGTGTCCGCTACCAGGTGTGGACTAAGGTAAAAGAGGTTGTCATTGTCCGTCCAATCGAGGTCAATGCTATCCAAACCAAGTGGAAAAAAGTCACAGTTGTTGAAATTGCAGTCCGTAAAAGTTGCAGCGCCTGTGAGGCGTTGCTCCAGCACCGTAAAATAAAAGTTGCATTGTCTCCAGGTACATTCCTGCATGCAAACCGTCGAATCAAAATCCGTCTTACTAAAGTTGCAGTCAATAAACTTACAATGTTCAAACGTACAGGAATCAATTCTGCATGCTGATAAATTAATATTATCGAATTTGATACTTTTAAATTTACAGTGATAATAACAATGGCGGGAGCGATCGGCACCAGCTGGAAAATCAGCCTCAGTAAAGATTGTATCCGATACAATAACATCATCAACAGGCGACTGGCCGGGATGCTGACGCCACTCCGTCAAACCAAGACAATCACAGCCAGGAGTGTTACTAGCGCCCATTCGTTTCCATTGGTAGAAGATTAGCAGAACTAACAGGAGAAACACCCCACCGGTATACGCATACGTGCACCGTTGTCGAAAGATCATGCTCCAGCGAAAGGTCTTTTTTGCCATAGGTTGTTGTTAGCGTATTATCGTCCCGAGCGGTTAGCCATCACCCTAAAGATTTGCTTGTATACCGGCTGATCTGACACCAACCGCGTCACCCACCCGATCAGGCCAGTCTCTTTATCGAAATGCGTCGTCGGGATCGGACCTGTGTCCATGCCTTCAAAATATTTTCTGTCCCGATGGACCCGGCCGAGGATTTCAAAATAGTACTTCCCCTCCAGCAGGACCGCACCGGCGGTAGAAGCCGGGTCATAGGCTTGCGTAAGGCTTTTGGTGGAGTCCGGTCCATAACGTATGTAGTACATGCCTTGCACCGGATCGCGACCACCTTCGGAGACGTAAAAGTTCACCTTCAGTAGCGACAACTTTTTTACTTCGTACCTTTCGAATGGTGTTCCCATCCCGTCATTGGGCACATTTTCTGACGGATCTGAACCCGCAGCTGCGCTGGTGGCTGAAATGCGGGCTCGATGATGGAAACTGGTAGTAGGCGTCGCAGGCCAGCGGACGATCGTAAAGAACTGCTGCATCGATCGGGTAGCCGCGACCAGACTGTCTTCCTGCTCCTGCCGCCTGAACTGGGTGCCTACCATATTATTCATCGCCGAAACGATCCAGGCCAGCTGATCGTCCATGACCATGAGCTGAAATCGACTAATTCCCTTGGCGGTCGATCCGCCACTCTCCAAAACCATCCGCAAGGAGTCAGAAGCCTTCGTGCGCCAACTATCCGACAAAGCATAACAACGCGCCGTATACGATTCGGCTAAATGCCAAAAGTCGCTGGACAGCAACGTATCCGGCTTACTATAGTAGCGATATTCAGCACGTCGTAGCCGCCGAGCAGGGCCACGCAATCGCGGCAACGTTGGGACCTTTACTCGGTAAGAATGCGATACCGAGTCCTTTCCAATCAGGTCTGTATTATATTCTAACATTACAGTCAAGGCGTCTGCTGTCGGGAAGATATGTTTCTTTTGTAGCTTGCGGAGCAGTAATTGCCGGGTGGAAATCTCACCAGTTCTATACGCTGGCGAATCCGGATGTTTTGCCTGGAGACTAAAGGAGATCCCCTTGTACACTGAGTCCGGCAAGAGCTTATACACGTCCTTCAGGATCGCCGAATCAATTATCGATTGAGCGTGACAGGTAAAGACAAGCAGACAACAAATACTGCAATACATCCATTTCATGCTACCGAGGTGTTATGGGAAGATAAGTCATAAACCGGTGCTGTAGGGCTGTGAACATTACTCTTTTTTACGATACGCGACTTTCACCCAAATTGCTGAAAAAAAAGGGTGTTTAAACTAATGTCGTTGACTTAAGGGTTTTACACGTCTTTATAATTCATATGGTCCAGCCTGGGTGGTCGTCGCTTTCGCTTTTCATGCCTGCCGGGTCGAACGATTTCTGTGTTGGCAGCCACCTGTTTGTCGAAGACGGCAAGAGCTAATCTAATCGTCCTTTTAATGAACATGCCGATCAGGATACATTTGGTCGACCAATTAGGCAAAGGTGCGGTTGATCTTTCTTCGGTACTTAAGCTTGCCTTTTCGCTTGTCTTCATTAGATTCCGCGATTACCCTTTCTTCTATAGGGAAGGCCAAGGCTGCGCATAGAATCATCATCATCACCTTGGCGTAGATGTCCTGCTTAATGGCGGTGGCCGTCTTGCCACTGAAGGCTTCCACCTGCACCCGTGCCTTATACATCTTGTAACCCTCTTCAGTACCCCATCGGATCCGGTACAGCTCCCCGATTTCCGTCAGCTTATACTTTGCACTGTCCAACAAAGAAGTGGCTAATATCTCTTCTTCTCCGTTCTCCAATGCTATCTTAACCAGTCTGCATTTGATCTCTTTTTCATCGACGGGAACTGTTCGGTAAAGCTGTCATAGTATTTGTCCGGCACCGTCAACGTTACTATCGTATCCCGCTTACGACCGGCCTTAAACTCTTTGACTGGCAACCAATGCTCCCTCATCCGAACGATGAAGTGAATACCCATGGATTGCAGGCCGGCAAACAGCGCCGTTCCAGGGTATCCGCGATCCAGCAGCAATATATCACCTCGTTCCACCTTTGACAAATGCTTCAATAGCAGGTCCTGCTCGTTGCCATCGGTCGGACCGGTCTGCACATCCAATGTCAGATAGTTCACCGGATCATACAGGGCAGAGAGCAGACACATGCTCTTGGGCAGATCTTTATTCTTTCCACGGCCCATGCCCCGCCTGTCAAACGCTTCGTGGATGCTTGGATGATTCGGCAAGTTCAGATAAGTGCCATCGACCGATAACAGTTTCTGTCCATGATAGCCGTAGAAGTCAACTTCCTCATAAAAGTCTTTCCAAATAATATCGTTAAGCTCCAGGAACGCTTCCGGCGCCAGTTTCCGTCTCGATCTGCTGAAACCACTCTTCGTGATTCGTCGAATGTTGAACTGCTCGTTCTCTGTCTCTCGCAAGAAGCTATCCATCTCTCGTTGTAGTCCTGTCTTTCCCATTCTTAATATACTGATTATCAAATGACCAAAGGGAAGCAGCCGATTCCTGGTGAAGGCCCCTTCCGGGCCGTTCTTGTGACGGCCTTTGAATGCTTCATTGTCATTGATATGGTAATTTAGCTTGTTGGTTACTTTGATCCGGTAATCTTTTGATGGTTTTCGACGATCACAACGCCCCTTCTTATCTACAAATACAAATTACTTCATTATCAATACATACCCTACCGTGAAAACACCTTTTCTTGCTTAAGGTCTTATGTTTGAGCTGGGGCTGTGAGTAAATGGAAAGTTCCCGATAATAAGTAAATTTAATTACCACATTAACTCACTTAAAAATCGGGAACCATGTCTAAAGTTAATCAACTCCGTTTTGACGGGCAAACTATTTTCTGTGGCATTGACGTACATAAAAAGAGCTGGCGCGTCAATGTCCGAAATGATGAATTTGAACTGGAAGACTACAACGACATTAGTGTTTTCACCCATTCGTTACCGGCCTCGGACGGTTGGGAATTTCTTTTAACACCTTTCTAAGCGCGCCAACTGTCGTGGTGTAGGGATGTTTGGGTGTGGTGCCGATTCTGTATCTAGTCTACTACAAATCAAATTATTAACCATTAAAGTTGAAAAATTAGATTTTAGTCCTTTCAAAAAGAAAATCCTCGACACTATACCAACTGCAGTAAATGTTTTATACGTTTGACCCCTTTCTGAATCAACCTAGTCCAATTCATAAATCCTTCGATAAGCGTCCTGCATCCGCTCGATTTCGGCATCGGTAAGTTTATCGAAATACTCACGTCGCCTTTTGGGGAATATTCCCTTATTCTGATGAAGAAAAGTCAACATCTGCGCGATATATTTGTCGGGCATATCCACGATCTGCTGTATTGCTCGTTTTGCCTCATCAAAACGCTGAACAAACGTCAATTCCTCCGGCATGTCCACCCGTATGGTATCGTGTAAAGTCTGAACCAGATAAACACACTGTTCGGTCAGGTCCGGATATTTGAAGTAGCCTTCAACTTCTTCGGGATTGAGTATTTCAACTTCTCCTATTTCTGTGGCCGAAAATCTGACGCGTCGCATTAGTGGCTTTGAGTATTTTTCAAGGATCGCATCATACTCTTTGATGTTGTTCAGCATGTGTGCTGATACGGGAACAATGAGTCCCTTAGGGACCTTTTCGTCATGAGACAACACATCATGTATTAAGAAACGGTGCAGACGGCCGTTGCCATCCTCAAACGGATGAATAAAGACAAACCCAAAGGCGATGATTGCCGCTCTTACTTCTGGAAATGTAACGCCGGCCGTCTTTAACCCAAGTGACTGCAATCCTTCCATGAGCGACACCATCACACCGGGTGGTGGGCAGATGTAGTAAAAGATTTCGTGACCATTGCCCAGTGACTGCCCGATATAATTTTGAAAATCACGAAAAGCAGCAGCAGCGAAGCGGGGATCGACTATGGCATTCTGCAACATGATAAGCCGGCTTTCCCTTAGCATTTGTTCATTGGTCTCTGAGCCGGCCATCTGCAGTAAGGCGACGAATTTTTGAGCACGATCGGGAGATGGCTTTTCTTTCTCTATTTCATACGAGGATTTTGTCTCTTTGGTATAAAGATAATTTGTTGCTCGCCTGAATATATCCTCGGGATAGTCAGCCTTCAGAGCCTCTATTTTGGCTGTCAGATCTTGCCCTAACAACTGCTCTAGTTCTCGTGTTCTACGGACAACCGGGCAATACGCCTGGGTGCCTAAAAGATTATCGTTAATTCTCCAGCGGGGATTCTTTTCCGTTCGCCCTGTCAGATATTTCTCGGGATCTAGCAGATCAATATAATTGCCTGAGATTGAATGGGAAAGCTGGATTACTTGACCTGTCAGGAACTCGTACCAAAAGCCTATCCTCCTTGCTGATCTGCCGGCGGGTGATTCTGCTATAAAATGTTCGATTTCTGCTGATGGCGTTCGCTTCAAGACAGCTTGGAGAAAGTCAAGTTGGAGATCATCATATTTTAGAAAGAATTCGATGTGGTGCACGGGATTTTCTTCTTCGGCCACTGCATACTTGATACCATAATCCTGTTCGACATTACCTTTCGACGTTATACGAATCGCCGCATTGTCCGCTATATAGGAGCCATGTGTCAAAGTATATTGCGACAGTTTATACTTCTCTTTGAGCCATTCTCCACCTACCGGTCTTGCCTCCATTCTATATTTTAGCTTTTAGGTACTGTAAAACTGATTCGAATTACTGTAAAATTGATAGAAATATCCTCATGGGACTATAAAACTGATTTCCTTGAGGAAATATCAGCCAAGTAAGAACTGTAAAACAGATACAAAGTACTGTAAATTTAATAAATACTGAAAAAATTACTGTAAAAATGATAAGCAAGAAAGGATAAAATTAACAGATTGACAATCAAATAGATAAAAAATGAAAAAAACGGTACAAAATGTAATTTTAAAAGACCAATTAATTGATTGCCAATTAATTAAAAATCGCTACTTTCCAATACAAAAAGTAAAAATGCTTGTATTTCAATATTTTAGTAATCAGGAGGTACAAATAAGATACAAAATTTTTCGACGAAAACGCAACTGACCGCAGATGCCAGGATAATATAATTTTACGCAGCCTGCTCGTCAAACCCTTTTTTGAGATACCGCAACAATCGCAGGTTTTCTTCAATCGTGTGGATTTGTAAATATCTCTAGAATATAGGTCCCAGTTGTCCGTCAATGCTTGCCCCCAAGCCTGGGATATTTCTGCTTGCTGTTTGGCCAATTCCATTGCCAACATTGCCACGAAGGCTTTTTTGGGCCCGGGGTCTATCGCATCATCCCTTTCACCCACTTTATTCCCATTTACATAGTCGATATGGCTTATTTTGAAGGTGTAAGGGGGTATCCGGTTGTACCCCCACGCGATAGCCTGGTCCGTTATTTCAATGTAATCATTCAAATCGTCGTGTCCCTTGCTTTGCCCAGAGCTCAGATCTTCCGACCTATTCCCCCCTTCCTTTCGTTCCCAAAGCAGAAAGCGTCTACCGAGCTGTATAAACTTGTTCTCGTCCAGTGCCGCCAATTCGGTTTCGATCTCAGGCTCAGAAAGACCTGCGTAAAAGATCGGGTCAATCCCTTGCTCGAAAGCTAGTGTGATGATTGTTAAGTTAATTTAGTATTAAACGGTTAGCAGCTCTCCCGTGTAAGTCCATTTAAACGGCTTGCCTCTCTGCTCATTATACGTTTTTACGTACTCCATCAATTGATCCACTAATTGCTTTCTCGATTTCCATATTCCCCCTTTCAGCACGTCTTTTGTCAGTATATTAAACCATATTTCAATCTGATTCAACCAGGACGAATACGTTGGCGTATAATGCAGCGTTATCCTTTTCTTCGACTCCACCCAATCAGCAATTATCTTGTGCTTATGGACCGTCAGGTTATCTACGATTACATGCAACTGTTTACGCGGATATTTCCGATACAGCTCTTTCAAAAAGATAAGGAAGTTTTGGGCATTGTTCTTGTCCACTGTCTTCGCTGTAACTTCCCCTTTATGCACGGAAAGGGCCGCCAACAGGGCCACCGTCCCATTTCTCTTGTACGTCGCTGTCAGCCGCTTGGGCTGGCCAACCCTCAAAGGCAACAACGGCTGGGTTCTGTCCAATGCTTGTATTTGCGTCTTCTCATCGACGCATAATACCAGTGCGTTTTCCGGCGGCTATCGTTTGAAGCTCTATTCGTTCTCCCTCACTTAATTTAAATGGGCGCCATTTTGCCATCCTCGATTTTTTGCCCAAATATACTAACCCTATTTAATATTCATGACACTAGTCTCGCTCTTCATTCACTGGCCACCTTTGTCATCATTGCCCATAACCACCCGTCCGGAAGTCTAAGGCCCAGCGTCAAGGATATACAGCTACCTTTCGAATAAAGAAGGCACTCCAAACGATTGATGTTCAACTGATGGATCATTTGATCATTTCGGAGAAAGGTTGGCTGTCGATGAGGGTGGAGGGTTTATTGTAAATATTATTCTAGTCAAAGTTGCCAGATTGTAAGCCTGCAGACAAAGTGCGCGATATTCTGCTGCCTGCTGCTGGTAGAGGATGGCCATGACGATTCCGGAATAGCTGTGTTTGGCGGGCGCCGCGGAGCTTGCCTGCTGATCGGTGTGGCCGCAGGCTATAAGCATAAGCAGCAGGAATAGACTTGGGGGAGGCTGGAATGGCGAGGTAGGGAAAGAGTTTTTTGCTCATATGTGATGGATTATTGTTTTTTCTTAAAGGTTGGAAACAATAATGAATCGGGCTACCGTGAAACCACTTTATTTTATTATCTTGTAGCGTCTTTCCCTAAACCATCATTACACCGCTATTATGAAACGCACCCTGCTTTTGCTTGGCGCTCTGGGCCTGGTTACTGGCTGCTCAAAATCCCACCAGGGAACTTCGGCACCCCCTGCTTCCCTGAATTATACCCCCACTCCGGCTGCCACGCCGGTCAATACGAGTCTTATGGTATACCCCCTCAACAACGATCAGACCAGCAATCCGCTGACTGTTAAAACAATAGACAATACTTATCTCACCTATACCCCTGGCTTCAACAGTTTTACCATCAGCGACCTCCCTACCGATCAATATCTTTCCAATATCCTGACGACTGCCAATTACATCAATACATACTTTATCTTTCCAAAAGTCTTTACCGCATCGGCCGCCTACAGAAATTACGTCAACATAAATGTGCTGCCCCTGGTGGGAGCGGGTGATATCCTTTATGACTATACGGGCGGAGTGATCGACCTGCCGGGAAATGGTGTGCTCACGGTGCCTCCTTATGGTTTCGGACATGTTACCGGCTCAGTGTCCTTTTCCGTCAATACCTGCTACCTGCACCCTGCCGTCAAAGACTATCTCGTCAGCCTACCCTGTTATCCCTTTGCTGACGAGAACGGGAAAAGATCGTTCCTCGAGTCCTATGGCGGTTATTTTCTGGCCACCCATAGCGCGAACGTGGATTTCAACCCCGCCGTCAATGTCAGCCTGCAAATGCCCATTGCGGCTGCACAGCAAGCCACCGCCCCCGACAGCATCCCGGTGTGGGACCTGAACACGAACAACACGTGGCATAGGGCCGGCTATTCAAAAAGAACGGGCAATGCCTATACGACACAGATCACGCGCAAGGGATTCTGGAATTTTGCTATCCCAAAGGACGGAGTTTATCTCACCCTGCATCTCCGAACCACTACCGGGGCCCCGGTAGTAAATACCCGGATCACCCTGAAGACCAGCGGTGGGGAAGTGGCGGATGCCCGGACTGACAGCGAAGGAAATACGGTTGTCTTTATTCCCGTGAATGAGCCGGTCACCCTCGATCTTGTCAATGATCACTACAACAGCTGGAGCAATATAAGTCTTAAGGGGCAACCCTTGGGTACGTTTAATACTGCCGCCGAACAGACATTTACTGTACCCGACAGACCCGACCTGGTAACCATCAAAGGCAACGTCTTTTCCTGTGATGGCAGTCACATGTCAAACGGCGCGGTCCTCTTCTCCAACACGAATGCCAGGGATAACCAGTATGTTCTGGTAAAAAACGGGAATTTCACCATGAGCGCCTGGATCAATTACGCCTACAATCTCCCCCATATTACGATCATCGACAATTCCGGGAGACCGCTGGATACAACGAATGTAGTGCTGGGCTCACCCGTCAGCCAGAACGAATCCAAGCAATATACCATTGATCTTTACGGTTGTCCGAATGCTGCACACGTATATTGCAACTATGTTCTCGATACCACTGCCTATTCGATCACTGGCCAGCCCGGTTCGAACGGCCCGCAGCTGACGGAATCCAACAACCCGACCGGCGTGGATGTCATTACGATCGGCGACAACACAAAAGGAATTAGGTTTCAGGGGTATTTTACCAGCGTTCTTGGGAATTACTTTTTTTCAAGCAACCTGGCCGGTCTGTCCACCGGCCTGAAGATAAATGGCGAGGACTGCACCTTCCAGAGTTCCAGCGAGATCGCTATTACAAGACAGGATGGAATAGCGGGCGGATATGCGGAGGGGTGGTTTTCGATCCATTATTCGGATAGTAAAAACCAATCGCATAAGATATCCGGAAATTTTCGGGTGATACGGTCTTAACCTTCGGCAAAAACAGATTAGCCTTCCGAAAAATTTAGCCCAGCCTGTGCTCCTATACGCAAACATAACTTGCAGCCATAGTTGTTGGCATTCATATCCTCGGTTCTTGAAGATAGTTTTGGATGTTTTCTAAAGACACCTTAGTAAGAGGCTTATCAAAAATTAGTGTAGAAAAATCTTGTTCCATACAGATTAGATAAGATTGTTAAACTTAACCTGTGCTCGCTACTCTTACAAGCATTAAAACGAACTAATTATGTGAATTTAGCAAAAACCTCCGGTAAAACAAATGCTTCCGTCCCACCTTCTCCGCCCCCACCTTCCCGGCCAGTGTCCACCTCCTAAGGGTCAGCGGCGACACGTTCAATAACAAAGCCGCCTCCTTCAAAGTCAACCACTCCTTCGCCTGTATAACCTTAATTTGATCCTCCGTTATAAACGCCTCTGGCTTCCGTTTAACCTCCGTTTCCAGTTTTGCCTTAATGCTCGTTTATTCCCTTGACTGTAAGTCAAAAGTGAGTAATTCACCGATGAACTTTTTTGCTGTATGTTTTGAAGTTTTGAAGATATTGAGCAAAAGCATCACTTTCAATTAATTCATTAATCATTAAACAAGGGTTACCTTTGAGATTGTTATGAACGAGGTGAAGTCGCGTTCAAAAAACACGTGTGACAATTTCGCAACGTAACACGGAAAAATTTTGAATGTGTGTGAAATTCGAAAAAAAGACAAGTCCAAATATTTACGATATTTGGTCGACCATTCAAGTATATTTTTTAATTTTAGTTGCGAAATTATTATAGTTCAATGTTGGCAATGATTTAAATGAATGTAACAGAACCTAAAGTATCTGAAAAAAATTATCTATCCATCAGGTGGGACCTAGTATATATCATGCTTTTATTTTTAAAACGAATCCATTTCGAGTCTCGAGTACATTAATCCTCTTGATGTGTAAATTCCATTATAAAATTTCAATCGCTAGCGGACTATAATTATAGGTATATGTGTAGTACATATCTGTACTATATCCTATAAAATTTTTAATACTCATAAAATTGCGGCTGTCAATACCACACATCGGATGTGTATACTGTGAAATAGGTTAGACTGAAAATGTAATTATTTTTATTCCCGTCAAGAATTTAATAGACAATTGTTTTCTTTTGTATTATATAAAAATCCTGGCCGCTTGTTGTAGATAACATAGGTAAATAGGAACGACTTTTTTATTTTAAATGTTGAATAAGTCCATCAAAGTAATGAAATTAAAACTTGTCAAAAGTTTTCCGAAAACTTTTGGGCACTCATGTGTCCCTATTTAACAAATTTGTTGAAGAAAGATGGGAACATGGGACGGACCAACAAAAATAAAGATACATGATACATGAAGAGCATCTGAATTGGTGAGTTTTTTTTTTTCAAATCTAAATTTTGGTTGCAAACCAAACACCCTACATATTTCGAAAGGAAAATATGTCATGTATATATATGAAGAAGATGAATATGCAGAAGACCAATATTTTCAGCATTGTAATAGACGTAGAGACTTGATGTTTACATCCTTATATTCAATTGCTCAATCGTAATTTTTTATCAACAAAATTGCGAATCAAATTGCGAGTCAAGTTGCAATCGAAAAGTTTACGGTTGTTAAATAAATTTCTGCTTGAAGAAAACTTCTGTACTTTT
>JAATFV010000090.1 GCA_015655015.1 Chitinophagales bacterium | reverse complement strand
TTCAGCATGAAACTTTTCAAAACAGTTGCGATCATCACGATACTCCTGGTTTGCGTCTGGTCCTGTAAGAAGGATTATACGATCGGGGGCACCCTCTTCAAGGCGCAGGTCGATATGACCACCTATGACTACCTGAAGACCAATCATCTTTTCGACACCCTCGTCATCATGATCGACGCGGCGGGGCTGAAAGATGAATTGAACCAGGCCGGCACTTTTTTCGCCGTCACCAATTACACTATCCGCAACTATGTGGATGCCAGGGCGGAGGCGGCAAGATTGGCCGCCAATGACGAAAATCTCATTTACACCTTCGATTCGCTGGACCTGCCCTCGCTCAGGGATTCATTGAGATCTTATATGTTCCATGACCGGATCACCCGGGATAATATCAGCAAGCTTGGAACATTGGCGACGGCCAATGACGGAGAAGTACGGTTGATCCAATTGCTGCCGACCACGGATTATACCAACTCGTCCGTATTTACGACCAGTCCCGAATACATCTACCTGACAAAAATGATCCCGCTGCCGGGATCCCCGCTGCCTGCGGATTCTACCGGGATCAGCCAGCTTTTGCCGCAACAGCTGATGCCGACCCTCTGCCAGACGACGGGCATACTGACGACGACGGGGGTCTTGCACGTACTGTACAACCAGCATGTTTTTGACTTCTATGGGTACCAACAATAAAACTCACCTGTTAATTAACTGATATGAAGACATCTTTTAAAAATATAATATTCACCCTCCTCGTTATAGCCCTGGTGAACGCCTGTACAAAGGTGCCGAACGGCTACCTCAGCAGCCAGATCAGGTATCCGAACAGCCCGGACAGCGTTCCCATAGGGGTAGTCAAGCAATTGAACCCGGTAGATAATGACGGATCGAGCTCACCGGTCGTGTATGAGCTGCTGGATATCCGCAATGCGGTCACGCACCAGCATGCGGATTCCCTCTATATGTTACAGGACCGTTACGTTTTTACATCCCAGTTCCAGTCCGACGTTGATACGACTGTCGAACTGCTCAACAGTATTCGTACTAAAATCAGCGCGCCCTGTTTTGACTTTAATGTACATACCGGCGCCTTGACCTTTTATGGGACAACATCCAATGTTCCGGCGGGGACCTATGAATATGATGTGAAGGCCACCAACGAATACGGCAGCAAGATCTTCAAAAACGCGGGCATCTTCATCTTGTATCACGGGAGCCCCTATGAGAATGACGGGGCGGCCAACTCCTGGTTCCAGGACGGGACAAACACCAGCGGTACGATCTCTACGCCTATTATGGATATACAGCAGCTCTCCACTTCCGGTGACCGGGTTATACTTGAATTGGTGGATAAGAACGGCACTCCGTTCAATCCGAATCTCAACGAGTACATTTCAAGAGGCGACCGCAGCGACTTCCGGACCTTTGCCCGGTTCCATCCCCTCATCGTTACGGACACGGCGCTGATCTGTGACTTCGAATTGACGCCTTTTCCCATTGTTCCCGGGGCCCAGGGGTACACGATTTATTACCGTATACCTTCCAATAAGGCGCTGATCGATCCGGGGATCACCCCTACACCGGACAGGATCTATAGCACAAACCCCCGGTTCACCTTCCTGCTCTTCCAGGATGGCACTTACCTGGTCAGGATACAGATGCCGAATGTTACAAGAGATCCTATATAAATGAATTCCTGTTAGTAAATAGGGTGTCTCCTGTTGCAGCCAACACAGAGACATCCTATTTTTAATATAGGCAGCTTTTTAATATAGGCAGCCTATCCGGGGAGGGGCAGCGTCGACGCTTATTTATATGTCAGCTCCAGCGAAGGGTTTTTCCCATAGTCGCTCCAAAGCTCATCCACCGTCCGGCCTGTCAGCCGGACCCAAAGCCCGGGCTGGTAAGTCCCCGCCCGCATAGCAGCGTCCAGTTTATCCACCAGGTCCTTGTTATAGTTCTTCTCCAACCATAACAGGAACCTGGCCGTCACCCGGTAGGCGTTCGTATAATTTTGAGCCGGATTGTAATCGGGAAGGGTCCAGTGACCGTTGAGGTTGTTGACTCCATACACATACCGGACATAGTCGGCAATGCCTTCCGTCAGCCAGCCCGGATTGTGACCCTGATGATAGTCCTGCACGATATGCATTACCTCGTGGGTGACGACGTCGATATCCTCCGGATGGCTCTTTAACCAGGCGGGATTATAACGCGCCACGCCGTTACCGGTCTCGGCAACGCCTTTGTACAGAGGATCGATGAAGAAGACCACCCGCTGCAAGGTCTGGTCATTGAATCGTTTTGCTTCCTGCGGATACACCGTAAAAAAGGCATCGATCATCCGCTGCCGGGTCGTCGTGTCAAAGTCAGGTTGGTCATTGATGATTACGAGTGTATACTTTCCCCGGGTGATACTGTCCTTTGTACTGAAATGGCCGGCGGTTCCCTGAGCAAGCCCTCTCAGGGAAGGGAGTAGAATGAATGCAGTTGCGAATAACTTTACCAGTCTTTTTTTCATCCGTAATTGATTTTTTTAAAGGTATCTACTGCTCTTCGGGGATCTTGTCAACAGACTTCAAACAGATTGTTAACGAATATTAAAGATATGGTATATTTTCCCCTGCTAGCTCAACTGCTTAAATCTCCCATAGTGAAGTACTCCATCACGGCACATAAGATCACCGCTATTCTCAGCTTCCTCGTACTCTCGTCTGTACAATTCTTCCTGTTGTACAATACCTATGAGCTGAAAAATGAACATTACTATCTGTCCGAGCTCAACATCATTAATACGGAATATTTCAAGTCCATCAGAAATGACAAAGTCATGCCGGGCGGGCAGCGGATACTCGACCATTTTATGGTTCAGAATATGCGGCAGCTGGAAGAAACGTATCTCCATGATCCCCGGGAATTTAGCATTCTCAGCCAAAAAGTCTGCGACAGCGCCTTCCGGGAATTGAGGGAAGCCAACAATATGGATAGCCTGCTGAATGTTATTATAAAGAGACACAATCTTTACAGGGGCCTCGATTATGCCATCCTTATCCTGTCTGTGGAAGTATCTTTTCAACACGACAAATTCGTTCCTCTCTACACGAAAAATGAACATTACGATCTTATAGACCCCACTCTTCAGACAAAGGATGGCATCCATTTAGGAGGGACCCTGCAAGGGATTTATCCCAGCAACCGGGCGGGCGGCCTCACCGTCAACGCCAGCGTCGATTATAGCTATGGGATCACCTTTGCCCTTCACGTAGACATCCGCAACCGGAAGATCACCATCCTGAAATTGATGATGCCTACCTTCCTTTTATCCCTTCTATCCGTTTCATCGGTGGTATTACTCTTCTTCATCACCTTCCGGAACTGGTTAAAGCAGAAGAAACTTTCTGAAATGAAATCTGACTTTATCAACAGCATCACCCATGAATTCCACACCCCGCTGGCAGCCATTATCGTAGCCAATAAAACGATGCAGAACGAAAAGATCATCACCAGTAAAGAAAGCCTGATACCATTGACCGAAGTAGTGCAGCGACAGGCGGATAGATTGAAGATCCTCATCAGCCAGGTACTCCAGATCACTACCATGAACAAGATCTCCCTGCAGAAAGATGACCATTCGCTCCATCACCTGCTGGATGAGATCCTGCTGGACTACCGGCTCAAGCTGGCCGGGGCAAATGTTACGCTCATGCTGCATAAAGAGGCCGCCCGGGACAAGGTCCTGCTGGACCGGTTTTGGTTCACCACGATCCTCCTGAATATTTTTGATAACGCGTTAAAATATAACAGCTCGCCTTTCAAGGAGATCGCTGTGACTACTGTCAACGATAAAAAAGGGGTAATTATTACCATCTCGGATAATGGAATAGGAATGACTACGGAAATTCAGAAACATATCTTTGATAAATTTTACAGGAGCATGAATAATAGTAATGGACAAGTGAAAGGATTGGGACTTGGATTATTTTATGTCAAACAGGCGATAGAAGCGCATAACTGGAAGATCGATATTGAAAGTGTGGAAGGAGAGGGGAGCACGTTTATTATTAGTATTCCTTTTTAAAAATCAGCCGATATGAAGCCGAAAATATTATTAGTGGAAGATGAGACCGATCTGGGCAATGTGGTGAAGCAATACCTGGAGATCTCTGATTTTGAAGTGGACTGGGTGCTGGATGGAAAGATGGCTTTTGAGCAATTAAGACTCCGCCATCCGGAGTACCAGATCGCGCTCATAGATGTTTCCATGCCGGAAATGGATGGGTTTGAGCTGGCGGAAAAAATGGTAAGGGCAGGGTTTAACCTGCCCTTCCTTTTTCTGACGGCGCGCAACGAGAAAAAAGATCGCCTGCACGGTCTGAAGATAGGCGCAGATGATTATATCAGCAAGCCATTCGATGTAGATGAACTGGTGCTGCGGATAAAAAATATTATTAAAAGGAATGCAGGGGCCGAGCCCGTCAATCGTTCCCTGATCACACTGGGTGATGTACAATTCTACAAGGACTCCCTAAAGCTGATCATCGCCGGGCGAAAAGAGATTATACTGACGCCCCGCGAGGCGGAATTGCTGGATTATCTCTTCCGCAATGAGAACCGCATCCTGAAAAGGGAGGAGATCCTGACCCAGCTATGGGGTGAGAACGATTACTTTCTCGGCAGAAGCCTGGATGTCTTTATCTCGCGGCTGCGCAAGCACCTGAACGTTTCCAGCTGCATCAGCATCGATAATGTATATGGAGTTGGGTTTGTCTTTAATACCCATTCACTTCCTCCCGGCAGGTAAAAGGACGGGCCGATCAAAGTCTATCGGACTACATAGGAGCGATCGCAGTGCTCCCATTCACATAAGGCCATACGCCCGGAGTCGGGAAACTGACGCCTTTCGTGCTGCCGCGTACTCCGCTATCGGAGCCGAAATAATAGAGCGGCCATCCTTTATACGACAGCTGGGTCTTCCCAAATACGCTAACCGTGCCAAACTGTGTTTTATCCAGGATAGAAGGGATCTTTTTTATCACCGCATTCGAATCGATAGGCCAGACAGTATTGTTGCTGAAATCGGCTTTGGTGAAAGTGTTCGTATTGGAATGGTCATGGCTGAATGAATAGAGCGTCTTGCCGTAGGCATCCGTGATATACTGGGTAACTTCCGCACCCGGCTTGAGCGTGTGGTCATACTGTACCCCATCATTGCCCACCAGCTGCGTATTGGCCAGCATCACGGTATAATCAGGCTTGGCTACAAACCATATGTTCTGTACTCCATCTCCCTTTATATCACCGGCTTGAGGATCATTTTGGAAATAATATAAAGGCCACCCTTTATAGGTAGTTTGTTTGGCGCCATCCGTGCGGGTAATCGTGCCGAAATCGCTGGCGGTCAAAGTAGTATCCAATGTAGGATTCTCTTTATAGAATACCGGCCATACCGTTACGCAGCCGCCGGTACACCCGGAGCCGCCATTCGCGTCGATGGAAAAGAAATAGAGGGTTCTGCCTGCACTATCCGCCAGTACATTACCGAAAACAGCATCCTGTTTCACCTGAATATGGACAGTAGCTTTGGCGGGGCTGTTGTCATTACTCTTTTTACAAGCCCAGTTGGCGCATACTCCTGCCAGGACAGCTATAGCAATAGCTGCTTTACGTTGATTGAATTTCATAACTTGTTAAGTTGGGTGATTTTTAAAGGCCCATACAATTTTTAGAATGGTCTCTGCAATGAGAACGCTGAAAGGAAATAGCCGGTTGGCTAATGAAGGAAAAATAATAGCCTTCCGTCAAAGGCGGGCGGGTTTATGAAATAGATTGAGCTCTTCAGGCCGGATTTAGTGTTATAAATTCTTTTTTATACCAGTCCGCTGACAGCTGCAGATCCTGCCGGGTCAGATTATGACCCGTCGGCAAAGAATGATGGGTCACGTCGAACCCCGCATTTTTAAGCGTTCCCACATAAATCCTGGTAGCTGCCGGATCGATAGTGGGGTCCGTGGTGCCATTGCTCATGAACACGGGTATCCGTTTGCTGGTCTTTACGCCGGCGCCGATGATGGCAAACGGCTGCATGGGCCTGTATAAAATGGCTCCTGCCAGGAAATCGGGATACAATAGTAAGGTGCTTCCGGCTATGTTCGCCCCGTTGGAATATCCCAGCGCTATAAGCTTGCCGGCATCGAATTTCTCCCTGATGGCCAGCTCTTTAATAAAAGCCACCATTTCATTTGTGCGGAATACCAGGTCCTGTTCATCGAAGACGCCCATGCCAAGGCGCCGGAAAAAACGGGGCATCCCTCCTTCTGAAACATTCCCGCGCAGGCTGAGTATATTGAAGTTAGCGCCCAACTCCCCGGCAATGGGTAACAGGTCATTCTCATCCCCGCCGGTGCCGTGCAACAGCAAAAGGGTATTTGCTGTTGCGTCGCGGGAAGCTTTATAAATATATTTTAATGGTTGATAGTTCATAATAATAAAATTTTAGCGCCCCCGGAAACGGCGGCCGCCGGTTTTAGTCAAGCGGGACCAGGTGGGCCTCGATCTTTTTACGCTGGGGCTCATACTGAGGCGGCAACTTTAAATGTTTGCCTAATTCTTCCAAAGATTCATCTACGGTAAAACCTGGATTTTCGGTAGCTATTTCGAATAATACGCCGCCCGGTTCCCTGAAATACAGGGAATGAAAATAATTACGGTCTATCTGGGGGGTGATCTGCAACCCTGCTGCTGCTATCTTCTCCCGGAAAACCATTTGAGTGGCATCGTCTTTCACCCGGAAAGCGATGTGATGTACCGTACCTCCCGCTCCTATACCCTTGTTTTCATTCGGGAGCTCCACCAGGTCAATAATATTGGCCGTATCGACGGCATCCGTGGCATAACGATAGCGATTTCCTTCCTGCCCTATCAGGGTATAACCAAAAATATCGGTCAGCACAGCCGCGGTGGCTTTAATACTGTTTAACGTCAGGGTGGTGTTGTAGAAACCCCTGGTAGCTGCCGCTGCCTTCACCTCCGCCGTTTCATAAGGTTTTCTGTTGTCGGCTGCCGGAGGGATCACCAGCTCCAGCTTAAGGCCGTCCGGATCTAAAAAGGTGAGGTATGACTCGCCAAATCGCTGGGCAGGCTTATTATAGGTCACATGGTGTTCCTCAAATCGATTGATCCAGAAATCAAAACTGCCTTCCGGAACAGCATATCCTATCTCTGTCGCCATACCGGCTCCCCGCCTGCCTTGCCTTACTGAACTTCCCCAGGGGAAAAAAGTAAGAATGGTCCCGGCGTGCCCTTGTTCATCGCCAAAGTAGAAATGGTAGGTATGCGGATCGTCAAAGTTGACCGTCCTTTTTATAAACCGCAGACCCAGCACCTTTGTGTAGAAATCGAAATTGCGTTTGGCATCGCCGGCTATTGCCGTTATATGATGGATACCTAGAATTTTATTTTCCATAATGATTAATTTGATAGGGCAAAGTTGCGCTATTCCATTTACCCGGGCATTGAACCAGGACAAGAAAGAGAAAGGCTCTCCGGAAACTACTTCCTGACAAGTCTTGTTCTCACCTTACTAAGGAATTCGGGGGAGAAGCCTAAATAAGATGCGATATAATGTTGAGCCACCCGCTGCGGGATGGTCGGGTAGCGCTCCAGGAAATCCAGGTATTTTTCTACGGCCGTAGTAGCGATCGTCTGAAACAGACGTTCCTGCAGCCTGGAGAGATTTCGCTGCACCATCAAACGGAACATCCTTTCAAAACAGGGGGCTTCTTTGAGGAGTATTTCCTTACTGTCCGGCGTAAGGACCAGTATTTCACAATCTTCCAGCGTTTCAATGAACATCCGGCTGGGCTTCTGTTCGTGGAAGCTGGCTATATCGCTCACCCACCAGTCTTCAATAGCAAACTGCAAGGTGACTTCAGTACCGGACTCATTTATATAATAGTTGCGGATACACCCGGCATTGATGTAGGCTTCAAACCGGCAAATTTCCCCTTCCTGCAATAAAAATGTCTTTTTAGGGACCTTTTTATACTGCAAAAGTCTGTTGAAAAGGCTGATTTCCTCCTTCGAAGAAGAAATATACCGGGCTGCATAATTGTTTATGGCTTCAAACATGCTTAAAGGTAGTCCTTTTGCAGAAATGGGACAATCGCAGGACCGCGAAGCTCCGGCGATGCACATCTTTCGCAAACACTTATCTTCGTGTGGTATTTAGACCTAACTCTTTTCTGACCATGACAAAATATCTTCTTTTTATGGTGTATGGCCGCAAGGACATATTCCATGAATGTAAATTTGCGCTCCTGCGTCTGCTGACTGTTTATGAAAAGAGCAGTACTCCGGCGCCGGAAATTATTATCTATACCGATAAACCCGATGAGTTTGCCCTGTTTCAGGACCGCCTGACCTTACATATCCGGGAAATTACGGCCGGCCGGATCAAAAAATGGAGAGGTGAAATTGACTTCATCTTCAGGCCCAAAATAGAAATGCTCCTGGATTGCGTTAATCACTATAACGGAAAATTACTCTATGTCGATAGTGACACCTATTGCCTGCAGCCCCTGGAAGCCTTATACGATCTGTTGTCTGATACCAGCGTGATCCTCCATAAATCCGAAGGTCTCATTGGCCGTCCTGCCAACCTTCACATAAAAAAGTGGAGGGCCTTTTTGCGTCGTCAGCCGAAGGCCGGCCTCGCTTCCGCATTGGATATGAATATGTGGAATGCAGGGACGATCGGATTCACCCCTATCCAGGCTCCTCTTTTACGGGATGTGCTGAAGATAACGGACGAAGTACACCGGAAATTTCCCAAACATACTGTTGAACAATTCGCCTTTTGTTATACTTTTCAAAAGAATAAGCTGCATATTGATGCTGCAGAGCCCTTCCTTTTTCATTACTGGAACCTGAAGGAATTCCGGGTAGTGCTGCAGCATTTCTTTGAAAAATACGAGGGGGCTTCCCTCTCCGTTCTTATGGCGAACAGCGCCCGGATTTTACCGGAGAACATTGTCCCGGATAAAGTGGCGTATGAACGCACCTCTTCTTTGAACAGAAGGATCAAAAGATGGCTGAGAAAGGACTGGAAGATCGAGCCCTACCTTCGGCTCCTCGATCCTCCCCAGTCTACGTAGCCATGCAACATACATCATGCAACATACATGGAAAATCATCCATTGCGGGCGAATAATCGGCCTTCTCGATTTTTTATGTAATTTGAAAGTTTGACTTTCAAATTACATGTTTTTTGCCTATTTTTGCTGCTATTTGAAAGTTTAACTTTCAAATTACATTATTATGATCCCTCGTGACATACGACATAACCTGACAGAGGCTCTTAACAGTATGCCTGTTGTCGCATTGTTGGGAGCCAGGCAGGTGGGAAAGACGACTCTTGCCTTGCAGATAGCCGAACAAAGGATCAATAAAAAAACATCCTATCTCGATCTGGAGCTGGATACAGACCTAAACAAATTAAGTGATCCCGAAAGTTATCTAAGACGCTTTGAAAACCAGCTGGTTATTATCGATGAAGTTCAGCGAAAACCGGATTTGTTTAGAATCCTGAGAGGGTTGGTTGATATTCGAAAAAGAGCTGGAGAAAAAGTAGGGCAATTCCTCTTATTGGGTTCAGCCTCCCGGGATCTATTGCAGCAATCTTCAGAGACTCTAGCCGGAAGGATCCGGTATCTGGAATTAAGCCCTTTTACTGCGGCAGAGGTCTATAAGGCCGAACTTCTTAGTTTTAATCCTGAAAAATTATGGTTCCGCGGCGGATTCCCAGATAGTTATCTGGCAGAAACGGAGAATGCAAGCTGGGAATGGCGTAATGATTTTATTTCATCTTATGTTGAACGGGATATACCTTTAATGGGACCCGGGATTTCGTCTGCCCGGATGAAAAAATTCTGGACGATGCTGGCGCATTATCATGGTCAGCAGGTCGTGTTGTCCGACCTTGGTAAAAGTCTGGAAGTAAGTCATACGACCATAAGATCGTATCTGGACATCCTAACCGATTTCTACATGGTCAGACAAATTCAACCCTGGTCAGGAAATACAAAAAAAAGGCTGGTTAAATCACCTAAAATCTATTTACGTGATACAGGCCTTCTGCACAAGCTTCTGAATATTTCAGATTTTGATAGTCTGCTCGGCAATCCCATTATTGGGGCAAGCTGGGAAGGATTTGTTGCTGAAAACATAATCGTAAATCTGTCGAATAAATGGCAATACAGCTATTATAGAACGACGACGCAAACGGAAATTGATCTTGTCCTGGAAGGACCGGATAAGCAGGTGTGGGCTATAGAGATCAAAAGATCCTCCGCGCCAAATCTAAAAAAAGGATTTTACACTGCCTGTGAAGACATCGGGGCAACACAAAAATTCGTAATATATTCAGGGACGGTACGTTTTCCCATAGGTCAAAATATAGAAGCCGTCAGCCTCATCGAATTTCTGAAGCTGCTGGAGGAGAAGGATGAGCATCCTGATCCAAAATGAATACAAAGACCGCTCATTTCGCGCTCACCCGCCAGATCGTATTGCTCGTATCATCCGATACCAGCATCGATCCGTCAGCCAGTACAGCAATGCCGACCGGCCTGCCATGCGCTTCACTTTTTGAAAGATCGCCGATAAAACCCGTTAAAAAATCCTCCGGTTTTCCGGAAGGCTTCCCATCCCTGAAAGGGACAAATACTACCTTATAACCGGATAGGACAGAACGATTCCAGGAACCATGCTGGGTGATAAATGCGCCATCGTGATATCGGGAAGGAAAGGCCCTTTTTTCATAAAACACCAGCCCCAGCGAGGCCGTATGAGACCCCAGGGGAACATCCGGCACAATAGCTTTTTCTACCAGGTCCGGTCGCTGCTGGTCCTTCATCCTTGGCTCTTCGTGCTGCCCGTAATAAGAATACGGCCAGCCATAAAAACCTCCCTCTTTGACATGGGTGAGATAATCAGGCACCAGCTCATCTCCCAGCTCATCTCTTTCATTGACCGCTGCCCATAAAGTATGGGTACCCGGCGCCCATCCCATTCCCACGGGATTGCGCAGACCGCTGGCATAGATCCGTTCTCCGCTCCCATCCGTATTGACCTCCAGTATATCGGCCCTTCTTACTTCATTTTCCAATCCCTTTTCAGCCACATTTGTTCCGGAACCGACCCCGATATAGATCTTATCATGTTCCCTATTGGTGATGATATTCCTTGTCCAGTGACGATTATGCTTACCCGCCGGCAGGGAGAGGATCTTTTTCCCTCTTCCCCTGATACAGGTGTCGCCGGAAGTATAATTGTATTCCATTAAGGCATTGGTGTTGCCTACATAAAAATGATTCCCCAATATCAGCATGCCGAAAGGCTGGTTGAGCCCTTCCATAAAAACAGTACGTTTCTCCGGAACCCCGTCTTTATCCGAATCCCTGAAAAGTATGATACGGTTAACGCTTTTTCCGATATGCTGTGTTTTTATCTTCCGGGAGATCCCTGCTCCGAATTTCAAAATGCCTTTGAGGACCGTATTGGATTCAGCCACGAAAATATCTCCGTTATCCGCTACATATATCCAGCGGGGATGGTCCAGCCCGTCTGCAAATTTAGTGACGGTAAATCCTGCCGGGGCCCTGGGCGTCTCATCACCTCTCCACCCGATCACCTTGCTGAAATTTTTGGCAGATCCGGTGGCATAGGGGGACGCGAGGGTATCCGCCTGATAGCCGCTGGTATGGGCAGATCCGCCATAAGAGCCCTTGTTTAATTTTCTCATGTTACAGCCAGGCAAAGTCCCTAAAAGGGCCAGGGCGGCAAATGATATAAAAGGATTGATTTTCATGGCGTATAGTTTGAACAGTTGGGCCGGAAAGTTCCGCTTAAATAATCATGCCAGTGAACCGTTATTGGCTTATTAATCACGTCCACAGAGGATTATCTGCCCCAACTGCCGGGGATTTGAGCTACCTTTGCCTTTTTTAACGCAAGTAGCATGACTTTTAGTGAGTTAAATTTGAACAAACCGCTGCTGAATGCCTTAAATGACTTAGGCTACCAGGTTCCTACCTCCATTCAGCAGAAGGTGTTTTCCGTAATAATGTCCGGACGGGATGTATGCGGAATAGCCCAGACCGGCACCGGCAAAACATTTGCGTATTTGCTGCCCTGCCTCCGGCAGCTGACCTTCTCGAAGAGCAGGACTCCCCAGCTGTTGATCATTGTCCCTACCCGTGAGCTGGTGGCGCAGGTCGTCCAGTCGGTAAAGGAGCTGACCACCTATATGACCCTTCAGACAGTGGGAGTATATGGCGGCGTCAATACCAATACGCAAAGGGCCGAGGTGGAAAAAGGGCTGGATATACTGGTCGCTACCCCCGGCAGGTTATACGACCTGGTGCTCAGCGGCTCCCTGCGGTTGAATGCGATTAAAAAACTAGTGATAGACGAAGTGGACGAAATGCTGAACCTGGGATTTCGCACGCAGCTGAGGAATATTTTGGACCTGCTGCCCGCTAAAAGACAGAACCTCTTATTCTCCGCCACTATTACCGAAGAGGTGGAAATGCTCATGGATACTTATTTTAACAATCCGGAGAGGATCGAGGCCGCTCCTACAGGCACCCCGGTCGAAAATATCGATCAAAGAGCCTATGAAGTGCCGAACTTCCATACCAAAGTAAACCTCCTGGAACTCCTCCTGAGCCGGGATGCTGAAATGACCAAAGTATTGATATTTGTAGCGACCAAACAGCTGGCGGATCAATTGTATGAGCAGTTATCCGAAAAATTTCCGGGTAAGACAGGCGTTATTCATTCTAATAAAGACCAGAACTATCGCTTTAACACCGTCAACAGATTCAAGAGCGGAGAATATCATTTTGTCATCGCTACCGATATTATAGCCCGGGGACTGGATGTTGCGGAAGTATCCCATGTAATTAATTTCGACACCCCGGAAGTGCCGGAGAACTATATCCACCGGATAGGAAGGACAGGCAGAGCAGATAAAAAAGGGATCGCCATCAGCTTTATTACGGAAAAAGAAAAGGAGTACCAGGCAAAAATAGAGAGCCTGATGAACTATAAAATACCGATGGTCCCCTTACCGAATGACCTGGAGATCTCGGATGTGCTGACGGAAGAAGAGAAGCCGCAACCCTACATGAAAATAATCCCGCTCGATATACCCAAGCCGGAATTTGCCGGCGGAGCCTTTCATGAGAAGCTGGAGAAGAACAAGAAGGTCAATGTTATCGTGCGCCATACCGACCGGATGATGAAGAAATACGGTAAGCCCTTAACAAGAGGCGCCAAAAAAAAGAGGAAGTGATCATTTAGCGAATGGTCGAAGTGGTCATACACTGATCGGCCCGGAAGCCGGCCTTATTTCAATTTATTCTTCCGCAAAGAATACTTATAAAAGTCTTCCACCTTTGTTCTCGCCCATGGGGTCTTGCGTAAAAATTTCAAGCTGGACTGTACAGACGGATTGATGGTAAAACATTTGATCCGGATCTGCTCTCCCAGTTGCTCCCATCCATAGCTCTCCACTAAATGCGTTACGATCTTTTCAAGGGTAAGCCCGTGTAATGGATCATTCGATGGCCCTTGTGCCTGCATATTTTCCTGTTTTGAGCAACAAAGATAGCCAACCTGCCCTGGATTTGCAGGATGTAACTCCAACACCCCACAACTGATAGACTTCCTAAGCTCCTGCTCCTCTTTGAAAAATCATTCCGTTCTCAAGCTCTTTACCGGATTGGCCAACGCCGCCCGGATAGCCTGGGAAGATACGGTCGCCAGCGCTATCAGCCCCGTGAGCAGCCCGGCAAGAACAAAGATCCACCAGCTGATATGAATATGGTAGGAGAATCCCTGCAGCCACGCATACATGGCCCAGCCTGCCAGTGGTGAGGCTATGACAAAGGAGATGAAGACCAGCTTCAGAAAGTCTTTCGATAGCAGCGTTACCAGACCTGATACCGATGCTCCCAGCACTTTCCGCACGCCGATCTCCTTAATGCGGTTTTCCGCCATATAAGCAGCCAGGGCAAATAAGCCGAGACAGGAAATAAAAATAGTCAGACCGGCGAATGCTGCCGCCAGTATTCCAAGATGCTGCGTACCCTGGAATTGTTCGCCCTGTGTTTCGGTTACCATCTTAACGTCAAAAATATAATCCGGATTATATTTTTTAAAGGTAGCGCCGATCTTTTCCAGGTTGCTTTTGTCCTCATTTTTATCATTCAATCTAAAACTAAGCGTACCGAATCCGTTTCGACGTCCCTGTATCACTACCGGCTGAAGAGGTTCATAAGGAGATCCCGGAATAAAATCTTTCACCACCCCTGCTATCCGCCATCTCCCATCCCGGTTAGTTATCATCTGCCCTACAGGATCCTGAAAACCCATCAGCTGCGCAGCGCTTGCATTCAGGATAATAGCCGTTGTGTCGGCAGGATCACTATCGGTATTGATATCCCGGCCGGTTATCCCCGTTAATCCCATTGTTCGGAGAAAATCATGGTCCGTTTGGAATTTGGCAAATGCATAACGGGTCTTCGGATCTTTCCCTGTCCATTCATAACTATCGTCGGTGGTCCAGATATCCGTTATGGGAGAATTGGTCCGGGTAAGACTGGTGATCGCCCCGCTGTTGAGCAGCTCCTCTTTGATAAGGGGATAATTCCTGCTGATATCCCCCTTAATGTATAAGAATGCCAGGTGGTCCTTATTATAACCCAGATCCCGTTCCCGGCTGTATCCGATCTGCTTGTAGATGATCACGGTGGAAATGATCAGGATAATGGCGAAAGTAAACTGAAAGACTACAAGCACTTTGCGGGGAGTGACCAGCGCGCTGCCTGCCTTGCCGATCCCCTTCAGGACGTTGATGGGCCTGAAAGCCGATAAATAAAAAGCCGGATAGCTGCCCGCAATGATCCCTGTCAGCAGGATAAAACCGATAGCTGCTATCCAGAAATGTAAATGCGTATAAGGAATTTCTATCTCCTGCCCGGTTAGACAGGTGAATCCCCGCAGGCCTGGCTGAAGGAGCAGCAGGGCCAGCATGCCTGCTAAAAAGGAGATCAGGATCGATTCACCCATAAACTGCCGGATCAGTGAAAACTTTCCTGCTCCGATCACTTTGCGGATGCCCACCTCCCTTGCCCGTTTCTGACTACGTGCGGTGCTCAGGTTCATATAATTGATGCAGGCGATCAGCAGGATAAAACCAGCAATGATCCCGAACAGGCGTACGATGTCAATACGTCCGCCAACGATCTTCCCATTTTCGAAGTGCGAATAAAGCCACCATTTACGCATTGGATGCACAAAGATCTCATTCCGTATCCCATCCGAATGAGACTGGACGATCGTACGGAATTGATCATTAGCGGCTTTTTCAGATACGCCGGGCCTGAGTAGAACATAGGTTCGTATGCCGGTAGTCCCCCAATCGGTAGTTTCCCAGCCTACCTCTTTCATATAACTCCAGGGGATCAGGTATTCCAAACTATTTAACTGCGTATTGTTCGGCAGATCTTTCAATACTCCCGTTACGATAAAATGAGCATTGCTGTCCACCCGGATCATTTTACCCAGCGCATGGGTATTCCCAAAGAGCTTTCCCGCCATTTTCTCCGTGATCACGATAGAATGCGGCGAACTTAATGCCGTATTGGGATCTCCCTGGAGCAGGGAATAGCTGAAGAGCTTAAAAAAGCCGGAATCTGTAATATATCCCTGCGTTTGCAGGTGATGGTCCCCCAGGGTAAAAGCGCCTACCCAGTTGAGCCTCACCACTTCTTCCACCTGCGGATAATCCTTTTTTAAGACCGGGGCCATCGCCATGGGCGTAGTCCACCAGCACTCTGTTCTTCCTCCCAACAGGGCACGGCTATACAGCTGATAGATACGGTCTTTGTTTTTGTGAAATTGGTCATAGCTCAGCTCCAGCTGAACCCACAATAAAATAATGATCGCACTGGCCATTCCGATCGCCAGCCCGGAAATATTGATAAAGGAAAAACTTTTATTGCGGAGCAGGTTCCGGAATGTAAATCTTCCCCTTTCCCATATGGTCTTTCGCTTTGCAACAACATGATGGGCGAAATAATTGGCTTCCCTGGTTGCCTCCCGGAGCGCCATTCGCTGGTGGTGGCGGGTAAATGCCTCCTCGCTGTCTTCGGAGATCTTCCCTTCGGCGGGCTTCAGGATTTCTGAAAGGATGGGCGTGGAAGTCGTTGCGTCGGGATATTTTTCCAATAACTTTTGTAGCTCCAGCAGTTCTTCTTCGGTAGCTTCACCAGTCAGCTGTCTGGCCATCAAAACCCATAAACGATCCTGCTCTTTCATATGCTGTCATATTCTGTTCATATGCTCTCATATTCATGTTCAAATGCTGCCATATTCGTTATCCTCCGGATAGAAGCTGAGATAAATGGCTTTCGTAAAGCTAATGAGAAAATGACAATTTTCAGCCGGTAACCTGATCTGCGTCATTTGCCCGCTACCCGGCTCCGGTTACCTTTGGAAAAACCCAAGCAGGATGCAGACTGATCTGTCCTTATCGACTAAATATAATGTCCCCGTTCCCCGGTATACCAGCTATCCTACTGTACCGTTCTGGAAAGATGGAATGGATCTGCCCCGATGGAAGCAGGTTTTTGCCCGGCAATTCCGGGAAAACAACAGACAGGAAGGGATCAGTCTCTATATCCATCTTCCTTTTTGCGAGTCCTTATGTATCTATTGCGGGTGCAATAAAAAGATCACTGCCAATCATAGTGTGGAAGATCCTTATATCGATGCTGTTCTTAAGGAATGGAATGAGTACAGGACCCTGATGGAAGAGCCTCCGGTGATCCGGGAAATACACCTGGGCGGCGGAACCCCCACTTTTTTTTCTCCGGCCAGTCTTTACCGGCTGATCCAGGGCCTTCTGAAAGGAGCTTTTATTCATCCTCAACATGCATTCAGCCTGGAAGGACATCCGAATAATACTACCAAAGAGCATCTGGATGTTTTATATGGATTGGGCTTTCGCAGGATCAGCTATGGCATCCAGGATATCAACCCCGAAGTCCAAAAGATCATCCATCGCATACAGCCTTTTGAGAACGTGAAAAGGGCCACGGAAGCCGCCCGGAAGGCAGGGTTTACCTCGGTCAATTTCGACCTGGTGTACGGCCTTCCCCGCCAGGATGCCGACAGGTTGGCCAATACCATCCGGCAATCCATCGGCCTTAACCCGGACCGGATCGCCTTCTATAGTTATGCGCATACACCCTGGGTCAATTGCGCCCAGCGGCTCATCGACGAGCGGGATCTGCCTTCCGCCGCTGAAAAGCTGGCTTTACACCGGCAGGGCAGAGAACTATTAATAGCCGGAGGATATACGGATATTGGCATGGATCATTTCGCATTGCCTGCCGATGAATTATATGTTGCCTGGAAGAAAGGACGGCTTCACCGCAATTTCATGGGATATACCTCCCGGAAAAGCGCCTTGCTGCTGGGCCTGGGGGTCTCATCCATCAGCGATGCAGGAATCGCTTTTGCTCAGAATGACAAGACCCTGGCGGGATATTACCAGGCTATCGCGTCGGGCCAAATGGCCGTGAAAAAAGGGTATTTCCTGACGGAAGAGGACCTGGTATTCCGGAACCATATCCTGGATATAACCTGTAAGGGGCGAACCTCTTTTAATGAGGCCTGGCTGGCTACTTTACAGGAATACACATTTCCCGTATTGCGGCAACTGGAAAATGACGGACTGGTCCGCGTGGATGAAAAGGAAGTGGAAGTGACCGCTGCCGGTCATCCATTTATCCGTAATATCTGTAAAGCCTTCGACCTGCGTCTTTTGCGCGAAGAATCGGCACGTGCCCACGGAGAGAATTCTGTTCTTTGCGGAAAGTCCGCGTTATCACAAAGAACATCCGGGGATACATCCGGAGAAGCAGGCAAGGAAGCAGGAAAGGCGCCGGACAGCACCAGAATTTTCAGCAATGCTATTTAACAGATATGATCTGCATTACAGATATGATCTGCATTGATGAATGCAAGATCAAAATAAGGGACCCGTGCGGGTCCCTTATTTTACTGCCGGTATACCTCCGGTAATGTATGTCATCAGAATAAAGTTTCACCGCTCACGCATGAATGCTCATGACGGGGATGGTGCTGTTAAGGGAAATCTTCTTTGCATGACTTTTATGAAATTCCAAAAAGGAATGTTTCTTCGGGAAGACCAGTAACAGGTCCGCCGGATGACTTACCAGGTAATCACTGATCCCTTCCTCTATTTTATTCATTCGGACAAAATGTACATCCGGATAGATCTCCTGCAGCCTTTCTTTCCAGGAATTAAATTCAAAAGCGGCCTCCGCCTCATTCTGGCGGTCCTGTCTTTCCGTAGTGATATTGATCACTTCAAAGCCGGAACCGAAAATATCCTGGAACTCTTTTAAAAAGGAGACGCCTGCAGGCACGCCTTTTGCAATATCGTCCAGATCGCAGGCCAGCACGACCTTCTTGAATGGATGAAAAACGGCATTCTTAGGGACGACGATCAGCGGATAGGGGATATGATGAAGGACGCCTGATAAATGGCTCCCTATCAACAATTTTTCCAGGGAATTGCCGGAGCTCCCCAGGATCACGACAAACGGTTTTTTTTGTGTGCAGTATTCCTCAAGACGATATTGCACATTGCCCACTTCCATATTGGTCAATATATTCACTTTGCCGCCTGTTCGGACAGCCAGCTCATCCCGGAGCTGGTTGAGCCCCTCTGTACCGTTGTTTTGCATCTCGTCGAGAATATAATCGTTTAAAGGAAACTCGCCTGCACTAGCCGGTATTTCCACAAAATGGACGAGATGGAGCTCGGCATTAATGGCCACGGCCATATCCGCCGCATACCGTGCGGCATTATTGGAATTGGCCGAAAAATCGACGGGAGCAATTATTATTTTCATGTCTCTTGTTTTAATACCGCTAAACTAAATCGGCCCGGACCTTTATCGTATGACTCCCGTAAGTCTGAAATATGACTATTGTCATATTTCAGGCCCTTTTAAGGACTGGCCGACCCCATGACAAATATCATGTTCCTGCATGAAATGGCTCATAAACGGGGACATGTTCCCTGAATATCTTCACATAAGTAATTATGGTCATTCTAAAACAGGAACACGCTAAAACAATAACAGGCTAAAACAATAACACTCTAAAACGATCTTTATGAAACGGATACTTTTTGTCAGCGCCGGCCATTCCTTCCCGAAAGGCGCATTTGCCTTCCTGCAATCCCTGCAGCAGCATGAGCCTATATGCGTAACAGGGTTATTCTTCAGGCCCATAGACGACAGGGCGATGGCTAACGCAAGCCATGTGCCGGTGCCCGGACCTTACCTCCGGCTGCTGGAGAAGGAGAAAAAGGTGCTGGAAGACCACAAAACCCTCTTCTCCAGCTTATGCGAGTCACATTATATCAAACACCAGGTCCACGAAAATGAAGAGGAGTGGTATAAGGATATCCTGGCAAGGGAAAGTCGTTTTTCAGACCTGATGGTGGTCAGCGGAGAATTATTCTATTCCGATGTCGACGACGACCAGCCCAATTCCTTCCTGCAGGAGGCCCTTCATGTGTCCGAATGTCCCGTGATGGTCGTACCGGAGGAGTTTACCCCCTTTCGGCACCTGGTGATCGCCTATGATGGCAGCCCGGAAAGCCTCTTTGCCCTGAAACAATTCTGTTATCTGCTGCCGCAATATACGGAGCTCCCCACGGAATTTATTTATGCAAAAGACGAGGCTTCTCACGAAATTCCTGATATTGAAAATCTGAAGAACTTTTCCCGTCTTCATTTCAGCAGCATGAATTTTTCAAAGCTACATTTCAAGGCTGCCAGCTATTTTGCTACCTGGATAGGCGAGAAGCAGGATGTGCTGATGGTATGCGGCTCATTCGGAAGGTCTCCTTTTTCCTATGCCACCAGGCGTAGTTTTGCACAGGAAGTGATCCGGGAGCATAAAATGCCAATATTTATTGCGCATGTATAAGGTGATCTCAATCATCCAGTCCGGTAACAGGCATCATGTTTCTGTATCTGTGGACGTAATAAATTGCATTTAAAATCATCAACATGAAAGCATTAGTATATCATGGCCCCGGTAAAAAAAGCTGGGAAGAAATGCCCAAACCTTCCATTCAGCTTCCGACGGACGCCATCGTCCGGATTTATAAAACGACCATCTGCGGAACGGACCTCCATATTTTAAAAGGAGACACTCCCGAAGTGACTGACGGAAGGATCCTGGGTCATGAGGGAGTAGGGGTAATAGAAGAAGTGGGAGGCGGAGTCACCAGTTTTAAAAAAGGAGACCATGTCCTGATCTCCTGCATTACCTCCTGTGGAAAATGCGAGTACTGCAAAAAAGGAATGTATTCCCATTGCGAAAATGGCGGCTGGATCCTGGGTCATTTAATTGACGGGACACAGGCCGAATATGTAAGGATCCCCTTCGCAGATAACAGCCTGTACCGGATACCGGAAGGCAGTGATGAAGAGGCCCTGGTCATGCTCAGCGATATCTTGCCCACCGGCTTTGAATGTGGCGTGCTGAACGGTCAGGTAAAACCAGGCGATACGGTCGCCATTGTCGGATCGGGCCCTATCGGGTTGGCGGCCCTGCTGACAGCACAGTTCTATTCTCCTGCAGAGATCATCATGATCGACCTGGACGACAACAGGCTGAACATTGCCAAAACATTCGGAGCTACCCAGACGATCAACAGCCGGAACACCAACGCTGTCGAAAAGGTAATGAGCCTGACTGGTAATAAAGGTGCGGACACCGTTATCGAGGCTGTTGGAACACCGGTGACCTTTGAGCTCTGTGAGGCCCTGGTAGCTCCCGGAGGACGAATTGCCAATATCGGCGTACACGGAAAGAGCGTAGACCTTCATATGGAAAAATTGTGGTCGCACAATATTACCATCACCACCCGGCTCGTGGATACTGTCACCACCCCGATGCTGCTGAAAACGGTGCGGTCGAAGAAATTAGATCCCCAGCAATTGATCACCCACCGGTTCAAGCTGTCGGATATTGACAAGGCTTACGACACTTTTCAGCATGCAGACCGGGAAAAAGCGCTGAAGGTAATATTGACCAACGAATAAAGATATGCCTATGAATGTTAAAGTCGCCTGTCCATGACAGGCGACTTTGGCATATTATCCATAACCCGATTAAAACACTATTAAACGTATGCCCGATTCTTCCCTGCACAAATTTCACATCCCCGTAATGGGATTAGCTTATACGATCGATTCTCCTGTTAAAGTCGCCAGGTTTGGCATATCCTCCGTTATTTCTATTGTGGAAGACAAGCTGATAGAAATGATGAGAAGCTATTATTATCCGGCCATACAGGAGAAATATCATCCCATCGGTACGGATGAAGAGGATTATCGTGCCAAAAGAATAACGGACTATTTGAACCTGGTCAATAAGATCGTGCAGGAACAAGTGGAAAAACTAAAAAAGTCCGCTTTTGAAACAGGTTCTGAAATAATGAAATATTTCGAAATGTTGCCTGATGACAGCAAGCTAAAACAGGCATACAGGCGTGTTATGAATACGGAAGACAAACAGAAAAAGGAAAGCCTGGAAACCTATTTGCGAACACAAATCATACCCGGCAGCATCGATGTCAATATTATGACCAAGATCGACAAGGATAATTACAAGACAGATGGCGGGTTGTCGGAGGATGGTTCGGATGCGGTATCGGCATTAAGAGGATATGCACAAAGCGATCTTTCCAATTCATCCATCATCTTTTCTGCGGGTTTGAATCCACGACTATATAATTACCTGGAAGAATGCAGCCAGTTCGATGCGGATGAAGACGGGCAGTTTAAAAAGAAAGTGATCATTAAAGTAAGCGATTATCGTTCGGCCTTAATTCAGGGGAAGTACCTGGCAAAGAAAGGCATTTGGGTAAGCGAATTCAGGATCGAGTCCGGACTGAATTGCGGAGGCCATGCTTTTGCCACCGACGGTTATCTGCTGGGGCCAATACTGGAAGAATTTAAAACCAGGAAAAATGAGCTGATCACCACTATATTTGACCTGTACAGCTCCGCTATTATCGCAAAAGGCCGTACTGTCATTAACCAGCCTCATCCCATTAAGATAACGGCACAGGGCGGCATCGGCACTTTCGGGGAAGACGCTTTTTTACACGATTACTACGGTCTGGAAAGCACAGGCTGGGGAACTCCTTTTTTGCTCGTCCCCGAAGCCACAACGGTGGATGAAGCTACCCTTGATCTATTATGCAAAGCCAAAAAGAAAGATGTGATATTGAGCAATAACTCTCCATTGGGAGTGAGGTTCCACTATCTCAAGGGCACCAGCGCCGATGTGGAAAGACAGACCCGTATCGATAACGGCAGGCCAGGCAGTCCCTGCACGGAAAAACATCTGGCATTTAATACGGAGTTTACAGAAAAACCCATTTGTACGGCATCCAGGAAATATCAAAAGTTGAAAATTGCACAGCTGCAATCGCTAAATATGCCGGATAAAGAATATCAGCAGCAGCTCGCCGGGATATTGGCCAAAGAATGCCTGTGTATCGGATTAAGCAATGCTGCTGCCAAAGTATATAAAGTCCCGCTGGTTAAAAAGCTGGAGGCCGTTACTATTTGCCCCGGGCCGAATGTTATTTATTTCTCTAAAATAGTAACGCTTCAGACCATGACGGATCATATTTATGGCAGGACGGATATTGTAGCAGACGAACACCGGCCCCATATGTTCATTTCCGAATTGAATTTATATATCGATTACCTGAAAGAGCAGCTGCAGAGGGAAGCTCCTAAAGAACCGGACAGTAAAAGAAAGAAATACTACCAGGAATTTTATAAGAACCTTACGGAGGGGATTGCTTATTATCGCCAGCTGCCGGGCGTGGCAGTAATGGGTAAACTTCAATTTATCCGGGCATTGGATGCCGCAGGAAAGGAATTGGAACAAATAGTCGTTCGGCTCCGATAGGCTACATCGGCTCCAATAGGTTGCATCGACTCCAATAGATTGCATCGACTCCAATAGATTACATCGACTCCAATAGATTACATCGGCTCCGATAGATTACATCGGCTCCGATAGACTGTTTCGATCCGATAGGCTACTTCGGCTCCAAAAGCTTACAGGTCTAAAGGTCTTTCCGTTTGAACCTCCGAACAGCTATCCACAAGGGGACGGACATCCATAACAGCATGACTATGCCGGCATAAAGGCTTCCCCGGGGACCGCCAAAGAATTCTTTGAAGACGGCTCCGGTATAACCCATCATGGCGGAAATATCCATCTTCAGCAGGATCATGATCCTGCCCAGGTCGATCGGGTTCAGCGAACTGAGCACAATTGACACCCTTTCCAGCGGATAATCGCTGAATTGAAACAAAATAAATAACACTATCCCATCATAGATCAGGGAGAAATAAAACCACAGCAGAATGGCAATGCCGATCCCTTTAGCCTTATCCCGGGTGATCACGGCGCCCAATAAGGCCAATGCCACAAAGATGATGGTGAGTCCCATGCCAATGGCGATCAGGATCAGCCCTATTGTAGTGGCCCCATAGAGAAGGACAGGTATCCCGACCCCTACCATAAAGGCCAGTAATAAGGAAACGGATAACCCCGTAAAAATGCTGAGCAGCAGCCGGGTTCGTTTCAAAGGCTGGGAAACCAGCAATTCGATAAATTCCGCCGAATTATAAACATAGATGGTGGAAAAAATAATGCTTACCAGCGGTAATACGATAAGAACGATATTCATCAGGCTCAATATCCCTTTGGCGGAACTGTCTTCCAGGTTGAATACGGTTAAAGAGATAGCCAGCAGGAAAAGCGTATATGCCAGCACGATCTTGTTGCGAAGAATATCGAGAATGACATATTTGATGATCTTATTCATTTTTTTAAATTGGATGGTTTGACAATTGAATGGTTTGACAATTGGAGGGTTTGACAATTGGAGGGTTTGACCCGTCTAATTGGATTGCATGACCCTGGCAATGGCCCTCGTCAACCTTTCCTCACCGGTATCTTTCTTCAATTGTTCCAGGCTTTTATGAAACTTCAGGCTCCCATCCTGCAGGTAGATCACTTCACTGACGATATCGTCCAGCTCACTGAGGATATGAGAGGAGATGAGGATCAGCTTCCCCTTTTGTTTTTCCTTCCGGATCTTCTCTTTTAATATTTCCGAAGAGACGGGGTCCAGTCCTGCAGTTGGCTCATCCAGTATCAGCACATCCGGATTGAACAGGAAGGCAAGGCAGGCGCTCACCTTTTGCCGGGTGCCGCCGGATAAGGCCCGCATACGTTTGTCCATGATCCTGTTCAGCCCAAATGACGCGAACAGCTCTTCATCGATTATTGCGGCATCAGCCTTCCGGATATCTTTCATCATGTCGAAAACCTGTCCGATGGTCATATTGTCGGGATACCTGCCGGTCTGGGGCATATAACCGATCTTCGACCGGTATTTCCAGTCATGGGCGATGTTGTTGCCATTAAAAGTGATGAAACCGCTATCCGGCATTACCATCCCCAACAGGCATTTTATAAAAGTCGTCTTTCCGCTGCCATTAGGCCCGATCAATGAAATAGTCTGCCCTTTGCTACAGGTAAGGCTGATATTGTCGAGCGCGTGAAGCTTTCCAAATCTCTTATGGACATTCGTAGCGATGATCATAGTTTCAATTGTTTCATGTAAGGCTTGTCGTCCCTTAAATTGACTGGCGTAATGCTGGGGATCACTTTTTCGGTCTTATCCAGTAAGCTCACCATAAAACTGTGAAACAACATCATGACGGAAGGGTTCTTCTCAGCTATCATGGCATACATGCTGACCGGGTGGTAGGGCACGTCTCCGATACCATTGCGGTCCAGATCATATCCTTCGTACTTATCCCAATAATTATTGTCGAAAGTATTCAGGACCAGGGTGCCGTTGGTAGCCACATCGAAGGTGTTGCCCAGGAAATTATTCCGTGTGATCGTATTGTCCGCACAGCTGGCCTGGATCTTCATGGCCCATCCGTTATCCGAGAACGTATTTTCCGTTACCCGGACACGGGTCGTTCCTTCCATGTAAATACCGCTGGTATTGGCCGTAAAGTGATTGCCTTCCACCTGGCTGTCGCTGATCTCCTTCATCAGAATGCCATAAGCCCCCCCTCCCTGGTTCTCCGTAAATGTATTGCCCAGCATTTTCACGCCATGCGAGAACATGACGGATACGCCGGCCTCATTGTGCCGGAACAGATTGCCCTGGTAGGTATCGTTATTGGAGAACATAAAATGCAGCCCATACCGGGCATTGCTGAAGCTCTGGTTACCGCGGATCAGCGAATTGGTGACAAATTCGAAATAGATGCCGTCCCGGTGCCGGGTGATCACGTTGTCGAGGATCTGCATCCTGTCGCATTTCCAGCAATGAATTCCGTTGCCCGATTGAATATCGTCGGGCGCATTCGAACGGATCGTATTGCCTGAAATAATACAGCTGCCGGAATTGAGGCTGAAAATGCCAAAGAAGGTATAATCCAGGGTATTGCCGCGGATAATGACGTCCTTTGCATCATAGATCTTGATGCCGGCAATGTCATTCCAACCTGAAACCCCGGAATACTGCAGGTGCAACCCTTCCACGATCACTCCATCGGCCTTCACGGATATTATTTCATATTTTTTCTCTCCATCCAGCACAGGCCGGTCAATTCCTTTCAGGTAAATTCTTTTATTGATCAGCAGCCCCTTTTCATAATAGATACCTTTTTCGACGAGGATGGTATCCCCGGGAGCCGCTTTATTAACTGCCTGCTGTATCGAAGACGATCCGCCGACTATCCAGGTCTTTGCGCTGGCCAGGAAAGGCAGCAGTAACAGCATTCCTATTGGTACAATTCTTTCCATGTGGTAGGCTGGCCGTTTAATTCGGTTTCATATTTTTTCATGCTGTCGGCATTTCTGAAGGCAGCTATATTTCCATTCATCGGACTATGCAGCGACTCGCTCTTTAACAGGTAGCCTTCATCAGCCTTCATTAAATCTCCATCTCCTGAGAAATCTACCAGGTATATCCCTGCCATCTCTTTTTTATCAAGCGTGGCGGAATGGATAAACCCCAGCAGGCAATGCATGTCGTCGAACTTAAAGGTTTTTCCCTTTTTGGTCAGGATCTCTGCGCCAAACCTTTTGTCGGCGATGCCCATCTTGCAGAAATCACAATTATCCTGGCCATAATGGATCGGTTGGAGGCCCGCCTTGCAGCCCGTCAGCGAAAAAGCGCCCAATCCCAGGACAGCGACTATCCATACGGCGGCAACGGTCTTTGTTTTCCCGGTAATTTTGGCAGATGTACCGGGTTTCCCCCTTTTTTGCCGGAACATTTCCAGGAAAGCGACGAATGTCAGCAGCACGCCGACTCCGGCAAAGGTCCATCCGCCGCTGTCGGGAATGGACCAGGCGCTGAAATTGAGCAATTGTTTGTACCCGAGCAGGGGTGGCTGATAAGCCATCCCGGGAACTTTGATAGGGGCCCCTTCGTCAAGGTTATGCCCATAATTGTATTCCCACCGGTAGAAATCTATCAGGGACATAAAGGCGATCAGCAACAGCAGGGATACCCAGCCGTAGAATATAGAGCGCCGGTTGGACAGCGCCACCAGGAACCCCAGGACCAGGAACCCGCCGATAATGTAAGGCAGCGCTACAAATTCGACGAAGTCCCTGGTGTGAAGCATCTTCATTCCTATATAGTGGTTCAGGCCATTGATGATGTCTACATCACCGCCGATCCTATCGGCATAAATTCTTAACACCAGTCCTTCAGGATACTGAGGTGCGGACAGATCAATTCTCCAGATAGGCAGAAATAATACTGCGATCAGGATGGAAGAACAGAACAAGGTAACCCACCTCGCCAGCGAAGACATTTTCTTATTCATTCCTTTATGATTTTCGTACACATATCTGATATGATTTTCCTGCACAGACCTGATTACACAATCCTAATTTTTATTCTGGGTCGAATCCGCATCCTTTTTGTTGGTGCTGAATTGCAGGGGCGTGTTGCTGCCGGCAGGGGACACCCGTACATATCCTTGCATTTCCTGGTGAAGGGCGCTGCAGAAGTCCGTGCAATAGATAGGATAGACTCCTTCTTTGCCCGGAACCCATTTCAGCGTGCAGGTCTCGCCGGGCATAATGAGGATCTCAGCATTCGCTGCTCCTTTTACGGCAAAACCATGTGGAATATCCCAATCCTGTTCCTGATTGGTGACATGGAAATAAACTTCATCTCCTACCTTGATCCCTTCGATATTATCCGGTACAAAATGGGAACGAATGGCGGTCATATACACATGGATCTTGTTGCCTTCCCGCACGACTCTGGCATCTTTTTCTCCTTTGGTTACGTACGGATGGGTATTTTCTTCTATTTTAAAAAACTTTACGGAGTTCTTTGAGACCAGGTCGGCAGGGATCGCCTGACCATAATGCGGTTCGCCGACGGTAGGGTAATCCAGGATGAGTTCCATTTTGTCTCCGGTAATATCGAACAGCTGCGCACTCTGGGCAAGTTCCGGACCGGTGGGGAGATAACGATCCTTCGTGATCTTATTATACGCGACGAGATATTTTCCGTACGGTTTTTTCGTGTCGCCGCCGGGGATCATCAAATGGCCTGTGGAATAAAAAGTGGGAGCACGGTCCAGCACCGTCAGGTCCTTGATGTTCCATTTCACGATCTCTGAAGAAACGAACATGGAGGTATACGCATTTCCTTTGCCGTCAAATTCAGTATGTAAAGGTCCAAGGCCCGGCTTTTTTACTTCCCCATATAAGGCCGCTTCATATTTGATCACGGGTATTCCTTCGTAATCTCCTTCGAATTGTTTGTCTTCAATAGCTTTCAGCATTTTGGTATAGGAGAACACGGGGATCAGCGCAGCCAGTTTGCCGCTGCCTACAATATATTCCCCGGTAGGATCGACATCGCAGCCATGAGGTGATTTAGGACAGGGAATGAAATACAGCATATCTTTCAGATCTTTGCCGTCCAGTTCCATCACGTCGGTTTCGATAGTGGAAGTGGCCGTAAAGGTTTTTTCATCCAGGATATTATGGGCATAGGTTACCTGCTTTTTCACCCCTTTTCCCTGCCGGATCCATTCTTCGGCTTTTTTCCAGTTCAGGGCCATAATAAAATCCTTATCACGCTGCGAAGCATTTACTTCCAGTAAGGTATGCGCCTGCTCGGTATTATAACAGGAAAAGAAGAACCAGTCATGGGAAGGTCCTTTGCCGGCATGGCTCAGGTCAAAATCCACACCCGGCATCAGCAGCTGGAAAGCGATCTTTAAATGTCCGGATTTTGGGTCTACGCTGATAAAGCTAATGGTGCCGTGGAAGTTCTTTTTGTATGAGTCGATAGGTACATCCTGCTTGTCTCCGACCGGAACGCTAAAGCGGGTGCCTGCCACGATATACTCGCTGTTTTCCGTAGTGAAGGGAGAAGAGTGATTGCCCGCGCTATTGGGCAGCTCCAGTATTTCTTCTGTCCTGAAAGTAGCTAAGTTGATACGGGCTACCCTTGGCGTATTATTCGCATTGGCAAACAGCCACCGGCCGTCAGGCTGTCCGTCCGTTTGGGAAAGTTCCAGGTGATGCTGATCGTCCCAGGGAACAAACCCATGGGAGGTATTGAGCATAGGTTTCGTCTCTTCACTATAACCATACCCGTTCTCCGGAAATACAGAAAACACCGGGATGAGCTTCAGCAGCCTTCCGGAAGGCAATCCATATACGGATACCTGGCCGTTAAAACCACCGGAGACAAAATTGTAAAATTCATCGTATTTGCCCGGAGCTACGTATGCTTTTGCGGCAGCGTCACCGCTGATGGCGGCAGCAGCATCCCTGGGTTTGCAGGAATGGAAGGCCAGCGCCGTGGTAACCAGGAGGACCGGGAAGAGTAGTTGTTTATGAGGTTTCATATTGAATTGATTTATTGATTCTGTTGATTTATGAGTTCCATGGGTTTATTTTACTCCGTCATTTTTTCGCATGAACTCCAACACATTACGGGCGTCTTCGTCGCTGAGATTCTGGTTCGGCATTTTCACCATGCATATTTCCAGCATGGCCTGAGCCTTGGCATCCTTGTTCAGCATTTCTTCGGTATTGGTGACAAAATTCATGATCCACTCTGGTTTTCTCCTTTCTGTAACACCTTTCCATCCGGGACCTACTAATTTTTCACCGGTCAGCTTATGGCAGCCGGAACACTTAATGTCATAAACAGCTTTTCCCTTCTCTGCCAGCTTTTGATCCAGGGCGGGGTTGAGGGTGACATGAGTAAATTTACCGGCCCCCTTGACAGAATCATATGCAGAAGAAGGTGCACCGCTTTCATTGCCGGTTGATGCAGAAGGCTGCTCCTTCTTTTCAGACCCGGAATTGGAGCAGGAATACACCAGTCCCAGTATCGTTGCAATCAGAAGGTATTTTTTACTTACATGCATATTTGTCTTTTTTAAAAGGTGTTCATGAATGCGGTGCATTTCATATAAAGCCGGTTGCTTAAGGATTACGCTGCAAGTTTAGCGTGGATATTTACATTCGGATATGATTTGGATCATGATTGGCGGTTCATGATTAAGATCATGTTTTATTTGCAGATAAATAGATGTATTTGTGTATTAATATGATTCAAATCATGCTAAAGGAGGATCAAAATCAGGTGGACTGACCCGTAACAGCGATAATTTTGCCTGGAAAATCCATCTCATTTTTAATACTTATGGAGAGTGCAGGCTTTTCAAAATACCGGTCATGGCCTGTATTTTGTCTTTTCAATCTGTTGCTGGTTTCTCTGCTGGGCATCCTTTTACGATACAAGATCGCCTTTTCATTGCCGGCCCTGGACTACAAATTCCTGCTGAACGCCCATTCTCATTTTGCCTTTTCAGGTTGGGCTTCCACGGTTATTTTTACGGCTTTTGTCTACCTGTTATCCCGATCCGGAGTGACTATCCGCAAAATATATTCCTACCAGTTTCTTTGGGCGCAGTCAGCCAGTTATGGTATGTTGTTAAGCTTCCCTTTCCAGGGTTATGGACCGGTATCTATCTTTTTCTCTGTATTATCTATTCTGTTCTCCTATTGGTTTGCCGTGACCTATTGGAAAGATATTACGGGAAGTGAGATCCCGGTATGGATACAACGATGGGTGAAAGCTGCGCTGTTGTTTTTTGTCCTTTCGAGTGCCGGGCCTTTTCTGCTGGCCTACATCATGTCCCGCCAGGTAGCCGCTCCCAGGCTTTATTATAATTCCGTATATCTTTTTCTGCATTTCCAGTACAATGGGTGGTTCAGCTTTGGTGTAATGGCCCTGTTCTTTTTTAGCGTCTGGTTATACAAAGTTCCATTGGATAAAAGAAATAGCCGCCTGTTCTTTATACTCATGACGACAGCTTGTATCCCGGCTTACTGTTTATCCCTGTTATGGATGGATCCTCCTGTCTGGGTATCTGTTATAGCAGCTGCCGCCGCCTGTCTGCAGCTGGCTGCCCTGATCATTCTTGTCCGACTGGTCTGGCAATCACGGGATCAATGGCGCCTGCTGTTATCTATGCAGGTGAAAATATTCTGGGGATTTTCCTTTATCGCCTTTATGATCAAGCTGGTGCTGCAGGCCTTATCAGTCATCCCGGCTCTGGGCCGTCTGGCATTCGGGTTCAGAGCGGTGATCATCGGTTATCTTCATCTTGTTGTATTGGGTTTTATAAGCTTTTTCATGATCGGCTTCTTACTGCAGGAAAAAATGCTCCATTGCATTTCGGGCTTCCGGAGAATGAGCGCGGGTATTTTCATTGCCGGGGTTTTGATCAATGAAATTTTGCTGGTGCTGCAGGGACTGTCGGCTATCAATTACCTGAGCGGAGCCCTTTTTCCTTTTTTACTGTTCATTGCAGCTATTATCATGTTTGCCGGACTAGCCCTGTTATTGATTCCGGAAATATTCGCAAGAAGAACTGTAGTCATATCGGATTCAGTTTCAGGCGGGAAGTAATTTTTTCGTTAGTTTAATATATACCTCCTGTTCCTTACGCTCTTTTTCTTTCTGCCATTGCCTGCGAAGGTCTACCAGGCCCATTCTTTCCTTTTCAGGACTTACCCGGTTGGTATAAGCCGGTTGTAAAAGCTCTATCCCGATACAGAGGTCCTGCAAATCTCCCAGTAAGCCTGTGAAAGAGACAATCTCTTTATCGGTAAGCGGAAAACCCGCCGGCCGCCGCTCAGGGCTCTCAGGCAGCGTGACATGCCCCCCTGTATAAGGGCCCGTATACTGCAGATCTTTCAGCTTTTTGCGGATCGTGTGAAAGGAGTCGTCTGTCGGAGAAGAGACTGCCAGCAGATCCCGGATATTGCTGGTATGTGCACGCACAAATCTTTCAGCGATTTTTTTCCCGGGCCGCAACGGTAATTGACCGATGATCTGCCTTTCTTCTTTTTTGAAGCTTCTCTTGCCTTTTACCAGGCGTTTTGCCTGCGTGACCTGGCAGACCGATTCCGTGATGAGGAGATATAGATAGTGATCGGGAGATTCAGCGCCGCCGGCAGGCCAGGCATTCCGGATATTTTGCTGCTGCAGCTGAAGATTCCGGAGAGTGCCTGATATCCTGTAAAGCTCACGTAATTTTTTGGGAAGCTTAAGGCCGGCCGGTCCTTTCCCGGATGTTCCGGGGGAGGCCGTCCCTACCGTCCCTGTTGAGCCTGCCGTCCCTGCAAACCGCAGGAAGGCCTTGAGCTTTTTCACTTCCACCCGGAAATCATGAATGTCTTCCGCATCAAAATGAAGCATCAGCGCCCGGAAGGCCGCATTTATCTTTTTAAATCTCTTTCGGATAATATTTACTGTTTCCTTGCGCTTCATACAATTCAGATTGGTGTGATCGATAGACCGGAAGGAGCGGCCTGTAAAGATAAAACCTCTTTTATAAAATAGTAGTGGGGCAAACATACTCCGTCACGGGGAACAGCCCGCATTCTTTGATCGCCTTGAATCCTCCCCGTATGTTGACGAGCTTGTCATATCCTCTTGCTCTTAAAATGGAAATAAAGATCATGGAGCGGTAGCCCCCTGCGCAAAATACGTAACTGGTCCGGCTTCTGTCGATCTGTGGCAGGTTATCGTTAATCGTATCCAAAGGAGTGTTGATCGCGCCGATAATATGTTCGCTCTGGTATTCGCTGTTCCTGCGGACATCCAGCAGCACGGGTGCGGTTTTGCCCTGTTGGGTGGCGAGCTCAGCGGCTGTTAAGGATGGGACGGAATCCGTTTCCTTCCCAGCGGCCTTCCAGGCTGCGAAGCCACCCTTCAGATAACCGATCGAATGATCCAGCCCTACACGGGACAGCCGGGTGATCACTTCTTCTTCACGGCCCGGTTCCGTTACGAGCAGGATCTTTTGTTCGATATCCGGGATCAGGGCGCCGGCCCATGGAGCGAAGTTGCCATCTATACCGATATTGATGGAATTGGGAATAAATCCGGAAGAGAAAATATCCGCGTCCCGGGTATCCAGGATCAGGGCGCCGGCCGTATTGGCCGTTCTTTCGAATGCATCGGGAGATAAGGCCTTGTCGCCCCTTTTCATTACCACGTCAAAAGGTTCATATCCCGTTTTATTAAGCAGGACATTCAGCGGGAAATAGGCCGGCGGCGGTGTAAGACCTTCCGTGATCTCTTTTATGAACTCATCCTCTGTTATACCCGGCCTTAATGCATAATTGGTGGCTTTCTGATGTCCCAGCGTATCCGTCGTCTCTTTGCTCATATTCTTTCCGCAGGCGCTGCCGGCGCCATGAGCAGGGTACAGCATGACGTCATCCGGGAGGGGAACTATTTTATGGACAAGGGAATTGAACAATATCCCGGCCATTTGTTCTTTCGTCATTCCGGTTGCTGCCTGCGCCAGGTCAGGCCTGCCGACATCTCCGATGAATAAGGTGTCGCCGGTGAATAAAGCCGTTGGCTTCCGGGTCTCATCCAATACTAAGAAACAGCTGCTTTCCGGCGTATGGCCGGGGGTATGTAATACTTTTATAGTGATATCGCCCAGCTTTAACTCCTCTCCGTCTGCGGCGATACGCGCCGGAAAAGCGGGGGTGGCCCGGGGACCATACACAATGACGGCGCCGGTCTTACGCGAGAGGTCCAGGTGCCCGGAGACGAAGTCCGCATGAAAATGGGTTTCCAGCACATATTTTATCCGGGCCCTGTCTTTTGCCGCCTTTTGAATATAAGGTTCCACTTCGCGTAACGGGTCCACGATAGCCGCCTCACCATTGCTTTCAAGGTAATAGGCGCCCTGTGCCAGGCAGCCGGTATAAATCTGCTCTATTTTCATAAAAAATTAATTTAGATTGACCATCGGGTCCCGTTCTGCTGATTAAAGATCCAACTCTGCTGATTAAAGGTCCAGCTCTGTTGATTGAAGGTCCGGTTTTGCTGATCGAATGTTAAAATTCTCAATAAATAACATGTTCCGGCATGATCTTAATCATCGGGAGGCCTGAACTACATTACCCGTTTGCGTAACCGGTAGAAATATATTTGTTGTTTAAACACAATTGTTCAGATAAATCATCTTATATGTTACCTAAAAAAATGAAAGCGGCTGTCGTTTATGAATTCGGCGCCCCCTTGAAGATCGAAGAAATGCCGGTAAAAGAACCGCGCGAAAACGAGATCCTTGTAAAAGTAATCACCTGCGGTGTTTGTCATACCGACCTGCATGCAGTGACGGGAGATTGGCCGGTGAAACCCAAAATGCCTTTGATACCCGGGCATGAGGCAATCGGTTATGTAGCGGCATTGGGCAAAGGCGTAACCAACGTTAAAGAAGGAGATGTCGTTGGGGTGCCCTGGCTGTACAGCGCCTGCGGCGGCTGCGAATATTGCATTACGGGATGGGAGACCTTGTGTGAAACCCAGCAGAACGGGGGATACAGCGTAGACGGCGGATATGCGGAATATGTTATTGCAGATGCCCGGTATGTCGCTCATTTACCTTCCAACGTCAATTTCCTGGAGATCGCACCCATCACTTGTGCGGGAGTAACGGTTTACAAAGGCCTGAAAGAGACCGATACCAAACCCGGGGAATGGGTCGCTATTTCAGGTATTGGTGGTCTGGGCCACCTGGCCGTGCAATATGCCAAGGCAATGGGACTTCATGTGGCAGCCATCGATGTGGCGGAGGACAAGCTGGCGCTGGCCAGGAAACTGGGCGCCGATCTCACAGTCAACGCACGGGAACAGGATCCGGGAGCTTTCCTGAAAAAACAGACAGGCGGCATGCACGGCGTGCTCGTCACGGCGGTCTCTCCAATCGCCTTCAGACAGGGTATCTCCGCTCTGCGGCGTAAGGGAACGATCGCGCTGAATGGCTTGCCTCCCGGAAGTTTTGATCTGCCCATTTTTGAAACGGTGTTAAACCGCTATACCGTGAGAGGCTCGATCGTCGGAACAAGAAAAGACATGCAGGAGGCCCTTGCTTTCGCCATAGAGGGTAAGGTAAAAGCTACCGTCCATGCAGCCAAGCTGGAGGATATCAATTCCGCATTCGATCAAATGAAAAAAGGAGACATCGAGGGAAGAATAGTATTGGAAATCGCGAAGCCTTAATCTGATCATACTCTTTAGGATCATTACCTCCCGTTCCACCAGGCTATCTGGAGGAACGGGAGTGTTCTTAAATGGAACAGGAGTGCTCTTAAATAGAACAGGAGTGTTCTTAAATAGAACAGGAGTGTTCTTAAATAGAACAGGAGCGTTCTTGAATAGAACAGGAGCGTTCTTGAATAGAACGGAGCGTTCTAAGATGGGCGGTGGAATAATTATCGGTTCTTTTTTGCCGCCCGTCTTTTCCATTTCCAGACACCGTGCCGGGAATGATTGGTGGCAGGGACATCATCACCGAGCAGAAGCCCCCAGGCCTGCAGGCCCTCCACCTCATCGAATATGACTTTCAGCATGGCGATGGCGGGAAGGGAAAGGAACATCCCCGGAATGCCCCATAATACACTTCCGGTAACTACTCCCAGTATAGCTGCCAGTGCATTGATCTTTACTTTTGATCCGACCACTTTTGGAAAAAGGAAATAAGCGTCCATAAGATGGACGGATACCAGGACAACGATCACTCTTGCCGCCGTGTCAGGAGAGTCGGTATGTAAGGTGATCAGCAGGCTCATGGCACAGGCAATAAAGATACCGAGATAAGGAATGAGATTTAACAGGGCGACGATCACCCCGCACAATAAGGCATACCTCATACCGACCAGGAACAGGCCTGCGCAGTTTAGCGAGGCGACAATGCTCATTTCGATGAGGAGGCCGCCGACATATCCTTTTATGACGGATCTTGCCTTCTCCCCCAATTCAAGTATCTTATCCGAATGATCTTCGCCGAACTGCCTGACAAGGAAACGCACGAGCAGTCCGCGGTAATATAAAAGCAGGAAGGTATAAACGGGGATCAGCACCAGGTAAATGACGGTGCCTGAGACGAAGCTAAACGTTCTGTTCAGCATCGAAGAGGAATTTGCCAGGGTCCCGGAAGTATAGGAATGTATCCAACCTCCGGTCCCGGATGAGTTCCCCCCGAATTTTTCCTGCATCCATTTTTCCAGGTGGCCGATACCGGCGGAAAGCTCACCTGTCAGCACGGACAAATCCCCTTTTAAACGGGAAAGCTGAAAGGATATAAAATAGAACAGGATCAACCCGGTAAAAACAAATGTTATAATGGATAACAAAGAAGATACACCCCGGGGCACCTTATGCTTCTCTATAAAACGGCAGGGCGTTACTAGTATCAGGGCGAACAGACAGGCAAATGCCAGCGGTACAAAAATAGGCCGCCCAAGATAAAGGATCAGCAGCAGCAGAGAGATGCTGATAAGGCTGCGGTGTAACTTTACCATTTTTCCCAGTGAATGTTAGCCGGATCATATTTTTCACAGGGCATATCTTCACCGGAAGGATAACCTATCGGAATAATGTTCAGGGGAATGACATCGGCGGGAATATTCAATTCTCTCCGGACAAACTCCATCAGGTCCGCATTGGGATAGACGGCCGTCCATACGGCGCCCAGTCCAAGGGCTTCGGCGGCCAGTAAAATATTCTCGCTGGCGCAGGCACAGGCGAGAATGGCATATTCCGTTCTTCCGGCGAATGCCTCCTGGGGTACTCCGCATACGACGATAGCGGCATTAGCCTCTGCCAGCATTTTGGCGAAAGGCAGGCCGTCGGCCAGGTATTGCAGCATTACTCTGTCCCGGATAACGATGAATTTCCAGGGAAACTGGTGAACGGCGGCGGGAGCGGCCATGCCTGCCCGCAACAGCCGTTCTATATTGGCTTTGTCGACCACTTGTTCTGTATAATTCCGGACACTTGCCCTTCTCAGGATGACGGAGAGCGCCTCAGGTATGGTGTAAGTTGTCATAATGATACAAAGAAATACCAGAGCGCCTTCCCTGTAAATGACAGGCGTCATGGACGAAGGTGACAATCATCATTCTTAATCGAACTGGCCGGTATACAATTCATAATACTTTCCCTTTTGCTGCAATAAGGCAACATGCGTACCCCGTTCGATGATCCTTCCTTTTTCCAGGACAAGGATCTCGTCTGCGTTCCGGACAGTGGACAGCCGGTGGGCAATGACGAAACTGGTGCGGCCATGCATCAGCTTGTCCATGCCGGCCTGAATAGCGATCTCGGTGCGGGTGTCGATAGAGCTGGTGGCTTCGTCCAGGATAAGAATGGAGGGGACGGCTACGGCGGCCCGGGCAATGGTGAGCAGCTGCCGCTGGCCCTGACTAAGGTTGTTGCCATCGCCTTCGAGGACCGTTTGATAACCTTTAGGCAGCCTTTTGATAAAGGAATGAGCATTGGCTAATCCCGCCGCTGCGATGACCTCCTCGTCGGTGGCATCGAGACGGCCGTAACGGATATTTTCCATGACGGTGCCGGTGAAAAGGTGGGCGTCCTGCAGAACGATGGCCAGGGAATGGCGAAGGTCCTCCCGCTTTACCTGCTGAATATCGATGCCGTCGATGGTGATATGCCCGGATTGGATGTCATAGAACCGGGGCAGGAGGTTCATGATCGTCGTTTTGCCCGCCCCTGTCGAGCCGACCAGGGCGATCTTCTGACCGGGTCGGGCTTCCAGGGTGATATCTTCCAGGATGATCTTGCCGGGATCATAGCTGAAAGTGACATGGTCAAAACGGACTCCGCCTTTGAGAGGTTCCAGTGGGACGGCTTCGGGGGCATCAGCCATTTCCGGCGCTTCATCCATGATCTGGAAAATGCGTTCGGCCCCTGCCAGCGCCGATTGCAGGCTGTTGAACTGACTCGATATTTCATTGACCGGCCTGGCGAACTGCCGGGAATATTGAAGGAAAGCGGCCAGACCGCCGATGTCCAGGCCCCGCAATACGGATAACAAACCTCCGATAGCGGCGGTCAGCGCAAAATTGATCGTATTCAGATTGCTCATGACGGGCATCATGAGACCGGAATACAGCTGTGCCTTGCCGGCTTTATCCTGGAGATCCTGGTTCAGCACCCCAAACTCTCGGGCGGCTTCGGCTTCATGGCAAAAGACCTTTACTACTTTCAGGCCGGTGATCATTTCTTCTATATATCCGTTGGCCGTACCCAGAGCGGTTTGCTGCTCCATGAAAAAGAGCTTGCTCTTATTGATGATGCGGGTCGCGAGCCAAAGCATCAGCGGCACGACGATAAGGGTGACAAGGGTCAGCAGAGGGCTGATGCAGATCATCAGAACGAATGTCCCTATCAGCGTAATGGTGCTGGAGAACAATTGGGTAAGACTATCATTGAAGGACTCGCTGATATTATCCACGTCGTTGGTAAACCGGCTCATCAGCTCGCCATTATTTTGTGTATCGAAGAACCGGAGAGGCAGTGATTGTAAATGACCAAAGAGGTCGGTGCGGAGATTGGCGACGATCCGTTGGGCGACGACGACCATGAGCCTGCTTTGAACGAAACCTGCCGCCGAGCCCGCGATATAGATGATGAGCAGCCAGGTGACCATTTTCACCAGTCCGGGCCAGTCGTGGGGCAATATATAGTGATTGATAATGGGCCGGAGCAGATAGGAGCCAGCCAGGTTGGCGCCGGTGTTGAGGAGCAGCAGTCCGAATATCAGCGCTAAAAGGGCCTTATACTTTCCGAAGTAAGCCCACAGTCTGCGGATCACCCCTTTCATCTGTTTGGGTTTTTCCACCGACACGGTGCGCCCCCGGCCCGGCAGGCCGCCTGGTGTCAATTTTATATTGCGGCTCAGGCTCATGAGGGAACGGCTTCAGTTTGTACTTGCGATGAATAGATTTCCTGGTACTCGCGGCTGGATTGGAGTAAGGCATCATGTGTGCCCATGGCCGCAATGGCGCCGTCATCCAGCAGGATGATCTTATCAGCGGATTGTATGGAGCTGATCCGTTGAGCGATGATAAAGGTGGTGGTTCCTCCCAGGTCCCTGTCCAGTGCCGTACGGATCCTTCCCTCGGTAGCGGTATCGACGGCGCTGGTGCTGTCGTCGAGTATCAGGATGGCAGGTCTTTTCAGGATGGCCCTGGCGATGCAAAGCCTTTGTTTCTGGCCGCCGGATACATTCACTCCGCCCTGGCCCAGGATGGTATCATAACCTGCCGGGAAGGAAAGGATGAAATCATGCGCTTCGGCATCTTTGGCGGCCAAAGTGATGGCTTCCTCCGTTGCGTCGGGATTGCCCCATTTCAGGTTGTCGCGGATAGTGCCGGAGAAGAGCTCATTTTTCTGCAATACCATGGCGACGCGATTGCGGAGGTTGAAAAGGGTATAGTCTTTTATATCTCTGCCATCTACCAGTATCCGGCCTTCAGTCACCTCATAAAGGCGGGGGATCAGCTGTACCAGCGTGCTTTTGGCGGAACCGGTAGCTCCGATGACAGCGATCCGCTGTCCGGGCTCCACGGTGAAGCTGATGTCTTTCAACACATATTCAGCGCTGTCGGGATGGTATTTGAAATGAACATGGGAAAATTCGACCCTGCCTTCTTTTACAATCAGCTGCTCTTTGACAGCGGACGGGCTATCGGAGATATCCGCCTTTGTATTCAGCACTTCCAGGATGCGGTCAGAAGAGGCCCCTGCCCGGGAAAAGGTCATAATAGTCATGGAGAACATCATCAGGGACATGAGGACCTGGGTGATGTAGCTGATGAAAGAAATGAGCTGACCCACCTGTAAGCCTGCCGACATGATCTTCCGGCCGCCGAGCGCGACGATCGCTACGATGGATACATTCATGACCAGCTGCATGACCGGCGTGATCAATACCACCATACCGGAGGCCTTTATGGAGATGTCCCTCAGCTGTTCATTGGACAGCGCAAATTTTGATTTTTCAAAACTTTCCCGGACAAAAGCTTTGACGACCCGTACATTGGTGAGGTTCTCCTGCACCGCACCATTGACATTGTCCAGCTTTGCCTGCATCTGTATGAAAAAGGGAAGGGATTTGCGAAGGATGAAGAATATACAAAGTCCCAGGGTGGGGATGGCGATGGCGATCACCACGGCTAAGCCGGCATTGATGCGGATGGCCATGATCACGGCAAATACCATCATCAGGGGAGATTTTATCAGCATCCGCAGGGACATCATCACGACCTGTTGCAATACGGTGACATCATTGGTAAGCCGGGTGACCAGGGAGGCGGAGTTGAAACGATCGATCGTGGAAAAGGAGAACTCCTGGATCTTTCCGAAAAGGCCTTTTCTCAACGAAGTGGCAAAACCGACGGATGCCCGGGAAGAGTACCAGATATTTCCCACATTGGCCACAATCGCCAGCAGGGAAAGCAGGAGCATAATGCCACCCATCCGGATAATGTATGACAGGTCTTTGTGCTGTATGCCCCGGTCGACGATATTGGACATGAGCGCCGGCTGGACGATCTCACAAAAAGCGTCAACGATCACCAGCAGCGGGGCGAGTATAAATGCTTTTCTATATTGGGCGGCGAATGGGAAATATAACTTCATGCGTGTATGCGACGGCTCAAATGTAAGCAATATCAGGAGCATACGGTGATTGCCCGGTATAGAAACAAAATTAACCACCTGCCGGTAACAGCAGGTGGTTAAGAATTAACATCCATGCCTGAAGGGGCAGTACTGACTTTGTATCCCGGTATTGTCAGCGGTCAATAGGCGGTCAATAGGCAAATGCCGGTTCTGTAACGATCAGCTTATTTTCCACATTGGTGACTCCGGCAGCTGCCCAGGCAGCATATTCGGCATCGTCCCTTTCCGCAAGGGAACGCACTACCCCGCGCAGAATGACCTTGCTGCCAACAACATCGACAGAGATCTTACCGGAGTCGATGGTGGCATTGCGTTGAAGGGAGGCGGAAATTTTGTGCTTTACATCGGATGGGGTAATACCCTGTTTGATAGTAATATTATTGTTGATCCAACGAACGCCGGCCAGGTTCTTAATAGTATCGGCAGCGCTGGTACGCTGAAAATTCCAATCTACCGCTCCGTCAAGGGTTACGACCCCGTCTTCCACTTTTATCTTTATTTTATCTTCCTGTACGGCTGTATGCCATGCCAGCGCAGCCACTACGGCCTCAGCAATTTCTGTGTCCGTCCTCCGGTACTCGGGGGAGAGTCCCACCTGGATGTCTTCTGCCACAGCCCGGACACCAAGAACCTTTTTGGCTGCCAGATCAGCGCAGGTCTTTTTATAATAGCTGTCCACTATTCCGGTCAGCGTGACTACGCCGTCTTTTACCGATACCCCTATTTCGGCGGAATTGAGGATGGGCTCCCATTTTAATTGAGCCATTACATCCTTCTGAATTTCTGCATCTGCTCTCATAACTTGAATTTTTATGGATGATGAATAAGTATACCCCGGAGGTGTTCCAGGGTCGGCTGCATAAAATTAGAACGATTTACAGCCGGGGCCGGTAACCGCCATCAACCTTATCTATGATTGTTGTCAGCATGAACGGTTGTTGTCAGCTTGTACAGTTGTTGTCAGTATGGACGGTTGTTGTCAGCATGTACAGTACCGGCGCACATTCATTATTCATGGATGCTCATGACAGGCACCGGGCAATGCAGAATGATCTTTTGGGACAGGCTCTTATGTAAGTGAAACAGCCCGTTTTTCTTAGGAAATACCATCAGCCAGTCTGCCATATGATCCGGATCGTCCAGGTATTGCTGCACGCCTTCTTCCACTTGAGGTGATCCTATAAAATGCATTTCCGGGTAGCTTTTCTGCTGTACATCTTTCCATTTATCAAAGGCGGGAACAGCCTCGCCCTTTTCCTTTTCTTCGTCGGTAATTACATGGATAACGTCGAAACGGGCGCCGAGAAGATCCCGCAGCTGTCGCAGAAAGCCAACCGGGACCGGCATGCCCGATTGAATATCTTCCTGATCACAGGCCAGCAAAATCTCCCGGATGGGATGAAAAGTGGTATGCTCCGGTATGAGCAGCTGGGCGTAGGGCAGCTGTTGTATCGGTGATGGAAGGGAAGCGTCCATGACCACCAGGAAAGGTCGTTTCCAGCGGCAGAAGTCTTTGACCCTGGTGTTCAGCTCGCCGGTTTCCAGGTCCGTGGCGACACTAACCTTTCCGCCGGTCTGCCGGACCAGCTCATCGGACAAGGTCTGCAGGGAAGTAAGAGCGCTGTCGCGCATTTCATCCAGGGCATAATCGGGTATTCCCGCCTCCACTGGAATAGCGGGCATCTGTAATACATGGACTAAATGTATTTCCGCTCCGATGGCCAGGGCCATATCGGCCGCATACCTTGCGGCATTGGAAGAAGGACCGGAAAAGTCGACAGGCACTATAATAGATGGCATAATCATATAATTTTGACTAAAATAAAGCCTTCCTTTGTCCTGGAATATGACCTGAATTTGCCGCCCGCATGAGGATAGTCAGGCAAATGGAGGACGAATGGTTAGTATGACCATAATCATCCTTCAGCAGGATCTTTATCAGGATAGGGGTATAAAGGGAAATATAACTTTAGCATAAACTAAGAAATATAAAACGGCCGGTTATTTGATAATATTTACCGGTTATTTGATAATAATTATCTATGCAAGAATAAAATTTATCTATGCAAGAACAAACATTGAATTTACAGGATCCAACCTTGTCACAAGACCTGCTGCTTCGCATGGATGCTTACTGGCGTGCAGCGAACTATCTTTCTGTAGGTCAGATATATCTCTATGACAATCCGCTGTTAAAGGAGCCGCTCAAAATAGAACACATTAAGCATATGCTGCTGGGGCATTGGGGCACCACACCCGGCCAGAACTTTATTTATGTGCATTTGAACAGGGTGATCCGGAAATATGATCTGAACATGATCTATGTCTCCGGACCCGGGCACGGAGGGCCCGCACTCGTCGCCAATACCTACCTGGAAGGCACCTACAGCGAGGTCTATCCCCGTATCAGCCGGGATGAGACAGGGCTTAGAAGACTTTTCAAGCAATTCTCTTTCCCCGGAGGCATCCCAAGCCATGTTTCGCCGGAATGCCCCGGATCCATACACGAAGGGGGAGAATTGGGTTATTCCCTCAGTCATTCATTTGGCGCCGTCTTCGACAATCCTGATCTGGTCGTTGCCTGTGTGGTTGGAGATGGGGAAGCGGAAACCGGCCCGCTTGCCACTGCCTGGCATTCGAACAAATTCCTTAATCCCGTAACGGATGGCGTTGTGTTGCCTATTTTGCATTTGAATGGCTATAAGATCGCCAACCCCACCATTCTGGCAAGAATCCCCCGGGAGGAATTGGAACAATTATTCAGAGGGTACGGATGGATCCCTCATTTTGTGGAAGGAGATGACCCCATGACCATGCACAGCGCCATGGCGGCGACACTGGATAAAGTATTGGAAGATATTCAGGCCATCCGGCGGAATGCCCGGACCCAGGGCGCAAATACTACCCGTCCATTATGGCCTATGATCGTCTTAAAAACACCGAAAGGATGGACCGGCCCCAAATTGGTGGATGGCCATCGCGTAGAGGGGACCTTCCGGGCCCACCAGGTTCCCATCTCCGATCCGGCCGTTAATCCCCAACATCTGCAACAGCTTGAAGAATGGCTCAAAAGCTACCGGCCGGAAGAATTATTCGACGAAAAGGGACGGCTCAGAGAAGAATTAGCAGCGCTGGCGCCGGCAGGGGAGCGGAGGATGGGCGCCAATCCGCATGCCAACGGGGGCTTATTGCTGACCGATCTGCACATGCCCGATTTCAGGGACTATGCCGTGCCCGTACAGGAACCCGGTAACATCCAGGCAGCAGATACGCTCCTATTGGGGAATTTTCTCCGCGATATCATTCGTCTTAATGGGGAGCAACGGAATTTCAGGATCTTCGGCCCTGACGAAACCCTCTCCAATCGGCTGGATGCCGTTTTTGAGGCTTCCGATCGCCAATGGGAAGGCAGCACCTTGCCGGACGATCAGTTCCTGAACCGTGATGGAAGGATCATGGAAGTGCTCAGCGAACATCAATGCGAAGGATGGCTGGAAGGATACCTGCTCACCGGAAGGCATGGCCTGTTCAACAGCTATGAAGCATTTATCCATATAGTGGATTCCATGTTCAACCAGCACGCCAAATGGCTCAAGGTCACCAATGGACTCCCATGGCGTAGAAAGATCGCCTCCCTCAATTATCTGTTATCTTCCCATGTCTGGAGGCAGGACCATAATGGATTTACCCACCAGGATCCCGGATTTATCGATCACGTGATGAATAAAAAAGCAGAGATCGTAAGAGTATACCTGCCCCCCGATGTGAATTGCCTGCTTTCTGTAATGGATCATTGCCTGCGCAGCCGCCACTATGTCAATGTAGTCGTGGCCGGAAAACATCCCGCACCCCAATGGCTTGACATGGATACCGCCGTCATCCATTGTACCAAAGGAATAGGCATCTGGCCCTGGGCCAGCAATGACCATAATGCCGAGCCGGATCTGATAATGGCCTGTGCCGGTGACGTCCCCACGCTGGAAACCCTGGCTGCAGTATCCATCCTCCGCGCTAAGCTGCCCGATCTGAAGATCAGGGTGGTCAATACGGTTGACCTGATGAAACTGCAACCTGAAAGCGAGCATCCCCATGGATTGAGCGACAAGGATTTTGATGCCCTGTTTACGAAGGACAAGCCCGTCATCTTTGCTTTTCATGGTTATCCCTGGCTGATCCACCGGCTGACCTACCGGCGGACCAATCACAATAACATACATGTTCGCGGATATAAGGAAGAGGGCACCATCACTACTCCTTTTGACATGGCAGTCTTAAACGATCTGGACCGCTTTCATCTCGTACAGGATGCTATTGACCGTCTGCCCCAATTGGGCAATAAAGCCGCCTGGCTCAAACAGGAAATGCAGGATAAGCTGATCGAACACAAATTATATATATGTAAGAACGGGCAGGATCTGCCCGAGATCCGGAACTGGAAATGGGGCGGCGCTCTTTAGCGGCGTCCCGCGGCTGAGTCCTGCGGCTGCGTTTGAGTCCTGCGGCTGCGTTCTGCGGGTCCTCTCCGATTAACCCCGCCATAATTTATCCGTATGGCGGGCTATCATCAATTCCTCATTGGTAGGAATGACCCGTACGCTGACGCGCCCGGAAGCCGGCGAGATTATTTCAGCGCCAGCCTCATTGAGCGGCCCATCGATCGCTATTCCCAGGAATTGCAGCCCTTCGCAGATACGACTGCGGATGGCAGGGGCATGCTCCCCGATCCCGCCTGTAAATACCAGGGTATCCAATCCTCCCAGGGCCGCAGCCAGGGAGCCAATAAATTTTTTAGCCTGGTAGCAAAATATGGTAAGGGCCTGCGCGGCATTCGGGTCCGTTATCTCCCTCTCGAGCAGCTCCCTGACATCGCTGATCCCGCCGGATAAAGCCTTCATCCCGGATTGGTGGGTAAGGACCTGCTCCAGCTCTTCCGCAGGAATCTTCTTTTGAAGCAGAAGGTACATCACCAGTCCGGGATCCAGGTCACCGGACCGGGTGCCCATCACCAGCCCCCCCGTAGGGGTTAGCCCCATCGTAGTATCGATACTTCTTCCTGCATGAACGGCCGCCATGCTGCACCCATTTCCGAGATGCGCAACGATGATCCGTTCCCCGCCATTTTTACCCAGCTCCTGCAGTATATATTCATAGGAGAGCCCATGAAATCCATATCGGATCAATCCTTCTTTACGCCACACAGGAGAGATAGGATAAAATTGCGCATACTCCGGCATCTCCCGGTGAAAGGCCGTATCGTAACAGGCTGCCTGCGCCGCCTGCACGAACGCCTTCCCAAAAGCCCGTATGGTCGCTAATTCCGCAGGAAGATGATTGGGCGCCAGCTCGATTATTTCTTCCAGCGATCGGAGGAGCTCCTCCGTAACGAGCTCAGGCTCCCGGTGTGCAGGACCTCCCTGCACGATCCGGTGGCCAATAGCAGCGACAGGGTATCTGGCTGATCTTTCCTTCAGCCAGTCAATCAATTCCCCGGTCGCGGCCCTGCTATCGGGAAAGGATTTCCGAATGTCTGCCAACACCTTGTCCTTCGCATCCCGTATCTCAAAATGCCCTTCGCCGTCCCCGATCCGCTGCACCTCTCCGGATAGCTCCCTGTTCAGGCTGCCTGTTTCATATAACCCGAACTTTAAGCTGGACGATCCGCCATTGACAGCCAGCACAAATGATCTTTCTTCCTGCATACGGAAAATTTACAACAAATATCTGCAAACTTGTTCATGAATTTTATCATTCGCCCGATTGATCTCTGTCAGTAAAATGCCGGCCCTCTCTTTTTACCTTGAAAGAAATAAATCGATTGTTATGCTGGGAATATTGAATACGCCGGAAGTGGAGGCCTTGCTTGGCAAGCAGACGATAGGGCGCCTCGGGTGCCGTTACGGAGATTCTATGTATGTAGTCCCCATCAGCTACGCCTACGATGGTGAATATATCTACTGCCATACCGATGAAGGCCTGAAGATCGACATGATGAGAAAGAACCCCCAGGTCTGCTTTGAAGTAGATCATCTATTTAATATGGCCAACTGGCAGAGCGTGATCGCCTGGGGAAAATTTGAGGAGCTGACCGATACCGTGCAGCGGAATAAGGCGCTGCATCAGCTGCACCAGCGGATCCTTCCCATGATCGCCAGCGAGACCGTACATCTATCGCCTGACTGGCCTTTTCCTCCTGCAGAATTAAGCAAAATACCGGGTGTCACATTCCGGATCCGCCTCAGTGAAAAGACCGGCCGGTTTGAAAAATCACATATCGGGGCCTTTTATACTTTCTGAAGTCTTTTCCATTTGATGTTCAATAAGATCGCTCCACAGGCAATGCAGCTCAATAATAAGTATAGGAACCAGCCGAGGAATGGAGTGAACAGGATAAGCCTGAGCAGAATAAATATTCCAAAGGCCTTCCATATCAGGGACCAGGATCCCGGATTATTCCCGCTGCGGTTGTTGAGCCAGTTCGCGCCTGTCATAGATACAATACTGCTGCACAGCAGAATTACGGTGATATAGCCAAATAATAAGATCAGCCCAAGGGGCGCCCCGACCAGCGTAATGAAAACCAGGAAGATCAGCACAGGCATTCCAGCCAGGAACAGGAAGCCCGATCCCAGGGATTTAAGCGTACTCAAATACACCGTATCTCCCGCCTTCTTAAAGATAGATGCGAACAGATATTGCAGCATTATGATGCTTACAAGCCCCATGCCCAGATACAAGAGGATCCCTGCCAGGGTCGTAGCGCCTAAAAAATACCAGGATCTTGTTTTTATGGCCAGGCTTTCATCCGAAACAGCATTCCCTTTCTCAAGAGACTTTCCGAAGTTCACGTTCTTGTCGGATGTCCAATAGCGGACCTCTCCCTTGAAGGCGGCATTATTGCTGATCATCAAATTGTCGGAAGCGGCCAGAATGGAGCTGCCGGCTATCGTCCCGTCGATCTCGATCTTGCCTGCCCGGCAATCAAGATTTCTTCCCGCGGTGCCATACAATTTAAATGACCCGACAGCAACCTTTATATCGCCTTTTATATCGCCATTCAGCGTGAGGTCGCCTCCGGTGGCCAGCAGGCTTCCAAAAACAGTGCTCCCTTTTTCAAGAAAAATATTTCCCGCGGCTATTACCAGATCGTTCTGCACGTTTCCCGTGATCCGTATCGTACCGCCGATACTACGGATCCTCCCTCCGACATATCCTTTGATCGTCACCGTTCCCCCTACCACCAGGATATCCCGGGTCACGCTGTCATTGATATAAACATTACCTCCAGCCACTACCAGATCTCCGTGGATGGGGGCATCGATCGTAATGGTGCCCCCGGCAAGATATACGTCCTCATATACAGGCTGGTCTATCACCACGCTGGTGCCGGATTCGACGACCATGGCAGGAACGCTGCGAGCCATCGTCAGCAGGAGCAACAGGAAAAAAAATCGTTTCATAATTCAAAATTTAAATGTTAATCGATCATTCTTTCCACGGATTTTCCTGCAAAAAACATTCCTTCCCTGCTCATGCCGCCAGGCGGTAGATCAGGCTTTTATAGTTCATATTATTTTATGCCGGGAAATAGGATGCCATTCTTCCCAGCCTTCTTCCTGGGGAGACGGTACGATACACAGATCACCGGCAAAACAGGGTATTTTCAGGTAACTGCTCAACCTGCCGGCAATGATCAGCTTTAGCTCAGTTTGTTCTTTTTTCTCCAATAGCACATTTGCCTGCAAGGCCCCATCGGCCTCCTGAATTATTTGATTTCCATATAGGAGCCTCTCCAATTCCCAGTCCAGGACCGTGATCCGGTACTCCTTTTTTCCCTCTGCCTTATTTTTTATACGAATGGCTGCATCGTATTGATGGCCTTTGTATTCGAATTCAATATCTATCTTTTTCATATAATTCAGCATTTATAATAAAGGAGTGATCTGAATGAATGTACAATAGATAAACACAGTATGCAATGACAAGACTCAGCAGGTGCTCTGATTGCCGTCATCTAATCCCGGCGGGAACTGTCCCGGGCGGAAACTTCTTTCTTTTGTTGTTTTTCCAGCTTGCGGAAATAACCCCGGAACAGAAAATTGTGCTTTAAGGCCTCCATATTCTGATTGAAGCCGTCTGTTCCCTTCTGCGCATTGTCAAGACTGGCATTTAGTTTTGCTACCAGGCCGGGGTCTTTTAATAATGCATTCACGGTACCTTTCCCATTGTTGATTTCCCGGTGGATATCCTGCACCGTCTCATTCAGTGTCGCCACCACGCCATTCATCTTCTCACCCGCAGTTCGGATATTTTCCACAGCTTCACCGAGATTATGAGAAAGGCTGGTGTCCTTAAGCAGGGCGCCTGCCGAACCTTTTCCGTTTTTCACATTGCTGATGATAACACGGAGATCGCTGACCATATCGTTGGCATTTGCGCTGGCCTGGCTGATATTATTCAGAGACGCCTTCATGTTGGCTGCGAGGCTCTTTTCATTCAGTATACCCCAGAGGGCGGTGCTGTTATTGATTCGGCGGATAGTGCTTTTAAGATCTTCTGAAATGTCCGCAATGTTATTATTGGTCTTGTCTAATGTCTGCAGCATCTCGTCGGTATTGATATTTTTTTGAGTGGACAGCAGATCGCCTTGTTCTGCTACAGGAGCCGTTTCCTTTGCCGGTACAATATTGATGATCTTATTTCCGATCAGGCCTTCTGTGCCGACGGCAACTTTTGCATTCTTATTAATATAGGGTTTCATGGCGTTGTCGATCAGCATGATCACCTCGATCGTGGTGTCGTTGATGATATTAATGCTTTTGACAGTGCCTGCCTGTATACCTGCAAAACGGATATTATTTCCCTTCATAAGCCCATTGACATTCTCAAATCTCGCTTTCAGCTCGAAATTGGATCCAAACAGGTGCTGGTTCTTACCGATTATATATAAAGTCAATATAAACAGGAACAGTCCTGCCAGGACCAGGATGCCCAGTTTAATATTACTTCTGTTTTGCATTGCCATAACATAAGAATTTATTCGAAAAATTGTTTTATATTTTCATCCGTTGAATGTTCCAGCTCCTCATAGGTGCCCTGTGCATAACACTTGCCCTCCATCAACATCGCCACTCTGTCCGAGGTCAGCCTGACACAATTCATATCATGTGAAATAATGATGGACGCTGTATGGTATTTCTTTTGTATCGCTATTATCAGCTTGCTGATCTCTCTTCCCGTCACCGGATCGAGACCGGTCGTAGGCTCGTCATACAGGATAATTTCCGGTTTTAAGATCAATGTCCTGGCCAGCGCGATCCGTTTGCGCATGCCGCCGGACAGCTCTTCCGGCAGCTTATCCACCGTATGCGCGAGTCCGACATTATCCAGGACTTCCATCACCAGTGCGTCCGTCTCCTGTTGAGAGATCTCGATCCAATGCCTGCGCAGGGGGAATTCCAGGTTTTGCCGGACGGTCATCGAGTCGTATAAGGCATTGCTCTGGAAAAGAAAACCCACTTTCGCCCTGATCTTGTCCAGCTCATCATGATCCAGGTCCGGAATGTTCTTATCGAACACCAGGATCCGGCCGCTGTCCGGCTTCAACAGGCCGATGATACATTTGATCAGCACCGATTTGCCGGCCCCCGATTTACCTAATATGACCACATTTTCTTCTTTCCCGATAGTCAGGTTAAAATCATTCAGCACGATATTGGTCCCGAAACTTTTACATACATGTTCGATGGAAATGATGGGGTTCGATGATTTATATGATTGGGCTTCCTGCATTTATATTAATTTAATCCGAGCAGATCCGTTATCTGCACTGCGAGAAGATCGATGATGAAGATCAGGATGGACGCCATTACCACCGCTGAATTGGCCGCTCTGCCTACCCCTTCGGTACCCTTACTGGAGTTGTAGCCCTTATAACAGCCGATCACCCCCACTGCAAATCCAAAGAAAAAGGTTTTAATGAAGGCGGGAAGAACGTCTCCGAAGCTGAAACTATCCGATATCTGCTGGAAGAACAGGCTGAAGCTGGTATTAGAACGGATATTTACCCCGATATAGGCGCCGAACAGGGATATGGCGTCTCCCAGCACCACCAGCACCGGCAGCATCAGGGTAGAGGCAGCAACCCGCGTTACCACCAGGTATCTGAACGGATTGGTGCCGCTGACTTCCATCGCATCTATCTGCTCGGTCACTTTCATGGAGCCCAGCTCAGCGCCCATGCTGCTGGCGATCTTTCCGGCAAAGATCAATGCCGTTATCACCGGGCCGATCTCCCTGACAATGGCAATGCCCACCATGACAGGCAACTGGGATTCAACGCCATATGCCACCAGGGACGGACGCAATTGCATGGTCAATACCAGGCCCATGATGAACCCGGTAAGGCCCACCAGGGGGAATGAATTGTACCCGATGAGATAACACTGGCGGATCAGCTCACGGAATTCATAACGGGGTTTGCCGCCCTGTACGAAATAACGCCCGGTGAATCTGGCAATATCGCCGGTCTCATCGAGAAACTGCTGTAGTTTGACGGGTAGCTGCATGCGTTGTTATTATCGGATGAAACTACAACAAGCTTCACGGGCAGGGAGTGAACTTGATCAATAGAAAAGATGATTAAAATCAATAAGGGGAAAAGGGCCGGGGATAACATGCCGGCAGGAGTGCAAAATGTTTCATGTCAGTAACTTACCCAGTTGATTCTTGTACTTTATAGCCGATTTATACCCGATCTCATAGATCTTATCCGCATTCTTAACATCGAACAGGCTGAAGGGATGGAGCAGGGGTTCGATAAACAGGTCACAATGTTTGGCTTTCCCGTAGACTGTATTGGCTATAGCCATGTGGAAACACCGGTCGATAATATGGGCTTTCCCGATGCGGTTGACAGGCTCCGTCCAGGTTTGAATATTGTTGGTATGGCAACCAATCAGTTTGTCACATATGCTTTCGAGAGGCTCGATCGGGAAATTATTCAATAAACCGCCATCCACAAAAAGGCCATTTCCGATCTCTACCGGTTCAAAAATGACGGGTACGGAAGAGGAGGCAATGACCGCCCGGGACAAGCTTCCTTTTTCAAAAGTGACGGATTTATTCCTGGTATAATCAGTCGCGGTTATAAAAAGCCGGGTCGACAAGTTTTTGAAGCTATCCCGGGGAATCTGCTCCTGTAACAATTCCAGCAGGGGCGACATGGAAAAAAAGCCGTCTTTATTCCATAGGAAATTAGACCACCTGAAATAGGAATTCGCTTTTAAAAAGGCCAGGATCTTTTCCGGCTTATGGCCGGCCGCATATAAAGCGCCTATTATTGCTCCGGCGCTCACACCTGAGATCGCATAGGGTTTAATACCCCATTCGTCCAATGCCTGCAGAAGTCCCAAATGAGCAAACCCCCTCACGCCGCCACCGCTTAGAACCAGACCGATCTTTGCCATATAGTTAGAAATTACCGGCGCCGCATACGTTCGCAATGCGGTCGCGTCCATTAATGTAATATACAAAATAGCAAATGAGGGCAGCCGCCAATTTAAAATAAGAACAGTGATCAATCTCAGGTCCGGGGTTGACGATGGTCTTAGGCGGGAAGTTGCGGACAGAATAGCTTTGTACTGGAATTCATATTCTCAACTTTAAAATAAAAAGGAGTATGTTATGTCTACCAAAGCATTATTAAAAAGAGGAGAAACGCTCCCTACCGTTTTCAATGATTTTTTCAGGCCCTGGGAATCCATGTTCGATTTCAACGGCGGATCTTTAGGGAAGAACCTGAATCCGGTTAATATTCCTGCCGTGAACATTGTGGAGAACAAAAACCACTATGAAGTGAACCTCGCCGCACCCGGCATGAAAAAGGACGATTTTAAGATCGATGTGGAAGGCAATATCCTGACCATCAGTGCTGAAAAAGAAGAAAAAAGTGAAGAAAAGGAAGAAAAATTCACCCGCAAAGAATTTAGCTATACTTCTTTCCAGGAGCTTCACCCTACCGGAATGGGTGAATAAGGACAAGATAGATGCATCCTATGAAGATGGGTTACTCAGGCTGGTGCTGCCGAAGACCGAAGAAGCCAAAAAGCTCTCGTCCCGGCACATCTCCGTGAAGTGATCATTACAGGCAAGATCGTTGATTGGTGTTTTCCCCGCTTCCTCGTAGGCGGGGTTTTTTAATTGGATAACGGTAATTGGATAACGTTTTTTTTTAATTGGATAACTTTTAACAGGACAACCAGGTATTTAATTGATCAGCTTTTTCAATTTTTCCTCGTTCAGGAGATAGATCTTTCCATGGCGGATGTCTATCAGTTTCTCTTCCTTGAAATCTCCAAGGGTACGGGTCAGCGATTCGGTAGCAGACCCGATCACATGCGCCAGGTTTTCGCGGGATATGCCGATAGCTCCGTCTCCATCTCCTTTCTTCCTGTATGTGACCATTAGCTGCAGGAGCTCCGTCGCCACCCTTTTGCGCAGGGAATTATAGGCGAGATTCAACAGGCCGTTTTCTTTTTCCGCTACGCTTCGCGCCATTAGCCGTATGAAGTGCCGGGTAGCGATCGGATCCTTGCCGAGCCAATCCAGGAATTCCTGCCTGGGGATCAGTATCATTTTTGTGTCTTCCAATACCTGCGAGGTGTCTTGAAAATTCGTTCCTTCCATGACGGCCAGATACCCGATAAAATCACCCGGCCCGCATATATTCGTGATAAGCTCCTTCCCATCTGTATGGGTCTTATATGTTTTTACCCTGCCTGATATTATGAAATAGACGTAATGAGGACGCTGCCCCTCCATATAGAGCATATCTTTCTTCCTGAAGGCATGTACAGGCCGGTCCGGCATAGACGGCGGCTGGATTCCGGACCCATGTACATCCATGGAGAATGCGGGATATCCGGCGGCTGACTGCCGCGGCTTCTGAACACGGGACTTTTTCTTGTTCAGGCAGGCCTCGACGGCTTTCAGCAATTCGATGCCTTCAAAGGGTTTGGTCAGGTAATCGTCTGCGCCCGCCTTCATTCCTTTCCGCCAGTCGTTCTTATCTCCCGGAGCTGTCAGAAAAATAAAGGGGATCTGTGAAGTCTCCGGATACTGCTGCAGTACATGGAGTATACCATATCCGTCCAGGCCCGGCACGAATAGTTCGCTGATGATCAGGTCTGGTCTTTCCCTCATAGCCATTTCCACCCCTGTCTTTCCATCGTCCGCACAGATGACCCTGTAATTTGATAACTCAAGTATCCCCACGGCGCTGTCACGAATTTCGGTCTGGCCGTCTATCAATAATATCTTTTTCATCGGTTAATATTTTATAGCACTACATCCTGCCGGTAATACAGGGAAGCTCCCTGGTATTACCCGGCGGCGGATATAAGATTATATTTTCCGGAAATGTACCTTATCTGCCAACCGAAAGGCATGAACTTTATCAATGGAAAGAGTGATCCCTGTCAACAAAAAAGGATTGACGGCCTGGCTGGTAAAGAACGATAAAGAACATACGAAGAGATGGCGCGGGTCGTGGGTTAACCGGCGGTTTGCATTATGAAAAGATCATAACCGGCGCCTTGGGAATTGTTCTGCTGGTGGTGGCAGGAGTGGTCTACAGCTCGATCTTTGTCCCTAAGATCTGTAAAAATGCAGCGATCCATTTTGGATGACCGGGCCAGGCCGGTGAGGTCACCAGGTTGCCGTCTATTACCACATCAGTCGCCGGGACATTTACGTACTCTCCTCCTGCAAGTGTCACTTCCGGTCCTACCGCATAATAGGCGGTAAGCCTTCTGCCCTTTACCACATTCGCGGCTGTAAGGATCTGGATCCCATGACAAACAGCAGCGATGGGCTTGCTAAAGTGATTGAAATGATGCACCAGGTCAAGGACACGCTGGTTCAGGCGCAGATATTCCGGGGCGCGTCCTCCCGCAATACACAGGGCATCATACTCCTCCGGGTTCACCTCTTCAAAGGAGTAATTCAGCTCAAAAAGATGTCCGGGCTTTTCGCTGTAGGTCTGCGCTCCGTCGAAATCATGAATGGCCGTCTGTACCTTATCGCCCTTTTTCTTCCCCGGGCAAACGGCATGGACTTCATGACCGATCATGGTCAGCATCTGGAAGGGCACCATTGTTTCATAATCTTCGGCATAATCGCCGGTAAGGAAAAGGATCTTCTTTTTTGACATAACATAGATATTAAATAGACGCGATATTTTAAAGTTACAGATTCTCCGGCAATAAAAACGCCGCGCAAAATAAAGGATGTTAACTCACTTTCAGACAACCATTTATTTCGTTGACAGATAAGGAGGCGTTGGGCTAAGCCAGCGACCCAGGTAAGGCAGAACGTTCACAGCCCTTGTAATGATATCCTCCTCTAAATTCATTATATGCATCTGCGATATCACCACGGACCTCATTTCATCCAATGTCATATCAGGATGGGTAAATTCGCCGTTCTGGTAACAATATCGGCAATATTTGAGGCATTTAGAGCCATCTTTTTCAGTACCCAAAACTTCTACATTATCCAACGGCATGCTGCAGCTCTGGCAAAAACGATAGGGGTCCATTATTTTTATTTTCTGTGTTAGCGATCACTCCTTTTGCAGTCATACCATTTGCGGGCTCGTCCCTCTGGATTTATTAAGATACTCGAACATTTCCTCGTCCCTTATCCGGTGATAGTCCTCGTAAAAATGTTCGATACCCTGAAATTCATCCGGTATCAGCACACATACCAGCTCATCCACGACCTGGGCAAGCTTGGTGGCGGCAAGGCGCGATGCGACAGGGACAGCCAGCACGATTCCGGCAGCTCCTTCTTTGCGGAGCATCGTTATGGCGTTGACCAGGTTGTTGCCGGATGCCAGGCCGTCGTCTACGATTATAACGGTCTTGTCCTTCAGGCTGTGATGTTGGGAGAGCCCCATGAACTTCACTTCCATTTCTCTAAGCCTCTTTCTGATACGTTCCGTTTCCAGCTTGATATAATGACTGGCAATACCATTATAGGATGTGAAATGGCTGTCTGTCAGGCTTACGGCCCCAATAGCAAATTCCCTGTTTTGCGGATGCCCGATATTCATCATCGGTAAGAGGTCCAGGGGCAAGCCTGTCTTTTTTGCTACTGCGTAAGCAACAGGTACGCCACCTCCGGGTACCGCAAGAAGGATCCCCTGTGCGGGAGCATATTTCTCTAATTTTTCCGCCAGCTGAGCACCGGCATCTGTTCTGTCCTGGAACATGGGAAGGAGGATTTAATAATTGTCAAATGGCTTTTGCCGTTTAAATATGTGCGACGAATACCGGTATTTTATTTTCTTTGATCAGCGTGGTAATAAAGCTTTTTGAGAACAATAGCGACAGATCCGAGCGCCCGTAGGCTCCTGTTATCAGCCAGGGATTGATTTTGTCGGCGACCCACGTATGGGCAAAGTCCTTAGGCCCCATCTTTAGCTTCAGCAGGCGTAAATCCTTAAAATGATGGGAGACCAGCTCTTCTATGAATGATTCGTCCGGCAGGGGCTCATCATTCTTGTCATTGATATAAACCAGGGTGGCTGGCGTATCGCTGAACTCCGGGAAAAGGTACGTGAACTGACGGATGGCATGTATCGAGGATTGTGTGCCGTCATAGGCAAGGATCAGATGATCAGGGAGGACAGGTTTTTCAGGGACCATCAGGATCGGACATTCTGTTGTGTGCAGGATCTCCTTCATGTAGGCATTGGGCTGGTCGGCATCTATATTTTCGAAGAAATGACGGCCGCTTAATACGAGGAGATCTGAAAAACGGGTTTCCTTACGGATAGCAGACAAGGCGAAATCAAAACGGTCCGTATGTATTGCAAATTTGATATTATGTGTTATACAAAATTCCCTTATGCGCGCACTGTTTTTTTGAATGGTGTCATCTTCATTGTTCGCTGCGAGCGCAATACCTGGCGCAACGATCCCCCCCGACAAGCTCGAGAACCGGGCATAATCCACTTCCGGCAGGAAAGCCGCCGCCAGGAAGACAGGGGATAAGGCATTCAGCTGCCGCGCAAATTCCAGCGTTTCTTCCGCAAAATTGGATCCTTCAAATGACAAGATTATTTTTTTCATGAGTGGTGTTTTTTAGCGCTTTTTTTGACCGGCAGCCACTTCGACAGCAGCTGATCGCCGATCCATGTAACACCGGAGACCAGGGCCTCCCGCGCCAGGGTAGCCGGCTGCAGGGTCTGCCGGATGGTCTTCCAGTCATTGCGAAGAGCATCCTCCAGCTCGGCCCGCCGCTGCTGCAGGCGCGTCTGTTCCTTTCGTAAATGGCTGATTCTTCTAATCTTCCTCATCGGGATCATCATTTTTAAAGAGTTGATGAATAATGGCGTTCATGACCGGAATCTGGAGGAGCCGTTCCCTGGCTGCCCAGACGATACATCCTGCCAGAAAATAAGCTCCTGCCACGAGCAGGAAGCCCAGCCACATCTTACCCAGCCAGATTCCCAGCCCGTAAGCACCAGCCACGCTGGCGAAAAAAAGACTGAATAGGAAGACCAAATTGACCACGGCGCGGGCGATCAGCAGGGCAATGACTCCGGAAGCTTTTTCCGCTGCCTTCAGCCTGGTTTCATCGATCCGGGTATTTATGTACTCCCTGGTGTGATCGATCAGCGTCTCGACTTTTATGAACTCTTCCATCCAATAATCTTTTTGTTAAAGCTAATTCGACCTGGCTTCAAATATCCTGATCCCCGTCAGTTCAACAGATGATAAATATCCTTTTCTGCCTTTCCTCTTAATGATGAGCGATAAAGATCGGCAGGTTCACCGTTTTGACGATGAGCCGGGCATGGCTGGGCTTGAAAAAGCGGGAGACCATTCCCCGTCCGTAGGCGCCCATGATGACAAAACCGTTCTTCCTGTTCAGCAGATACCCGAACAGCTCGTCGGCGGGATCCCCTGCCAACACGGCAAATTCCACTTCGCCGTAGTGATTTTTTAACCATTCTTTCATTTTAAAAGGCTCTTCTATGGCGTGTTCACCGGCACTCCGCACATTCACAATGGTTACTTTTTTTTGCTTTAGTTCCGGGAAGAGATAGGTGAATTGCTTAATGGCAAATACGGATGACCGGGTCCCGTTATAAGAAAAAATGATCTCATCGATACTTTCAAAACTATAGGGTGACAGGATAACCGGGCACTCGGCTTCCAGCAATACGTCTTTCACAAAACGTCCGGGCAGCGATTCATTTCCCCTGGTGAAAGAAGTCTCCGGATCCACGATGATCAGGTCGGCAAACCGGCTTTCTTCTATGATCTCCTTTACCGGGACACCCCGGTCGCGATGTATCAGCGGCTCAACACCTCTGCAAAGGCAGACTTCTTTAAAAAGGCGGATATTTTCTTCCGTCAGGTCCTTCGCCGGGCCGGTGTCCTGTACAGTAACGAGGGAGACCGGAGGATAGGCCGCGCCGGTCATCACCGGGTTGAAGACCTTTTCCCCGTATAAAAGATTTTCCAGGAAAATGCCTGTCAGCCGGGAATGGGTCAGCTTCGCCAGGTAGCAGGCGAAGTCGATGGAGTTTATATTCAGATTTTGCGCGTCCAACGCCAGCAGTATCTTTTCCATATAGTATTTTTCTGTAAAGTAACTAGGACTGGAAATGCCGGAGAATGAGCGAGGTCATTGAATATGCTGATTATCATCATTGCCCCGGGCAGGACAGTAAAATATCTTTGATTAATATTAAACACCCATACTATGCATATAACAACGATTGTGGAAGAAACCCCTTTGACTGAGACGAGGGAGCATTTCCCGACTGTCACGGTTGTGCTGCCATTCGAACCGAAAATGACATCTAAAGCTGAGCTGGAATGCCGGCAGAAAGCTGCCTTGACCAAGGTCGAAAAAGAGCTCATGGCCAATTATCCTTCCGACCAGGCCCTTCCGGTTACAAAGAAATTGCAGCAGCTGTGTAAGAGCCTCAACTACGCTACGCACAAACAGAGCGTCGCCCTGTTCGTCTCGCCGGACACGGAAAAGATTGTTTACCTGAATATTCCCGTAGAGGAAAAAGTAGTGGTGGATGCCCCCTTTCATATGCGGGACCTGGTGAATTGTAAACAGGAGACCATTGAATATCTCGTTTTCCTGCTGAGCGCCCGGCAATCGAAGACGTACCTCGGCAATGCCAGTGGCCTGCGCCTGATCAAATCCAATGGCCCTGACAATGTATATGCCTATCTTAACGAAGTGCCGGAAAGAGCGGCTAATTTCTCCGATCCCTCCACCAGGAGGGAGACCATGCTGGATAAATTCCTCCTGCACATGGATGAAGGCCTGTCTGCCATGCTGAAAGCTTATCCCCGGCCGGTATTCGTCCTGGGAGATAGCCGGGTGACCGGTCATTTTGCGAAGATTACCCGTCATGAAAAAAATATTGCTGCCTACATCCATAAAAACTGCCAGGACAGCTCCGAAGAGGAATTGAGACAGTCGCTGCAACCCTATCTCGCCGATTGGCAGGAGATCCGGCAGCAGAATGCCGTGCGCCAGGTGGAAGAAGCCCTGAATACCGGCAAGGGGGCCTGTGGTATAAAAGATGTGAACAAGACGGCAAAATACAGGAACAACCGGCTGCTGGTATTGGAACACGGTTTTACAACAGATGTTCCGGGAGAATTACCGGCCATCGGAAATAAAAAGAATGTCCCATCCGCTTTCTACATCGGGGACCCGGTGGACAGCATCATACAGCAAGTGCTGGAGAATGGAGGAGACGTGGAATGGGTGGACAAAGACCGGCTGAAGGATTACGGCCATATTGCCCTGATACGATATTATTAAGCAGCCCTGAAAAAATATTGAGGTATGACTGAGCGGGAGTTCTTCTTATATTTGGCATAAATCTCTCTTAACGACACCACGGTATGTTCAAGGAAAAATCATTCAATGTACTCCTGTTCTGTTCCATTGTGACCCTGTGTTCGGCGGTATTGCAATACCTCAATCCCGGTTTCAGCTTCTTCGACGGAGGACTCATCGCCGCCATCCTCCTGACGATCTTCCTGAAAGACGATGGGTATACGAAGTTATTCGGTGCGATCAGTATTGTGCTGATCGTCGTTGCATCCTTTTACCGGCACGAAAGCATGGAACGGGAGCAGGTCATCATGCAGCACCTCTTTTCGCTCATCATCGTCATTATGACCATGATATTCGTATTGTATGTAAAAAAGCTGTACCGGTCTATCGAATCGGAGCAAATGCAGGTCAACGCGCTATTCGAGCACGCTACAGAAGGAATTATTCTCACGGACGACAAAGGAAAGATTGTCCTGTTGAATCCGGCCGCTTTCCAGCTGTTCGAATATGAGCGGGACGAATTGCTGGGCAAGTCCATTGACGTATTGATACCTGGCCGCTTTCATAAGGCGCATGTAGGATACCGCGAAGGTTTTTATGAACACCCGGGTAACAGGACTATGGGGCACGGCAGGGATTTGTTTGCCCGCAAAAAAAGCAATAAGGAATTTCCCGTCGAGGTCAGTCTCAGCTATTACCGGCAGAAGGACAGGCTTTTTGTTATTGCCTTCCTCGTGGATATTACTGCACGCAAGCAGTCTGAGAAGGAATTACTGGACAGGAAGGCCGAGCTGGAGAAGATCACCAGCGATATTGGACGGCTGAATACGGAGCTGGAGACCAAAGTAGAGCAACGGACCCTTATTCTCCGGGAAGCCCTGCAGGAATTGGAGCGTTCGCAAACGGAATTGAATGAGGCTCTTAACAAGGAAAAAGAATTGAATGAGATCAAGTCCCGTTTTGTATCCATGGCTTCCCATGAGTTCAGAACGCCGCTCAGCACGGTGCTCTCTTCGGCAGCTCTTCTGTCGAAATATACCCGGGAAGAACAGCAGGAACAGCGGGACAAACATATCCGCCGTATCAAAGACTCGGTGAAACATCTCAACGACCTGCTGGAGGATTTCCTCTCCCTGGGCCGGCTGGAGGAAGGAAGGGTTAAAATGGATCTGGCCCCCTTCCAGGTAAAGGAATTTCTGGAAGAAGTGGCCGAAGAGATGAGAGCCCTGGTAAAAGATGGACAAATTATCTATTGCGACTACCAGGGGGAAAGCAGTTTTGTCAGCGACAAGCGGCTCCTGAAAAATATCCTGATCAACCTCGTCAGCAATGCCGTTAAGTTCTCTCCCGTGAATGCCGGCATATGGCTGAAGGTTACCCATCCGGATGAAAAGGGGATGGTGCTGTCCATAAGAGACGAAGGGATCGGCATTTCAAGGGAAGATCAGCAACACCTTTTCAGTAGCTTTTTCCGGGGCGACAACGCCCAGAATATAGAGGGGACGGGGCTGGGTTTGCATATTGTCAAACGGTATGTAGACCTCCTTCAGGGCTCCATTCACCTGGACAGTATCCTTGGCCAGGGTACTACCATTACTGTCAGCATTCCTTCCGGTCAGCAACTTTAGTGACATTCAACCGCTCCGCCTTTTGCTCCGGGGAGCAGGGGACTGATATAGGGTATCCCCAGGTTCAATCCCCGCAGTATGAGCAAGACGGCCATGAGCGCCATCAGAAAGGGGAGGCCCTTTTGAAGGAAACCCCGGAAATTCAGGCGGATACGATGACCGGAATAGCTTAGCGCCAGCAACAGGGGTAGGGTGCCTGCCCCAAAAGAGAGCATGAAAGCCAGTCCCTGGCCTATCCCGGAGAGACTCACCGCTCCTGCAACGGCCAGATAAACCATTCCGCAGGGCAGCAATCCATTGGCCACGCCCAGCAAGAAAAAACTTCCGGATGAAGGAGACTGCCAGAGCCGTAGTATCCATCGCCGAAGGCCGCCGTAGAGCTTATCCGGGAAGAAGATCTTCCGGGGCCGTCCTATCCATTTCCATCCCAGCATTAAAAGAATTCCCGTTCCCAACCCGATAGACATTCCCTGTTGCCAACCGGCAATATAAATGCGGTGGCCGAGCAGACCGGAGATTGATCCCAATACGGCATACATGCCGATCCTTCCACCATGATACAAGCCGGTAGCAAGTATACGGCGGGGCCCGGAAACTCCCTGTAAAGGCAAAGCCAGCACCAGGGGGCCGCACATGCCGATGCAGTGCAGGCTGCTGAAGAGCCCCAGGGAAAAGCCTGCTATAAGGATCGGTCCTATCATATACAGGAGGTTCTGAAATAGGTTCTGAAATGATTATTGAATAGTAAAAGGCTCTTCTGTAAAATAGTTAACTCCCTTGTTCTCCCAGCTGATCTTTACGTTATAATGCCCGGGGGAAAAATAGCGGGTTTCTATTTCCTGCCTGGCGCCGGCATCGACCTTAAGGGGCAGCTGACGGTCCTTTTCCTTGTTGGAAGGGCAGTAAAAGAGAACGGTTCCGCTGACGGCCCCATTTTTCATTTCAGCCGGAAATTGCAGGGAGATCGTTGACGCTTCCTGCTGTAATATTACTTTGCCGGAGAGTCCATTGGCCTTATGCGCACCGTCGATCACCTGCTGATAGACGAGTTCATCCTTATAATATTCTTTGTTCACCAGGTCTACGGGTGTTTCCATACAGCGATAGACCATATAAGATATCATACTGCCGAAGACGGCAAATACCAGGAGTAATCTGTTTCCCCAGTTCATAAATAAATAGTTTAGTCATTATCGTTATCGGGCAGCGGGCCCAGGAAATTTGTGCGTATCTCGTCGATTCTTTTATTGCCTTCGTACAGTCCTATCCGTATAGCCGTCTTTCGCTGCCGCAGCAGGTTGCGGGGGATCACCACGAAAAATGTCCCGGTCCCTTCATCCTCCCGTTTCAGGGAGATAGGTCCTCCGCCGATGATCTGGATATTCCCGCTCATGTCTTCCATCCGCAGGCTGAGAGGAACCTGCCGGACGGTCTTATTGGCGACCTTGATCGTGTACAGGTTGGACACGCTGTCCTGTCCTCTCTCCTGGAAGAGCATTCCGGGCGTACGCATGATAGTCGCGTCCACGTCCTTCCTGCTCAGCAGCAGGCCTGAAAGGATAACTACCAGCACGCAGAGCAGCCCGGTATATAATTTCATCCGGAGCGTATACCGCAGCGGTTCGGCCCGGGATATGCCATTCTCAGAGGCATAACGGATCAGCCCGATGGGACGGCCGGTCTTTTCCATCATGTGATCGCAGGCATCGATACAGGCGGTGCATCCGACACACTCCATTTGGGTGCCGTTACGGATATCGATTCCCGTGGGGCAGACCTTTACACACTGGAAGCAGTCGATACAGTCTCCGGCATGGCTGGTTGGCTGCTTGCTGAATTTCTCCCTGGGCTCCCCTCTTTTGTGATCATAAGCGACGATCATGGAATTGCGGTCCAGCAGAACGCTCTGCAAGCGTCCATAGGGACACACCACCGTGCAGGCCTGTTCACGGAAAAAGGCGTACACCGAATAAAAGACCCCCGAGAACACGAGGACCGAGAACAGCCCGCCTATATGTTCACTGACAGGCTCCGTCATGATCTTCCAGAGTTCCTTTACCCCAATGATATAGGATAGGAAAGTATTGGCAATGACAAAGGCCAGCAGGAAGAAGATACCATGCTTGAAGGTCTTCTTAAAGATCTTATGAGTGGTCCAGGGTGCATTTTTCAGGAGCTTTTGTTTTGCCGCATCTCCTTCGATCGCATATTCCACTTTGCGGAAGAGCATCTCCATAAAGATCGTCTGGGGACATATCCAGCCGCAGAACAGACGGCCGAAGGCGGCAGTGAACAGGATCACGAAAATGATAAAGGTTACCATGGTAAGCCCGAAAATGAAAAAGTCCTGGGGCCAGAACACCTTTCCGAAAATAATAAACCGGGCATTGGGTATATTGAAGAGGAACAGCGGTCTTCCCTGCACGTAAATGAACGGCATGGCGAAAAAGACGGCAAAAAAGACCCAGCTGGTATACGTTCTGGCCTGATACCATTTCCCCGAAGGACGTTGTGCAAACACCCACTTACGTCGTCCGGCCGCATCGAGGGTTGCCAGATGGTCGCGAAACGAATCTTCCGGCGCAGGGCTCTTGCCGGAGGAGGACACAGGTGTTATGGGTATTTCCATGGGTGACAAAATGATTAGGTGATGGAGATCATGGGTAAGTTATTTAGCAATAACCCCTTGCGGGGCTTTGGGGTTAGCCGGATGTGTACCGCCCAGGGACTTTACGTAGCTGGCGATCTGTGCGATCTGGGAAGGGGAGTAGTCATCCTTCCAGCTTTTCATTCCTTTGTCAGGCCAACCATACTTGATGGTTTTAAAGACATCCTGGATAGTTCCTCCATGCAGCCAGTACTCGTCGGTCAGGTTGGGGCCAACGCCGCCTTCTCCTGATTTGCCATGGCAGGCAAAACAGGTGGATTCAAAAACAGCTTTTCCCGCAGCGAGGTCTCCCGGTGCTGTAAGCAGCTTCACCGTATTCTCGTCGATATTATTGGCTGCTTTCTTCAGGTATTCTGTCTTTCTTACCTCGGCCTCTGCTACAGAGATCCGGTATTCTTCCCCGCTGAGGGGCGCCGAATGGGACACATGGTAGCGCCAGAGATAGATGCCCGCAAAAAGGATCGTACAGTAGAATCCATACAGCCACCAGGGGGGAAGGCGGTTGTCCAGTTCCCGGATGCCGTCGTAATCATGTCCCAGGTCTAGGTCAAACTCCTGTTCAAGTGGTTTCAGGCGGTTCATCCTATCCCACCAGCTGAGCCTTGGAGCTGACGGCTGAAGGGCCTTTGCAACCGCCAGCTTTGTTTTTTTATGAATGGACAGGAGCAGCTGCAGGTTGTATAACAGGGCCATCAGGATCAGGACCTCCAGGAATACGACGCCGGTCATCAGGTAAAAAGCGGTATCCTAGATCCCGTTCACCGTAGAGGATGCAGATCCGGTCGCGACGGCCACCGGTGCGATCCCTGCCAGCAGCCCGGGGCCCGGCTTATTACCGGCGCCGGATCCGGTCGCAGTAACAGGGGGCTGGGCATCTCCGTCAGTCGTGCCGTGGACCGTGACCGGTGCATGGCCGGGAACGGCTGCTGTGGCCGGGTCCGATGTTTCCGGGGGAATTTGTGCTGCGCCCAGCACCACATTGGCCAGCAGGATGATGGCAAGGGCCAGCACCGCGATTATAATGAGCATGATCACTACAAAAGGATTATTGGTCGAAGACGGCAAGGGTGGCCCGTCGGCTTTAGCGATAACGCTCAGCAATAAGAGGCTGATAGAAAAGGATACCTTACCGATATTTTTTAGCAATGACATAAAAAGAAGTTTAACGTATGCTCGTTTATTTATCCAGTGGAATCTGACTGATCTCTTCGATCATTTTTTTGTCTGCTCTTGCTGTCCAGATCAGCATGAGCAAAAAGATCGTTCCGAACAATACCAGGGACGTCAGTCCGTAGATGCTCACTCCGCTGATCTTTTCCAGATAATTTATAAATTTCATATACCCTCCTTCTCCCTTAAGGGAGATTTTATACCCTCCATCTCCCTTAAGGGAGGGGTTGGGTGATTTATAATTAGTTCCCCATCACCGATTGTCCCCCATCGCCCTTTTGTTCGGCGAGAGGTGCCGCTTTGATATCCTTACCCATTCTTTGCAGGTAGGCGATCAGGGCCACAATCTCTTTAATGTCTCCTGAATGGATCTTGTCCTGTTTCAAAGAGGCCCGGATGCCTGCAGCCTGTGCAACCAGATCTTTATTTGCCTGGTCCGCGAACCCTGCAGGATAGGGAACTCCCATTTTCTGCATAGCGCGGATCTTGGCGGGTGTACTGGCGGTATCGATATTGTTATCCAGCAACCAGATATAAGAGGGCATGACAGAGCCCGGTGACATCGATTGAGGATCCATCATATGGTTGTAATGCCAGCTGTCCGGGTATTTTCCCCCTTCCCTGGCAAGGTCGGGCCCTGTTCTTTTCGAGCCCCACTGGAATGGATGATCGTAGACGAACTCGCCGGCCTTGGAATATTCTCCATACCGGGCCACCTCATCCCGGAAGGGACGGATCATCTGCGAATGGCAGAGGTAACAGCCTTCCCGTACATAGATATCCCGTCCCTGCAATTCCAGGGGAGTATAGGGTTTTACACTACTGATGGTCGGGATATTGGACTTCACCAGGAAGGTGGGTATCATTTCGAGCATACCGCCGATCGATACGGCAATAAGACTAAGGACCAGCATCTGCATCGGGCGTCTTTCTATCCAGCGATGCCAGTGTTGCTTGCCATGCGTCTGAGGATTGGAAGGCAAAGGAGCTGCTTCTGCGGCTTCATTTGCTATAAAGCTGCCTTTCGCAATGGTCTTGCGCAGGTTGTATACCATCAGGACGGCCCCTGTCAGATAGATGGCGCCGCCCAGACTGCGGGTGATATACATGGGGATCACATGTGTTACCGTTTCCAGGAACTGGAACCTCAGCTGCCCTTCTTCCGTAAAGCTCTTCCACATCATGCTCTGGGTGAAGCCGGCCCAGTATAACGGCACTACATAAAGGACAATGCCGATGGTGCCGATCCAGAAGTGGGTGGTGGCTAATTTTTTTGAGTAAAGAGTAGTATTCCACATTTTCGGGATCAGCCAGTACAATACCCCGAAGGTGAGGAAGCCGTTCCATCCCAGGGCGCCTACGTGCACGTGGGCGATCGTCCAGTCGGTATAATGCGAGATGGCATTGACATTTTTCAGGGCCAGCATAGGCCCTTCGAAGGTGGCCATGCCGTAACAGGTGATCGCAACCACCAGGAATTTCAGTACCGGGTCTTCTTTCACTTTATCCCAGGCGCCCCGTAAGGTGAAGAGCCCATTTAACATACCGCCCCAGCTGGGCGCTATCAGCATCACGGAGAAGACGACCCCCAGGGACTGGGCCCAGTCCGGCAAAGCCGTGTACAGCAAATGGTGCGGCCCCGCCCAGATATAGATAAAGATCAGTGCCCAGAAGTGGATAATGGAAAGCCGATAGGAATAAATGGGCCGGTTGGCTGCCTTGGGCAGAAAATAGTACATCAGACCCAGGTAAGGAGTGGTCAGGAAGAAGGCCACCGCATTATGCCCATACCACCATTGCACCAGGGCGTCCTGCACTCCCGCATACCAGCTATAGCTTTTCCACAGAGAGACAGGCAGTTCCATGGAATTTACGATATGCAGAAGGGCGACGGTCACCCAGGTCGCTATATAGAACCAGATCGCCACATAAAGATGACTTTCCCTTCTTTTGAGGATGGTTCCAAAAAGATTGATGCCAAAGATCACCCAGATCACGGTGATGGCGATATCGATGGGCCATTCCAGCTCGGCATATTCCTTGCCGCTGGTCTTACCGGCCCATAAAGTGATGGCTCCTGCTACGATGATCAGCTGCCAGCCCCAGAAATGGATCTTGCTGAGCGTGTCACTGAACATCCTGGCCTTGCAAAGGCGCTGCAGGGAATAGTAGACGCCCATAAAAATGCCATTGCCTACAAAAGCGAAGATCACGGCATTGGTGTGTACCGGCCGCATCCGGCCGAAGGTGGTGGCGGGAATGCCGAGGTTCATAGGAGGATAATACAGGGCGATGGCGACCCAGAGACCGGCCAGCATGCCTACTATGCTCCAGAACAGAACGGCATATGCGAACCATTTTACTGTCTTGTTGTCGTAATAGAATTTTTCTAGCTGCATACGGAGGAATGAGTGTTTGGGGTGATGGGTTCAGGCTTAGAGTCGACAGGTGGCGGCGGAGAGTTCTCCCCTTCAGCAGGGGCAGGAGGGGAGAAAAGGATCCTCCGGGGAGGGGAGAATCCGTCCTCGAACTGCCGGTTTTTTACGCTCCAGATAAAAGCTCCCAGAAAAAGGGTAGCGATGGAGAGACTGGCTATCAATAATAAAATGATGACGCTCATAGTAGTATGGTTCATTAAATATTGCGTAAAAATAGAGCAGCGGTTATGGCTTGCTGATGATCAGCCTCAGGAGGAAATATGATCTTTCTCATGAAGAAAGAATGCTCTTCTGATAAGCTGGGGACACCGGTAAAACCGGTGCCCCAGCGATCAAAGCCTTAGCAGCCTGGCTACGAGGCTGCTGCTTCCATAGGTAGCCAGGAGTAAACTCAGGGAGCTCGACGGCATAAGGATAGCGGCTATAAGGGGTGATAAATTACCTTGTACGGCGAAAGACAATCCAATGATATTATACAGGATGGATAAGATAAAGCTGGCGATGATAATACGCCGGTTGGCCCGGCAGAGCCGGATAAAAGCCCCTAAAAGAGGTAACTTTTGTGCGTCCAGGATGGCATCGCTGGCGGGAGTAAAATGATTGCTGTTCTCCGAGAGCGCTATGCCGGTATCGCTCTGCTGCAGGGCTCCTGCATCATTCAGTCCGTCGCCGATCATCATCACCTTGCTGCCCTGTTGCTGTAACTGTTGAATATAGGCAGCCTTGTCATGAGGGGATTGATCGAAAAGCAGGTTATTGTTCTGCCCCAGCATTTCTTGCAGACGGAGACGTTCCCGGTAATTATCTCCGGAGAGCACCGATACCGAAATACCGGCCGGCAGCTCCTTCACCAGCCGGGGTATCCCTTCCCGGTAATGGTTGACGATGCTGAAATGCCCCAGCAATTTTCGCTCCCTGGCTACATACACCCGCGTGCCTGAAGGATCGTTACCACGCGAAGGATCGTTATCACGTGAAAGATCGTTATCACGCGAAAGATCGTTACCCGGGAGATCTGCAGCAGGATCATCGGTGATGAAAGACCGGGAGCCGATGGCGACCAGCTCGCCGTTCACGCGGCCTTCGATTCCCTTCCCGGGAACTTCCCGGAATCCCGGCAGACTGCTGGGCCCGCTGGCTTCCAGGTGTTGGGCCAGGGCCTTGCTAAGAGGATGGGTGGACTGAGCGGCCAGGACGGCGATGGCTTGCCGGTCGGGGGCACTCAGGGGAATTCCTTCATATACCAGATCCTGCTGGCTGCCCGTTGTGAGCGTTCCCGTTTTGTCAAAAACAATAAGATTGGTAGCAGCTATCCGCTCTATCACCTGCGCATGGCGGAGATAGAAATGATTTTTTGCGAGGATGCGAAGAATATTGCCATTGGTAAATGTCGCTGACAACAATAAGGCGCAGGGACAGGCAATGATCAGCACGGCCGTTACAGCCGTCCAGATCCTGGCAGGATCATGTTTCCACCAGTATAGTGCGGACGAAGCAGCCACCGCCAGAACGATATAGGTAAAATAACGGCTCAGCAGGTGTATGAAGGAGGTATTTTTGTCTGTCGCGCCTGTCTTACGGAACTCTTCCCGTTCCCAGAGCTGTGTCAGGTAACTTTGCGCCACTTCTTTCATTACCAGCAATTCGATGGCTGCACCCGTCTGCCTTCCTCCCGCATAAATAAAGGAACCTGTCTCTTTCAGGACGGGGAGGGACTCCCCGGTGACGAAACTATAGTCGATCAGCGCCTCTCCCCGGGTGAGAATGCCATCGGCCGGGATCAATTCACCATGGTGAATGAGCAGCGTGTCGCCGCAGCGTAAATCCGGCAGGGGCCTGCTGATTTTTTTCCCTTCCGCCAATACGGACACGGCAATGGGAAAATAGGAAGTATAGTCCCTTTCGAAGGACAGCTGCCGGTAGGTCCTGTCCTGCAGAGCCCTTCCCGCCAGCATAAAGAACACGATGCCCGTCATACTGTCGAAATAACCCGATCCCGTTCCGGACAATACTTCGTAGGCGCTGCGGGCGAAGGTGACGAAGATAGCCAGCACGATCGGAGCGTCTATGTTGAGGAAGCGGCGCTTCAGGCCTTTCCAGGCAGCACTATAAAAGGGCTGTGCACTATAAAAAAATACAGGCAGCGACAAAATAAAATTGAGCGAACGGAAAATGAGCTGCAATGATTTTTCGGTTCCATCCAGCCCAAGGTATTCCGGGAAGCTCAGCAGCATGATATTGGCGAAGCAGAAACCAGCGATGCCCAGGCGGTAAATGCTGCTTTTTTCGACTGTCGGCTTGCTTTTACCCATGTCCCGGAGGCTGATATAGGGCTCGTAACCAATGGCGGATAAGAGCTCAGCCAGTTCCCGGAGGGATATCCGGCGGGGATCGAACACGATAAACGCCGTCCTGGCGGCAAAATCCACCCTTGAAGTGATCACCCCGGAATGCAGGCGGTGAAGGTTTTCCAGGAGGAAGAGACAGGAGCTGCAGTGGATCCGGGGCAGGTAAAAGCTGATATGCGTCTCCGATTCATTACGGAATGAGATCAGCTGCGACTCGATCTTTTCATCTTCCAGGAAGGCGAACTTGTCCTTGCGGTCCTCCGCCTGTCCTGTAAGACCCGGGTGATCATTCAGGGTATAATAATCCGTCAGACCGTTCTGGTCCAGCAATTGATAGACCATTTTGCAGCCTTCGCAGCAAAATATCTTATCTTGGGCCCTTATTATAGTTGTTCTGCACTTTTCCCCGCAATGGTTACAGCAGACTTCTTTGTCCGTTAATGGTTCCATAATAAATAAAAGACAAGGTAGGCTGGCGAGGGAAGCTCATTTATGACCGGGGTCAGCAATTAATCTGATTGTAATCATTTTGCTCTTTTTGGTGGAAAATAGTAGTATTGTAGGCCGTAACTTTTATACCGTTCATTCAAAATATTTATTATACATGCGCAGGTTACTTGTTATCGACGACCATGATGATATCCGGGAAAACATTGCCGAGATCCTTTCCCTGGCCGGTTACGAAGCGCTCACCGCCGAAAATGGAAAGAAAGGGGTGGAAAAGGCCCTGAAAGAAAAGCCCGACCTGGTCATTTGCGATATCATGATGCCCGAGCTGGACGGATACGGAGTTCTGCACCTCCTGCGGAAAAATGAGTCGACGGAGAACACCCCATTCATTTTCCTCACTGCCCGGACGGAGCGTGTGGACTTCCGGAAAGGAATGGAAATGGGGGCGGACGATTATATTACCAAGCCCTTCGACGATATCGAATTGCTGAATGCTATCGAGATCCGCCTTAAGAAATACGATATTCTGCAAAATAAATATGCAACGGACGGCAAAGGCGCCAGTGAATTGCTGACCGACCTGAATGTCTCCGGTATGATCCCGCTGAATCCCGACAACTATGATACGGAAACCTTATCCCGGAAATTATCCCTTTTTATGGAAGGGAGAAGGCCCAAATTCCTGTATTATCTTAAAAAAGGGAAAATAAAAGCCTATCGGGTCCACGAAGATGGAAAGGAATACATTACCAACCTCTATACCGCGGGGGATTATATCGGTTACCTACCCCTGCTGGAGAACGGGATGTACGAGGATACGGCAGAAGTGCTGGAAGACGCCGAGCTGGCCCTGATCCCCAAAGATGAATTTCTATCTGCCATTTATAATGATATTCATATCGCCTCTAAGTTTATACGTCTGATTGCCCAGAATGTGCAGGAAAAGGAAGAAAGGCTGTTAAGCCTGGCTTATGGATCCCTTCGCAAACGGGTGGCGGCGGCACTCGTGGATATCGATTCCAAATTCAATAAGGCGGGAATGTCTCCTTCTTCTCTGGACATTTCCCGGGAAGATATTGCCCAGTATGTAGGCACTGCCACTGAATCCCTGATCCGCACACTCAGTGATTTCAAATCTGAAAAGCTCGTGGAAATAAAAGACGGCAAGATACGGATTGCGGATATGGCCAGATTGAAGAACCTCTTGTATTAGTCTTGTAGTAGGCCCTGTCCTTTGTATCAGGACTTCCCCGTTCCCCCAAATCCGGAAGCAATATCTTCTCCGTGATTGTTTTGTTGCCGGAGGGTCCAGTGCCGGCTCATGCGGGTCTCCATCCAGAGATTACCGCTTTTCCGTAAGATCTGTACGGGTAACCCGAACTGGTACTGCAGGAGTATCTCCAGCTCACTGACCTGCATTTCATCGGAGAGACCGAAGTCCTCCCATAGAATTTTTTTCGCTGCCAGGCGGATATCGTTTTCATCGTTCCTGTTTTCTTCTGGCAATAGGAGATTGTCAACGGGAGATCCCGAAGAGAGCTCTCTCTTTTTTGAAAACTCTACTTTAAGATAAGGATAAGTTTTGCTGAATTCTTCCTGTACCCCTTTTATCAGCTCTTGCCTGGCAATGTGAAATTTCATAATATATGTTCCCATGACAAAAATTATTTTATCCCCGTAAACAATACATGATCTTTCCCCGTGCCCGGCATGATTTTAATCAGGTCGGTCTCAGGGCAGGTATTATTTAGCAAAGGAGTTTTCATTCTTAAATCGTTGATAAAAAGCCTTTTCCAGCCACTCCTGGTGTGACGGATGTGCGATGTTGATCAGGGACTGGGCCCGTTGTTTCAGATTTTTTCCAAAAAGATCCACTTTCCCGTATTCAGTAACCACCCAATGCATATGCCCGCGGGTCGTCACTACTCCGGCCCCTTCTTTCAGGAAAGGGACGATACGGGATACTCCCGTAGAGGTGGCAGAAGGCAGTGCGATGATGGGTTTCCCGTTCTCGGATAAGGAAGCTCCTCTCATAAAATCCATCTGTCCTCCGATGCCCGAATACTGATAGGTACCCATGGAGTCGGCACAGACCTGGCCTGTGAGATCGATCTCGATAGCGCTATTGATGGCTGTGGCTTTTGGATTCTGCCGGATAATGCTCGTATCATTGACATAGGCGATATCCATTACCCGTATTTCGGGGTTGTCATCCACGAAATCAAATAGTTTTCGGGTGCCGTTCATAAAGGAGGTCACCGAACGCCCGCGATTAAGCTTCTTCTTTCTGTTGTTGATAACGCCCTGCTGGATCAGCGGGATCACGCCATCGGATAACATCTCGGTATGAAGGCCCAGGTCTTTATGATGCTCCAGGTTCTTTAATACCTGGTCGGGGATATTGCCGATGCCAAGCTGCAACGTAGCTCCGTTCTCGATCAGGGAGGCTACCTGCCTGCCTATTTTTTCAACAATTTCGCCGGACTTGTTGGAATAGTCGACTTCCGGCAATTCAGCCTCTTGCCAGACGAGGACGTCGATATTCCTTACATGGATAAATCCGTCTCCATGGGTACGGGGCATTCGGGGATTGACCTGTGCGATCACTTTCCGTGCGTTATCGACGGCAGCCCGGGTTATGTCCACCGAGGTGCCCAGGGAACAATATCCATGCGCATCCGGCGGCGACACCTGTACCAATGCCACATCCAGCGGAAGTATATTTTTGGTGAAGAGCTGCGGGATCTGGCTCAGAAAAATGGGTACATAGTCGCCGTTCATGCTATTGGCCACGGAGCGGGTGCCGGCAGAAACGAACAGGGAATTGAAGAAAAAACTTTCCCTCCACAGGGGATTGTTGAAATCAAGGTCTCCCATGGTGGTGATGCTTACCAGCTCGACATGATGGAGCTCCTTGTGCCGGGCCTGCATGGCTTTTACCAGGCATACCGGAGTAGCGGCGCTGCCATGAATGAATACGCGGTCGCCGGTTTGGATACATTGGACAGCTTCTTCTGCTGATTGATATTTCTCTGTTGACATAAATCGTATTTATTAATATTGTTAGACCTCCGGAAGAAAAATTCCCCGGTTTTTTCCGGGGAACTCTTCATTTAGGGCTTGGTTTTTCAAGGGTTGGACCATTTTTGTACTTAGAATCCGACGGTAGCTACGACCATGTATCCGTTGAACTTTCCGCCGTTACGATAGTCGGTGGTCGGGAAATCATTATAGCTCTGGGTAACATATTCACCTTTCAATAAGACATTCTTTGTCAGGAACCAGCCGGCAGCTGCTGCAAAACGATTGATCGTTACCGGGCTGGAAATCCCTCTCAGTTCGGCTGTAACCCCGTTATAACGGGCTCCGATAAAGAGATTCTCATTTTTGCCGAAACGGTAGACACCATCTATGGCATATTGGTTGAATTGGCGGGAAGCGACCTCTGTGGCGGTCTTGCCCTGGGAATGTTCAAAGGTGCCGAACAATTCCAGGCCCTGGAATTTGATGAACCCATTCGCCATTAACGCATCCACTTTATAGCTAAAGCCCGGGTTGAGCCGTCCGGAAAAGGCATCTGCTTCGTAGGCGCTTTCCCCGCTGGCTGGCACTACATACGGTTTTTCCATTACCATGAAGTAACCGGATCCCGCACGGTCTCCGAAATACAGGTCATTGCTGGCACTGCTGTTCTCATGATAGTAGGAAGCTGACAGGCGCACGCGAACTCTATCTGCCAATTGTTTGTCGATACCCACTTTGCCATAAACAGCCGGATTCTTCTTGATATTGCCATTCTGCGGGGTATTGGTCACTGAGTCGATCTTGGCATCCAGCGTACCATCACTCAGGGCTACCATTCCGAAGAGACCGTTCTTCTGCACATAGATCTCTCCACCGATCTCTGTGGCAAAGGCATCCACGATATAGTTTTCGGTGAACGGATTGTACAGCGCATGGCCGCCGTCTGTTCTGCGGAAGTGCTGGTCGCCGTAGTTGATCTCCATTTGCCCGATCTTGATGGTGGTATATTTCATGATATCACTCCAGAACTGGCCTTTGAAAGGCAGCTTGTCGAATTGAAGGTAGCCGCCTTTTACCCAGGTTTCAGTGTGGTGACGGGTAGAAAGATAGAGGGCGACGTTCAAATGGATACCATCAGCGAGCTGGAAGTCAGTGTACAGATTGGCCATGGCCTCGTTGAAACCCGGCGTGATCTTGTACAACGGGCTGACCAAAGCTCCAGCCGAACTATTGTGATGTTTCAACCCCTGGAATTCCTGGGTAAATCCTGCACCGATTCTGAGCGTCGGACCGGTGAAGGGTACCGTGTCTTTTTTTGTTTCGAACTGATTGATGCCTGATTGATCATAAGGGCGATAGTTTTCCAGTTTTCCCTGCAGGAGCTGGGCGGAAAGGCTGGCCGGTAAAATACCTGCGACAAGAACCAGTAACAAATAAGCGTTGCGAAGGATAAAATGTCTCATAAAATTGAATTAAAAAAGATAAAAATTTATAATGCGGTTAGAAGGCGTTGTATCATTAGGATACTATTCGGATGACCCGGTCCGGATCCGACGGTACGATCAGGATTTTTTCAGGACCAGGGTGAATTTCAAAACGACATCATTCCCTGTCTTAATAGTTCCCAGCATAAAAGTGGGCGGTTCCATATTAAAATCTTTCATACTGATGGTCCGGCTGCCGGTGACAGTGATGGTGTTATCAGCATTCGGTTTGCAGACGGCTACCACATCCTGGTTGAGCGTGGCGCCGGCTATGGAAAGCTTGCCTGTACATTTCACCGTGCTGGTCCCTCCGGCGGCGGGTGTAACGCTTACAGAGGCCAGCGTGTAGGTAATAGTAGGGTTCTTATCAATCTTCAAGGCTTTGTAAGCGTTATTGTCCATGGCGGTGTGCTCGCTCTTTAAGCTGTTAACGGGTGTTGAAAAGCTCAGAGCCGTCAGTCCCGTTATCTGCCCGGCATTGTTGAATTCAAATACTGCCGTGCAAGTGGATTTGGCTGATTTCATATCCCAGTCGTGCATGGTAGAGGTGCCGCTGACGACCAGGGTGGTTGTTGTCCCCGTATAGGTGACCTGACCAAAGGTAAAGGCCGTGCTCAGAAGGAACAGGCAGATGGCAGGTACTGTTCTCCATGCGGATAGCTTGTCGGATAAGGAGAATGCCAGGCGTTTTGATCCGGAATTTTTAGCTGATGTAGATAATTCTGTATTCATGACCGTAGTTTTTTTAATGTTATACATTCGTTTTGTAATAGGACGTAAAAGTAGTCCGCGGCGGGAGAGCCGGTCATGACCCTGATCAGTGAAGAACATGATCTTTCTTTCCCGTCTTCCCGATCTCAGACAGGTATTTGCCCGAAAGTCAGCCGCTGCGGCTGTTTGCCACAATAACATTTATATACCAGCCTCACTTTGTGATGGTTGGGAAAGTTTTACCGGTTTGCTATTTAAGAGTTAAGAGGTATTATTCGCTATGCGTTCCCCGCAATAGCCGTAAAAGTGACAATTATTAGAAAATCCCTACCTTGTATATACAGGCTGACCCCCATCATAAAATACAGATCATGATGCACCTTCCTGGATTGACGTTTTTCCGCCTGCTGTCCGGCGGTATCCTGCTGGCTGGCGTTACCTTGCTGTCCGGCGGTCTTTTGCGGGCACAGCAAAAAGACTATCCGATCAGCCCTGTCACTTTCCGGCAGGTGCAGCTGACAGACTCCTTCCGGTCTTCACGGATAGAGCGCAACCGAACGGCTACCATCCCTGCGTCTTTCGCCCGCTGCGAAAGCACGGGCAGGGTCAGTAATGCCTATGTCGATGGGTTGATCGATACCGTAGCGCGCGCCCAGGAACCCGACAGGTACCTTTATACGGCCCGGACGATTGATCCACTGTACCCGCATCCCTGGTCAGGACCGGATCGCTGGGTAAAGGAACATGAGCTTAGTCATGAACTGTATAACTCAGGACATATGTTCGAAGCAGCCAGCGCCCATTATATGGCTACCGGCAAGCGCAACTTCCTGGACGTTGACCTCCGGAACGCCGACCTGCTGGTGCGCACCTTCGGCCCCGGCAAACGGGAAGTGGCATGCTGTTGCCCTGGCGGGACCGGTTTCCTTCAAGCTATCCATTCTCATTAATGGTAAGCCGGTGCCCGACCTGCTGCTGCTGCGCGCCGAATGTAAGACAAGGTTGAACGACCTGGCGGGCGCCCAGGCCGACGTACAGACCCTGCGGTATGCCAGGATGCCTGCCGCGAACGCTCCGGGCCCTGCTCCCATCACTTCACAACAGATACCGCTTCTGAAGTTCATCATGGACGAACGTATGCGCGAATATGCAGCCCAGGGATTCCGATGGTTCGATATGAGAAGACTCTCCGTAGATCCGGTGATTCCCCAGACAAAATTTGTCCATATGCTCTATAATGCAGACGGCACTTTCTCCACCATTACCATGAAACCCGAAAGACTGACCCTGCGCATCCCGCAGCTGGTCATCAGTCAAAATCCAGGTATGCAGAATAATCCATAAATAAAACAACAACATAACATGAAAAAAGCAATGGCTTACTGTACAGGTATGCTAATGGCCGCCGGCTTGTCCGCTCAGCAAACACCATCATTTGCTCAGCAGGTGACCCAGTTGGTGTGTACCTTGCCGCGCTGAGAACCCCAATGTATTGAAAACCTACCAGCAGTTCCATCTCAAAGGACTGGAAATACTGTCAGTAAGGCTGGACGATAATAAAGATAAATGGGAAATGGCGATTGCCCATGACCGGCTCCCCTGGACACAGGTGAGTGATCTGAAAGGATGGAAAAATGAAGCGGCGAAAGCCTACGGCATCAATTCCATACCCCAGAACGTACTCGTGGACCCTCAGGGGAAAGTTATAGCCCGCAACCTGCGTGGTGATAAATTATCGGAAAAGGCAGGGGAATTGTTTAAATAGAATGGACGGCAAATGACAACAATGATCAGGCTCTTTGATAAAGCGGCCGGCCCCTGGGGCCGGCCGCTTTAATTTAAATTCTGTCTGTTTATTGTTAAAACTGCAATCCTTGTAGAACACACTTTCCTGCCAGTTTGCTGAAACTTAATATTACGTTAATAATCGAATTCTAATTTTGATCCTTAATGTTAAGGTTCCAATGAAGCAGCACCAGAGTGTCGATCCGGAATTAGTGATTGGCCTCAACCATCATTCTGAAAAGGCCTTCCGGCAGATCTTCGGTCTGTTGGGAGATAAAGTCTATAATTACTGCAGAAAGGTCGTACACGATCCGCAGGAAGCGGAAGATCTGCTCCAGGACATTTTCTGCAAACTATGGCAATTCCGCTCCAGGATCGACAGCCGAGAGAACGTCGAAGTGCTCCTGTTTACCATAGCACGCAACCATCTGTTGAATCATATTCGTAAAAAGGCCAACGCACCGGTACAGGTGCCGGACAACCCTCTGCTTCTCCAGCATGCATTGGCCGAAGATCCTCATTCCCTGGAATTCCGGGAGATGCTGCTCCAGTACAGGCAGGTCATAGAAAAACTGGGCGCCCGTACACGCCAGGTTTTCGAATTGAGCAGGGAATACGATTTCACGAACAGGGAAATTGCAGAACGACTGCTGATCTCAACAAAGGCGGTTGAATTCCATATCACAAAAGCGCTAAAGATCATCCGCAGCCAATTGAAAGCCATAAAATCCTGATTAAATCAGTTAACATTAAGGTAATCTTACCGGCTTAGGGTAACCCCTCTCCGATGTGTATATAGCAGTAGTCATACTAACAGCCTATGCATCCGGAACAAATCTCCATACTTGTAAGAAAACTGCTCGATAAAACAGCGTCTGCTGAAGAAATAGCGCAGATCAATGCATATCTCACTGAAAAAGACATTGACCTGGACGTTTTGTTGCCGTGGGCAGATTGGGAAACGACCGGGACTTCACCTATGCCGGCCTCCACAAGGGAACGGGTTCTGGCTTCTATCTTCCATGGGAAGACAGGTCCGCAAACTACTGCCCTTCCGGGTGCACTTTCTTCCCGGGATCCAAAATATACCGCCATCCATCGAAAAGGACGGATCCGGGTGATTTCCCTGGTAGCCGCAACAGCCGCAGCCGCCATATTGCTATTTGTATTGGTTCTTCCCCGGCTTTTTCCCGGAACTAAACGGGTACATGGGCAGGAGTTCATAGCTTATTCAGCAGAAAGGGGACATTCCAGAATGGTGATACTGCCGGATAGTTCCAGGATCTATCTCAATGCCGGGAGCACGATCTCTTATTCTCAGGCTTTCGGAGACAGCGACCGCCGCGTGATGTTGTCCGGGGAGGCATTTTTTGAAGTGGCCCCGCTCCGTGACCGCCCCTTCACCGTTAAGACAGGCAATCTGCTGACAACGGTGCTGGGTACCTCCTTTAATGTGAAAGCATATAATAAGAAAGGAGATTATTTTGTTTCCGTTAGATCAGGAAAAGTAAAAGTGACCGCGGATACCGGCCGCCGGGCGGACCATGAGCCTTACCTGCTCCTGCCGGGTCAGCAGGCAGGTTACGCCAGTCTTTCCGGCGCCTTCACCATCAGACAGGTGGACACGGCGGGTATTGCCTCCTGGAAAGACAACGAGCTGCTTTTTGACGGCAGTCCCCTCGAAGAAATATTGGAAACCCTGGAATACCGCTACAACGTCCGGTTCCAGCCTGAGCCGGGGCTCATAATAGGTAAAAAATATTCCGTCACATTCCATCACCTCGACCTGCAGGCTTCCCTGGATAAATTATCCATATTGGGTAAACTGTGCTTCGAACGGCATAGTGATTCACTGATTGTCGTCAAACAGACAGGTCCGGTAACCTGGAGCAAATAAATACGTTCAAAAATAAAAAACCATCCCGGTCGCAACGGGATGGTGGAATGCCATCAATAATTCATTAATGACAAAAAACGCAACGCAATTTATGAAATTAAAATCCTTTTATTTTGGCTTTTTATTATGGTGCTGCAGCGCCGTCGCCCTGGGGCAGGATATCCGCTCTGCAAAGGTGGACCTGAGCATTACACAGGGTACCCTGAAAGATGCATTCAAAGAGATCAGCGCCCAGACAGGTTTCAGTATTGACTATCCTTATGATGTGCTGGATCAGAACCGGAAAGTGACTATCACCGTTAAACAGGCTTCTCTATCCAACGTGCTTACCCGCCTGCTTGCCGGCACCAATACACGGTATGTGGTAAAAGGAAAAAGTATTCTCATCGTCAGCGATGACAGGAAGAGCCATCGTTCATCCAATGACAAGCCCGGCCACACGGGCACTTCCGTGAAAGGGCAGGTTTCCGATGACAACGGCCAGCCTTTGGGAGGCGTCACCGTCTCTCCGAAAGGGTCTTCCCAAGCGGTATCTACCAACCAGGATGGCTTGTTTGAAACAAAGACCATCGATGCTGATGCCGTCCTTGTCTTTTCATGCATAGGATTTGAAAATAAAGAAGTGCCTGTCTCCGGCCGCTCATCTGTCAATGTCCAGCTCGCCAAAAACTCCAGGCTTATGTCCGAAGTAGTGGTGACCGCCCTGAACTTTAAAAGAAATCCCCGGAGCCTGGGCTATTCAGTAGGCCAGCTGGATGGAAATAAGGTCAGCACTGTACAGACACCGAATATCATCAGCGCCCTTTCAGGCAAAATTGCCGGCGTCGACGTGAGTAATGTCGCGGACGGAGTAGCCGGTACCAAAAGAGTGGTGATACGCGGGGCAGTTTCCCTGACCGGCAGTACCCAGCCCTTATGGGTCATAGATGGTATCATTATCGATGCCAGCAGCATGGGAGGTCCCACCGCTACCGGCGCGATCGATTATGGCGATGGGCTTACGGGAATCAACCCGGATGACGTGGAGAATATCAGTGTTCTGAAAGGAAATGCGGCAGCAGCGCTGTACGGCTCCCGCGCTTCCAATGGAGTGATCCTCATTACCACCAAGAAAGGCAAGCCCGGCGGGCAGACGCATGCAGAGCTCAGCTCTTCGCTGCTGGCAGACAAATTCACCAATCCTACGGATTTTCAGTACGAGTATGGACAGACATCCAAAGCCAACGGCGCCGAACTGCCTACCAGTGCGACGGATGCTTATACAGCCGATAGTTGGGGACATAAGCTTGACGGATCGCCGGCTGTAGGGTTCGACGGCGTTACCCGGCCTTTCAGCCCTCACAAAGATAATTACGAGCGCTTTTTCCGGACGGGAAGTACAATTACCAACACGGCAGCCCTTTCGGGCAGCTCCGGTAATTCCGACTACCGCATTTCCGTATCTGATCTGCGGAACACGGATATCGTCCCCAATTCGGGCTTTACCCGAACCAGCCTCAATTCCAAGCTGCATTCCAAATTCGGTAAATTGGATGCCGACCTGGTACTGGATTATGGATATGAAAAGGCAACGAACAGGCCCTTTCTGGGCGGCAATACCTCCAACATATTCTACTCCTTGTTATATCTGCCGGGAAATATCAGCATCGACAATCTGAAACCGGGTTATCTTCCGGACGGCACGGAACTGGAATATGCGGCAGGCGTCTCCAATCCTTATTTTTTTATCAATAAACAACATGAAGACGATACCAGGAACCGGCTCACGGGAGGCCTGACCTTGAAATACCAGTTCACAGACTGGTTATATGCGCGGGGAAGGATGACCCGGGATTACTATCTTTTCAAAAGGTTTGAATATGTGCCCGAAGGAGCTTTATCCACCAGTACGCAGCTTGGCGCCCTGGAACAGGTATCCGTTGATAATACTTCCAACAACTATGAGTTTATCGTAGGAGCGGATCCGCTCTCCCGGGGTAAATTCCACATTAATATTTTTGCAGGGGGCAATGTCAGCTGGCGCGCCAGGAATCAATCTTCCCTGAATGGCAACACTTTCGTCATCCCGGGAGTATATACCTTTAACAACCTGCAGGCCAAAACGCCATCCACAAGCGTAACTACGCAAAGGACCAATTCGTTGTTCGGCAGCATGGAACTCTCGTTTGACAAATATCTCTACCTGACGCTCACGGCCAGGGACGATTGGTTCTCCACCCTGCCCGCCAATGCAGATAATCTGCTGTATCCCTCAGCAGCGCTATCCTTTGTATTTTCCGATGCCCTGAAGCTGCCATACTGGATCTCTTCCGGTAAATTACGAGCCTCTACCGCACAGGTGAGTGGGGACGCGGGTCCCGGACAGCTGGATCTTAGCTACAAACTTTCGGCGACTCCCTACAATTCAAATCCACTGCAATACATAGGTACCGGGAACATTCCGAACAAGAACCTGAAACCTCTCCTTTCCACAGACTACGAGTTCGGCCTTGAAATGGGTTTTTTGCACGAACGGCTTGGTTTCGAGGCCAGCTACTATAACCGGTCAGTCAAAAATGATATTGTAACAGCCTCCGTATCAGATGCCACCGGTTATTCCACTGCCGTAGAGAATATCGGCAAGCTGAGCAGCAAAGGAATAGAAATTTCATTCAGGGCAACACCGGTGCAAACGAAAAATTTTACCTGGGATCTTACTGCTACCTTCTCCACGAACGATAACAAGGTCATTGCCCTTGGAAATGGCGTGCAGCCCGGTGCTAATATCGTACTGGAGAATTCCAAGGCCGGCAATGGCACGATCCAGCTGGAAGAAGGGAAACAATATGGCGGGATCTATGGTTTTACCTATACACGGGATGTCAAGGGTCAAAAGGTCTTCGACAAAAATGGCCTGCCCCTCTTCAACACCATTCCCATACGCCTGGGCAACGGAGAATATACCAGGCTGATGGGGATGAGCAACACTTTCAGCTACAGGAATTTTTCCCTGTATTTTCTGCTGGACGCAAAATTTGGAGCCAGCATCTATTCAGAAACGAATGCCGAAGCTTATTCCAACGGCAAGCACAAAGCTACCTTGCCAGGGAGAGAAACCGGCCTCACAGGCGAGGGTGTGAATCAGAGCGGAGGGCCCAATACGGTGAAAGTTGCACCTGAAAATATCAGCACTTTTTACAAACAGCTGGAGAATGTCACCGAACAATTCGTCTACAATGCCAGCTTCGTCAAATTGCGGGAGATCGCCTTCCGTTATGCCCTTCCTAAATCTTTCCTGGAAAAAACCCATTTATCAGGCGCATCCATTTCCCTGGTGGCGAGGAACCTGCTCACCCTCTATAAAGACAAACGCCTGGAAAATATCGATCCGGAAAGCAGCCTGGAAAGCGGCAGTGCCCAGGGGATAGAAAGAATGGTATTCCCGCCTACGCGGAATTTTGGTCTGACACTGAAGGTCGGATTATGATATAAACACATTTACTAAGGACAATATAAATAACTAATTTATGCAACCCGCTAAAATAAAAATAGGCTTACTCTTCGTTTTTCTTTTCGGTCTGCTTCCGGCCTGTAACAAAAACTTCGACAATATCAATAAAAGCCCTGACTTCGTATCCACGCCCAACCTGGATTATGAGCTTTCGGCCGCACAAGTCTTCATGCTTGACCAGACTTATTATACAGTGGTGCCCTACGTCGCATCTATCGTAGGACAGGTCACGCAGCAGCAAACCTACCTGAAGGCCACAGCGATCAATTCAGACAAGAACGGAGGTTTCCATTTCACCTGGATCTACCAGAACCCGATGAAGGCAGCCCAGGACATCATCACCCATACACAGGGAGATGACTCTAAAGTCAACTACCTCAGCATGGCCCGCATCATCCGTGCATATTGTGCACATGCCCTCACCGACGTATATGGCGACATTCCCTATTCAGAAGCTAATAAAGGCTATACCGACCAGGTACTCACACCCGCCTATGATGCGCAGCAGGATATTTATGCGGATATGCTCAATGAATTGCAGGAAGCGGCGGCTGCGTTCGATCAATCCAAATCTATTCCGGCAACCGCGGATATCGTATATAAAGGCAGTCTGGACAAATGGAAACGGTTTGCCTACGGCCTGATGCTGAGACTGGGCCTTCGGATCATGAAAGCAGACCCGCAGAACGGGCAAAAATGGATCAACGCGGCCATTGCAGGGGGATTGCCGACCAGCAATGAAGACAATTTCGTCGTAAATTATCTTCCCAGCACCACCAAGAACAGCTCTTCCAATCCTACCGGTAACGACCTGCCCTGGACATTCATCAAATATCCCACCATATACAGGCTCTCAGAGCCCTTCGTGGATTCCCTCAAAAGCAGGAACGATCCCCGTACCAAAGTATACTGTATGCTGCCCGGGGATCCGGCCAACTATGTGTTTGGTGATACGACGCCCGTCAATCAGAAAGGATATCCCATGTTCGGTGTCGCAGCCGGACAATCGGCCGTCAACTTTTCCGTGTCCAATATCCAGACCTTCGGAAGGTTTGATGCTCCCTTTGTCCATCTGAGCTATGCACAGAGTCAATTCCAGCTCGCCGAATGTGTGGTGAGAGGATTCATCCCCGCTGCGATCAGCGCACAAACCTATTACGAAAATGGTGTTCGGGCCGCCATGACCGAACTCTCTATTTTCAACCCGGCCTATGCCATATCCGATGATAAAATCAACGCTTACCTACAGCAAAATCCATACAATCCGGGAGATGCTTTAAACCAGATCAACACACAATACTGGATCGAGACCCATTATAACTGGTATGAAAACTGGGCGAACGTGCGCAGGTCCGGTTATCCCGATCTGTATTCCGGATTTACAGACGGAAGCACGTTGCCGAGGAGATTTCCCTATCCCTCCACGGAAGCAGCGGCCAATCCTCATGTACAGGATGCCGTCAAAAGGCAGGGTCCTGACCTCAATACTACCCGCATATGGTGGGATAAACAATAGATCCTTTGTCCCGGCCTTCCGGATTAAAAACATAATTTATTATATCAGCGTTATGAACTTTAAAAGAACTGTATTCTGCCTCCTTGCTGGCTTTTATGGGGTCTGTATGACCGGGAGCATAGCCTTTTCACAGCCGGATGTGCACGAAGTGATCCTTATTTCAACCAACGATGTACATGGCCGGATCAATAACTTCTCAAAAATGGCAGCCTACGTAACGGCACTGAAAAAAGATCACCCGGATGTTTTTGTATTCAATGCGGGAGACCTCATCAACGGCAACCCGGTGGTGGATGAAGCGGCAGATAAAGGTTATCCGATGGTCGACTTAATGAACAACATTCCATACGATATCAGCTGTCCCGGCAACCATGAGTTTGAGAACGGAGAAGAAAACCTGCAGCGAAGGATCAGCCAGTCCACATCGGTATATGTCTGCGCCAACATGACCATGACAGAAACCTCCCCGCTCAGGCCACTGAAGCCGTATTATATCCTGCACACACATGACGGGACCTCCCTGGCCGTACTGGGGCTTACCACCGGTGGCAGCAACCCCTGCATGGCGAAGAATGTCACGGTCTCCGATCCTGTAAAAAAAGCATTGGAGTATAGCTGGCTGAGAAAGGATAATGCCGTATTTATCGGGCTGACCCACATTGGCTACAAAAAAGACAGCCTGCTGGCGATGCAGATGAAAGAACTGGATGTCATAGTGGGCGGTCACTCTCATACGGAGCTTCCGCATGGCCTGATGGTGAACGGGGTATTAATCACCCAGACCGGGGACAAGCTCCGTTATATCGGGAAGACGATCCTGAAGATCAAAGATCACCAGGTAGTCGGAAAGTCTTTCGAGATGATCGATCTGGCTATGCTCACTGACAAGGATGTTGCGGTTCAGGCTAAAATTGATACCTATAATAACAATAGCCCTTTCGGAGATATAGTCGGTGAGGCTTCAGCAGCCTTCGTTAACAAGGAAGAGCTGGGAGATTTGAAAACCGATGCAATGACAGCGGTGGGGCGCCTGGACATAGCCTTCGATCATGTCCGCAATGTCGCTACGGCCGGTCTCCCCAAGGGACCGATCCATTTGGGAGACCTCTATATGATGGACCCATTTGATTACAAGGTGATCCGGTATGAGATGAAGGCAGCCGGGATCCGGGCTATGATTCTTCGGGAGCTGAATAAAGAGAATACTCCCCATCTTTTCGTCTCTGGTATGAGCTATACCCTGGAAAAGGATCCCGCGGGTGTGGTGAAATCCGTGATCCTGAAGGACAAGGGAGGTCGTCTGCTGGATGAGGAGAGACTTTACTCAGTCGGAATGAATAGTTACATAGCCTGTCATTTCATGCCAGGCGTTGACGGGGGTACAACGCTTGATAACACCCCGGTCGAACTCCTGATAAAATACCTGGCGCTGCACAAAAACGTCGATTACTCGAATGTGCAGCGGATTTTTAACTAGAGGGAGCGCCATGAGGATGAAATAATCTACATCTGCTTTGTTGGGGAAAATTCCGGAATATCCTGTAATTTTCCCCCATGCATATCAGAAATCTTACGCAGAAACTTGACATTGCATATGTAATTAAAGACACCTGGCACCTGCCGGTGCATAAGCATACCCATTATGAACTGCAGTATATAATCCGGGGAAAAGGGCAGCACAGGATCAATGAGAACAGTTACAGCTATGAAAAAAGCGATCTATTCATCCTTGCTCCCCGGGACAGCCATTTCTTTATTTTCCAGGAAAGGACCGCGATCTGTATCATTAAATTTCATGAAGGCTTCTTTGGAGGATTTTTACAGGATAAAGACTTCAAAAACCTGCTGGCTCGTTTTAGCTCGCCTTACCGCAAAGCGCAGCTTTCTCCTGATAGCAGACAGCGGATCGCTCAATTGATGGAATTGCTGATGGCAGAGCATCGAAAAGCCAGCCATTACCAGCATATCATTCTGCAAAACGCCCTGGCCCTTATTTTAGCCCTGACGGCAAAAGATGCCGAACCTGATAAGCCCAAACCAAAGGATGAGAAAATGCAGGCGATCCTTAACTATATCGATCAACATATTACAGACAGGAGGCTGCTTTCCATCGAGAAAATAGCCAGTGCCTTTCTTATCAGCAAAGGATATTTCAACCAGTATTTCAAAAAAGCAACGGGCAGCTCTTATAAAAAATATGTACAGGAATATGCTTTGAAGCTTATTGCCCATCAGCTGGTCAACCGGGGTACAACTTTGAGTCAGCTGGCACAGGAGTTCGGTTACAGTGATGAAAGCCATCTTAGCAACGCCTTCAAGGCTCATTTTCATCAGACACCCTCTTCCTTCAAAAAGGGAAAACAAAAAGCATAGGAGCTTTCTACGCTTTCTACAAGTTTTTCCTCTTTTATTGCAGATAGCAGTTGCCGGAAAGTCGTGACCTTCGTGTAGAAAAGCTCAAATAGTAAGTTATGCATATAGACCATACTACGCTCCGGACCTCCGCTCTGGAGGAAACAAAGGATTTCTTCATCCGTATTTTTGGGTTGACCGAAGGGACCAGGCCGGCAGTCATCGCAGCCAATATCCCTGGTTATTGGCTGTATTGGAAAGAGTCCCCGCTGGTGCATCTCATACAAAGTCCGCCCGATTACTCCCCTTCTTTAGAATATTCATCGGAGGCCATTGACCACACGGCTTTCTACATGGAAGATCATGAAGGATTTAAAAAAAAGCTCGAAGACCTGCAAGTACGTTATTCCTCCATGGACCTTCCCGATATTGGGGAAAGACGGATCTTTTTGCGCACCCCTACCGGCATATTGCTGGAAACGGTCTTTAGAAAATAAGCATATCCCGGCTCAATGCGCCGTCCATCCGGCATCAATAGGCAGGGCAACCCCGGTGATCGTTGCCGCGGCCGCACTATCGGCGAGGAAAAGGATCGTCTCCGCAACTGCATCGGCAGGAATAAAGGCCTTGATGGCATGCTCTTTCAACATGATCTTATCTATGACTTCCTCCCGGGTCATTTGATGCGTTTTCATCTGGTCAGGGATCTGCCTTTCAATGATCGGGGTATGGACATATCCCGGGCAGACAGCATTGACGGTGATTCCAAAAGCGGCTCCTTCCAGGGCCAGGGTCTTAGTGAATCCTATCAGACCATGTTTGGCCGAGACATAGGCGCTTTTATAAGCGGAAGCCACCAGCCCGTGTGCCGAAGCAAGATTGATCACCCTGCCGAATTTCTTTGCTTTCATCCCGGGCCAAACGGCTTTTGTTACATGGTAGGCTCCCGTCAGAATAACTCCGATTATATCATTCCACTTATCATCGGGAAAATCTTCCAGCGGTGCAACATATTGTATGCCGGCATTATTGACGGCAACCTCGATACTTCCGAATTTAGTTAGGGCCTCATCTGCCATTTCTCTGATCGCTTCCGGATGCAGGAGGTTCGCCGGGGAGAAAAAATAGTCAATGTCAAACTCTTTGGCTACCTGCGCAGCTATATCCGCTCCATTCTCTTCCAGTCCGTTGAAAACAATATTATAGCCTTTCGCTGCAAAGGATTTTGCAGCTGCCAGCCCGATGCCGCTGGTGCTTCCGGTAATTAAGACTGTTTTTGGCATAGTGGTATATTAAGAAATAATTTTTTGTATAAAAATACGAGGACCCTTTTAAAATTCCTGTTTCCATTTTCAGAAGAATTGAGTTAAAGCCTATTTTTACCCTAAACCTGGCTACTATGCGCCTCATTGCCACCCTTCTGCTGGAGACCAGCGCCGATACTTCCATCCCCTGCATCCTGATGCTCCACCCGCAAACCGGTGAGGGGCAGATCATTGAAGGAAATGAGTGGCGCACATCCGTGCCCTGCCCGCTGAGGGAATATGCGGATGCCTATGGCAACCGGTGCCTGCGGACGATCATCCCGGCAGGACCCTTCTGGCTGGAAAGCCGGATCACCGCAGCCTGCACGGATGAGATAGAGGTGGATTGGTCCGCAGGTTTCACCCCGATGGAAGAGATCCCGGACAACGTATTACAGTTCCTGCTGCCGAGCCGGTATTGTGAAGCGGACCGGTTAGGAGGGGCAGCCTGGGCGATCGTCAAAAATGCAGCTCCTGGTTATGCACAGGTGGAAATGATCCGGCAATGGATCCATGACAACTTCGAATATGCCTATGGCACGACGGACAGCTCCACATCGGCCGTAGATGTCATCGCCTCCGGAAAAGGGGTCTGCCGTGATTATGCCCATGCAGGAATCGCCCTGTGCCGCAGCCTGGACATTCCGGCAAGGATGGTCGTTGGGTATCTGTATAATCTGAATCCGATGGACCTCCATGCCTGGTTCCAGGCATATGTAGGCGGACGCTGGTTCACTTTCGATGCGACACAGGACGCACCCCGGGGCAACCGGATCGTGATCGCTTATGGAAAGGATGCTGCCGATGTGGCAATCGCCACCTATTTTACCAATATAATGCCGACGCAGCTCAGCGTAACGGTGGAGTCCCTTTATTAATGGTTTCTTAACGTCGTACACTTGTACATACACCCTTCAAAAATCTGCCATGCAGGTCGTTGGCAGAACGATCCAGGACTATCAAAACCTGTATGCTATTCCACAGAACGAGATCAACGTCATCAACAACCCCGGCAATTTCCCTCAAAACCCCGGTTACAATTGACCCTTATACACTGCAAAAGAGCCCGGGCGGACGGTCCGGGCTTTATCATGGAGGCCGGCGGAAGAGACCCGACCCGTTTCGTGCGATATTGAATAACTTACCAGTCACTGGACGAGCCGCCGCCGTCAAACCCGGAATCGGAGGAAGAGCTGCTGTCGCTGCTGCCCGCGTCACTGCTGTCGGAGGTGCTAAAGCTGTCAGAATTAGCCGGACTGCTAAAAGACAATCCGGGATCGGAGTTGTTATAATAACCGCTGCTGCCGGAAAAAACCCCATTACGCCGCACCGATCTTATTATCCTGACCACCAAAGCGATCATGAACATCAGGAAAATAACCAGGACGGTAAATATAGACGGCGTGGGAATGAACCGGTAAAACGTTGAATGCCCTTCCTCTGTTGTCTGAACCGGTACCGCACTGCCTCGTTGCGCCTGCCCGGCCTGCACAGGCTGCTCATCCGTCCCGGCTTGCATTCGCTGCTCATCTGTCCCAGTCGATTGCTGATCCGTCCCCGCCTGTGCCGTCTTCAGCCTTGTATCTATTTCGGCAACCATATTCCGGAAGGCCCCGGCATAGTCCATTCTCTTCATAAAGGGCTTCGAATGATCCATGATCTCATGGGTTATGATATCCGTAAGGATCCCCTCAAGATTGGCGGCCACTTCCATTCTTTGTTTTTTCTGACTTATGCTGGCTACATACACCAGCCCTTTCCTGTCGGTACCGATATGCCATTCTCTTCCCACACCCCTGGCGAAGTCTTCTATCTCCATGTCGGCTGGTAATTTTTTTACAAGGACAATGGCGATCTCTACAGTATATGCTTTTTCGATGGAGTCGATCTGTCGGTTCAGGTCCGCGACATCCTCTTTGGCCAATATGCCTGCGAAATCATTTACATAAGTATTGGGCAGACGGGAGGGGATCTGCGCCGCGACTAAACCGGGGAGAACTAAAGAAGCAAAGAAAGCCAATAAGAAAAAGACGGGAGTTCTTTGTAGAATCCGGTTGGAAGTAATGGTTAAGGAACGGGTCATGCCTTAAAGATAATATTCCGGTGGCAATTCTTTTTTCCTATTTATTCAGATATATAGGATAAAAAATATTTTTTCAAGCATTTGTAAGTCAATTCATTAGTTATTTTCTCGATTTTGCCTGTACGATTTTCTCTTAAAAAGCGTTAATAATAGGATCATAATCCGGCATCTCGCCGCCCTAACCCTGAAAACGACTCTATGAAACACATAGATTACCTCTATTTCAATATCTATAACTATTTCTACAGGATAAGCCAGTACAGGCAAAGTTTCACCGTTCGCATTCAAGCTATGTATTTATTCTCGCTCGGTTTAGGGGGATGGATACTATTGGTGGAAGCGTTGTATCTGCATATAATAAAACATGCCTGGTTTTCTTCCTCCGTGCAGTCCACTTTTTTTGCCATTTCTATTTATATGCTGACGGCTGTTCTCTTCAACTACATTTTTATTGTCAAACATCGCGACCTGAAAATTTTCGGGCAATATGAAGAGTTATCAAATAAAAATCCCAGGAGGAAGCGACATTTGTTCATTTCCCTTAGCGTTATACTTATCCCTTATTTAGCGCTCATCTCCTTCGCCGTTTTTTTCCCGAGGCATGGACGATAAGTATCCTGCCAATTTCCTGCGTCTTTTTTCTTTTTTTTAAACAATCGGGAAGAATTAGCTTAGTGCTAATAAATTTAGTTTTATATGCAAATAATTCAAAGCATCCAAAACCGGATATATGAAATAAGGGGGGAAAGGGTAATGTTGGATAAGGATCTGGCAGGCCTGTATGAGACGGAGACTAAGGCCCTGAACCTGGCGGTGAAACGAAATATGAAGCGATTCCCGGCCGATTTTATGTTCCAGCTTACCAAAGAAGAATTTGACGGTCTAAGGTTTCAAAATGAAACCTTAGAAAAGGGAAATTCTTTGAGGTTTCAAAATGAAACCTCAAGTGTAGATAAGAATTTGAGGTTGCAGAATGAAACCTCAAAAAATTGGGGAGGAACAAGGTATTTACCCCATGTTTTTACTGAGCAGGGGGTCGCCATGTTAAGTGGGATCCTGAATTCAGATAAGGCAATTAACATGAACATTGCCATCATGAGAGCTTTTGTGGAAATACGGCGAATTGTATTCAGGCAGAATGATTTAAAGGAACAGCTGAAGGAAATCAAGGAGAGATTGGGGGAACACGATACGCAATTAAACCATATTTACGACGCAATGGAAAACTTGCTGGATGAAAAGGCCGCCCAGCGAAAATGGGATGACCGGGATAGAATAGGGTTTAAAAAGTAGAAAGGCCATCATGGAACACGGGCATTATTTTGGAAATGATGCAGGAGGACTATGGTTTGGAGCCATAGATGATCTATGGAAATTGGGAAAACCTGTGGGTGAAGGAGGAGTATGGAAGAACACAAATGTAAAGGCCGGCGAACCCTCCTTACCCTGCCTGATGACGGGTTATGACAGGAAAAAGGTCATGCTCACGGCTGACAGGAACGTATTGATCCGACTGGAAGTCGATTTTGATCTTACCGGGTTCCACACCTATAAAACCATTAAATAATTTTTGTTTCCCCTCAGGCGGCGGCCTGGCGGGAAACAAAAAATCCGGTTATAACCTTACCATGGACATTCGTCGCTATCGCCGTCAACATCGTTGCTAAAGAATTTTCCGTTAGGGCCGTCAGCACCGGTGATCGCATATTTCACGATGATCTTTGCCGCATTCTCAACGGTCCCGGGGCCGCTATGATGGTTGAAATCAGTAGCGGTATAACCCGGATCGACCGCATTTATTTTAAAGGCAGTGTCTTTCAGCTCATAAGCTAAAACGACGGTATAAGCGTTCAGCGCGGTTTTGGAAGGGCCGTACGCCGCACTTTTAATATTGTAAAACTTCGATGAAGGATCGCTGTGCATGGTAAGCGATGCCAGGCCCGATGTGACATTTACGATCCTTGGCTCATCCGATTTTTTCAACAGATCGAGAAAAGTCTGTGTGACGTTGATAGCCCCGAAAAAATTGGTGTCGAACACTTTCCGGATACCATCAAGATCGAGATCAGCGGTGCTTTGAGGAAAACCGCCGCTAATGCCTGCATTGTTAATCAGTACGTCAAGAGAATCTATTTGCTGCCTGGCTGCTGAAACGGACGCAGGGTCGCTTACATCGATCTGTACAGGCCTGACGTTTTCAAAACCTTCCCCTTTAAGTTTTGCCACAGCATCTTTGCCATTCTGTAAATCGCGGCTGCCGAGGTATACAAAGTACCCCTTTCCCAGTAATTGTCGTGCGGATTCAAAGCCGATGCTTTTGTTGGCTCCCGTTATCAGTACCTTTTTCATTGTTGTATGTATTTTTAAGTACAATGCAAAGGTATAGCCATTGGCAGGACGGCAAGGGCACTCTCAATGGTTTCAATGGTACATTTCCCGGCTGGACAGCCTGTACTCAACCGGAGTATGTCCTGTAATGCGTTTGAAGAACCGGTTAAAGTAAGAAGTATCCTTAAAGCCCAGCTGAAAAGTGATCTCCTTGACCGGTTGTTCCGTATGAAAAAGCAGGCGTTTGGCTTCGAGGATCAGCCGCTCATGAATATGGGCAATGGCCGGTTTGCCGCTCTGTTGTTTGACCAGTTCGCCCAGGTGCCCGGCGGAGATATTCAGCATATCGGCATAACCGGCGACCTCGTGCAGCTCTGTATATGACTCTTCAATTCTGGATAGATACTTTTTTAACAATTCCCTGTCAGGCGCTGGTTTCTTATTGCTGAACTGTTCTGTATACAGCCTGCTTAAATAAATAAGCAATACGTGCATATAAGCCATTAACATGCCATGCTGCCAATTATTCTTTGTATGATATTCCGCATAGATCTTATCAAGGGTATCTTCTAAAAAGATAATATCCTCTTTGCTTAAGCTAAGCTCGTGTCCGTTGTGCGGATTTTGTATAATAGGTAATAACTTCAAAAAGCTATTCCCTTCCAGCGCTAAAAATTCCGCAGTAAACGCGATGATCATGCCTGAAAGCGGCTCCGCCTCTTCCTTTAAATGTATTTGGTGAGGCACGGTAAAGTAGAAGGTGTCCTGCTTTAAGGTATAGGGTGTCATGTCTATCCAATGCCGGCTGCTGCCTTGTCTGACCAGCACTAAAAAATAATAATCCTTACGATGGGGCGCCAGAAAATCCGTCTGCATCGAGTTCATCTTGCAGTCAACCTTATTCATCCTGAATAACTTATTACCGGTGGCCGGATCCGGCTCAAGCGCATATTTCGGAATGATGGTTTCGGTATCAGAATAATACATATGGCAAAGTTAAGGTCTCCGCTGATCACCCCGCAGACTGTTTATTTCCGGCTGAAAGGGTATTATCATACAAACGGAATGGCCGCCCCCGCTCAGTATAAATATTTTTTGTATTTTTAACAGATCAACTAACTGGTTATGGCTCAATGACCCCTTTTGCAACGTATACCGACGAGGAATTAGTGACGTTGCTGTTACACAGCGATGAAGGGGCTTTTACTGAAATATACAATCGCTACTGGCAGCCGCTCTTCTACATTGCCGGTAAAAAAACACAAGACCCATACGAGGCCGAGGGGCTTGTGCAGGAAGTGTTCCTCGACCTGTGGCGTCGGCGCGAACAGCTCCAGATCCGGGGCCTGCTCCGCCATTACCTGGCCGTGGCGCTAAAATACCGGTTCATTAACTGGCAGGCTAAACGGAACCGGGCCTCTACTTATGCCCAATATGCCAACCGGCATTTACCCCATTCGGATGACTCTCCGGAGTTATGGCTGTCTTTCGAAGAGCTCCGCGGCCGGCTTGAGGCTCTCGTGGCCGAACTGCCGGATAAATGCCGGCTTGCCTACCGGCTCAGGGAAGAAGGGTTTAGCCAGCGCGAGATTGCCGAACAGATGATGGTTTCCGAAAATACCGTCGCCACCCACCTGGCAAGAGCCCGGAAATCTCTCCGCGCGGGCCTCGGAGACTTTTTTATTCTTTTTTTCTGATTTTTTTCATTCCCATTCATTGAAAATTCCTTTTCGATTGACTTATCCATTGTAAGGACTTTATTTATGACGCCAACCGATCAAGAACGTTATGAAGAGCTTGCCCGCAAATGGATGAATGGCACCATCACCGACCAGGAGGCAAAGGAGTATGCTGTCTGGTACAACCAGTTGGATGATAACCCGCTGGACCTGCCTTATTCCTTTGCCCGGGACCAGGAGGAGCACCGGAAACGTATGCTGGACAGCATTCGGCGCCAGATGCCTGCTGTCGGGAAAGGACGTATCCGCCTGATCCGGCTGACGGCGGCGGCCGCCGTACTGGTATTGCTGGCGGGAGTCGGGTATATTTATTATACGTCTACCCGGAAGAGTTCATGGCCATTGGCTAAGGTGCAGGCGCCGGGCTTTAAAAACGACGTGCTGCCAGGGGTCAGCAAAGCCGTATTGACGCTTGCCGATGGCAGACAGGTGACGCTGGACAGTGCGGCTGTTGGTCTACTGGCCCGGCAGGGAGCTGCAAGCGTGACGAATGCGGATGGCGTCCTGCTCTACCATCCTTCGGCCGATGGAGAGAAGAGTTTATTGTATAATACGCTGACTACCCGGAAAGGCCAGCAATATCCCGTGACTTTATCCGACGGAACGAAGGTCTGGCTCAATTCCGCTTCAAGCCTCCGCTTCCCCGTAATCTTTGCTGCCGGCGAACGGCGGGTGGAGCTTAGCGGAGAAGGGTATTTCGAAGTGGCCGCGGATGCCGCCAGGCCATTTCACGTCAGCGTGAACAACACTAATGTCGAAGTGCTGGGCACGGCATTCGACCTCAATGGGTATGTCGATGAGGACAATACCAGGACCACGCTGCTCGACGGCGCCATTCGTATCAACCACCAGGTCACACTACGGCCCGGCCAGCAATCCCGCGTCGATGCAGCCGGCGCCATCCGCGTAGTGGATGATGCGGATGCCGAGGGAGAAGTGGCCTGGAAGAACGGACAGTTTCATTTCAGGAAAATGGATATCGCTACCGTTCTCAGGCAGGTGGAAAGATGGTATGACGTAGAAGTCGTTTATGAAGGACCGAAGACTACCGATCTGTTTACGGGCGATCTTCCCCGGACTTCAACCCTGACCGAACTCCTGACCATTCTCCAATATGCTAATGTACATTTCAGGCTGGAAGGCCAACGATTGACGGTGCTGCCCTGAAACCTTATCGATGCAAAAGAGTCAGAAGCCATTGCTATAAAGAAACCGAGCCTATCGGCTGGAAAACGGAGCTTAAACAAAACCGCCCCGGTGTGAGATACCGGAGCGGCGGCGTTCGGGTTCCCCAAATTAAATATAGTCCGGAGAGACTGTTTATTGTTTAACCCAAACTAACCAAAAGTATGCATTTAACTGCTAATGGAGAACTTTTGCCCGTACCCCCACGGCAAAAGGTACTACCTACCAAAACTATCTTGATTATGAAGTGGATGGCAATTTTCCTGTTTGCCGCCTGTCTGCAAACCAGCGCTGAAGGACGGGCCCAGACCTTCACCCTTTCCATGAAGAATGCCCCGTTGCCGGCGGTATTCGAACAGATTAAGAAACAGAGCGGCTACCAGTTCTTTTTTAATGAAAGCATGCTTCAAAACGGCAGGACCGTCACCATCGATATAAAGAGCGGGAGCTTGCAGGACGTACTGGAGAAATGTTTTCATGACCAGCCTTTTACCTATATCGTATTGGGAAAGACCATTGTCGTGAAAGAAAGAGAAAGGCCGGAGAAGCCAAGCCCATCCCCGAACGTCCAGGCTGCCCCGATACCTGCTCCTCCTGATGAGATCCGCGGGATCGTCGTTGACTCCCTCGGCAGACCTCTTTCAGGTGCGTCCGTCATGGTGAAAGGTTCTGCAAGAGGAACGCAGACAGATGCCCGGGGTTTATTCGTTTTACAGGAGTCGGGAGAAAAGGTCACCCTGCTGATCAGCTATTCCGGTTACGAGTCCAGGGAATATACCTGGCAGAAGAGCAGTGGCAACAATCTCCTGAACATACGGCTGCGGCTGTCATCCGACCCGCTGGACCAGGTGCAGATCATCGCTTATGGAACGACTACCCAGCGCTATAACGTGGGCTCTGTGTCTACTGTAACGGCAAAGGATATCGAACAGCAGCCCGTGACAAACCCCCTGGAAGCGCTGCAGGGAAGAGTGCCGGGTCTTGTAGTCAATGTGACCAATGGGGCGCCCGGTGCGATGGTGACCACGCAGGTGCGCGGGCAGAACACCCTGATGCCGGCCCTGACGACCAATCTTCTTTCCGCTTACAACCAGCCTTTGTTCATCATCGACGGCGTACCGTTCGCTCCTCCCGCCAGCGCCAATTACGCGGCATTGGGAACGATCGGCTCCCTGGCCATGGGCGCGAACCCCGGTCTTACCACCGCCAATTACTACGGCGGGATGAGCCCTCTCAACAGTATTAATCCGCTGGATATAGAAAGTATCTCCGTGCTCAAGGACGCTGACGCCACATCTATCTACGGGTCGCAGGGCAGCAACGGGGTGATCCTCATCACGACCAAAAGAGGAAAGTCGGGCAAGACCCAGTTCAATCTTTCTGTCAATTCAGGTCCCACCAGGGATACGCGTATCGTGAAGATGATGAATACACCGCAATACCTGGCCATGCGTAATGAAGCGCTGCGAAATGACGGGCTGACCCCTTCCATTGCGCACCTCGACTATGACCTGCTGTTATTCGATACGACCAAAAACACCAACTGGTACAACCAGTTCTTTGGCGGCACGGCCGCACATACCGACGTCCATGCCTCCGTCAGCGGGGGAACCCAGAATACCAACTTCCTGCTTAGCGGTGGTCTGACGCATACGGGTTATAATTTCCCGGGAGGTTTTGCGGACCAGCGCCTATCACTTCATAGCTCGTTCAGCCATAAAAGCCTTGACCAGCGATTCTCCCTGGACTTCGGGACGGATTACTCCTATGACCAGAACAATTCCACGGGCAGCAACAGTCTGCAAAGCATCCTGGCCCTGCCCCCGGATTTCCCGGACTTCAGGGATGCCAACGGCAACCTGCTCTGGAGTTACAAGGGAGTACGTTATGCGTCCATGGGACTCTACGGATCGGGTATTCCCAACCCCTATGCTTTTCTGAAGCAAACGTCCAACTACCAGGTATACGATGTGCTCACCCATGCCCTGATGAGCTACCAGATTGGATTTGGGCTTAAATTCATCGTGGCGGGCGGTTATAACCGGGTGGACAATCAGGGATATGGCACCTATCCTATGGCGGCTACCGACCCTGCTGCAAAGTCTTTAGGGAGCGCCTCCAGGAGCAGTCAGACATCCCAAATGCTGAACCTGGACCCCCAGCTTAATTTCACACAAAAGATAGCCAATGGTCAGCTGACGGCCGTAGTCGGCGGATCCTATAAAAAGAGCCTGACATCGGGCAGCACGGTGTCGGGTTCGGGTTATACCAGCGACGCTGTGCTGGGGTCTATCGCAGCCGCGCCGAACCGGCAGGTCTACGACAATTTCAGCGAATACAAATACGTGGCAGGATTCGCCAGGCTGAACTATATCTGGGACCGGAAATACATCGTCGACTTCACCGGTAACCGCAACGGGTCGAGCAATTTCGGTCCCGGCAACCGGTTTGGCAATTTCGGCTCTGCGGGTGCGGGCTGGATCTTCACTGAAGAGTCCTTTGCAAAAAATGTGCTTCCCGTTCTCAGTTTCGGTAAGCTCAGCGCCAGTTATGGCACCAGCGGTTCCGACGGCGTAAGCTCTTATCAATATCAGCCCAACTGGTCCGCCTCCACCAACTACGGCAGTTTCGCCTACCAGGGATTCACCGGTTTTTATCCTAAGAATCTCTATAATCCCAACTATTCCTGGGCATCGACCAAAAAATTCAACGGTCAGCTGGAATTGGGATTCCTCCATGACAGGATCTATGTGGACGTTCAACGGTACGTAGACCGCAGCTCGAATCAGCTGGCGCAATTCCCGCTGCCGCTGCAGACAGGCTTCACGTCCATAACGCAGAATGCGCCCTATACCGTGCAGAATTCAGGCTGGGAGCTGACACTGCGTACGCGCAATGTCGATACGAAGAACTTCAAATGGACCAGCACCTTCAACATTGCCTGGAACAGGAACAAGCTGGTCGCTTTCCCCGGTCTGGCTACCTCTGTGTATAAATCGCTGTATGCTGTCGGTAAGTCCATTTCAGCGAGGCCGGTGGTCGACTATGCCGGCGTCAACGATACTACCGGCTCCTTCCAGTTCCGGAATGCCAAAGGACAGCTCACCTATACTCCCAACTCCACGCCTTCTTATAACAATCTCGGCGGCGACGCCACGAAGATGGCCGACCTTCAGCCTTCGTTCACAGGAGGCTTCAACAACGATCTCAGCTATAAAGGATTCCATTTGACCCTCTTCTTCCAGTTCGCCAAACAAACGGGTCTCAATTACCTGTTCAGCGTTTATTCTTCCTCTACCTATGCTCCGCCGGGCGGCGCCCTGACCAATGTGCCTACCGCTCTTCTGGGCCGCTGGCAGAAACCAGGGGACAAGTCGGACATCCAGCGGTTTACCACGGGTAACGGGGCAGACAGGACGCCCGTTACGGCGGCGGCTTATTTCGTCAACTCCAGCGGCGACTATGCGGACGCTTCTTATATCCGGCTAAAAACCGCCGCGTTATCCTACAGCCTTCCGGCAGACTGGATAAAGAAAATGCGTTTGCAGGGTTGTATGGTCTATATGAATGTCCAGAACCTATTCACCATAACGGGCTATAAGGTCGGCGATCCTGAGACGCAGAATCTTTATAATATTCCGCCGCAGCGGACTTTTGTAGCCGGCATCAATCTCAATTTCTAAATTCTTGAAAATGCAACCATCCATCTATATACGTCGCTTCATTTCCTTGTTAAAAGGCTCCGGGCTGTCCATGCTTCTGTTCTTCGCCATAGGGGTGAGCTCCTGCAACAAGCTGATCGAGATACCCGCCAATGCGCCCAACCAGATCGTTACCTCGCAGGTGTTCAGCGACAGCCTGGATGCCGTCAACGCGGTAGTGGGGATCTATGTCAACGCTTATGCCGGCACGTCGGGCCCGTTCAGCGGATACCTGACGATCTATCCCGGTCTTTCCGCAGACGAACTGACGCCCGTCAGCGCGACCGACCAGGCCTTCTACAGCTACTCCATTATCAACAATAATTCGATATGCTCCGGCTTCTGGAGCAGCTTCTATGGGCAGTACCTCATCTACCAGGCCAACGCCTGTATCGATGGTTTGAACGCCAGCTCTTCGATCACGCCGGCTCTGAAGAACCAGCTGATCGGTGAGTGTGAGTTCGTCAGGGCCTTCTGTTATTTCCACCTGGTGAATCTATTCGGCCCGGTCCCCCTGGCTGTTACATCCGACTACCAGACCAATGCCGGCCTGCCGAGGGCGCCGGTGGACACCGTCTACAGCCAGATCGTCAGGGACCTGGAAGATGCTTCGGGCCGCCTGGTCCCCGCGTATCCTTCCGCGGGAAGATTGCGGCCCAATCAGTACACGGCATTGGCCTTGCTCAGCAGGGTTTATCTGTACAGGCAGCAATGGCAAAAAGCAGAGAATGCAGCCAGCCAGATCATCGGTTCGGGTGTTTACCAACTGGTGACGAACCTGGACAATGTTTTCCTGGATGGAAGCCAGGAAGCTATCCTCCAGATCACGAATACCAATAGCAGCAGCTATCAGAGCTCTACGCACGAAGGTTCGGTCATGCTGCCGGGCAGCGCCACTTCCATTCCTAATTATTATTTTACCCCTTCTCTCGTTCAAGCCTTTGAGACGGGTGACCAGCGGGTCGTCCATTGGACGAATTTCAATACGGTGGGAGGAGCGGCGTACTACTATCCATATAAATATAAGAATCAGTACAGCGCTCTTGTCAACAATACGAAAGAGGACTATATGCTCTTCCGGCTCAGCGAACAATATCTTATCCGGGCAGAAGCGCGGGCACAGCAGAACAATACCTCAGGGGCGGCCGCCGACCTGAATACTATCCGGTCCCGCGCAGGGCTGCCGGCTACCACGGCATCGACGCAGGCGGACCTGCTTGCGGCCACCCTGCACGAACGCCAGACAGAGCTGTTCTGCGAGATGGGACAGCGCTGGTATGACCTCAAAAGGACCGGGCAGGTCAATACCATCCTGCCCCCGGAAAAATCCAACTGGCCTGCCGATGGACACGCGGTCTTCTATCCCATTCCGTTAAGCGAACTCCAAAAGAACGCTTCCTGGCAACAAAATGCAGGATACTAGTTATACTAGTGTCCTGGCCGCTTCGCTGAAACAAGTTGCCCAAAAGAATAAATATCACTTCCATGAAGGCATGTTGTTTAACGACACTGCCCGATCCCGCTTTTAAATTAAAAATCAACTAACATGAATAAAATAATATGGGCAGCAGGTTGCCTTTTCCTCTCTTTAGCTGTTGGCGTCAGGGCGCAGGGCAATCGGCAAATGTCAGGCGACCGGCGGACGCAGAATGAAGGATTTGTCATTACAGGTAAAATAAGCCGGGCGGACACGGGCACTATCGTGCTCGTTTATGAGCGGCAGAACATTTCCATCCGGGATACGGGATATGTCGACAACGGGGTATACCGCTTTACCGGAAGGGTAGAGCAGCCCACGCTGGCCCACCTCTCCATTCGTAATCATGTCACCTTTTTTATAAAGGATCTTTTTATCGATAATGTGCCTATCCGGCTGGAAGATGAAAAAGTCACAGGACCCGGAGTTGTGGCTGAATATGAATCCTTTGATCAAAAGCTGGACTCCATTCAGCAGCAGGGTAATGAGTTGTTCAAAAGCCTGAGCAAGCAAAAGGATACCGGATTTAACCGGAGGTATGCGAAGTTGTCCGCCCCTATCTTCGCACAGATTCCCGTGATCATAAAAACACATATCCGGGAGCATCCCGATAGCTGGGTCAGTCTCACGCTGTTGAATAATATGCGCAACGTCCTCGATCCAAAAGAAGCGCAGGCCATGTTCGACGGGCTGAACCCGGCAATCCGGCAGTCCGCGAAAGGAAAGGACTTTGCTGCCTTAGTGGATGGCAAGCTGAATAAGGCTATAGGAACAAAGGCCGGCAATTTTACCCTGAATGACGTCGATGGGAAGCCTGTCTCCCTTAGCTCTTTCAAAGGCCGTTATGTACTGATCGATTTCTGGGCCAGCTGGTGCGGCCCTTGCAGAGAGGAGAACCCCAATGTGCTGAAGGCGTTTAATGCCTATAAGGATAAAGGATTCACCGTTTTGGGCGTGTCTCTCGATAATGACAGAAAAAGTTGGGTGGCTGCTATCCGGAAGGATGGGCTGCCCTGGACACAGGTGTGCGATCTTACAGGGATCAATGGCAAAGTGGTACTGGATTATGGCGTCGGTCAGATACCTTCCAGCTTCCTGCTCGATCCAAACGGTATTATCGTGGCGAAGAATTTAAGGGGTGAGGAGCTGCAGACCAGGCTGGCGGCCATTTTCGGAAAATAATGAACTGGCTGGTCTGCCTGATTAATTTTACGGAGCCTATAGTTGGGATTGCAGCCTGGACTCATCGAAGTCGAGTTCGCGCTCGAGCTTCCTGATATTGTCCGCACTATACGAGCCTTCACGGTACAGCTTTACCAGCAATTCGCGTTTGAACCTGGTAACATCCAATTGAACCTCGACGACTTTTTCGAGGAGAGAATCCTCAGAAAGGTCTTTCGCCTGCGGGTTGCCCGGAAGACCCTCGTTTTTCAGCCACTCGCTTCGCAGCAGGTAAAGCTTTTTCACCTGTTCCAGCACCTCCGGTTCTACATCTTTACCTGTAAACCGGTCATTTATATAATCGAGACTGCTGTTGATGACCAGCAGTCTCAATTTCCTCTCTTCTTCTTCCTCGTTCGTGGCGGGACTGATCTTTAGCCAGCGTATCAGCAGCGGCAAGGTCAGACCCTGGCCCAGCAAGGTGAAAAGGATAACAGCAAAAGTGATGAAGAGAATGATATTCCGGTTAGGGAAGGGGCCCCCGCCCGGCAGGTTGGGTAATGCCATGGCCGTAGCCAGCGATACCACCCCGCGCATTCCGGACCAGGACAAGACGAGCACGTTCTTCCAGTTGAAGACATGGTCTGTCTGACTGATCTCCGAGGCAAGGAACCGGGGGAAAAAGACGACAGGTGCAATAAACAGGAGACGGACGAGAATGGCGACTACGGTGATGATGAATCCGTACCCGATCAACTGGGATAACTTATAACCTTCCAGTCCTTCCGTGATATGCGACAATTGGACCCCGATGAGGATAAATATGACCCCGTTCAAAAGAAATCCAAGCATATCCCATATCGCTGTCGTCTGGGTGCGTCCCTGGTAAGAGAAGATCTCCGGTGACATCCAGGAGGTGACCAGACCGGCGCTTACTGCTGCCAGTACGCCGGAGACTCCGACGTGTTCAGCCACAGGATAGGCAATAAAAGGGGTCATCAGGCTAAGGCAGCTTTCGACCATGGGATTGTTCTTTATCCTCCGGAGGATAAAGGCAAGGATATACCCTGTTGCCAGGCCGATCAATATACCTCCTGAAGAAACCAGCAGGAACTGGAGACCAGCCTTCCAGAGTACAAACCCGCTGCTGAGAACTGCCGCCACAGCATAGCGGTAGGCAATCAGCGCCGAAGCATCATTGACGAGGCTTTCGCCGCTCAGTAAGGTCACGACCCGTTTGTCAAGCCCCATATTCTGCAGAATGCTGGTTGCTGCAACAGCATCGGGAGGAGAGACAATGGCCCCCAGCACGAAGGCCACCGGCCATTCCATCCCCAGGTAATAGTGCGCTACTGTTGCCACGGCTACCGTGGTAAACAATACCAACCCGATGGCAAGCCTCGATATGGGGCGGATGGCGGACCGAAAATCCCGCCACGACGTATTCCAGGCAGCTCTATAGAGCAATGGAGGCAGAAAAATAAGAAAGACCATGTCAGGCTGAAGGTCAATGACCGGCAATCCGGGAATAAACCCGATCACCGACCCGGCCAGCACCAGCAGGATTGGATAGGGCAGCTTTATCTTGCCGGCTATAACGGATAGCCCGGCAAGGGTTGCTACGATAAAGATAACAGGTGAGAGATGTATCATTGATTTGCAGTAAGCGAAAATACTGCATTTATCGATGGGTTTTTTATAGCTTTATACCCTCAATAAAGCATAATCATTTAAATTTTGTCAATAGAGAAGGTACAGGATGAGCAGGAATTATTGCGGCGAATGGGAGAAGGGGATCAGCACGCATTTAATGAAGTGTTCTCATTGTTTTATCAGCGTATTATCTATATGGTAGTAAGGCTGGTAGGGGATGCGGAGGATGCAAAGGATATATTGGCGGAAGTCTTTATCAAACTATGGGACAGGAGAACGGGCTTTAATTCCCTTGCCGCTATGAAAGCCTTCTTATATATATCTGCCCGCAACCGATCGCTGGATTTCCTGAAAGCAAAAAAAAGACAGGAAACTTCAAAGAGTAATTATGCTTATTGGGTAGACCATCCTGAAGAGGTCTCTGCCCTTGTTTTAAATGCGGAACTGGTCGTGCGGCTGGAGCAGGAGATCCAGGCCTTGCCGGCCAAATGTCGCGAGATCGTTCAATTAGCCTATTACGAAGGGCTTACGTCCGAAGAAATTGCCAGGCAATTAGGCATCTCCCTCCAAACAGTCTGGAATCAGAAAACTACAGCCATGAAGAAATTGCGGGCTGCCTTTCTCCGCAACGGCATGGCCGGCGCCTCCCTCGGCGGTTACATAGGTCTGCTTGAGTTCCTGAAAAAATGACCTTTCCTGCCTGATCGAAAAATTCCTGGAAATTTCATAGTAGTAAAATCGGGGTCTGTCGTTTTAGTAACAAATGCAAGATCCCTCAGAACTTATATCGGGGCAGGAACGAGCTGCCGAATTAATAGCCAAACACCTTCGCGGAGAGCTTTCGGGGACGGAAAAAGAGGAGCTTGAGACCTGGATAAGCGCGGCCGGATGGCATAAAACCTGGTTTGAGCAGTGCACCAACCCCGCTTACCTGGATCAGCTGATGGGTGATTATCACAAGGCTGCTGCATTAGAAGCCGACCTGAGAGCCGAGATCTGGCGCAGGATGGATAATCCATCAGAGCAGGATGCCCCCGCCATTCCCACTATCCAACGTTCCCTTTCCCTGAGAAAAGCCTGGTTCAGGGTCGCGGCCGCCGTCATCATTATAATAGCCGGTACGGGGATGTGGATCCGATATTCAAGATCAGTTCCGGGTCCTGCAATAGCGGCAAAACAGTCTCAGCCTATCCCGCCGGGACGCCAGGGCGCCATTCTGACCCTGGCGGATGGAAAGCAGCTAACGCTTGATAGCCTTCGGAACGGTGTGATCGCCAGGCAAAATGGTTCACAGGCCACAGTCGTCGATGGACAGCTGTCCTATCATCCTATAACAACGGCGGTGGAGACTATCACTTATAATACCATTACAACTCCCAGGGGCAGACAATATCAGCTGGTGCTGCCTGACGGAACAAAAGTGTGGTTGAATGCAGCCAGCCAGATCACTTTCCCCACAGCATTTAATGGCGCCGAAAGAAAGGTCTCCATCTCCGGAGAAGCCTATTTCGAAGTAGCCCGCAATGCAGAAAAACCCTTTAAAATATCAGCGGGCGGCATCGATGTGGACGTACTGGGGACGAGCCTGAATATAACTGCCTACAACGACGAAAATGCTATAAAGGCCACGCTCGTGGAAGGTAGTATCAAAGTGTCCTCCGCAATATCCTCCCAGGATAGCAAAGCACATCCAGGCTTGATCCTGAAACCAGGACAGCAGGCCGTCATGAGCGATCACTTACAGCTGAACGAAAAAGCAGACATCGAACAGGTCATAGCCTGGAAAAATGGCTTATTCGATTTCGACAGCACCGGCATCGGCACCGATATTGTTACGGTGATGCGGCAACTTTCAAGATGGTACGACATAGATGTCAGATATGAAGGCAAAGTGCCGAATATCAAAGTGTCGGGCAAAATGGACAAAGGACTTAACCTTGATGAGATATTTGAATTCCTAACCAAAATGCATGTTAAATACAAACTGTCAGGGAGGACAGTCATTGTCAGCGATCATTGATCTTCTATTGCTCAAAACAAAGCCGAAAGTGTGCAACCACTTCCGGCAGGCGTCTGAGTAATATACAAAAACAAGTCTTGAGAGAACTGCTTATTCATCACCCAAACCTTGCAAATGTATGCAAAAAACTGCTATTTGTAGACGGTCTGTCCATGGGGACAACCGCTATATCACCAAAACTCTGTTAGTCATGAAGCTAACAATCATACTTTTAACCGCTGCCCTATTGAACGTATCGGCCAAAGGCTTATCACAAACAGTAACCTATTCCGGAAGAAATGTCACTGTCAGGTCAGTCCTCGCTACCGTCGAAAAACAGACAGGTTATTTTTTCGTGTTCAACGACTCGGTCCTGAATGATTTGAAGACCGTTACCATCTATGCAAAAGACCGTCCCTTTAAAGAGTTCCTTGATGAGCTCTTTAAATATCGTCAGGTGGACTATACGATCAGGAGCAAGACCATCCTCCTCTTTCGTAAGCCGCAGCCAGACAATCCTTCTGCATCCGACGTGATCTTATATGATCTCGCCCCGCTGATCCCCATATACGGAACAATTACAGGAGAAGATGGTCAGCCGCTGGTAGGCGCCACCATTACTAATAAACGGACCAAAAAGTCTGCCGTTACAGGACCGGCAGGTACTTTCTCTATGGGAGCCAATGCAGGAGATGTACTCCAGATCACCTATGTCAATTATTACCCGCAGGAAGTAACAGTAAAAGAACCTACTCCTCCCGCACGGAGCTTTACTGTCATTCTCCAGCTAAAACCAGCCGTCAGCAATCTTAACCAGACGGTCGTGAACGGTATCTACAAGCGTCCCGCAGAGAACTACACGGGCGCTGCGCAGACTTATACCGCTGAGCAGCTGAGGACGGTAAATAATACGAATGTGCTGGCAGCCTTACGTTCGCTGGACGCTTCCTTCCAGATGCCTTCGGATATCAACTTCGGGTCGGACCCGAACCATTTGCCGCAGATCCAGGTCCGGGGGGCCAATAGCATCGCCAACACGGATCTGACCAGCCAGTATGGCTATGTCAGCAACCCGCCGCTGTTTATTCTCGATGGATTTGAAATACCCTTGCAGACGATCTATGACCTCGACATGAGCCGGATCAGCAAGCTCACGATCCTCAAAGATGCTGCCGCTACTGCCATCTATGGCTCGAAAGCCGCCAATGGCGTACTGGTCATAGAGACGGTACAGCCAAAAAAAGGACAGTTAAGGCTCTCTTACAATAATAACCTCTCTCTAAGTACGCCCGATCTCACCAGCTACCACCTGCTGAATTCCATGCAGAAGCTGCAGCTGGAAAAAGCAGCAGGCATCTATACAACGACTCCTTCTTATGGCATAGCCGTACAGGAAGGAATGGATCAATTGTATAACATGCGGCTGGCGGAGGCGCAGAGAGGAGTTAACACCTATTGGCTTTCAAAGCCCCTGGCTAAGGAATTCAGCCAGAAGCACAGTATCTACCTGGATGGCGGCGATAATTACATGCGGTATGGCGTGGATCTCTCCTATAACAATAATGGTGGAATAATGAAAGGCTCCCATCGGAATGATCTGTCGGGCGGCGTTCATCTCATCTATCATAAGGATGCATTGCAGTTCACCAATTACTTGTCCGTCACCTATAATAATTCCGTGAACAGCCCCTATGGCAGCTTCTCCCAATATGCCTTGCTGAATCCCTATTGGCGCCCCATTGACAGCGTCACGGGAAAGATACCCAAGATCCTGCAAAATATCTATGAACCTGCCAGGCAGGAGACCCTCGTATACAACCCTATGTACGATGCTACGCTGAGAACACAAAACAATACGGGCTATCTGAGGGTCGCTGATAATTTCCAGGCGGATTGGAATATCAAAGAGAGCCTGAAGCTCAGCGCCCGTTTCAGTATGTATAGCCAGAAGAATTCAGGCAATGTATTTCTGCCGGCAGATGCGGTGGAATTCGTGAATACGCCGGACAGCCTCTTTTCGACCCGCGGTTATTACCAGCAGACGACAGGGGTGACCAATAGCTACCAGTCGGATGTTTTTCTCAACTATGGCAAGAATTTCGCACGCCACACTGTTTTTGCTACCGCCGGCTCCCACATCCAGCAGGATAGATCTTATTCCAACACGGTGAGCGTGCAGGGGTTTCCCAATTCCAGCATGGATAACATTCTCTTTGGTCTTCAGTACCCCATTAATGACAAGCCGGCAGGATCGGAGAGCATCGCCAGGCAGATCAGCTATTATGCTAATCTTAGCTATGCCTATGATTACCGGTATTTGCTGGACCTTTCTTTCAGAAGGGATGGCTCTTCCCTGTTCGGTACTGACCAGCATTATGCGCCTTTCTGGTCGGTAGGTGCAGGATGGAACCTTCATAAGGAGAAATTTATGAATCTTCCTGCTGTATTCAACCGTTTCAAGGTACGTGCATCCTATGGGTCCACCGGTTCACAGAATTTTCCGTCCTTCGCGGCTGAACAAACCTATACTTACCTGACAGGCTTCCGCTATCTCAACAGCATCGGGGCAGCCATGCAAAGCCTTGGCAATAATCAACTCAAATGGCAGCAGACCAATAAAGCGAACTTAGGTACGGACATTGAGCTGTACAACGGACGCATACAGGCTACTTTCAACTATTATGTGGAAAAGACGGACAATCTGTTTACCGCCGTCAATACAACCCCTTCCTCCGGGTTCTCCAGCTTCTACGCCAACCTGGGAAAAGTACAGAACAAGGGATATGAAGTGTATCTCACCGCCTTTGCGCTGAAAAACGAAAAGAAAAATGTCTTTTGGAGCTTTTATGCGAATCTACTGCACAATCAGAATAAATTGCTGAAGATCTCCGACGCCCTGAAAGCACAGAATGACAAAGCAGTGGCGCAGCAGACAGCGGCGGTTAACCCGATCACGGCGCCCGTGCTGCAATATAAGGAAGGGCAGAGTGTCAGCACTATCTATGCAGTACGTTCCCTTGGCATCGACCCCAGCACAGGTAACGAGATCTTCCTTTCCCGCGACGGGCAGCAGACCTATCTGTGGAATCCTCTGGATGAAGTGCCGGTAGGGGATAACCAGCCAAAGGTCACCGGTAATATAGGCACTAACTTAATGTACAAGGGGGCAAGCATCAATATAGCTATGCGCACGGAACTGGGCGGTCAAATGTATAACGGCACCCTGGCTGACATGATAGAGAACGCCAATCCGGCCTATAATGTGGATAGCAGGGTGCTGACAGATCGCTGGCAGAAGCCGGGAGATGTCGCCCTCTATAAAGGTGTGGCCAGGATAGATGGGACAACCCGTACGGATATCACCAGGGCGACTTCCCGATTTATACAGAAGAACAATACCTTGTACTGCGATGCCATTACGCTGGGCTATCTGTTGCCCCAGCGGTTGATCAGCAACTGGAAGATGAGCCGTCTGCAGTGTTATTTCTATATCAATAATCCTTTTGTAGTATCATCGATCAGGCAGGAAAGAGGGTTGGCCTATCCTTTTGCCCGCAATTATTCATTCTCACTGCAACTGGGTTTTTAACATTTTAAAATTGACTGGTATGAAAAAAGAAATAATAGCTTTTTTGTTGCTCACCCTTATCTTTATTTCCGGCTGTAAGAAATGGCTGGATGCAAAGCCTAAGACAGCAGTGGAACAAAGCCAGCTTTTCACCTCCGAACAAGGTTTCGAAGACGCCATGTACGGTGTATATACGGTGATGTCCAATTCTTCCCTTTACGGAGATCAGCTGACGATGAGCTTCATGGACGTGCTGGCGCAGAATTACAGCTGCCAGACCGTGCCGGGCAATAGCTTTTATCAGGCTGCCATCTATAATTACACGGATGCAGGTGTAAAGACAAGGATCACGAATATCTGGGATTCGATGTACAATGCCATCACCAATGTTAACAATATTTTACTTAATATCGATGCAAAGAAGAACTTGTTCCAGCCTGGGAACTATGAGCTGATAAAGGGCGAAGCATTGGGACTGCGCGCATTCATGCATTTTGACCTGCTGCGGATCTTCGGTGGTTCATACGCCAGTCATGCTTCCCGGAACGCCATTCCCTATGTCACTACCGTTTCGGGTGGTGTAACTCCCCTGTCGACGGTCAGTGGAATACTGGACAGTGTGATTGCGGACCTGACGGCCGCTTCCGGCCTGCTCAGCGGATATAAGGCTATCGATGTAAACTTCCCGGTGGATAACGTGACTTTGCAGAATGACTGGCTCAACCGGCGTCAGAGCCATTTCAACTATTGGGCGGCGGAGGCTGCCCTGGCGAGGGTTTACCTGTACAAAGGCGATAAGCAGAATGCATTGGTCCATGCAACGAATGTGATCAACTCCGGTTTGTTCAGCTTCGAGACCTCCGACCGGATCAGCAATTACCACGACTATACCTTTATTCCCGAGCAGATCTTTTCCCTTAGCAAATTCAATCTGCTGACTCAGGTGAATACCTATTTCAAGACGCCGTCAGGCACCGTCAATACAGGCGTGAGCGTACAGCTTACCAATACCTATGGCGGCGGCGGGATCGTGGACCAGATCTATGAGATCGCATCGGGAGGCGTAACAGATGTCAGGTATGCACGTCTCTGGCAGCTTAGCGGCAACGTCTATTTTGATACGAAATACTGGCAGGAAGCCTCTAACCAGGCATTCAACAACCTCGTGCCCCTGATGCGGCTGCCGGAAATGTATTATATCGCCGCTGAATGCTCCGATCCGGCTGCTGCTACCGGCTATCTGAATACGGTGCGGGAGCACAGAGGTCTCAGCGATCTCCCCGCAGGACTGGACGCACCCACTGTACAGAACGAGATCTTCAAAGAATATGGGAAGGAGTTCTATGCGGAAGGTCAATTGTTCTACTACTACAAAAGATTGGACAAGTCCCAGATCAGGTTTTTGGCTACACAGGCATCTGACAATATCTACATATTGCCCCTGCCGGATGCGGAATTGCAATACAGAGGTAATTAATCCTTCAACGTCAACTTATTTTATGCAACCGATCATACGTTTGATTTATATATTTCTTGTGCCGGCCTGCCTGCTCAGCGCCTGTACTAAACAAAAGATCGCCGCGGGCACCGATGCCCGGGCCAGCGTGTATTTCATTTATACATCCGCCGCCGCCGCCACGGGCAATATTGATAGCCTTAACTACACTTTCGTGGACAAAAACAGTTCGGTCACGACGGATACGGTCTGGCTGCCCGTTCGTATTGCAGGTCTTACGGCCCCTCAGGACCGCCCTATCAATCTGACCGTCGTCAGCAATGGTACAACAGCTATAGCGGGCACTCATTACAAGCTGATGGATTATGTCATGCCGAAGGATTCCTTCCAGACAAGCCTGGGTGTGGTGCTGATCCGTGACGCTTCTTTACAGGACACGTCTGTTGTGCTGAACCTCCAGCTGCAGCCTTCCGCTGATTTTCCGGCATTGATGAAAGATACGCTTATGGCTGATGGAGGTTACTATAGCCGGAACAGTATCAGGATCATCATTACCGACAGGCTGATCAAGCCCAGCAACTGGGACACCTACCTGGTTACTTTTTTCGGAACTTACAGTGAGGTCAAGTTCAGGTTCATGGCCGGGGTGCTGGGCGTTTCATCCTTTCCGAATACAGGGCCGAATGCGCTGAAATACCCGCAGCTCCAATACTACCAGACTGTAGTGAGGAATGCACTGGTCGACTATAACGCGGCACATGGACCGCTTATGGATGAGAATGGCAATGCTGTTACATTTCCCTAACCTTACAAGCTTATAATCATGCGTCAACTATTTAATGCAATTATATTCACCCTGGCGGGAGCATTGATCCTGGCAGGCTGTTATAAAGATAAAGGCAATTATGCCTATCATGCCATCAATGATGCGTATGCCGCCACTATTGCGGATACATTCAGGATCACCCGGCTGGATACTTTAAAGATCGAGCCGAAGGTGGTTGCGCCGGATACCTCCCGTCTGCGGTACGAATGGCGCGTTTACCCGGTAGCCGATCCTGCGCAGCCGCTGGGCATTGGCAAGATCGTGGTATTATCCACCCAGCATACCTTCAATGAGCAGATCACCCTTCGTGCCGGGGCCAACTATTATAGTTTAGACCTTGTAATGATCGATACGATCACGGGTGTAAGTTATTTCAAGCATTTGCTCCTGCAGGTAACCACAGCCTTCCAGACAGGATGGATGCTGTTGGAGAATGATGGCGGTTACACGGACATCAGCTTTATAACACCCGATAGTAAGCTCTACCATGGGGTATATTCCGTATCCAACCCCAATACCCCCCTGCCATCTTCTGCCAGGGAGCTCATCAGCTCCAATACGGGTAGCCTCCTGGGGACGCTCAATATGGTGTATTTTGATGGGGATGGTTATACGATGGACAATACAAGCCTGCAAGTCATTGGTAAATACTCCGGTTTGTTCTTTTCACCTCCAGCTGTGGTTCAGCCGCATAATATGTACAAACCCAGCCCCTTTTCATACGGGCCCTTTACATTCAACAATGGGAAGATCTATGGACTGAACGGCACCTTCGCCTCCACTTTGTTTGGTACGGCATTCACCCAACCCGATGCACTGGGATATACTGCAGCTCCTTTTGTAGCGGGGGGGCTCTCCTATGGCGCGATCTTTTTTGATCAGGCCAATTACCGGTTCATGTACGATGGCGGTGGCGCCTCCACCACCTTGAAGCTTTGGCCCGCCAATAACACCATGGCATTCGATCTGAACAATGTCCACAAGAAGATGCTTACGATGAAGGCTGGTTTGGGAGCCAGCTTCTGGCCTAACAACTGGTATGCAGTTTTTAAGAACGAAGGCGATGACAGCTGTTTCCTCTATACCATTAATGGCAACGGTGATCTTGCGGCTACGCCGGTAGCACAGGCGAAGCAGGCAATCCTCAACAGCCCCAATGTACAAAAGAGCCCTGACTACCTGTTCTCCAGCACGGTAAAGCAGATGTATTATGCAGCTGATAACAACCTGTATGTCTATGATATGGCTGCCAACCAGTCCCGGGTTGTCTACACATTTCCTCCGGGAGAGAATGTTACGGCCCTTGCATGGCAGGATGTCACCATTAATACTATCACCGTAGCTACTTATAGTTCTTCCGGAGAAGGGATCGTCTATGACCTGCCCATTTCTCCCACCGGCGACATCACCGGCAATGCATATACACGGAAGAGCGGAGGTTTTAAAAAGATCGTCAGCCTCGTGTTCAAGGTCGGGTAGTCCCGTATGTTTTGAATTCTTTAATCTTTTAAAATTATACTATGCTTTATCGTTCATTCCGGCAACTATTGCCGGCAGCCTTCCTCCTGATGAGGATGACAGCCGGAGAATGTGCGCCAGACGGCGGTTTGCCCTTTCCGCAGAAGGCCAGCATTTCTTTTCTTCAGAAGGCAAACGGCCCCTTTATGCTGAAGGGACTATTAACAGCCACGAAGTACCCCATCGTGCTGTACCTGAATTATCAGTCAAGTGGCAGGAGTATACAGGACTCTGCCATCGTCAGTGACGGACATTTTATTTTCAAAGGATCGCTAAGTACACCGATTAGAGCGCGGCTTTTTTGCAAACGATCGGCCAACAGCGATAATGTGAGGTATTCTCCTTATGAAGAAAGACAGTTGTACCTTGAACCCGGGGTCATTACCGTGAACAGTAAAGGATCCCTGTCTGAGGCAGCTGTCACAGGGAGCACTTCAACAGCAGTGGCGGACGAATGGGAAAAGATCGGTAAACCGTACATAGAACGGATGAATGATGTGCGGGGGAGCGCTTATTACAATCGCGGGAATAAAGATTCTGTCAGGATCCTGAATGAAGCATTTCATCAGCAACGACTGGCATCCGCACAGGCCATGGCTGCACTGGTTGCCAGATATCCCGATGCATATGCTTCCTGGGACATGGTATATGATCTCAGGGTTGCCCTGGAACCAGAGCTTATAGAGCCCTCCTTCAAGGCCCTTAGCCTGAAATTCAGGGATTCTAAGGAAGGCAGGGACCTGGCTGCACAAATAGCCAGCGTCAAACAAGCGCTGATAGGGGTTCATTCACCGGACTTTATACAATCCGATGTGCAGGGCCGGCCAGTCAGCCTGTCTTCTTTCCGGGGCAAATATGTACTGGTGGATTTCTGGGCCAGTTGGTGCGGCATCTGCCGGGCGGAGAACCCCAATGTATTAAGAGCCTATAATGCCTACAAGGACAGCGGTTTCACCGTGCTGGGTGTCTCCCTGGATGATTCCAGCCAGAAGGATAAATGGCTGCAGGCCATTAAAGAGGATAATATGCCCTGGCTACAGGTATCCGATCTGAAAGGAAGGGATAACTCGGCGGCTGTGCTCTACGGCATCAAGGGGATCCCGCAGAATGTGCTGCTGGACCCCAATGGTGTCATCATCGCTAAAAATCTCCGGGACCGGGATCTGATGAGCAAGCTGATGGAGATCTTCGAAGGTGGGCGTAATATGCGTTTGGACGGTCATATCTCCTCTCTGAAAGACAGCCTGGCGCTCTTCCGCTACTATGCCGGCGACAAACCGAAGCAGGATACAGCAGTCATTCACGAAGGCAGCTTCACCTGGCTGACCCTCATGCCGGAGCCGCAAAAGATCCAGGTTATGCTGATGCCCAGCCATCGAATGCTGCAGTTCTACTCCGACATCGGCTACCTGGAACTGTCCGGACAAGCCGACTCACCGGATAATCTGAAAGTAAAAGGGTCCTGGCTGGATGAAGAAGCAAAAGCCTTTGCAGCTACTATAAAGGATGTCTCCGGACAGGAGAACCAGCGCAATATGCGGATCAAATATATTCAGGCTCATCCTCAGTCCTTTCTCTCGCTCAGCCTGGTGTCTGATATGACAGGCGGGGGCGATGGTGAAGTATATCCGCTGTATATGTCGCTGACCGGGCCTCTTCGCGGAACACCTTCAGGTCACAGGATCGCATCACTTCTAAATCAACACAACTAATATGAAAAAGAACATACTGTTTATTTTTGCCTTGCTCCCGGTCATGGGATGGGCGCAGACTGGCGGCGATTGCACCATCGATGTCAATATCGATACCGTTCATGCCTCTAAAGTTTATCTGTCCTGGCAGCAGGGAGAACAACATGTGGTTGACTCCGCGGATATCAGAAGTGGGAAAGCCACTTTGCATGAGAACGTTCCTTATCCTGTTGTCACCATGTTATGGCTGGACAACCGGGGATTCGGTTATGCAAATGGCCACAAGCCCGACATGTTGTACTTTCATATGGAGAAGGCGACTATTCATATAAAGACAACAGACTCTGTAAAAAAGGCCCATATAACGGGCTCAAAGCTCAACGATGAGGTAGCCGTTTACAATAAGTACATTTCGGGACCTATGAACCAGCTGCAGGACCTCAATGCAGAGATGATGCTGGCGCCCGCAGAAAAGAGACGGGATACGGCCTTCTGCAACCCCATCTGGGCCGAAATGCATGCCGCCGGTATCCGGCTGAAAGAGCTGGATAAGAAGTTCGCCAAAGAAAATCCTGATAATTATGGCAGCCTGGTGGCACTAACGGAGGCCGGGGGATCCAAAATCGATCCGGCCATCATCGAACCCTTATACAAGGGATTGTCGGCAAGGCTGCGTAATACCGAGGCAGGTAAACATTTTGCAGATCAGATCGAAACGGCTAAAAGAACAGGCATCGGTGTCCAGGCCCCTGATTTCACGCAGAATGATGTGAATGATCAGCCTGTAAAACTCTCCTATCTCCGGGGTAAATATGTACTGCTTGATTTTTGGGCCAGCTGGTGCGGACCCTGCCGTGCCGAAAACCCCAACTATGTGAAAGCCTATCATATGTATAAAGACAGGAACTTTACTTTATTAGGGGTGTCGCTGGATCGTCCGGGGGAAAAGGGCGCCTGGCTGGCCGCCATCAAAAAAGATGGACTGGAATGGACACAGGTGTCGGACCTTAAATACTGGTACAATGCGGTTGCAAAGCTGTATGATATAAGGGCCGTTCCTCAGAATTTTCTGATCGGCCCGGACGGAACGATCCTTGCAAAAAATTTAAGAGGAGAGGAGCTGTTTAAGAAGCTGGATGAGTTGATCAAGCCGCTTAACTAACATTGTGTAAAGGCAACTCCTCATTGCCCAAAAAGGAAACCCCTTAATTAGCGAAGGGGTTTTCTTTTTATAAAACAGCGTCAAGAGGGGCGCATCTTTCGGGACAGGTGAGTATGCGGGATCTGGGAAGATCACCCTTCTGAATATCGCTTTTACGAATCCGGATTCGACGCGCATAATAAGTATGGGAAAATATTATATATTGCACCTGTAACTTAACATTGCCATGCCAACCACTAACATCAATCAATTATGTCTGCAAATAGCGAAATTCGATGATGAGGTGGCTTTTGGAGAGCTGTTTAAACTGCATTATACCCGTCTTTTAATATTTACCGAAGCCATTCTTAAAAGCCGTGAACACGCAGAAGAAGCCGTGGAAGATGTGTTCCTGAAATTATGGGAAAACAGGAAGGTATTGCCCGCTATCAATAATGTCAATTATTACCTCCTGGTAGCAGCCAAGCATAAGGCGCTGGATTACCTGGAAAAAATGAAAAAGCGGCCCCTTATCAGCCTTGAGGATGTAGAAGTGGAGTTTGGCGACATTTCTGTTAATCCGGAAGATACCCTGATCTCTGCAGAAGGGGTCCGAATGATACAAACCATCATCAACGACCTTCCGCCCCGCTGCAAGCTCATGTTCCGTCTCGTAAAGGAAGACGGTTTGAAATACAGGGAAGTTGCAGACCTGCTGAATGTTTCTATAAAGACTGTTGAGACCCAAATATCGCTGGCCCTCAGTAAAATAGGCGCTGCTTTGCAAACCCGCCTGCCTTCCGGGAACCGGTTTTACCAATCCGGCCGGGTGGGTAAATGATTATTTTCCGAAATATTTTTATATCGCTTCAGGGTATTATACCTATTTACCTGTCTTAATGATGCATATATCATCTAATGGAAAAAAACAGGTTTTGGGAGCTGCTGGCAAAGGTTAAATCAGGCGAAGCCACGCCCGAAGAACAGCTGGATCTCAGTCAGCACCTCTCTGCTCATCCAGGTGACCTCGACCTGGTAAGGCAAATAGATGCGTGTTGGGAGCTTCCGATGCCGGCAGCCTCTGCCCCCGCTACAGATGAGATTGAGACGATCTGGGACAGCTTCCGGAATAAAATTGCCGATCAGACACCGGTAGACGGGTTGCCGGCCAGCGTGAAAAAGGGTAGACGCATGATAAAATATGCGGTCGCCATAGCTGCCGTACTTATACCCATCGTTGGTATTTATTTATGGAGAGCATTACAGGCGCCTGTTCCTCCAGCACCCCCCCAAAAAAATATTGTTTCTACAAAGAATGGCTCCAAATCAAAAATTGAATTGCCTGATGGCACCCAGGTCTGGCTGAATGTGGGCAGCAGGATTAACTATGACGAGAATTATGGTAAGAAGAACCGGGAGCTCACCCTTATCGGCGAAGCTTATTTTGATGTGGCGCGAGATGCGGCCAGGCCGTTCATACTTCACACGGGAAAAATGGATGTAAAAGTATTGGGCACCGTTTTTAATGTAAAAGCCTATCCGGGTGACGCCACTACCGAAGCTGCCCTCATCAGGGGCTCTATTGAAGTCAGCTTCCCCGGTCGTCCACAGGAGAGTATGATCCTCAAACCCCATGACAAGATCGCCATCGCTAATAAAGAAACGAATATAGCTAAAGATATTGCCCGGCGTACGTGCGCAACCTGGAAAGAAAGTCCAGCCATCATAGTTTCATCCATCCAATACGAGCCTGTCAGCAGCGCCATAATTGAAACATCCTGGGTAAATAATAAACTGATATTTCGCAGCAAAACTTTTGACGAGCTGGCCAGGGATATAGAGCGTTGGTTTAATGTCTCCATCGAGGTGAAGGACACTTCTATCCTCTCCAAAAAATTCACCGGCACATTCAGTAATGAGAGTATTACCGATGCTTTGGATGCGTTGAGCCTGACCTATCCATTTCATTACAAATTAAACAGGAACAATAATACCGTAGTCATCGACTAAAAATAGCTAACTGCTTTTAATAACGAAAAACGATTGCTTATGCCTGTCAGTACATAACTTTCCCCCCTTCAATACAAACGGGAAATGTAATTGCATTTCCCGTTAACAGCTAAAAAAGACGGCATGAGCATGTCTCGTGGAAAAGCTGTGCCATGCCCTCTATTATTTAACCATATCAACAACAAGTTATGAAAATATTTCGACTTGAGGGCACGGTTTTGCCCGTAAGTGGATGTAAGAAAATCATTCTGGCCATGAAATTGACATTTTTCTTCACTTGCGTATTATGTCTGCAACTTTCAGCCAATGTCCTTTCACAGACCAGGGTTACCCTGCAGCTTCAAAAAGTTTCATTGGGCAGCGTATTTCTTGAGATAGAAAAGAAGACTGAATACCGGTTCCTGTTCAATGACAACCTGCTGCAGGATGAGGCCAGGGTAACGGTAGATGTTAAAAATGAGCTGGTAAAGGATGTATTGACGAAATTATTGATTAACACCAACCTGGATTATAAGCTTATAAATGACAACCTCGTTGTCATTGTAAGTAAAGGGCAGCAGTTCAGAGGGGGGCAGATACATGGAAAAGTGGTGAATGCCCAACATCAACCGGTGACCGGCGCTTCGGTGCTGGAAAAGGGCACGAATAATGGCGTGAAAACCAACGATCAGGGTGAGTTTGACCTTACAACGGCAAGCAACAGGGCCGTGTTAGTCATTTCATCTGTGGGCTTTAACCCTATTGAATTTGCTTTGAATGGCAATACGGATGTTATCATATCATTGAGCGAGGACTTTTCAAAATTGAATGAAGTGGTGGTGGTAGGATATGGAACAGCCAAAAGGAAAGACCTCACCGGGGCTGTTACCAGTGTCAAGGTAGAAGGCTCGCCCCTGGCCCTGATGCCCAATCTGAATGCATTGGAAGGCTTGCGGGGGAACGTGTCGGGGTTGAACCTCGGCCCGGTGAATACAGCCGGAGGGCAGCCGTCTGTGCTTATTCGCGGTCAACGATCCATCAGCGGCTCCAACGATCCGTTGATCTTATTGGACGGCGTTATTTATTTGGGCTCCATCAGCGACATCAACCCGAATGATATCGCCAGCTTTGACATTTTAAAAGACGCTGTATCGGCAGCCACGTATGGGTCCAGGTCGGCCAATGGCATTATCGCCATTACTACCAAAAAAGGGAAAACCGGAAAGCCTGTTATTTCGCTTAAATCCGAAACGGGTTTTCAGCGTTGGCAGAACAGGCCAAAAATGATGAAGGCTGCAGAATGGCTCGAGGTCGTCAATGCCCGGAACAAATATGCTCCGGGCAGCACCAACTGGCTACAACCCGGTGAACTGTCCAATATGCAGGCGGGCAAGGAGACCAACTGGCTCGATCTGGTTACGCAGACTGGCCTTATACAGGATTATCAGGTAGCGGTGTCGGGCGCCGCCGCTAATATAAATTATTATTTATCCGGCTCCTACAATGATAATAAAGGCATCGTTGTGGGCGACAAGTTCAAACGCATCTCTGCATTGGGGAAAATCAATACCAGGATCACTACATGGCTCGAGACTGGAGTGGATGCCGCATGGTCGAGAAGGGATTATTCGGGTATTGCTGCTAACGTAGGTTCCGCCGAGATCGCGTCGCCCTATGGCGTTGTGTACCGCGATTCCCTGGGGGACCTCGAAAAATATCCCTATGCCCAATCGCTCGTCAGCCCTTTATGGGGAGTAAATGATGGCACCGTCGATAATAAGGATATCACCACCACCTACCGTTTGAATGCCTATGCGGTCGTCACTGTTCCCTGGATAAAGGGGTTAAGCTACAGGGCAAACCTGCTGAATAACCAGGAACTTCATAATACCGGCGCTTTTACCTATGAAAGTTATTACATCAAGGAAGGTTCCGGTATTGCAGGCAGATACGATCCGGCCTCCGTACAAAGCCTGCTATCGAACGCCAATGGCACCCTGGTGAACGATGTGACCAACACATATGTGTTCGACAATATCCTTACCTACGAAAGAGCCTTCGGCAAACATAAGATCACGGCTACGGCGGTGGCGACAAGAGACCATTTGAAATTCCAGGATATCAGTTCATCGGGCAGCAATTTTGCCGCTAATGGCAATACGGCACTCGGTATGTACGGGTTATCAAAAGCAGCCGTTCAAAAGGTGAATCTCAGCAACAGCGAGCGGTCCAATATCGGCTACCTGGCGCGGCTGAATTATTCGTTCAAGGAGAAGTATTTCTTAACGGCTTCCTGGCGCCGTGACGGGGCTTCTGTTTTTGGGGCGGATAAAAGATGGGCCAATTTCACTGCCGTCGGGGCCGCCTGGCAGATCTCACAGGAACATTTTCTGCAGGATTTTAAGCCGCTGAGTAATCTGAGATTGAAGTTTTCATGGGGGCAGAACGGGAATCAGGGACTGAGTCCCTATGCTACGTTGTCCCAGGTATTGAACGGTTCTGCCGGTGATGCGCGTTATGAGTTTTCCAATGCACAAGGATCCATCTATTACGGCCTGGTGCAAAGCACGCTTGGCAATTCAAGCCTGGGTTGGGAAAAAACAGCCGCTACCAATGCCGGTTTGGAGTCGGGCTGGCTGAATAACCGCCTTTTTGTCGATCTCGATATGTACTATACCCAAACTACAGACCAGATCTTTGTCCGCAACATTCCAATCATGACGGGGTTCAAAACCCAGCTGTCTTCCCTGGGACAGGTAAATAATACAGGTATTGAACTAACGGTAAGATCAGTGAACATACAGCGAAAGGCAATGACCTGGGGCTCGGAGCTGACGTTTTGGAAAAATAACAACAAGCTGAAACATCTGTACCGGGAAGATAAGGACCATGACGGACGTGAAGATGATGATATTGCTAATAACTTCTTCATCGGAAAATCGCTGGGTGCTATTTATGGCTACAAACAGATCGGCATAGTGCAGACCGGCGACAATGACTACATCACCATGACAGGTGCAGCTCCTGGTGCTCCCAAATATGTCGATTTGAACAAAGATGGGCAGATCGATGCCAATGACCGTACCATTATTGGTTACTCCAAGGAAAATTTCCGTCTTAACCTGAGCAATACAGTACGGTATAAAAATTTTGAGCTCTACCTGATGGTATCCGGCATCTTCAGTGGTAACAATACATATCTCCAGAGCAACACATCGGCATTTATGACATCAGGCACCGGCCGGTTCAACGACAATTCCATCTCCAAGCCTTACTGGACACCTGATAACAAGAGCAACACATATCCTTCTGCCTATTTTGCGGGCGACAGCCGATTCCTCGGACTTCAATCAAGAGCCTTTGTGCGGATACAGGACCTGTCAATTGCATATTCGTTAAACGGAAGCTGGTTGAAGGAAAACCATATCAATGCCGTCAGGATATTTGCGGCCGGGAGAAACCTGGGAACTTTTACCAAGTGGGTGGGCGGCGATCCGGAAACGGGCACTACCGTGCAATCGAATACTTTTCCTGTAGCAACCACTTATTCATTCGGCGCCAATATTAGCTTTTAAGCAATTAATACATTACGACATGAAAAAAAGTATAAATAAGTCATACGCCTTCCTGTTCATAGTATTGGCAGGATTAGCAGGTTGTAAGAAAATGGACGATAAATTCCTGGTGACCAACCCGGAAACATTTTATACGATTGACAATATTTTTTCCACTTCTGCCCAGGTGGACCAGGCTGTAATTGCTATTTATTCCCAACTAAGGGATATCTGGGCCAATCCAAATGAGGAGAACTGGATCTTTATGTTCCGGGGTAATGGCACCGATATGTTTGATGTACCCAGCATCAGGCGGGCAAATTCGTTCAACAATTATGGTACGATCAATGCCAATCATGCCAATTTTTATAATGCATTCAGCACATGGTACCAGATCATTGCAAAAGCCAATCTGGCTATCTATAGCGCCGAACTTCCCGGCATTACCTGGGCGGCGGCTGCCGATAAGGCATATACCCTGGCGCAGGCCAGGTTTTTCAGGGCTTTTGCCTATCGCAACCTCGCAGAGCTTTTTGGCGGTGTACCCATTGTGACAGATATTACAAAAACAGCCCGGTATGATTACAAACGTGCTACCCGGATAGAGACGTATCAATACGCCATCGATGAATTATTGGCCATCGAAAATGATCTGCCTGAAGTGAGTGCCGTTGGCGGACGACTGGTGAGGGGTGCTGCCCAGCATAATTTGTGCGAGCTTTACCTGGCCGTGGGTACCCAGCTGGCGGCAGAAGGCAATTCCGGGGCTGCACAGGCCGCTTTTACACAATCCATTGCTTACGGCAACAAAGTGATCGATGGCGGCACTTATGCGCTGATGAACGCTCGATACGGTGCACGGAAAACAGAGGTACAGGGCAATGTATACTGGGACCTTTTCCAGGAGAACAATGTCAATTACCAGGATGGGAATAAGGAGTGTATATGGGCTTTACAAATTGATTATGCCGCTTATAAAGCAGAAGACCCCCGATCGAAATTACCCTATTCGCGTACATACGGCCCTGTATTCCGCAATGGCGCTCCCGCACACCTGCAGGGTACGGGGGTAGATGTCGGCGGTCGCGGGATCTCGCAGATAATGCCTACCATGTATACGAGGGACAGCATCTATGCGGGCCAATGGGGCGATGACTTAAGGAATACCGATATCGTGTTGCGCAGGATCTTTATTGGCAACGTCCCTACATCGCCTTATTATGGGATACCGGTCCCCTGGTCTGTACTGTACGATAACATGGATGATCAGAGCCTCGACTATCCCGTAAGCTGCAAGATCGCTACCGATAAATACACGGGATTGGCTGACGGTGAGAACATGAGCAATCTCTTCCGGGACGATTATTTTATCCGTTTGCCGGAAACTATCCTGCTACGCGCAGAAGCCAAACAGCGTAATGGTGATAAGACAGGCGCAGCGGCGGACATCAACTTATTGCGTGACCGCGCCAATTGTGCTTTTAAAGTAACGGCTGCCGATATGGACGACAATTTTAATTTGATATTGGACGAACGTACCCGTGAGCTGGTCTATGAAGAATGCCGCTGGAATACCCTGTTGCGTATGGGAGGAAGCATAGCCGTCGACCGGATAAAGAAATATGCTTACTGGCCTGAGGCTAAGTCTACCTTGAACTTTCAGTATAATCTATGGCCCATCCCGCAACTGGTGATCGATGCTAATAAGGATGTGAAACTTGAGCAAAACCCAGGATGGTGATTGTTGGTCTTTTTAATAAATTTATTCCTGCCAATCGATGATTATGATAAGATGCTCACTCTGTATTGCCGGATGGCTGGCATGTCTGCCATTGCTGGCGCAAAAGCTGGACTATTCACTGCATACGTCAGATTCGCTTCCCTATGCCGCGATACGAAAAGGGTTTGCAACTCCCCCGGCTGAAGCAAGGCTCAGGTGTTATTGGTGGTGGTTAAACAGTATGGCCACCAAAGCTTCTATTACCCGCGACCTGGAGCAAATGAGGGAGAAAGGTTATGGTGGCGCTTCTATTGTTGACGCCGGAAGCTCCAACTATGCGGTCGCGGGTAAAACCCAGGCCGGCCCCGTATTCATGAGCCCGGCCTGGATGGAACTGTATAAACATGCGGTGAAGGAAGCCCAGCGGCTGGGCATAGAGCTGAGCGTTAACGTGCAAAGCGGCTGGAATCCCGGTGGCCCGACCATCACCCCGGAACTGGCCTTAAAAGAGATCGTATATTCGGAGCAGACTGTCGAAGGCGGCAAAAAAATACAGGTGGCCCTGCCGCAACCGCCATTTAAACTGCTGTACAGGGATATTGTGGTGCAGGCGTTCAAACAGCCGGCCGGCATGACACTAAAGGATAGCGCTATCAAAAACTGGGGTATAAAATCATTCCGGGAGTCTTTTGGTTTCAGGGGCACCTATCCTCTGTATGAATTACGCGAAGAATACCCTGGTACAGAAAACAGGGCAGGCATCAAAAAAGAAGGGATCATCGATCTGACGGACAAATGTGCGAACGGCATATTGACCTGGGAAGCGCCCGAAGGAAAATGGACCATCATCAGATATGGATGGACCTGCACAGGCGTCAGTACATCGACCAACAGTGATGGATGGGCCGGCTTATCGCTGGATCACCTGAACGCGCAGGCATTTAAAAAATTCAGCGATGATGTCATTATTCCGCTGATCGATTCCGCGAAGGCGGCCGGCAATAGTGTTCACTTTTTGCAAACCGATAGCTGGGAAATGGGCAATGTGGGTTGGACGAACGACTTTCCTGCCCAATTTAAAAAATTCAGGGGATATGATCTGTGGCCTTACCTGCCTGTTCTGGCCGGGCGGATAGTGGAGAGCGTCGACCAGAGTGATCGCTTCCTTCATGACTACCGGCAGACAGTGGGCGATTGTATTGGGTCCTATCATTATCAGCTATTCAGCGATCTGGCGCATGCAAATGGCATGGGTATTCATCCCGAATCGGGCGGACCGCATTCTGCACCTGTCGATGCATTGAAAATAATGGCCATCAGTGACTTCCCACAGGGTGAGTTCTGGGCTACTTCTAATACTCATAGGATCAAAGACGATGAAAGGCTGTCCGTAAAACAAAGCGCATGCGTAGCGCATACCAACGGTAAACGATATGTTGGTGCGGAAGGTCCGACTACCATCGGTCCACAATGGGAGCGGGCTCCCAGGGAGTTAAAAGCCAATATAGACCGTGTATTCTGTTCGGGCGTGAACAGGATCGTATGGCATACTTTTACTTCTTCACCCAGGGAATTTGGCCTTCCCGGAAATGAATATTTTGCCGGCACGCATCTGAACCCGAATGTTACCTGGTGGAATCAGGCGGGTGATTTTATCAGCTATCTCAACAGATGCGGTTACCTCTTGTCACAGGGTTTGTTTGTTGCCGATGTGTTGTATTATTATGGCGATGATGTCCCCTCTTTTGTCTTCGTAAAAGAAGATGTTAAAGACCTGGCATTTGGACATGACTGGGACAAATGTTCGAGAGAGGTCCTGCTGAACAGCGTCTCTGTGAACCACAACACGCTGGTGTTTCCTGATGGCATGAGTTATCGCCTGTTGGTGTTGCCTGATGAAAATGCCATTGACCTGGCTGTATTGCGCAAGCTGGAATCATTGGTAAAGGATGGGTTGACCATCGTGGGGCCGCGTCCGGTAAAAGCAACGTCATTGACCGGCTTTCCCGCTGCTGATAAGGAGATCAATACCATTGCAGCGAGCATGTGGGGCGATATCGATGGGGTTACGATGACTGAACATAGATATGGCAAAGGAAGAGTGATCTTCGGCAAAGACGTCAATACCGTGTTAAATGAGCTAAAGGTACCGCCAGACTTCACCTTCACCAGCGCCCGGGAGAACACGGCGCTTGATTACATTCATCGTACCGGGAGAGGTATGGATATTTTTTATGTGGTCAACCGCTTTGGCAAAAAAGGCATCAATGATTTCGAGTTCCGATATGATCCTTCCCCTCCCGATCGGTATGAGCAAGTGGAATGTGCATTTAGGATAAAAGGTAGGACGCCGGAACTATGGGACCCTCTGACAGGGCAAATGCAGGAAATAATTACCTGGCGTGAAGAAAATGGGTATACGATTATTCCCCTGCACCTGGAGCCGGAGGGATCTCGATTTATTGTGTTCAGGAAGAAAACTTACTCTCCGCATGTTATCAAGATTTACAAAGACGGCAAAGCTTTTTTCCCGGGAAATGAATACAAGCGTGCCGACAAGCCGATGATCGAAATTTTTAAAACAGGTTCAGGCATCTCTTCCATTGTTACGACGCCGGGAAATTATGTCCTTGCCTGGTCAAATGGGCAAACCAGCACCGTGAGCTGCCCCCATCCCAATGCGATATTGCCCCTGACCGGCGCATGGCAGATCAGCTTTGACACTGCCTGGGGCGGCCCGGCACGGATACAGGTGGATACTCTTCAGTCATGGACAGCTTTTAAGGATGCGGGTATTAAATATTATTCCGGCACAGCAGTATATAAAAAGAGCTTCACCGTCAGCGGAGATAGGTTGAAAATGGCAAAGGTCATGCTCGATCTGAATAACGTGCTGGAAATGGCATCGATTACCATCAATGGGCATAAAATGGCAGTGCGCTGGTGTGCTCCGTTCCAGTTTGACGTTACACGATATGTACGTGCGGGGGATAATCAGCTGGAAGTTGAAGTAGTCAACCTATGGCCCAATCGTCTCATTGGAGATAGCAGATTACCTCGGGAAGAAAGACGAACGCACACCAATATCAAAAAATTTGAACAGCCTGGTTCCGAAAAGTATTTGAGGGAATCCGGGTTATTGGGTCCGGTGGTGCTGCATTTCATACAGGAAAGTGTAAAAACGGCAAGCGGTGGGCGCTGAGATACCTCCTTTACCGGTACCTTTGGCCTGGAGTCCCGCCACCGGATAAACAGGGCGTTCGCGGCCCTGTTTATCCTCCGGAAATGCGTAAGAGAGAACATTGCTGGTATCAGTATCGGCGGGTGCAATTGGCAAGATATATTCGGCGTAAACTTACATATAACCAGTCCTTATTTAATACCTTTTTCGCTGATGCTTTTTGCCGGTGGCTGTGCGGGAGCCGTAATGACAAACCGATAATTGCCTGCTTTGATCCCGTTGAGTTGGAACGTCCCATCATTGTTCGTCGTGATTGTTAGGGTGCTGCCGCCCGGATTCTTGCCTCCTTTTACCACAATTCCTCCGATGGGACTACCTGGACTGGCCACGAATGCCTCTGTGCGGTTCATTGGATTGCTGCTGCTTTGTCCGCCGGCCTCATACAACGGATTTTCCTTTTTGGTGTCGTTCTGCCGGGTGGTGCTATCACCTTGTGAGGAACTGGTTTGTTCAGGCGCTGTAACAGTAAACAAATAATTGCCATCCTCCGTTGCCGCGAATTCAAACTCTCCTTTGCTATTGGTAGTAGCGGTCATCATACTGCCACCGGGGTTTTTACCTCCCTTTACTGTGATGCCGCCGATGGGACTGCCGGCGACGATAGCGGCTCCTTGTTGAACTGCGGATCCGGCTGCATGCAGGCCCTGGCTCACTTTTTCTCCGAATGCCGCTCCCTGTGTCTGTTTGCCAGGCGTGGAGCCGATCCTTTCGTCCGTGGAGTTGCCCGTTCTTTCGTCCGTGGAGTTACCCGTTCTTTCGTCCGAGGTGTTGCCGATTCTTTTGTCCGTGGTGTCTACCGGGCTGTCCCCGGGTTTGGCCATTCTGCCTGTTGCGGCATAAGAAGCGGCCGCAGCGCCACCAGCTCCGTTTGACAAAGACGGCGTAACGGCTGTAAGGGCATTACGTGGCGGCATCATCCCGCCATCTCCGGTTTTGACAACCTTTCCTCTCAGACGCTTGGCGCTGCTGCTTCCAAAACTCCAGCTTATACCTATATGTACGCTACTGGCCATAAAATGGCCCGCATCTTTGGAGCCGCCATCCAACGACAATTTACCCGAAGCCAGTTGCTGGGCTTCATAGGTATTCTTTTCATTGAAACCGCCTGCGGGGACCAGGTAGCTTTGCGTGGTTGTGATGGTCGGACCGGCATTGATGGCGCCGGCCGCATAGATGCTCAGGTTGTCGGTCAGGCTGTAGCTGACTTTCAATTTGGGTATAGTTATGAAGCCGGTGATGTTCTGTTTTTGCGAAGCCGATAATACGACGGGTTGGTGGGTTCCGTTGACCATTATCTGGCTGTTTTGCGTAAATCCATCCCGTTTCAGACTGAAATAACCACCGCTGATTGCAGGCGAGATCGTTATTTTTCCAAACCTGAGATCGGCCCGGACTCCTGCAAAAGCCACAAAGCCATGACTATTCGAAGCGCCGTTTTGCATATCCGTTATCTCCAGGTTACCGGTCGGTAGTTTATATTTGGATTGTAAAGAGGTTATGTCCGGCTTTATATTTTCGGCTGACTGATATTGCCCGCCGGCAATGATCCCCAGGGTGAAGCGACTGTTACCTGTAGCCGGCCTATTCCTGCCATTACTGAACAGCGGGATAAAGATGTCGCCACCCATCTGATAACCGTTACCAATCAGCGCATCCCTTTTTAAGGTGGTGGAACTGAAACTTCGTCCTCCCTCAAGAGAGATGCTGATTGATTGTTGAGCTGGTTCCTGGGCCAATGTTATTATAGTTGTCATGGACAAAAGAAAAGCAGGTATAATTTTTTTCATATCAGGGGTTATTAGGAGCGTGAACAAGTGATTTTACAGTACCAGATCAGCGCGGTCCGGATTTTGTTACCTCCTAAAACGATATTTTTCGAAACATATGCGGGATTATTGTCATCTTACAAGTGTGTTGTATGGTAACGAATTGATAATTAGTGTTTTATGGATAATAATTTATACTTACCGGGATAGCTGCATGCCCGTCATACCTGTAGAGCAATGGAGGTAAAAAATAAGAAAGACCATGCCATGCTGGAGGTCGATGACCGGCAATCCGGGAATAAATCCAATCACCGATCCGGCCTCATCAGCAGGAATGGATAGGGCAGCTTTATCTTGCCGGTTATGACGGAGAGCCCGATAAGGGTTGCTGCGATAAGATAACAGGTGAGAGATGTATCATTGATTTGCAGTAAGCGAAAATACTGCATTTACCAATGGGAGTCCATAGGCTGTTCCGCTCTTCTGCAGGGCCGCTTAGATAGAGTGGAGTCTTTTTAATTTAAAGGCCAGAAATATTCTGAACAGCCCGATGCTGATGAACGCTAATGCCGTCCATACGACAATGGTGGTGCCGGCAAAGATCGGATCGTTAAGCAATATAAAGGAGAACAACAAGCCTCCTATTGCCAGTGCCAGCAGCCAGCCCCAGTTACCTATTCCAAAAGACCGGAGTTCGAATGCTACGCCCATTGCGATGAACGATCTGAACATAATGGCAAATCCGACGAAGAATGGTAATATGGCCATGGACAATGCCGGATTGGTCATCAGGATTGTCCCTAAGAGGATGTCGATGATACCTCCTGTGAATGTCCAGCCCCAACCCTTTAGCTGATTGCTGTTTGCAGTGGCATAAACGATCTCGAATATCCCGCTGATAAAAAATACCAGGCTAAATAATACCGACAATGCAAGATAGGATTCAAGAGGTGTTCTCAAAACCCAGATCCCTGCGAGGACGAAAAGGATACCTGCCAATAGCGATACCCACCAATATTTAATAGCATTTTTTACTGTTTGAATAGTCGATGATGTCATAAAAGAAGTTTATACCATTAAAAATAGTTGTTTATTCTGCCAACCGACTTGTCAAAGATCAGTGCCAACGCTGATCTTTATCATCCCTGTCATATTATAAATAATTTGCTGCAGGTCTTCTTTCCGCATTGCGTAAATTCTTTTCCTGATTACGGAGCTTCCGGTTTAGTCTGCCGGTTAATTTTGGCGGCCTAACTGGTTTATTGATCAAACTGCTCTGGATTATGAAGGTGACTGTTCTTTTCCTGTCCGTGCTGTGCTTATTGGTAACAGGGAGCAGCCAGGCTCAAGCCCCCCTGTCCGTCACCTCTTCCGCCCGGATAAAGGGGCGGGTGGTGAGCGAAAACGGCGACCCGCTGTCCCTTGCTTCCGTCGTAATGACGCCGGGTGACATAAGGACATTCACTGCTGCCGACGGCTCCTTTGTGCTGGCGCTTCCTGGCAGGCTTTTATCATCCGCAGTCGTGCTGCACGTCAGTTATGTGGGCAAGCAAGCCGTTGATCGGGAGATCGATTCCGTCATGGCGGATAAATCCATCCTTTTCGTGCTAAAGGATAATAATCTGAAATTGCCAGAGGTGGAGATCAACGGCATTCGCAAGCGAACCTCCGCTTCCAATTCCTCCATCGCGTTCGACAGGGAGGCCATCGAACAAACCCAGGCCCTCAGTATCGCCAATGTATTGGATTATCTTCCGGGACAGACCATCCTCAAGCCCGTCGTTTCGGTCCAGGGCTTGCAGGCGCTGACCATGCGTAGCGCCCTGCCGCCCAACTCCGTCGATGCGCTGAACAATGCATTCGGCATTTCGGTACAGGTGGACGGCGCCACCTTGTCAAACGATGCCAATATGCAGGCGATGAATCCCGGCCGGATGGGATTTTTCAGTTCCAATAATATCCAAAATCCGGAAAACGCCATCCAGGACCGCAGCTACCGGAACGGTACCTTATACAGGAGCTATAGCACTGTCAGCGAGGCCAATAATGGGATCGACCTTCGCCAGATGCCTGCCGAAAATATCGAAAAGATCGAAGTCGTGTCCGGCGTCGCCTCCGCCCGTTATGGCGATTATACGACCGGTCTCGTGCTGGTGGACCGCCAGGCCGGCGTCACTCCCTGGCGGATCAATGCCCGCACGAATGAGGCCAGCCAGAACCTGGGACTGAATAAAGGCGTTAAGCTCGATAATGGATTAGGAGCCGTCAATGTCAGTTTGGATTACCTCCACAGCAACGATGATCCCCGTAACAATTTAAAGTCTTACCAGCGGGTTGCAGGCAGCTTGTTATGGACTTACCAGGAAAACCGAAATTTCCGGTTCAAGAATACGCTCAGCGTAGATGCCAATACGACCCTGGACCAGACAAAACAGGACCCTGACCTCGGCTCGGAGAACAGCTCCAGGTTCAGCAACCGGCGGGTGAATATCAGCAATCGCAGCAGCTGGACCCTGAAAAAACCATGGCTGTACGATATACAGCTGCAGGGCAGCTACAGCATCGGCCGACAGGAGTCCTATGATCAATGGTATCTCAACACGACCACCATTAAAGGCATCACCGATGCTATGATCACCGGCATCTTTGAAGGGAATTACGTACCCGGCTACTATCTTGCCGTCAAGCATATAATCGGGGAGCCTGTCAACGCATCCGGCCGCCTGGAGACCAGCAGCCTTTTCCGGCTGAAAAAGGCCAGCATGTACAAGCTGGTGCTGGGTGTCGATTATTCCTATAGCGCCAACAAAGGTCCCGGCATGCTGATAGACCCTGACCGGCCCCGTTTCGCTGGAACGGGCTATAAAAATGACCGGCCACGCTCGTTCAAACAGACCCCTGTTTTGAGCAACACAGGCTTTTATGCCGAAAATATATTCACTACGAAAATCTTCGACAGGCCGTTCACGGCCAATCTCGGCGCAAGAGGCGACTGGCAGAACGGGTTCTTTACCTTTTCACCCCGGGCCAGCTACAATTACAGCATCACCCGGCGGCTTGCGTGGAATACCGCTTATGGCGTGGCTACCAAAGCGCCTTCCCTGTCGCAGATCAGCCCTGGCAACGTATATATTGACGTTCCGCTGATCAATGCCTATAACGGCAGCGTCGATCAAAGCCTCTACCTCGTTTATACCCGCGTCATCGATCTTAACAAACTGGACATACGCCCTTACAGGAGCAATACCTTCGAAACCGGTATTACCTATGATGCCAGACCTTTTCATTTTTCTGCCTATTTCTTCAACAGGGTGTACAACAATGGGTTTACCGCCCAAACGGTCCTGCTGCCCCTCGATCTGCCTAACTACACCCTTGTCAATACGCCGGGACAGAAGCCGCTCTATACGCCGGATGGAACGACTACCCGGTATAATGTAACGTACGGTAAGGTAACCAACGGCGTGTATAATAGCACGAATGGGGCCGAACTGATCATCTCTACGGATAAGATCAGGGTCCTGCAGACCTCCTTTAGCCTTAATACGTCTTATTATCACACCTATTCCCAAAACAGCACCACGACGGTTAATATCCCCGACAATCCCCGCTATGATCTGCAGGCGGTGTATGGCGTATTCCGCAATGCCGCTACAACTGCCGACAATATAAAGTCGACCTTCGTATCGACTACGCATATTCCTGCTTTACGCATGGCTGTCATGCTCACCGCTGAATTATTCTGGATGAACAGGAACCTGCTTCATCCATCCGCACTCTATCCCATCGGGTATTATGATAAGGATATGAATTATTATCCCCTCACCGCTGAACAGGCCCGGTCACCGGAATATGCCCATCTCGTGAAATCCCCCGAGTCAGGCACGAATCCCCTTACCCGGACGCCGGCATTCGTGTATACGAATGTCCATCTCCGGCTGAGCAAGGAGATCGGGGACTATCTCCGTTTCTCCTTTAATGCGTATAACGTATTCAATATTCGCCCGGCGGAAACGACCTTGACCGGAACAGCATATTATAATGGTCAGCCGGCCTACGGGGCCGAGCTGATCTTCACCCTAAAATAAATCGACTGAATCATGAAAATTTCTCCTCTTTTATTTCTTGCCGTGACAGTGATCCTCCTGGGCGCCGGGTCCTGCCGAAAGAACAACGATGGCCCGACGGTGGCGCCCATTACAGTGGTAGTCAAGACGTCCTATGACAGTTCCGGAGGCGCCTATCCCTTTCCGCTGAACGGCATTACCGTCACCCTGAAAAACACGATTACCGGCGCACAGCTCACCCAGGTGACGGATAACACCGGCCTGGGCCTTTTCAGCAATATCAGCGCAGGCGTATATGACGCGCAGGCTTTCATCTCCATAAAAAAGGCGCAGTACCAGACCATCACAGGCCTCTTGCTGGACGCAGACAGCGTGACCTTGAACGCTTCTCTCAGCGGACTTACGCTCAACTCGACTACCAACAATACCCTTAGCCTCGCCCTCCAGTTAGGCAAGATCGGGGATTGGGTGATCAAACAGATCTATTATGCCGGCAGCAATACTTCCAACGGCGCGCTGTACCGGGACCAGTTCATCGAAATATACAATAATTCCAATAAGGTGCTTTATGCCGACAGCATGTATATCACACAGCTGTATGGTAATAATACCTCGCTTTCCGCCACGGACCTCAGCAAGGGCTATTTCGTCAGCGACGCATCGGATGCGCTCTATAAACAATTTGACTGGAGCAAATCCCTGGGCATGACCATGGGGGATCCCGCCTGGAAAAACTATGTGTATGCCAAGACGATTTTCCGTGTGCCCGGCAACGGTACCCAATATCCCATACAGCCCGGTAAAAGTTTCATCATCGCCGCTACCGCCCAGAATCACCAGGCGCCCTATGTAGGGTCGGATGGGAAAGCCGTCAGTGTAAAAGATCCCTCACTGACCATCGATCTCAGCCATGCTGATTTTGAAGTATATCTCGGAGGCACGATCTCCAACCCATTGCCCTCTGATGTGGACAACCTGAACGTGCCGAACCTTATCGTAAATGAAAGCGCAAACAACAGGGATCTCATCCTGGACAATACCGGCCGGGATGCTATCGCAATTTTCAAGACCGCTGAATCCATACCGGTATACGGCGATGTCACTACGCCGGCAGGATATAAAAAATATCCTGATCCCTCCATTACCGCCATCACCAGCACGACAGCAGTTTACTACCAGGTGCCCAACAGCGCCATCATCGATGCGGTGCAGATACAAAATCCCAGCGCCACCACCAGAGTCCCCAGGAAGCTGGCGAACGCCCTGGACGCAGGGGCCACCAATGTGCCGGATGGACAATATACATCTGAATCGTCGATCCGTAAGACCGCCAGGGCCATCAGCGGAAGGATCATCCTGATGGACACGAATAACTCGACCAATGATTTCGATTATCTTCCGCTGGCTGCGCCCGGAGGATTTGCAAAATAAAACCAACCCGCTCCTCAACGAACGAAATGGCATCACTAATCCATAAGTTATTACTCCTTGCCGGCCTGAGCTGTCCTGCTTTTCTGTGCAGCGCGCAGCAGGATACGTCGATAGACGTGCAGACGACCTACTTCCACCGTCAGCACGCTTTCTTCTCCAGTGACCTGGTGGGACAGCCCCTGCTGCCCATACAGGATTATTCCCTCGTCGAGGGAGGGTATCGCGGCTCGGGTGGGGAATACAGGCCGGCGCAGCAGGCGCAGCGGCAACGGGATCTTTTTTTCAACGCCGATGGCGTCCGCCGGCTCCGCAAGATATTGGTCAGCGGGAGCTTTACCTATTCCCATCTCCTGCAGGACAGCGTGGGATATACGCTGCGGAACGACGCCTCCGACCCTGCCCCTTATTATTTCTATGCTGCAAGGCCGGGAAACTGGCAGGTCGAGCAATATGCGCTTCGGGGAAGGGGCACCTATTCTTTTCTCCGGGATAAGGCAGGCGCCGGCTTCGGGGTCGACTATACCAGCAGCGATGGCTGGCGCAGCAACGACCCCCGGTCGGAATATTTCACCTACCATATGCTTGTGGACGCCTTGCTGTTCTATCGTCCCCTGCCCGGGCATTTGATAGGCTTATCGGCAGGAATCGTCCGGAACAGCAATTCCCTTACCTGGGAATACCGCAATGACAACAACAGCACCGTACCCGACTCCAAGGTCTATCTCCAGGACGGATACGGCTACGTGGAGTCCCTGACGGGTCTCACCGGGGGATATGTGTCGGGCAGCGGGAAGGGATATACGCTGCAGGCGATCTATGGCGGGCATTTTCCGTTTGGTTCCCTTACCCTGAAAGGCAGCTACATCAATACGCGCTCTGTGTATTACAGGAACCCGGTGGGGCAGGGCGAAAAGAGAGTGGATTACGGCAGGTTTAACGAGGACCAGTATGCGGCCGGGTTATATTGGCAATATACTGCCGGCGCCAACCGGTTCAGCCTGGACCTCACCTACCTGGACCAACTGGGGAAAGATTTCAATAACACGCTGGGCGGGAATAATTACGTTTATTCGCTCTCGCAGGTTGATATTCACCCATTGCTGACCCATTTCCGCAATGGCAGGCCCCTGTATGAGATCGGCGTTGCCGCGGGGCTGTCCGACCGCTTCCAGGCCGATGGGATAGCCGGCCAGCGGACAGAATACCAGGTTGTCCATGCGGGCCTTTCGGCGGCCTGGTATTTCCGGTTCGGGACTGAGGGCCGCTGCCTGCGGACGGCTATCGAGGCGGGCTGGCAAACGCCTTTGTTCGCGGAATCGAGCACACCTCCGCAATTATATAACTTTACCACGGGCGTGGTGTTCAGGGACTACTATTATTACGATGCCGCTTCGTACAGAGGTTGCATGCAGCTATTGTATACCTTCCCCGTCAGAACGACGATGACCTTTATAAAATTGAAGGGGAACTATCAGCTGGCAGATATCGGGCAAGGGCAAACATCCCTGATCCCGCTCTCTTATCCCGGTAAAGAACACTGGTCCTGGCAGATCAGCATCGGTTTAACTTTATAACATGAAGCAATTTTTTGTCATCGGAGTGCTGGCATTTGGGATTGTTTACCTTGCTTCCTTTACGGAGGGCGGGATGGCCGGGAGTGCGGACGTCGCCAGCGGGATACCCGGCGCGATGCCACATGCCGGCGGTGAACAGCCCGATCCTTATAGCGACAGCCTGCGCCAGCTCTATGCTCAATCTCCCGCCGCCTGGCCCGCGCCGGATGTCGATTCCGGGGTATCCTGGAAGGAGCTGGGCCTCCTACCCGAAAGCCCTGAAAAACCCTATCTCGATTCTTTACAGCCCCTGATCACGCTGGGAAAAATGCTGTTTTTCGATCCCAGGCTCAGCGGCTCAAAACAAATTTCCTGCGCCTCCTGCCATGTGCCGGATCTGTCCTGGACGGATGGAAGAGAGCGGGCCGTTGGGCATGACCAGCAGACCGGCAAACGCAATACGCCGTCTTTGCTGAATAGCTGGTATTTCAAAAGGCTATTCTGGGACGGCAGAAGCCTGGGTTTCGAGGACCAGGTGGCGAGCCCTATCAACAACGAAAAGGAAATGCACGGAGATATGGCCTCTCTCCCCGCCCTGTTAAATAAGATAAAAGGCTATTCGAAGCTGTTCGATTCCGCGTATGGCGACAGCCGCATCACTTCCGGCAGGATCGTACACGCTATGGCTGCCTATGAACAGACGATCATCAGCCGTCACAGCCGGTTTGACGAATTCCTCGAAGGAAAGAAAAACAGCCTCTCCGACGCGGCGATCAGGGGGCTTCACTTGTTCCGCACCAGGGCGCGTTGCCTAAACTGCCACTATGGCCCGCTCCTGACGGACAACGAGTTCCACAATATCGGCCTGACCTATTATGGGCGGGAATATGAAGATCTCGGACTATACAATACCACGCACCTGGCTGCCGATGTAGGTAAATTCAAAACCCCTTCGTTAAGAGACGTTATCCGGACCCGGCCCTGGATGCATAATGGGCTCTTCGATAATATCGAAGGAGTGCTGAACATGTACAGCGCGGGGATGCCCCAACCCAAACGCCGGCCTGACCAGGCCACAGATACCTTATTCCCGAAAACCGATCCCCTGATCAAAAGGACCGGCCTGACCAGGGAGGAAAAGCAGGATCTCATCGAATTTCTCAACGCCCTGACCACCGAGCCATTGAAGGTCAGGATACCGGTCTTGCCTCAATAAGACCGGGGGGCTCCTCCATAAAATACAGGCTGTTTGTCTATGTTGTAAAAATAGAATATAATTTTTATCCCAATATTTTTGAATGAAACCCCGATGACTTCGATGGGGCTTGGTTGGCTGGATTTCGGAAGAAGCGAAATAGACAACTCTCCAAAATCAAATTGGTCGAAATTGGCGAGATGGAGAAAATCAGAAGGCCTTCCTGGTAGCATTTATTTTGATTATGTTCTATTTTTCATTAAGAAGGGCTTCCCTAAAAGGCAGATGAATAGAATTTTTTATTGGAACGCTTTAATGGACAATGCTTGTTATGTCTTTATAAGGTAATTCCTTTTCGTACCATATCCCAACAAATACGCTCTCTTTGTGGGGGCATTTAGGAACGATCTTTCAATAAGCAACTCCACCTTTTCTTGTTTTTCCAGGAAAGGAGCCAGCAATTTATCCGCCCTGCTGCTCTCAACGCCAATTCTGCGGGCAAACTCCAAAAAATCTTCTTTGCCTCGGTGATTTGTTTTTTTGAATGCCTCCGATTCAAATTTATCTGCAAACAACCCTTTATCCAATGCAAAATCGGCGTCGTCGACATGAATGCGGGTATTAATCAGGTCGTAGGCGGGGCTTAGAAAATAGTCTCCGCTTTCCGTTTCCAACAACCCGAAATTTTTCAAATGAGCGTCCCCATTTGAAAACAAGTAATTGAACACAATCACAGAGAAGAATTTCTCGATTTCCACCCTCCAGGCGGGGACAAATTTCCGGATCAGGGCCGCCGCCTCTTCATACGAATAGTCATATTTAAAATTAACCCCCGCCGTATCTTTTGTCCTACCCGCCAGCGTGGCAAAATCTTCTTTGCCCCATTTGCCTCCACCAGCTTTTACATCAAACCTTCTTGTCAGATAGGCCGGTGATCCGTCTTTAAAGAAGATCAGTCCATTTTCGGCCGTATGAATGCCATATATCTGACTGGCCAGTTGCATCGTCAGATGTTCATTCGCCGGAACCTGGTCCACCTTTTTAAGATCCCCTGGTATTGGCTTCAACAGATAAGTACCTTGCTCCCCCTCTTTGGTCAGCCTCAATTGATTTTTTTGCAAGAGCAAGGATAGCTTCTCCTGCACTCCTGAGATAGAAATATGCTTGCGGTTCTCCAGGAACAGTTCCGTGTCTGCCTCATCTTGCTGCGGCGCCTCATAGGGCAAAATATGGCTCACCTTTTTCCCATCAAACATCCTTCGTAAAAAGGCCGGGCTATAGGTATCATAACCCTCCGCCAGCGTGCCCGGACAATATTTTATTTCATTTAAATTCATGAGTTAACTGGTTTGACAGTGACGGCGCCGATGGTGTCTACCTGCGCCGTAGCAGACAAAAGTCCAAAATCATCGTTCTCATCGATCTTAAAGGCGCGGCATTGCAACTTCCTGTTCACGCCTTCGGAGAGCATATTGGAGAAGAAAGGAAACAAATGAGCAGCATGAAATTCCTCCTGGGTCTTAGGCATGGTCAGACTTACTGCCGGTTGCTGCATATCCGCCAGGTAACGGTCATCATATCGGAACATATAGCTGCCGGTATTTTCCTCTGTCAGCCGCCCTGCCAATACGCCGTTTCTATATACCTCCACGCTTCGCATGTTTCAGATATTATAGTTTTATCTTTTTTGCCTCCAGCTTAATGTCCAGGCCGAGTACTTCCAGAATTCTTTCCAGGATATCGATGGTCGGATTCGCCTCGCCCCGTTCAATTTTATACAGCGTATTGATGCTGATCTTTGCAAGGTCGGCGAGGTCCGGTTGGGTTATTTTCAAGGCCTTCCGTCGTTCTTTTATCGTTTTTCCGATCCCCTCTGATAACATTATAATGTGATTATTGAGTAAATGTATGGAGTTTTTTTGATTCTAGCTTAGATAATCATATTACAATGTGATATAGCAGTTGGGAATCGATTGTTTATGGTATAATGTGCCAAAAATCACATTATGGTGTGGTATAGGTGGAACGTCAGCCTCCTGGCTGTTCAAATTCTTCCGCCAGCCGGATATATTTATCCCCCCAGCCATTGGAAATGGCATGCTCCTGAAAGGTGCCGGTGGGAGCAAAAAGTATGTCTAATTGCCTGAGGCAATCGGTGGTTTCTATCGAAAAACGGGCGGTCTGGCTGGAAATTTTCTTTTTTCCCGAAATCGCCTATCTTTATTTGCCATATGAAATTGTTTGTATTCTCCATCAGCCAATAAGGCAACCAGTTAAAAGCTCAAATCGAGATTTTATTCTGCCTGTTTAAAGTGCCTGTTTTTTAATGAAAATTCGCTTAATACGAATTCCATTAATTCCATATGATTTTGAAGTTCTTCCGGAAATGTCAGATTATACATGATCATATCCCGATTTTCGGCATGCTCTGCAAGACTTAATGAAATCGTTAATTTTCCGGCTGATTTGTAATCGTACCAAATGTCTTTATTAAAAGGTTTAACTAACTCATCTTCTCTTTTCTCCTGATTTCCCAATTGGTGCTTCCTGCTTCATCTATCTAATCTTCCGGAACCTTTGAATGATCGTCTAGTTTAATTGTTGCGACATATGCCTTTGCCTCATTGATAGCCATATTCAAATTCATATTCTGGTTACGGGCAGCGTAAGCTTTCGCCGTTTCATAACCTGTCTTTAGCGCATCGTATCTTTCTTCCGGACTGCCATGGCTATCCGGGCTGCCGACATCGGTGTCTCCCATGGACTTGAAGGAGTTATAACTTTCTTCCACGTTGGTTGCTTCTCCACGCATAATCCGTAAGTACATATAGAGACCTGCAAAGTAGTCCGCAAATAACTCGGATCTCTTCACACCGGCATGTTGAAGGGCGCCGAACTTGAAGTCTATTAAGTGCGCGTATTCGTGCGCCATGATGATTGGAATAGTTGTTCCTCCGGCTGTTTTTATAAACTCCCGGTTGAAAAGACGCTTGCCGAAAAGAATAGTACCATCCGGCCCTTTTTGCTCCACAATTTCGTCGGTTGCCAACGCATTGTTTTGGTCTTTATCATCATAAAAGAAAAAGACCGGGTATACGAGAAAGGCATTTTGGATTTCTACTATAACCTGTACTGTCGGAGCATATAAAGGATCATTTGGTGACAAGGGCAAAAATGTATAACTATCTTTTACCGAGCCTTTCATAAGTGTCCCTTTTCGAACAAAACAGCCCCTGTGTTTTACCTGGGAACTAACATTGAGGGAAAATAGGCAGATATAACCAATGAATAAAACGTATTTCATAAATTTTTTTTAGGATAAACGATGATCATTTATTTTGTGTGCCGTATCAAGATCGTTTTCTGGTCGTCGCTGAGCGAGAAGGTATACCTCTTACCAGGATCCAACCTAAAAGTGTCACATATCCTTGTATTTTCCTGCTTTTGACAAAGCTCTACAAAGAAATTAGCGTACAGCTTGGGTATGATAATGGACACCTGTTGCTGATTCAATAAGGATCTTGCTTCCCAATCTTTCTTATTATAAGAGGATCTGTAGAATATTTTTATACCCGAAAAATTCATCAGTTCGAGCTCTGTGCTCGTCAATGCATTTTTTGCCTGGCCTTTGCAGGAGGCGGCGATAAAAGAGACAAAAAGAAGGACGAGGGTGTATTTCATAAATCGATAGTTATTCCTTGTTTGCCGTTTTGCCGAATAGATAGCCCACGATGGTACCGAAAAGTCCGAATACGGGTGCAATCACTCTTTCATCGTAACCGGCCATTACGATGAACAAAGTACCCATCAGAACCAACGTTATGATGATCAGTTTAGTACTGTTGTCATCACTGATCTTCATTTTGTAGATGAGCCAAACTTCAATAATAATGATGATAAATAAGGAAATCAGGACAGAGAAGGCCAGCAAGGTTTCCTTACTGGTTAGTAACCAGGATCCATTCTTCCCATCAGCTGGCTCGGCCTCTTTCATACCGCCCCCTGGCGGCAGCTGGTTAAACATTCTTTCCGCTGTATCGCTGGCAGGTTGTTGGGAAGGGGGTTGGTGAGTGGTCGGGACAGTGGGCTGTGCATAAGAGATACTGCCGACGAAAAATAAACTGGCTAATAAAGGGGTGAATTTAAGGAGGGCAATCTTCATGCGGCAGTTATTTGACTCAAGATTAGACTTTTTCCTAACATTTGCCACCGTGAAAACACCTTTTTTGCCTCCAGTAAAGGACATGGGGGTCCCCCATTTTGATTAGCTAGATGATCGAGTTAAAAGATCTTTTAAATAATGAAAGCTCACTCCCCGCCCTCACCTTGGTTTTGTTTTATCGGATACTCCCTGTAGATCAATCTTTTCTGTGATATTTTATCAGCGTCTAAATACGATTCTAAAGGAATCCCCTTCCAATCGGTGCATTTTTGTTGTGCAAACAAAATGACACGACATGTTACATTCTATTACCTGATGGCACATATCGGTAAAGGAAGGTTCGAGCCGATCAGGGCGGGTAACGGCTGTCTTTAGGTTGTCGCAAAGAATGGTAGCCGGTGTGCCGCCATAATACAGGAGCATCTTGTTCATACAGGTGATAAAATCTGCGGTCCGCTGTGACCGAACTGCCAGGCAAAAAATAAGTCCACTGAAGGGCAGTATAGCAAAAAAACATGGCAGGAGATCTGCTCACCGGTAGAGGTATTCACATAATGTTGCTTTCTGCCGGCAAAATCAACCATGATCATATCGCCCGCCTGGTATTCCAGGTGCATCGATAGATCCCTTTTCTTCAGGTACTGGCTTAAATGATGGCAATAGTGACCGTATACGTATGCATCCGGATGCAATCTCTGCGATAATCCGCTTTATCTCACTTTCGCTTCGACTAACATGTGGATTCTTACTCAAAGGACTGGGTCGATGTTTTTTCTTTTCCTGCATTGTTAATAGTTTGGTGACAATTTATTTCAGGACAAGACAACCCTCAGGTACGACTCATTGTACCACATCTGGGGTCGGTCAAGGGTGCAACCAACGAAAAGTCAAAACGTTTGCTGGGCTGGCAGCCGCGAACAAATGAGGAGGCTGTATTGGCCACTGCGCAAAGCCTGATCGACCTCGGCCTGGTAAAATAACCGCGCCTTTTAAACAAACAAAATACGCCTTTTGAACAAAATAGACCTTGGTTGACCACCTTAACTTTGTGTTTAATAAAAACAAAATTATGAGTATTACTACCCAGGGCCACATAAATCATCCGGTCGCCATTATAACCGGCGGTTCACGAGGCATCGGACGTTGCATTGCAGAGAGCCTTGCTGCCGAGCATTACCAGGTTATTATCAGTTATCAAAATGGAACCCCTAATGCTGAGGCGGCAGTAGCCAGGATAAGAGAAGCTGCTGGAAAAGCAATTGCCGTAAGTGCCGATATAGCCGATGAAGCGGCCGTTACTATGCTTTTTGACACTGCTGAAAAAGCATTTGGCGGCGTAGATGTAGTAGTCCATGCTGCAGCCGTGCTCACAGCCAAGCCGCTTACAGAACTTACTATAACAGAGATTGACAGTATGATTACTACCAACCTCCGAGGCAGCCTTCTTGTAAACCGGCAAGCGGCAAAAAAAATACGTCCGGGCGGTTCCCTTATCAACTTGTCCAGCGCTGTGACCAATAATCATGCGGCGGGTTATAGTGTCTATACAGCAACTAAAGCGGGCCTGGAAGCTGTAACAAAAGTACTGGCAAGGGAACTTGGCAATCAGGGCATCACGGTAAATGCAATAGCACCCGGACCGACAGAAACAGAAATGTTTAAATCCGATCTTGAAAACAGCCCCAATGGCGAGCAGATGCGCCAGGCTATTATCGGGATGACACCGCTGGGACGCATTGGCAAGCCTGACGACATAGCCGACGTAGTACTCGCACTTGCCGCAAAAATGCGTTGGGTAACCGGCCAGGTTATTCACGTTAGCGGCGGCATTGCGATTTAACCACCTAACATAGCTAACCGTCCATCTTTGTAAAAAAAATCAATATGCAATCTATAGAAAATATACAACAACCTATTGGTTCGGGGTTCGATGCCGGGTCCACCACAGATGAGGTGATCAAAGGAATTGACCTAAATGGTAAAACAGCTATTGTAACAGGTGGCTACGCAGGCCTGGGGCTTGAAACAGTGAAGACTTTTGTGAAGGCAGGCGCCACCGTGATCGTTCCCGTTCGCGATAAGGCAAAAGCCATTGCTAATTTACAAGGCATTGGAAACGTAACCATTGAAGAAATGGATCTGATGGACCCAGTCTCCATCAACGATTTTGCCGGTAAATTCCTGGCGGCTGGCCAACCGCTGCATCTGCTGATCAATAATGCGGGCATTATGTGGTCACCCCTCATCAGGGACAGCCGCGGAAATGAATCGCAATTCTCCACCAATCATTTGGGGCATTTTCAGCTCACAGCAAGGCTCTGGCCGGCACTCAGGAATGCAGGCGGCGCACGGGTAATCAATGTATCGTCCTGGGGGCATCATTACTCGCCCTTTCATTTTGAAGACCCTAATTTTGAACACCGCGAATATGAAACGTTGCTGGGCTATGGCCAATCCAAAACGGCCAATATTTTATTTACCCGTGAACTGGACATACGCGGGAAGGCTTTTGGCGTACGTTCATTTACACTTCATCCGGGGGCTATTGTTGATACCGATATGAAAAGATTACTGTCTAAGGAAAAATTGATGGAACTGGGCATTTATGATAAAGACGGCCATACGATTTACGATGCAGCAAAAGGATTAAAAACCATCCCGCAGGGAGCATCCACCATTGTATGGTGCGCTACTAGTCCCAAACTTGACAACATTGGCGGAGTTTACTGTGAGAACAACGAGGTGGCCACCATAGATGAGAACGGGAATGACAACACTAACAGAAATTCGCTTAACCTCCATGGTGTAATGCCGTATGCAATTGATCCGGAAAGCGCAAAAAGATTGTGGATGATGAGCGAGCAGATGACAGCAACTACTTTTGATATTTAATACAGCGATTATGAACTACAAAACATTAGGCAGATCGGGGTTGAAAGTAAGCCCCCTTTGCCTGGGCGGTATGACATTAGGTGATGACTGGGGCTGGGGAGCTACTGCTGCTGAATCGGAAAAGATAATCAACCGGTTTATGGAGGCCGGGGGGAATTTTATTGATACCGCCAACGTTTATACCAATGGGCATTCGGAAAAGATCATTGGTGATACCGTTGGCCGGCATTCAGCCCGGCGTAATGGCATGGTGATCGGTACCAAGTTTGCCGCCAATATTTATCCGGGCAACCCCAATGGCGGCGGCACGGGCGCTAAGTCCATTATGGAAAACTGCCACCAGTCCTTACGCCGCTTACAGACCGGCTATATTGACGTGTACTGGATACATCAGTGGTACTGGAATACCCCGTTTGAAGAGATCCTGCGTACGCTGGACAACCTGGTGACCAGCGGCAAGGTGCGCTATATTGGCATCAGCTATGCCCCCGCCTGGAAAATAGCACAGGCGCAAACAACCGCGCTTTTAAAAGACTGGACACCTTTTGTTGGCCTGCAGATCGAATATTCCCTGTTGGAAAGGACCATTGAGGATGAGCTGGCGCCAATGGCGGCAGAACTGGGACTGGGCATCACGCCCTGGTCGCCCTTAAAAGGCGGCATCCTGAGCGGCAAATACAACAGGAACAATCAGGGCAAGGTGCCCGATAGCCGGATGGTGGACAATGGAGCCGGAGGCGCGAAACTGGGCGAAAAAGAGCTGGCGATCCTTGATCAGCTAAACATCATTGCGCAAACGCATAACACCACAGTTGCTACTGTTGCGCTGGCCTGGGTGATGAGCAAGCCTAATGTTAGTTCGACTATTATCGGGGTACGAAAAGTGGAGCAACTGGAAGCCAACCTGGCTGCCCTGGACGTTCGCCTCAGCTCCGGTGAAATTGCAGCGATGGACGCGCTCTCTGCGCCGCCGCCTACCTTTGTAAATAAATACAGCACCTATTCAAAAACGTTTCTGCACGGTGGCATCGGGATTAACGGCGTGAAACCGGATGCCTTGCCGCTCACGCAGCAAATAGAGCCGGGAAAGTATTAGTATTAATTTTTGTAATTTTACCAAATGGACTACCCGGGAGCAGCAAGTAAAGGAAGTGTTTTTTTATCCTGTAAAAAGGACGCGCATTACAGCCGGGAGGTAATACTTTCCCAACATGCCCTGGTACATATTTTTTCGGGTGTCATGGAAATTTCCTATAGCAATAGCGCCCTGACCTTTCATCCCGGAGATACGGTATTGATACCGCGTAACCAACTTGGTCGAATGGCTAAATTACCAATTGACAACACACCTTTTAAATCAGTTTCTGTACTTTTTCCGGAAGAATTGCTCCGGAAATTTTACGCTGTACACCCGGTTGTGGCATGGCCGGAGTATGTTACCAAACACCGCGCCATCGCTTCACACCCATTGCTGGAAAGCTTGTTCAATTCACTACTGCCATATTTTGATATGCATGAAGAACTGCCGGCCGATATTGCAGCAGTGAAGATACAGGAGGCATTGACGGTCATTTATAACATCGATAAGCCAGCAAGCCGTGTTCTGGGCTCATTCCAGGAGCCGGGTAAAATTGACCTGGCGGATTATATGGATCAGCACTTTATGTACAACCTTCCTCTGGAAAAATTTGCTTACCTGACCGGACGGAGCCTGACTACTTTTAAAAAGGATTTTAAAACGATATTCAATGCCTCTCCCGGAAGATGGCTGACCTCAAAAAGGTTAGAGCTCGCACATTATCAAATTGCGGTAAAAAAGAAAAAACCGTCAGATGTCTATCTCAATACAGGTTTTGAGAACCTGTCTCATTTCTCCTTTGCCTTTAAAAAACAATTTGGTTATAATCCTATCCAGTTACAAGGTTCCTGACCATGAAATCGAAAGACGAAAATAATAGTATACGGCAACTACATGATATGCCAGCATTCACACCTGTTGCGCGGGACTATTTTCTTTTTTGTCGTAGAAATTGCAGACGATACAAAATTATGGAACAGATTCAATGATTCTGTTAAATAACTTGGAGCCCTATATGTTTTTATGTAGGCGGCCGCGATCCGGGTGCCATAGCGTTAGGTCTCAGATATCAAGCCCCAATAGGTTACGCAAGTACCCGCTGCAGGGCGCCGGCACCTATCTGTTGGAGGGGGCTGCCCCAAACAGCGATTATCCTCCTAAGGATGACTGGTCACCAAATGACGCCGTAAATTCTTTGCTTAATGTAATGGAAGCAACGGGGTAGTAATAACCTAAATCCCGAGCATTTCCTTAAAGTCAATCCCTTTGGTAGCTTCGGCAACTTCCCGGATGTTAACATTGTAGTATGCAGAGAGGGTCTCTCCTTTTTTGTGGCCACTCATTTTAGAGATCACCGGTGTATTACCCAGGTACCGGATAAAGATCTGAGTCTTGTATTTGCCGGTGCAATCTGCATGCTTCCATTGCAGTATTTCTTCCTCGCTCAGAGAATCAGGAACAGGCTCACCAACCTTAATGCTGATCTCACTGAGTACTGATTCCTGGTGCTCTTTGGAGATGTAATGATCCAGACGGGCCCAATACATCACTTGAGCATAAGCATTGAAATACCCCCTTACCCTAGACGCCTTTAAATTTTCGGTGACCTGCAGGTGCTTTTTTACATCCATAAAGAGGGCCTCATCCAGTTCGTAAAAATGAATCTTGGGGTTGAATCTGCTCAGCGCCTGCAAGGCTGCATGATACCGTCCGTGGGTGCCAGGTTCCAGTTTTTCCTTCGGGTTTTTGCAAGCTGCTTCAAAGTAGTCGTTAAATATTGCGGGGTTAAAATCCTTCTTTAGCTCGGCAAAAACCAGCTTAAAGCTGAGTGATTTTTTAGCATTGTAGTACCGCTTGTTTAATTCGTTGAGCATGCTCAGCGTATCGGTAATACGGTTATTGATATCAATTGATATCAAAAGCATAGGGGTGAGCAGGCTTAACCCAAGCGGAGTGTTTGCCGCTCCACTCATCGTCGTGGACCTTCATGGGAACGGTAATTTCATGATAGCGACTGTCTCGATCAATGGTGATACGAATGTGTACCTTATAACGTTTCTTTTTATTGGGCTCTCTGCGCCAATTATGGACCGATTCATAAGTTGGAAGGAACATAAAAACCTCCTTTATTTAGTCAGATATAAGCAATAAAAGCCAAAAACCGTAAAACAAACCGTAAAACAATTGGCGGAAATGGGCGGATTTGAGCGGAAAATGGGGAAGGGTGTAAAAATGAAAAAACCCGCTACAGATCAATACTGCAGCGGGTTTTATTGTTCGTTGAGTGTTTTTGAGTACCGCGAAAATACCCTTTTTGTTTCCCGAAAGACATTCCAATTGCCCTTATAAATCAATAAGTTATATTAAAACCGTAAAATAGATCGTAAAATGAGAAAAGTGGTGGGAAAAGTGGTGAATAGGATTAAAGCAAGCGATAAGACGTTCCCAAAGAGCCTTCTTCTCTTATGACCAATTCTTCTCTGAATTTACTGAATGAGTGTATCCAATAGGATAATTCGTCATGTAACTCTTCGGTCGGCGAAGTGATTTCGATGGGACTTGATTGGCTGGATTTCGGCAGAAGCGAGATTGATAGCTCTCCGAAATCGAATTGGTCGAAATTGGTGAGTACGCCGAAAAGGATACCAGTTATGGTGGTCTGCAGTAGTTGCATGGCTACTTTTTTGGAAGCAGGATCCATGTTGGCGAAGGCGTCCCGAAAATAGCGATCTTTTCGGCTAAAGGCATTATCACGAATATAGGGGGCAGTTGGCAAAGGGTTTTCCATTTTGTCCTTGGCTGCCTCCAGCCAATAATCTAACTCGTTAACCAACGAATATCCTAGTAGGGTTCTGGCCATGGTATATTTTTCCTGCGAGTCTTCCGGAACATTTAATGTTCCAAATTGATCGGCCAGATAAGGGTCAATGGGTGTATTCATTTTATGTCACTTTTCTATTATTGCTTATTTCGATTTCTAAATCGCTGTTTCAATTCTTCTAATCGGTTCATTAGTGCAGTAAAGCTGAGAGACTTCCCATAGATCATGGACCGCTGCATAAGTTCATAGTCTCGTTCCCACTGTGCCAAGACTTCAGTCGGTGGCACAAAGTTAATAATCTCCGGAGCATGATTTTTATAATCAAGCCCCCTTATAGCTGTATATTTCGCTCTATGCTGAACAATCAGGTTATACAGTTCGGGATCTTTAATGGCTGTTATCCCAAATTCAGTATCCATTAGTTTTTCCAGGTCGTAGAGATGTCTGGACATTCGTTCATGGCGCATTTTCTCTTGGGGTTTGGAAAATTCTTCATGAAGCAGAAATATTTTTTCCAGGAATGTACGTTTTGGGTCAACAGTAAGTACTGTAAAGGGAATGCCTGAGAAAGGGCGATTGGGCATAACGGCTCCAATGATACTATGGATATTTCTGTCGCTGGCTGGTTCCATTAGCGATCTTGCTCCAATTTCGATAATCACTTTCTCGGTAAGGTAGCCATCGGCTTCAAGTACTGAATGATAATGTAGTTCCAGTATTTGTGGGTCACGGTCCGCTACTCCTCCTGGTTGGATAGCCAACTTGAATAACTTCGGATCTACGCGCATTTCACTAAGAGATATAGACAGAGAATCCATAAAGGTTGTAGCCATGAATTCCGCCGTCTTTTCACGGAGTTTCTTAATCTTTGTATTGCTGAGTTCTCCTTTAAATCCGAGAATTTCCCGGTCCATGACCAGGTCGATATCTTCGGAGAATCGTTCTATTAATCCCCAAGCCTTGCTTAGGGAAGTACCTCCTTTAAATACAAGGTTATCTTTCCATTGTGTTAGAAAACAGGCTTTCAGGGCGAGTGTTACCCACCAATCTTTTTCAATGGCGTTTTGTTGAAGACCTGTCGCTACACCTGCTTCTATTAATACTTGTCTTTGCGTTTCAGGTGAAAGGCTTAACCATTCAATCATTATGAGTAATTTTATTGGCTATTGAATATAAGATTTTGGCAATCCAGACAGGAGCAAGTTTTGCGTCTTCTCTGAGTTGCTGTACGTCCACTTTCTTCAACGTTTCAGTTAGCTGACTAACTACTTTCTCTGTTACGCCATCTTTCCCCAGTTCCTGCAGCGCCTGTATAACCAGAAATACGAGGTCATTTTGTACTGCCATTACTTTCGGTGTAGTTTGCCTGAAAGTAATGGTTCCTTTACCTATTTTAAAATTCCGGGGATGTCCATTCGTTAAATAAACCACCTTCATTGGAACTTGTGTCGAAAGCCCTAACTTATTTAGTGCATAAGCACCTGTGGGTCGAATTCGAATTTGTTCTTTATCTGCAATGGCTTTAGCAACATCTTCAAGGGAAGGGTGCAAGGAGCCTAATAAAGGGTCTGATTTAGGCGTGAAATAGACTCCTTTTGAAAAACGCTGGATCTGCCCTTCTTTTGCCAACCGGGATAAAGCCATGTTGACAGCATAATTATTCCCCAGATGGAGAAAATCGGAAGGAAATACAAGTGTTCCCGGTTTTAATTCTCTGAGAGAGTCAAAGATTTTATCATTAATACTTCCACGCACATTATTTTTTGTTATAAAGATAGGAATTATTATAACAAAACTGTTATAATTAATGGAATTATTATAACACAATATAGAAAAAATATATAAAATATTGATAAGCAATTATTTGTAATAGGGGGTGAATTCTATTAGGAAAGACGTGATACGTAAAGAAAGAATTGACTTTAACTATGTAGAATTTAGATATTATCTCATGGTGTGATGTGTGCTATCTAATTCCCTCCCCTTTCTTCCTTCCTTACTTTAGCAAACTCAGTCATCTTCACGTATTTGCCATAAAAAGCCATTACCTTATTATCCCGAAAGGGTTCGGTAACTGAATTGAAAATCAATTAGTAGAAAAAATAGATCATAAAATCCACCAAATTGGTCATTTCTTAGCCATTGTCGCCTTTCTCTCCGGATTTTATAGATTTTTCGGCTGCAGGGAAAGTAGCGGACTACGGCTTTTGTCAGGCCTAGGCGGCGGGAATGCTTATTAAAGTGGTTCAAAGTTGAAAAAGCGTAAAATAACCGTAAAATATTCGTAAAATAGATCGTAAAATAGTTTTGAAAAAACTCGCTTTTAAGAAAATCCAGCAACATTTTGCAAAATGTAAAACAATTATAATTAATGGAATATGTATGAGGGGATACAAAAAAACTAAGGCGTAGCAAGGGTTTAAAACAAAATGAACCTTTTTTCAATTCTTTCACAACGTGTTGAAAATGACTTGTGAAGAGATCAAAAAAAGGTTCGACTTGTAAAAGTTGCCCGACGAGGATTCGAACCTCGACAAACTGAACCAAAATCAGTTGTACTGCCATTATACTATCGGGCAATCCTGTCCTTCTGAGGGTATCCCTTCAAAAGGAGTGCAAAAATAAGGGGTCGCAAAAGATGTTCCAAAAGATTTTGGCCCGAATTGCATCTTATCTTTTCAAACTCAGCGCAAAACTGTCTTTACGGCTCAATAATAATTATGTATGGCAGGCAATCGTCAAAAAAGTCTTCAAAACGTAGAATAACCTAAAATCCGGAACTTTCGACGGCCATCCTGGCGGCCAGCACACCAACCATCCTCCGGCCTAAATAAACTTAAACAACAGCGCCAGGATCGCATAGATCAGCGTCGCCGCAAAGATCCCCTTGGCTGTATTATCCCTATGCGAATTAATATAAAAAGTAAATAAAGCGATATTCAGCACCAGGCAGGGAACGGAAACCGCCGTAATCTGGCTCTTATTCGTCCGGAGGAAAAAGAAGAAATCGCCCACTGTATATAGCGGATAAAACTTCACGAAATAATAGATGACAAGGCTGATGATCGGGGCTACCAGTCCCAGTAGCAATCCCAGTCTCAGGTTATCTTTTTTGAAGATCACGATTTCCACGTTTTTTCAAGTTTGCTTTTAAGAACGTAATTCGTCATGTCAAATTGTACCGGAACTACACTTACATAATTGTGTTCCAGGGCCCATACATCTGTATCCCGCCCCTTGTCGAAATTCACGAATTTGCCGGTCAGCCAATAATATTTTTTCCCGGTAGGGTCATTTCGCTCTATAAAATCTTCCTCATATTTGGCATAAGCCTGCCGGCAGATCTTTATGCCCTTGATAAGGGAATCTGGTACAGCGGGGAAATTGACATTGAGTATCAGATGCTTATCCATGGGATGGCTAAGGATCTGCTCCACGATGATCCGAACATACTTCCGGGCTGCGCTGAAATCGGCCTCTACGCTATAGTCCAGTAAAGAGAACCCTATTGAAGGAATGCTTTCAATCGCCGCTTCCACCGCTGCCGACATAGTTCCGGAATAAATCACATTAATGGAATGATTGGCCCCATGGTTGATGCCGCTCAAACATAGATCCGGCTTGCGGCGCAGCACTTTGTCCACGGCCAGCTTAACACAGTCTACCGGGGTGCCGCTGCATTGCCAGGCATCCACTCCTTCGAACAGATGGTGCATTGGGTGAAGGCGCAGGGGATTGCCGATAGTAATAGCATGTCCCATGCCCGATTGGGGCTTATCGGGGGCTACTACCACCACTTTTCCCAGCCCTTTTACGGCTTCTACCAGGTTGCGTATACCCGGAGCGCTGATCCCGTCATCATTGGTGATCAGGATCACCGGGAGCTTTTTCCGGCCATTGCCGCCTTTGGCCGGCTTGCCGGGCAGAAGAGGTTTGGAGGTTTTGCCATCTCCATTGATTGGTATCATACCATTCTTGCCTGTTTCCCGGATAATGCCGGTTGCCCCTGTTTTGCCTGTCCTCACCTTCCTGCCCGTTTGATCGGTCTGCCGGAGGACACCCGCAGGGGGGACTGCCGCCTTAAGAGAATTCCTGGTTACACGGGCCTTGCCGTTCTTGCTTTCGTTAGATATATTTTTCTTTGCCATAGGTTTAAGTATACAAAAGTCTGCTTTATTTTGGACTTTACAGCGATCGGAATGGGATAAACCCTATCAAAAAGAGGGCACTCTTCTTTTTCCACTGTTTTCCCACCGGGAATGGATTTTTGATGTGTTTGCGCTACCTTCGCAGCCGATTTAAAGCGGACCACAGGTTCGCTGGCCGATAGGCCCATCATTAGCCGTGCACAGGGGATGGGTTTATTTTCGGAATAAGCCATTCCCTGTGCACAAAAACTCCTAATATGGCAGGACAACTCAAAGAGGTACGTAATCGGATCAAATCTATCCAGAACAGCCAGCAGATCACCAAAGCAATGAAAATGGTGAGTGCAGCCAAGCTGCGCCGCGCCCAGGACGCTATCATCCAGATGCGGCCCTATGCTCAAAAACTCCAGGAGCTGCTCAGCAATATCGTCAGCAGCTCCGACGGGGATACCGGAGGGTCGAGCCTGGCTACTGAAAGACCCGTGGAAAAAGTGTTGCTGATCGTCATTACCAGCGACCGGGGTCTGGCAGGAGCTTACAATGCCAACCTGATCAAAATGGCCAAATCAGCCATCAGGGAACAATATTCTACCCAATTTGCCAAAGGTAATGTGACTATCTGGAGCATCGGTAAAAAGGGGTACGAACATTTCGCCAAGAATAACTACAAGGTCACCGATACTTATAAGGATATCTTCCTGCACCTTAACTTTGAAAGTGTACAGGCATGCTCCCAGGCTGCTATGAAGGCCTTCGAGAACAAGGAATTCGATGCTGTGGAGATCGTATACAGCGAATTTAAGAATGCCGCTACCCAGCGTTTTGTGCTGGAAAAATTCCTTCCCATCCCCAAAGTGGAAAAGAAAGCGGGGGCCGCCAACAACGATTTCATTTTCGAGCCGGGCAAGGAAGAGCTGATCGCCGAACTGATGCCTAAGATACTGAACACGCAGCTGTTCAAGGCCGTCCTGGATGCCAACGCCTCCGAACATGGCGCCCGTATGACAGCGATGGACAAGGCCAGCGACAATGCCAACGAATTGCTGAAAGCATTGCGCCTTTCTTACAACCGGGCACGTCAGGCCGCCATCACTACGGAATTGACAGAGATCGTGAGTGGAGCAGCCGCGTTGCAGGGCTAATAACACCAAAACATGGAAATCGGAAACATCATCCCGCATATCGAAGCGCTGATCTTTGCCAGCGATAAGCCCCTCACCTCCATGGAGATCACCGAGCTGATCAACAATGCCTTCGGTTTTATGGAGGAAAAACTTACCCTGGAGCAGATACAGACCTCCCTGGACGGGATCATCGAAAAATATGCCTCCGAATTCTATCCCTTCGAAGTGAGAGAGAGCGGCGGCGGCTGGCAATTCCTCACCAAAAGAGACTTTCACAAGACCGTCGCCCAGCTCAACGGAGAAAAATTTCTCAAGCGCCTGTCTTCGGCAGCCCTGGAGACCCTGGCCATCATCGCTTATAAGCAACCTATTACCAAAGGCGAGATCGAATCGATCCGTGGTGTGAGCAGCGACTATTCCATACAGAAGCTCCTGGAAAAAGAATTGATCATCATCTCCGGCCGGAATGAGAATATGCCGGGTAAGCCCCTGGTCTATTCCACCTCCAAAACTTTCATGGATTATTTCGGCATCAATTCCGCAGCTGACCTACCCAAGCTGAAAGAGATATTTGCAGAGACGATGATCGAACCGACCGTCATTACACACGGCGCCGGCGAGGTCCTGCCCGAAACGGAAGAGAACGTCGCTCCCGGGGCTGAAAGCGGCAATCCTGCCGAAGCCGGTTCCGACGAAAGCATAGCTGAGGCCAAGCTCCTCATCGTTGGTGAAGACGGCCAGCTTATAGAGCATGAAGGCGAAGAGGAAGAGGTTCAAGCCGATAGGACAAGGGAAGAACCGCACGCGGAGGAAGAGACAACAATGGAGTCTGAAGCGCCACAGGCCGAAGAAGGAACAACAGAATCCGAAGAATCGCATGCCGAAGAACATTCAGAGGCTTCCGGGGAGCCGCAGTCTGAAGAAGAGACAACGGAGCCTGAAGAGCCGACCGAAGAGGCATCCACCGGCCATACAGCCAAAGAAATCGCCGATGCTCCCGATGAGGAACTTGCCGACGAAACAGCCGATGCCTCCGAAGAGGAGTCCCGGGAAGGGGAGGACGAAAATACTGCCGGTGAGCCAGAAGCTTCGGAAAACGAAAATTCTTCCGCTGACGACGAGCCTTCCCATGATGACGTTGACAACGACAAATCCTCCCATGATGACGTTGACAACGGCGAGCCCTCCGAAGAAGATACAGACGATGAAGAACAAGGTCCGGATGCCGGCGAAGAATCGACCGGTCACGACGGAGACAAACCGCATCCTGACGAGGGCCACGATCATCCCGGTAATAAATAATATCTTTATTCTTTATAAAAATCAATAATCAGCAAGGCAGGCCCTTTATCCCTTTTTCACATGTCAGAACAATTATCACCGGAATATCTCATTCATCTAGGTCAACAATTCGGAACACCCCTGTACGTCTACCATGCGGAAAAGATAAAAGAACAATATAATAAGCTCACGACTGCATTCAGCCGTACCAATACCCTTTTTTTCTACGCCTCCAAGGCCCTTACCAACATCAACATCCTGAAATACATTGGCGGACTGGGGGCAAACATTGACTGCAGCTCTATCAATGAGGTCCGGCTGGCCCTGCATGCGGGTTTCCCCCCGGAACGGATCCTCTACACCTCCAATGGCATTGGCTTCGGCGAAATCGAAGAAGCACAGTCCCTGGGCGTGATCATCAATATCGACAGCCTGTCCAACCTGGAAAAGTTCGGGCAAAAATTCGGTCACAGCTATCCGGTGGGCGTACGTCTGCGCCCCAATATCATGGCCGGGGGAAATCTCAAGATCTCTACCGGGCACGACAAGAGCAAATTCGGGATCCCCGTCGATCAGATAGAAAAAGTGCTGTCTCTTGTCCGGAAGTATAACCTTCATATAGTCGACCTGCATATCCACACGGGCAGTGAGATCAAGGATGTGGACGTCTTCGTGAAGGGCATCGAGATCCTTTTCGATATTATTCCGCTCTTTTCGGAGCTACAGTTTATCGACCTGGGCGGAGGGTTTAAAGTCCCTTATAAGGACGGAGACGTAGAGACGGACATACAATGCCTGGCAGACAAAATAGAAGAGGCTTTTTCCAACCACCCCAATCCCGGTGGCCGCCCGTTACAGGTATGGTTCGAGCCGGGAAAATTCTTCGTAAGCGAATGCGGTTATTTCATTACTAAGGTGAACGTAATAAAAGAAACGGAGGCCACCACCTTCGTCAGTGTGGACAGCGGCTTCAATCACCTGATCCGCCCCATGTTCTACGACGCATATCACGAGATCGAAAATATCAGCAACCCCCATGGTCCCCTGAAACCCTATTCCGTCGTAGGAAATATCTGCGAGACGGACACCTTCGCCTGGGACCGCACGATTAATGAGGTCAGAGAAGGCGACTACCTGGTATTCAGAAATGCCGGCGCCTATGGATTCGAAATGTCCTCCAATTTCAATTCCCGTTTCAAGCCCGCCGAAGTTCTGGTAAAAGACGGGAAGGCGCAGCTGATCCGGAAAAGAGATCAGTTCGAAGACCTGCTGAGGAACCAGATCGAGCTGTAGGACTGTTCTCATCGGCACACGGTTGCCAATCCATCGCATTCCAATCCGCCCGCCCTGAAATCACCCAGTTTCCAGACCCGCCACTTCCAAAAAACTTATTACATTTAGGGTAATCAAAATGTATTGATATGCCTATCCGGATGGAAGATGATCCCCAGGACCCTCAGGACAACAGCGGTGATGAACAGGGCGGCGGAGGCTTTGGCCCTTCCGGGGGCGGGGGAGGAGGCGGAATATTCGGACTGCTCTTCCTTTTATTAGGGTTATTTCGTGGCCGCGGACTTATCTTCTTATTAATTATTTTAGGCGGTGGTTATTTTCTCTTTGGCCGGGGCGGCTGTAATGGTGCCGGCGGTCTGGGAGGCATCACCCAACAGATCTCTCAGCTGGCTACGGGAGGTTATCTCGATCCCCGGCAATTCGAGAAAGCGAATATCTACGAATCTCTCTCCGACGATACCACGAGAAACCCGCTGCCGGAAGCCGTCAATCTGCAGAAATTTGCTCCCGCCGTCGGCGACCAGGGCCATCAGGGTAGTTGTGTGGCCTGGAGCAGCGCTTATGGGGCCCGAACGATTGCAGAGGCCGCCCGCACAGGAGAAGATCCCAATAGCCTGAGATACAGCCCCTCCTTCTTATATAACCAGATCGGCCTGGAAGGCTGCGAAGGCTCCTACATCCTCCGGGCCATGGAATTCATGACGAAGAGCGGGGCCGTAGCCTATGATAAATTCCCTTACAGCGATAAGGACTGCGCCCGTCAGCCTGACCAGGAACTATTGGAAGAAGCCCGGCAGCACAGGATGCGGGGATTCAACCGGCTCACCCCCGGCGATAGGAACAATGTTATCGACCTGCGGGCCATTAAAGAGAACCTTTCCCAGGGGGCCCCCGTCGTCATCGGTATGATGGTAGGCGGCAGTTATATGCAGCCCATGATGGGACAGGATGTCTGGAACCCTACGGGAGAAGACAGAAGCCTGCAGGGCTTCGGCGGTCATGCCCAATGCGTGGTAGGATATGATGACAAAAAATATGGAGGCGCCTTCCTTATTATGAATAGCTGGGGCCCTTCGTGGGGGCATAACGGCTTTGCCTGGGTGCGTTATCCTGACTTCCGGTTTTTTGTCCGGGAAGCTTACGGATTGGAGCCAATGGAAAAGACCGGTGCAGCGGCAGCGACTCCCTTCGCCTGTGAGATCGGGCTGGTGCAGATCCACTATGAAGGCAAGCGAACCGTCACCGGAGACTATATCCCCCTCCAGCTTAAGGCCGGAAATACCAGGGAGGGCAATGTTTTCGAGACCATAACACCCGTTAAAAAAGGCTCCCGCTTCAAAATGGAAGTAAAAAACTCCACGGAGTGTTATATCTATGTTTTTGGGAAAGAGACGGATGGCACCAGCTATACGTTATTTCCCTATCCTCGACCGGACAATCCTGTCAAAACAAAATATTCCCCCTTCTGTGGCATCACCGGTTATCGCCTCTTCCCCAAAGACAAGAGCTTGATGCCGGATAGCATCGGCACCAGGGATGAAATGGCTGTAGTGGTCAGCAAACAACCCCTCGACTGGTACACTATTAATAGCAAGATCAGTGAGGATCCCCGGCAAGACTATGCCAGCCGGCTGAATGCCGCCCTGGGGGACAAGCTGATGCGCAATATCCGCTTCCAGAGCTCCGCCAAAGGCAATATGCAGTTCACGGTAAAAGGAGAGACGAATAACAGCATCGTCGCGACCATTGTAGAGATCAGCAAGCAGTAGAATAATCAGCGAACAGTGAATAATCAGCGAACAGTGAATAATCAGCGAACAGTAAAATAATCGACCAACGGCAATAATAGCCACCAGTAAAAAGACCTCCATGGAAAAATTCCTCCGTTTGATGCGGCATCCGCTGAAATTCAGGCTCTATTTATTTGCCAGGCTGCCATCTGCTTATTTTTCCGGGGTCAGGGTCCGTGAGATAGATGAGGTGCATTGTGTCACCAGCGTCCCCTATAAATGGTTCTCTCAGAATCCCTTCCGGTCCACCTATTTTGCCTGCCTGGGCATGGCCGCGGAAATGAGCACAGGCGCCCTGGCGATGGCGCATATTTACCGGCGTGATCCGCCCCTATCCATGCTGGTGGTTAAGATGGAAGCAAACTATTTTAAAAAAGCAACGGGCCTCACCTGCTTCACCTGCACAGATGGCCCCTCCATCCGCCAGACAATAGAACGAGCCGTTGCCAGCGGGCAGGGAGAACTCTTCCGGGCCCGTTCCGTCGGCGCCAACGAGGCAGGTGAGGAGGTCGCCGAAGTTTTCATTACCTGGTCATTTAAGGCTAAATCCGTTCCTACTCCTTAACAAATGGGATCGTTTTGAAAATACCATCGTTACTGGTGACATGGACGTAATAAATGCCCTTTCTCAAACTGGAGACATTCAGGGGCGTATAATATTCCCCTTTTTCCAGTCTGGCGGATTGAGACCATTGCTGGCGGCCGGTAACATCCATTACTGTAAGGACGATCGATTCGCTGCGGGGCATCAGGGTATATAAGCTGGTAAGACCGTCCGCGGTTATGGATGGCCTCAGTTCGATACGGGTGCTATTTTTATTTTCATCGGTGGTCAGGTTGATGACGCGGCTGTAAGTCGCATTCCCATCCAGGTCCGACATCTTCAGCCGGTAATTAATAGTGCCTGCTCCCGGCTTGTCATCCGTAAAGCTAAAAGAAGTATTCACGCTATCCCCTTTTACCAGGCCAATATCGGTAAATGAATAACCGTTTGCCGATCGCTGGATGGTATAAGTTTGAGGGTGATATTGTTCACCCACCGTCCATGCTAATTGAACGGATGCATCTGTTGTCATTTTGGCCGTTAAAGATTCTAATTCCACCGGTAACGTGGTATTCGTAACGATTTTGGCAAAACCGATACCTGACGTGGCGCAGCCGCCGATATTCCTTACGATAGGACGATAAAGATAACTGAACATAAGGGCTGTAACGTTGGTAATGCTCAGGGTGTTGGTAGCCGTACCGCTATACGTGGCGTCATCGGATAAAGGCGTATAAGTAGTGCCTCCATTCATACTAACGGACCATCGGTACGTAATAGGAGGGGTGCCACCCGACGCCGCTACGGTAAAGACAGCATTGTTGCTGGCATCGATCACGGCATTGGAAGGATCAACTACCGTCGCGAACGTCGGAACGCTAAGGGTATTGTTGCCGCTGATCACATTACATCCAAGGCCATTGGCCAGGTAACGGTAAATATTATTGTTAAAGGAAGTAGGCAGGTTGGAAATGGTCAGGGTACCGGTGGCAGCTCCTGTGTATACCGCGGTGCTGGGGTCGGCGCCATCGGATACATTTGCCCAACTGCTGCCATTATCGGTACTTACCTGCCATTGATAGCTTAGCCCTGAGACAGGGGTTACTTGCAGGGATATGGGGGTCGTCGGGCAACCGATATGAGGCACATCGTCGATAGTAACTCCCGGACCTACCGACATGAACGATATGTCAGAGGTGAAGCTGGACCCATTACGATCCGTTACAATTACATTATATAAAAACTGGTCCATTGACACAGGAACACGGGTAATCGTCAGTGAGGAGCTATTGACGCCGGTATACAAGCCCGTAGTGGTGCTGCCGTTGTAATTGGTATTGTCTATAAGAGGATTCCAGCTGGCGCCTCCATCTTCACTTTCCTGCCATTGATATGTCAACGGACCGGCTCCCGATGCCGTGACCGTAAAGGTGATGTTGCTGCCGGTACAAATAGTCGGGGTCAAAGGAGAAGGGGCGCTGACAGTTGGCTGTGCCTGAGTTATGGTTGTCAGAGCGGTGAGCAGGCAGCAACCAATCGAAATTTTTTTAGGAAGAAAGGAACACCGGTGTGTTCCGCGGTTTGTAAAGGTTTTCATGGGTTCAGATATTGATTATTGCAGAGTATAAACATACAAAATAGTAGCTTGTTTTTTTAATGCGCATCAAATTTAAATTGCATTCATACGTTTTTTTTCATACGCATATCCCTACTGGGTTAGAATGAATCGGTTATACGGTAGCGTCAGTAAATACACTTAGGCGCTTATACTTACGGGATTCCCGCTAAATAGCTAAAAGATTACCCCTGGTGAGACCAGGCCAGCATGATGGGACCCGAGGTCCGGTCTACTTTAAAAACACTATTGCGTCCGGGGCTGGTATTTTTCATGTACCGGGCGGTGGGCTTTAATTGTAAGAATCACCGGGAGACTGGCGGGTGATGCGCCTGTTTTCTCCCGGTGATATCTATTAGAAGGACTATTGCTTCAGCAATATCAGTTTGGTGGTATATACTTTGCCTTGACTCCGGATAATACAAAAATGGATTCCGGCAGAGAGATTTCCTTTATCCAGCTCCAGCTTGTAGGACTGGTGTGCGACAACGGTGCTGTTGAAAAGGATCTTTTCCCGGATACCTAAATTGTTGTAGATCTCCACAGTCACCAGGGAGCTTTCGGGCGATTGGAATTCGATAAACGCCTGGTCGCTGAATGGATTGGGCCAGGCCTTGTATACAAATCCCGCTGCGCCGGCGAGACTCTGTGTGCTGTTCGTATCCAGGGCAGCGGCTGCTCCTGGCATAGAACCCCTGACCTGTGCCGAAGAGCCCATACAGCCAGTCGTATTCTGTGCCACTGTAGTCGAGGCGGTGGAGGCGCAACCATTACCCTGGTCAGTGACCACTAAAGTATAAGCGCCCGGGACGGAGACGCTGGCGGTAGCACCCTGGATCAAACTATTATTCGGGGCTACCCAGGTGTATATTGCTCCGGGTGTGGTGGAGGCGCCCGTTAGGGTGACACTGGTATTTATGCAATTGAGGGGACCGGAGTTGGTTGCTGTTACTCCTCCGGGAGGCGTGGTATTGCTCACTACACTGGTAGGGACCGTGGTGGTGCAGCCGTTAGCCGGGTTGGTCACCACTAATGTGTAATTACCCGGTATATCCGTTTCCGCACTGGCCGTAGTGGCTGTGAACCCGTCCGGACCTGTCCAGCTAAAGGTTGCCCCGCTGGTAGTGCTGGTGCCCGTTACAAATACACTGGGAGTGAAGCAGCTTATTACGTCGCTGCTGCTGGCCGTCACGCCGCTCGGTGCATTGATATTCCTGGTGACTATGCCGGTAGCCGTGCTGGTGCAGCCGTTGGTCGGATCCGTGGCTTTGACCGTGTACACGCCCGAAACAGTGATCGTTGCGGCAGCTCCGGCTGCGGTGTAATTATTCGGACCTGTCCAGCTATAGCTGACGCCTGTCGTAGTAGCGCTGCCGGTCAGCACCACAGTGGGATTAATACAGGTGATCTGGCCGGTAGCCGGAATGCTCTTCAGCCCTGCGGGGGCAGTGATATTTTGCGTAATGATGGCGTTGGCCGTCGAAGTACAGCCATTGGCAGGATCCGTAGCAGTGACCGTATAGGTACCCGGATCCGTCACGGTGGCGGTAGCCGTATTGCCGGTAAAGCTGTTGGGGCCTGACCAGCTGTAATTTGCACCGGCGACGTCCGAGCTCGCTGTCAGGTCTATGCTGTTCGTGGCACAGGTCAGCGTCGCAGTGAGCGGATTGCTGAGTGTCGACAGGTTGGCCGGAGGCGTAATATTCTGTATAACATGGGTAGCCAGACTGGAAGTACAACCAGTGGCTGTATTGGTCGCCGTGACCGTATAGACGCCCGGGACGCCGATGCTGATAGCAGCGGCAGCAGAAGTAAAGCTATTCGGGCCGGTCCAGCTGAAGTTCGTTCCGGGGAGGGAGGAACTGGCTGTCAGGCTTACACTGGTATTGGTGCAGGTCAATTGGGGGACGGCGGGCAAGCTGCTTATCAGCAGTCCTGTCGGAGAGGTAGTATCCCGCGCTACGATGGTATTGGCAGTGGCGCTGCAGCCATTGCCCCCATTGACCGGGTTGGTCACCTTTAACGTATAGGTCCCCGGGGTGCTTACTGACGGAGTTGCCGTAGTGTCGGTAAAGCTATTGGGGCCTGTCCAGCGGTAAGTGACTCCGGGAGTGGAAGAATAGCCTGTCAGCAGGACGATGGGTTTGGCACAGGTCAGCGGACCATTGTTGATGGCGATGATTCCGGCCGGGGGCGTGAAATCCTGGGTAATGGTGGCAGCAGTACTGGTCGTGCAGCCATTGGTCGGGTCTGTGGCCGTCAGGATATAAGTGCCTGCTGCTCCTACGTTGGCGGTGACTCCGCTGGCAGAGAAACCATTGGAGCTTGCCCAGCTATAGGTTACTCCGGCGGTGGCGGAACTGGCCGTCAGGGTCACATTCGGGTTTGCGCAGGTCAGCGATGCCGCAGAAGGGGTAGATGCTACAGCTACCGGCGCTGCGATATTTTGGGTAATGGTAATAGATGCCGTCGAAGCGCACCCGCCTGTCCCGTTAGATACCGTCAGAGTATAGACACCCGGGTTGAATACCGTGGTGCTGATAGCGTTGCCGGTAAAGTTGTCGGGTCCTGTCCAGCTATAGCTGACTCCCGGAGTGGATGAACTGCCCGTCAGGCCAATAAAATTATTAGCGCAGGTCAGGACAGTAGATCCGTTGGCTGGGGTGATCGTTACACCTTCCGGAGGAGTGGCGGTCTGCGTCACGATGGTGGAAGCCGTCGTGGTACAGCCGGAGGCATTGGTGACAGTAAGTGTATACGTTCCCGGTATGGAGGTGGAAAGACTGGTTCCTGACGCGGTGAAGCCGTTGGGCCCTGTCCAGTTGAAGGTAACGCCTGAAGAGGTGGAAGCGCCCTGCAGGTTCACGCTCGTGGTGGAACAGGTCAGCGGCCCGGTGTTCGTGGCTGTCACCCCTTCCGGAGGCGTAGAATTCTGCGTCACGATGGTGGTGGTGGTAGCCGCACAGCCGGTCGTCGTGTTGGTAGCGGTCAGCGTATAGGTCCCCGGTATGCTGGTGGGAATGTTGGTTCCAGATGCGGTGAAGCCGTTGGGTCCGGTCCAGGCGAAGCTTACTCCGGAACCGGGGTTGGCAGTGGCCTGGAGGTAAACGCTGGTGGCGGAACAGGTGAGCGGTCCGGTGTTGCTGGCTCCCAGCCCCGTCGGTGCGGTGTTGGTTTGTGTTACGACGACAGAGGCCGTCGCGGTACAGCCGGTAGCGGGATGGGTAGCTGTGACCGTATAAGTGCCCGGTACGGCGATAGTGACGGCCGCTCCGGTGGCCCTGAAGCTGTTGGGCCCGGTCCAGGTGAAAGTGGCGCCGGTGGTTCCGGAGCTGCCTGTCAGCGTGGTGCTTGCATTGGAACAGGCCAGCACCGTATTGCCGGTGATCCCTACATTTGCAGGCGGCGTGGTATTGGTCGTGACGGTAAAAGTGCGGGTTCCCCAGGTTACCGGGGTAGTAGGAGCCGTCACGATCAGGGTATAGGTTCCTGTAACAGATACCGTTGGGGTCGCTGAAGTGGTAGAGAAATTATTAGGTCCTGTCCAGAAATAAGAAACTCCGGAAGACGGAGTGGCCGATAACGTAGTAGAGGTATTGGAACAGGTCAGCACCCCGCCATTGGTACCGGTTGGGGTCACGGTGATAGTAGGATTACCGGGTGTGCAAGGCCCTTTTGTCTGGAAAACATCGTACCGCTCGATATAATAATTCGAGTTGGCGCCGCTTCCATTGTTATAATTATAGAGCTTGACGATCAGCTGAACGTTATTGCCGCTGAGAACGGGGGAGGTAAAAGTGAGGCTGGGCACAGAACCCGTTTGCCGTGCGACCAATACCGGGGATCCTCCGTCCAGTTTATAGTAAAATTCAACGTACTCGTTACTGTTGGGGTTTCCCTCAGACGTGATCTTGACGGATACCTGGGGAGACTGGTAGCCTTGAATGGAGAACACTTTTGAAGTAACGATGCCCACTCCACCCAGGTTGGTAGCGGTAAAACGGTTGGACTTCACGGCAAAATAAAAACCTGTGGGATGAGGGGTGGTAAGGGCCGATGCATCCGCGGACCAGCCGGTGGCGCTATTATCGACGGTGGCCCCGTTGGCAGCCTGGAATTGATTAGTAATTATCGGGCAGGCCGGCGACGCGTAGGCCTGGCCGCCGACAACGGACGATAGTAAAATGAAGGATATAATATAGCTATTATACCTTCTTTTGAGTAACGAAATATTCATATGTATTGGTTTGGTTTACGGAGTTGCCCGCCATGGTCCGGGCGCAAGAGCCTGGTTGCCTGGTATGACCAGCAGGATAAGGGTAACTATGTACCATAGACGAGAATACAAAGTAGTGCTTTTTGCAGGAGTACATGAGGTATATCTTCGGGAATTACCGTTTGAAAAAAGATCGGACTTTAAATCAATAAATAGAAAATGTATAAGCGATGAGTATATAGATACATGAGGTAATTACTCCTGGTAATCGATCGAAAAGAAATGAATGATTTATAAATAAATTCGCTAGAGGATAACGGTACTTTTTTTACCTTCTTTTTCATTACATTTACCTTTGAGGGTCGCCGGAAGGATACTAATCCTGAAAATCGGTATCTTGAACCCCTAAGGACAAACAAGAATCAAATGAACGGCACAGCCCTCCATTTGGCAATTAGAAAAACAAACGAGATCAAATGAAAATAGCTTTTCACGGCGCTGCAAGAACGGTTACCGGCTCCAAACATTTATTGTCTTTAAAGAACGGAAAAAAATATTTATTGGATTGCGGTATGTTTCAGGGGCTGGGGGCACAGACGGATGTGCTCAACCGTAACTGGGGTTTTACTCCTTCAGAAGTAACGCACCTCATTCTTTCCCATGCGCATATCGATCATAGCGGACTGATCCCCAAACTGGTGAAAGATGGTTTTAACGGAAAAGTATTCTGCACGCCGGCTACAAAAGAGCTGACGGCTATCCTGCTGGAAGATTCTGCAGGCATTCAGCAGGACGATATCAAATACGTCAACCGGCGGAGAAAAGCGGAAGGATTGCCTTACCTGCTGCCCCTTTACGATGAGAAAGATGCAGAACAGGCCATGCAGCTCTTCACCACCGTGGAATATGACACCTGGCATACCATCGACGAGAATGTCCAGGTGCTGTATACCGATGCAGGACATATCATCGGCAGTGCAGCCGTCCATCTCAGGATCCGGGAAGATAATAAGGAGACCCGCCTCACCTTCAGCGGAGATGTGGGACGTTACCGGGACGTTATTTTAAAATCCCCGGAAGAATTTCCGCAAGCGGACTACATTCTCATTGAATCCACCTATGGTAATAGCCTGCACGATCCGGCCGATACTACTCCGGACCTGTTATTAAAATGGATCGAAAGGACCTGCCTGGAGAAAAAAGGAAAGCTCATCATCCCTGCATTCAGCGTAGGACGCACGCAGGAGATCCTCTTTGCGCTCAATCAGCTGGAACTGGAGCGCCGCCTCCCAAAACTGGCCTATTTTGTGGACAGCCCGCTCAGTATTGCCGCCACGGAGATCGTAAAGAAATATCCGCAATACTTCAATAATACTATTCAAAGGATCCTGGAGACGGACAACGACCCCTTTGCTTTTGAAGGATTGAAGTATATAAAATCCGTGGAAGAATCCAAACAGCTGAACTACCGGAATGAGCCCTGTGTCATTATTGCTGCCAGCGGCATGGCCGATGCAGGCAGGGTCAAACACCATATCAGCAACAATATCGAGAATTCACGGAACACGGTATTGCTGGTGGGCTATTGCGAACCCCACTCCCTGGGCGGCCGGCTGATGGCCGGAGCTAAAGAAGTACATATTTTCGGCATATTACATGAAGTACATGCCGAAGTCGGCAGCATCCGCAGCATGAGCGCTCACGGCGATTATGAGGACCTTAGTCAGTTCCTGTCCTGCCAGGATCCCCACCTGGTAAAACGATTATTCATCGTGCATGGCGAATATGATGTGCAGCAGGCGTTTAAAGAAAGATTGATCCGGAAGGGCTTTGTCGACACGGAGATCCCGGAATTGCATTACGAGACGGGGCTTGCCTGAGGAGATTGTCCTCCTGTAATTCGGGTTTTCCCGCGGATACACCCCAAAACCTGCATTTGATCACCGATACCGTACTTTCATGGATAATTATTGCCGGGCAGGCCCTGATAAAATAACTTGCCTTTTCATCATTCTATTCATAACAGTATCTTTATGCGCCATAAAAAAGACTGGCAAATTAGCTACCCGATATGCGTTTAATAACCTTACAACTATCGCTGATCACCGTCCTGTTCCTGCTGGTTTCCTGCAGCGACAAAAAGGAGGATGTTACCGACACGATCAATAAAGCCGGTTCCGTAGAGACCTCCGTCACCGTCCAACATGCGGACAGCACCCATGACGTATTACTGACCACGCATAAAATATGGGTCAATTTCAGCGAATACAAGACGGTCACCCACCAGGACACGATCCCGGCATTGGGGATAGAAAATACGACCGCCGAAAATGCCGACGGAGACACTAAAAATGTAAGCGTTAAAAAAGACTACGAAATTTTCATCACCGTCAAGTGAATTTCCGGAACTCCCATGAAGAAGACGAAACACATAGAGCTCCTTTTAATAACCGCGCTGCTGGCAGGTTGCCACCGGCCCAATAATGATTGGCAGAACGGCAACAACCATACCTATATCCGCAGCGATAGTACCGCCCCCTATTCACGTGCTTATAGTCCCCATCTGGGTTCTGCGTTATTATGGTATTATGCCTTTCGCCCTTATGGCAACTATTATAATGGATATTACCGGAGGACCGGATATTATTCCGATGCGATTCACGAAAGCAGCAACATCGGCAGCAACGGTTATAAAAGCAGTGTCATCCGCGGCGGCTTTGGCAGAGGCGCATATTCCGTATCTTCTTAGGTAAAAAAAATCAAACATGCAAAGGATCATTACCAATCCGCGAAATAACTGGCAGGCTGCAGTCGAACAGCTGGGATTTGGATTTCATACCACGAATGTTCCTTACTGGGATGAGAGCGCCTACTATGAGTTCAGGATGGACGAAATACTGTTCATCGAAAAAGCTTCCGCTGAATTATGGGACCTCTGCCTGGGAGCCGTGCAACATGTTATGGATAACAAGCTGTACAGTAAATTCGCCATTCCGGACTCCTTCATCCCTTACATCGAAAAGACCTGGATGGAAGATCATCCGGCTATCTATGGACGGTTTGACTTTTCCTATAAGGAGGGCCGGCTGAAACTCCTGGAATTTAATGCAGATACACCCACGAGCCTGTATGAGGCAGGTATCGTACAATGGTTCTGGCTGCAGGATTTTGATAAAAGCAAAGACCAGTTCAACAGTATCCACGAAAAGCTGATCGCTTACTGGAAATATCTGAAGAACTATCTTTACCCCGGCACCTTGCATTTCTCCTGTGTCAAGCAGTCCCTGGAGGACCTGACAAATACCGAATACATGCGGGACTGCGCCATCCAGGGAGGCCTGGATACCAAGCTTATATTTATAGATGATATTGGCTGGGACCAGGATACACAATCCTTCGTAGATATGGAGGATAGGCCAGTCAAAAACATCTTTAAGCTATACCCCTGGGAATGGATGGTCAAGGATGAATTTGGAGAAAATATTCTGAAGGACAGGAACAGGACCTATTGGGTGGAGCCTGCCTGGAAAATGCTCCTTTCCAATAAAGCGATCCTGCCGGTACTATGGGAGCTATACCCCGATTGCCCTTATCTTTTACCGGCTTATTTCGGGAGCGGGTCCCTGACGAACTATGTGAAAAAGCCCATCCTTTCCAGGGAAGGGGCTAATATAGAAATAGTGCAGAACAATACCCTGCTGCAACAGACAGCAGGGGAATATGGCAAGGAAGGATATATTTACCAGGAACTATTCTCCCTCCCTTCTTTTGGAGGTCATTATCCCGTTATCGGGAGCTGGATCGTCGGGCAGGAGCCGGCAGGCATGGGGATCCGGGAGGCGAATAGTCTCGTGACGGATAATCTGAGCCGTTTCGTCCCCCATCTGATCGCCTGAGCGGTCACTGCGATCATCCCTTATCCGGCAGTATATTTCTTAAGAGGAAACCCATTTTCCGGAACAGCAAAAACATCGGGATTTATGGAACTACGGCTCACCATCGTAGCCGTATAGCTGATCGTCCCCTTTCTGTAAGTATACTCATACTTCAGAACAAGTCCTGGGATAGAAGCGAAGAGAGGCTCTACATCGGACAACGCCGGTTTTTGAATGGCAGGAGTGTAATAAACCGTGATATTTTTTCTATTCTTCAGGGTGAGAATAGCTTTTTTACAGACATAATTTAAAATACGGACGGAGTCATCGGTGAACCGGCAGACAACTCCTTCATATTTCTGATTATAAAGTTTCCAATCTTCCTCCGTTAAATAAGATTTATACTTGTCCTTCCCGGATTCCTTCAAAATAGTCACCCGTTGTTTGCTATCCGGCAAAATGAAAATACTCTGCATCCGCATCAGGCTGACCAGCCGAAGCCTGACCTGGTGGTCTCCGGCAAAGATTGTTTGTACCCCGCCATTATAGGTTTCGCCAAGTCCTGTATTCCTTTTTTTTGATTTCAGCTCGATTGAATAGGAGACAGTGAGATCCTGCCCTTTGACGGGATTGCCCGAAAGCAGGGGAGGACCGGCCGGTGCCTTGACAAAAGACAGGAAGGTAAATAATATGACTATATAAAACAGACGCGACATTTATAGATATATTAATAAATCTGTCAAAAAATTATTGCCGGATAAGATCCGCTTTTCCTCATTTAAAAATAAACTCTGCCAGATCGATTGGGTCCAGCGGGTTTCTCTTTAAGGACAGATCAAAATTATTCTGATCAGTCTTCTTCCATTTATCCAGTCTCTCCCTGCTCTTCCTGGCCTTTCGGGTGGGATCCCCATTGGATTTAAATCCGCTCATATCTTTCATCATCCCGGCCATCGTTTTGGAAATAACAATATTAGCATACTGGTCAATGCGGATTGTCCAGCTCTCGTTGTCAGTCCGGTTAACAAAATCCGGTATTTCATTATACTTAAAACTGGCGAATGTGACCAGGAGATCATTGTCCACCAGGGGAAGCCGTTGGCCATTGATATTGAAGGAAGAATGTAACCTGTACCTGCCGGTTTTAGCCAGGACATTGGAGTCCGCGGCAGGAATACCCTCCGCCAGGTTGTTAAGACTATCCGCCGTATTAAGGCTGTCCTTTCGCAAAAGACTATCCGCTTGCAGGACAACAGGTGCCTTGCCGGCAGAAGAGCCTGCAATAATTTTTTTGTCTGTTGACGCTACAGAAGGTCCTTTTGAAATAGCCGCCCTGTAAATAAGCCAGCCTGCAAGCGTCAGGACCAGGCAGGCGGCAACCGATCGGATAGTATAAAAGGACAGGCTCCTTCCCGATGACAGGCTCCTTCCCGATGGACGGGTGGCACGATCTCCCGCGATCCGCCTTTCAATAGACGAACGAAGGGAAGGGGGGGGCAGGATAACCACCTGGCCTAATCTTTCAATACAGCCTTTCAATTGTTCATCTCCATTATCATCGTCCTTTTTTCCGGCATTCACGATCTCCCATACTCTTTCAGCAGTACCTTGTGGAGGAGGTATCTCATATTCCTGTAAACGGCTCCATATGTCAGGTAACCTCGTCATCAGTTTTTACTTAACATTTTTTGTAACAAAACACGTGCTCTGAACAATTGTGACCGGCTGCCTTCCTCGGAAATATTCAGCATCTCACCGATCTCCTTGTGGTTATATCCCTCCACGAGATATAAATTAATAACAGTACGATATCCATCGGGCAACTGCCTGATAGATCTCATCAAGTCCTCATTCGTCAGATGATCGTATCCCGAAAGATTATCCGAGGCAACATCCAGGCCCTCGCGGATAACAGGGAGTAAAAGATTTCTTTTCTTTATGCTGTCAATACAGGTTGCTACAAAAACCCTCCGGGCCCATCCTTCGAAGGAACCTTCTCCCCGGAAACTACCCAGATTCCTGTATAGTTTTACGCACCCTTCCTGGAAACAGTCATTTGCGTCATTGGCATTTCCTGCATAGCGTAAACATAAACTATACATTTTACCAGCTATAGCATCGTAGATCTGCTGGAAAGATCGGTTATCCCCTCTGGACGCCTTCTCTGCTAAGACTTCAAAAAGGACAGCGGCGTTGCGTGTCGATTCCATTCTGCAAATATCTATTTTTTACTACATATTTCCTATTAGACAAAATGTCATGTTATTTCGTTTAAGTTATGCAATCGGTTGATTTAAAGAGGTGTTTTAAAAAATAAAAAAAAAATTAAAATACGCGAAACGTTTAGGCATCTTTTACAGTCTATACAGTATCATTGATCGTCACCCTCCCGATCCCCACCCTGAACAACTGTACGGGCCTGGCTGTTGCCGGTAGTCCTGTATGCCACACGAATGGAATTTTCCCAATCACCTAAATTGAATTAAAACATAAACAATGTTTATGAGAAGAATTTTATTGGCTTTATTGACAACCATTACTACAATTTGCTACGGACAATTACCCTCTGTTAAACCATCTGTTATAGGCTTCAGCGCAAATCTTGTTGACTTTTCCACTTCTCTGCCTAAAGACAATAAGTTTGATCCCGGGTTCTCCATCATGTACTGGAAAGGGATTACCAAGAAAATCGATTTCTCCATCCGTTATAATGGCCTTTTCACGGACTACAGCAGGAGCGCAGATCAAAACAATTCGACCAGCTCGGGTTACAGCAACGAATTCGAAGTCTCCCTCCATGCACGGCCCATCAATGACAATCATGTAGTGGCTCCCTTTATTTCCGCGGGGATCGGCATCGGCAACTATGGTAATCGCTGGGCTCCTTATACCCCGTTGGGAGGAGGTATCCAGATCAATATGATGGGTGAAGGATATATTTTTCTGCAGGCCAATTACCGGGCGAGCCTTAATAAAAGCAACCTGGACAATAACATGTTCTACTCTTTAGGGTTTACCCAGACCATCGGGTCGCCCAAAGCCAAGCCTGTCGTAAAAGAATTGCCTCCGCCCCCTGTCGTAGCAGTGAAGGACCGGGACAACGATGGCGTTCCCGACAGCCTGGACCTCTGTCCCGATATAGCCGGGTTGCCCCAGTTCAATGGCTGCCCCGACACGGATGGAGATGGCATACCTGACAAAGACGATAAATGCCCCAATCAGAAAGGGATCGCTAAATACAATGGTTGCCCCATACCTGATAGCGACGGAGATGGGATCAATGACGAAGAAGATAAATGCCCCAATACACCGGGAGTTGCTAAATACCAGGGCTGCCCCATACCGGACCGGGATGGTGACGGCGTGAATGATGAAGAAGATAAATGCCCCGATATACCCGGAGACCGTTCCAACAACGGTTGCCCTCTCGTGAAAGAAGAAGTAAAGAAACGGGCCGAATATGCCGCACAACATCTTTATTTCGCAACGGCCAGCTTCAAGCTGCTGAGTAAATCTTTCAAAGGACTGGATGAAGTAGCTGCCCTGATGAAAGCAGATCCGGGTCTCAAACTTTCCGTAGATGGTTATACGGACAATACCGGTAAGCCGGAAAAGAACCAGGTATTAAGCGAGAACAGAGCGAATTCGGTGAAAAAATACCTCACCGGAAAAGGGATCGAGGAAAGCAGGATCACTGCTACGGGTTATGGCCCTCTTCGCCCGGTGGCGGATAATAAAACAGTATCCGGACGTGCTAAGAACAGGAGGGTGGAATTCAGGCTGGAATACTAAGAAAAGGTTGAGGTTGTTGTTGTATATATAGATCAGTTTTTAGAATTTTCAAGGGTATAATTTAGCAGGTTAGGGTTCAAAGGTAGAGGTTAGAACAGGGAATCCCGGATGGTGGCGGGGGATTACTCCCCCGCCCGCCGGGATAATTTACAGCGGGGCCACAAAAAGAATACTATTTCCATTAGACTGATCCTTAACGTGCCTACTTCCGTACCCTATTTAATTCTGATAATAAATGGGAAATATATGCAGGCAAATGATATTGAAGCAGAGAGAATTTTATTGAGTAAATTGAAGAGCAGGGACATCAAGGCTTTCAAACGTTTTTATAAGGAATACTCAGACGACCTCCTGATCCTTGCTTATAGCTTATTGGAAAATGCTGCCCTCGCCATTGCAGCAGTGGACGAACTTTTCGAGCGATTATGGCTGGATGCAAAATTCGAGTATATCGATCCCCCCATACACCGTTTCTTAACCGCAGAACTGAGGAAGAATCTGAAAAAATAAAGGGATGATTTATCCGAAAGGGAAGATTTCTCCGGTTAACGGCTTAAATTTGTGAATCCTAAATTCAAAGCCATGTATAAATTACTGCTCCTCGTCTTCCTTACTATTTTTATTAAAGCCGACGTTTGGTCCCAGGCTTTTACAACAAAGGTAGAATATCAAAAAACACAGCAGACAGCAGCGGGCATTCAATTACCGTATGCTTCCGGTACCGTGGAAGAAGCTGTGAAGGAATACATGGCTAAAAGAGGGTATAAAGGCGCAGACTCAAAAGGATTTACCATATTCAGGGGAGCCCGGCTGGACAGCAGCGATACGGATCTCAGCGACCTCTATTTCAACATCAATTACAAGAGCCGTAAAGAAAAGGAGATCACGCTCATTACTTTATTGCCTGCAAAAAAGAACGAAGACATTCTTGCCCGTTCCGGGACGGATAGCACGGCAATGATTGAAAAAGCCAAATCCTTCCTCAATAACCTGGCTCCTTCTATAGAAGCCTATAACGTGCAATTGGAGGTGAACAGCCAGACGGCCGTACTCCAAAAAGCGCAGAAAAAAATGAATAGCCTGCTCAGCGACCAGAACGACCTGAACAAAAAGCTCCGGAGGTTACAGGATGACAGCGCTCAGAATAAAAAAGACCAGGAAAAAGCCGCTGCGGATATACAGGCCAACGTCAATGCAGACGATAAGACAAAGCAAAAGAGCCAGAAAAAAATGAGGAACCTGCTTGACGACGAAGGCGACCTGGCTAAGAAGCTCCGGAATACCCAGGCTGACCTGGATCAGAATAAAAGAGACCAGGATGCACAGCAGCAGGAGATCGATAAGCAAAAACAGGCGCTGGACGCAGTGAAAGCCCGGCAAGGTAAATAGGTAAATAAGGCATCCCGGTCGTCCGGCGCCTGACCTTTATTCCGCTCTTTTTCTGCCCATCGATTTAACGAACTTTATCGGGTTGCGCAACTGTCCCTTATGCCGGACCGGGATCTCATCTCCCAATAACCTGCCCCAGGGTTTCATCTCAGGGATCCGGTCGAAGATGATCTTTAACACGCCGATAAAAGGGATGGACAGGAACATGCCGGAGATTCCCCATAGCGCTCCGCCCATCAACACGATGACGATGGAGATGAGGGCATTGATCTTTACTTTAGAGGAAACGATATAGGGGACCAGGAACTGGTTGTCAATGAACTGGATGACCATATAAGCTACAAGGATCAATAGCTGTGTCTGAAATCCATCCTTAGTGATGGTCGCGATCAGGATAGGAAGCAAGATCGCAATGATACCGCCGATATAGGGGAGTACGTTTAAAATAGCGCCCAACACCCCCAGCAAAACGGCATACTGCACTCCCAGCAACAATAAGGCAGCGGTATTCAGCGCTGCAACCACCAGCGCCTCTATCAGCAGGCCGAACATATAACTCTGGATGGCGCCTTTCACCTGCACCAGGACAGTGCTCACCTCTTTGGCATTCTCTTCCGCAAATATCTCGTAGATAAAATTGAGGATGAGCGTCTTATAATACAGGAATAGAAAAGTATAGACCGGCAGGAGAAATATTACCGTCATCGTACCGACGACCGTGCCCAGGGTCTGCCCGATCAGGGGTTTTATACCCGACGCCGCTTCATTGATAAGCTGCTGCTGCTTTTGTAAAGGCACGTCGAATTTTTCCGCCAGCACCTGTTGCAGCTTACCCAGTAATTCCGCCAGCTTCTTTTGCAGCAAAGGAAACTGATCTGTAAAATGCATCATCTGCGTAGCCAGGAAATACCACACGCCGGCGATAACGATAACGGCAATTACCAGCGAAAGAACGATCGATATTACCTTGGGTATTTTCCATTGCAGGAATCGGTCATTCAACGGATTCAACAATATGCCCAGGAACAGGGCAAAGGAGAGGGGAACCAATATTTCCCGGAGAATGGAAAGGGTATAGGTCAACAGGATCAGGCCAAACAAAATGACGGTGCTCCTCAGATAAAAGGGGTGTTTTTTGAGTATAGGCATACTATTAATATAAGCCTCCCGCGTGCCGGATTTAGGAGCGGGCAGGCCGTCCGGGAAATTTAAAGCCGGATGGGGCCGATAATGACGTATATCAGCCCCGAAAAAGTCGTATATCACCATTTCCCTTTACCCGCCGCCCTGAAAATTCCTTCGGACAGGAGCCGATTAATCCCCGGACTGAGGACTATATTCCTCATTTTCTCCTTATTTTTAGGGCTATGCATCCATCGGCAACATCATCGGCTCCGGATACAGCAGGTGACGAGGCGACGTCTTCGTCTCCGGCATCGGTACCGGGTTCGCCGGTTTCACTCTCCCGTTCCACGGGCAAGCTCCGGCCTTTGCAATTGGCTGCTATTATTTTCCTCACCGTCTCAGGCGGACCTTATGGACTGGAACCCCTGTTCACTTACGTGGGAGATCATGGTGCTTTACTGCTCCTGCTTGTCACACCGGTTCTATGGGATGTCCCTACCATTCTAACGGTGCTGGAGCTCAACAGCATGATGCCTGTGACCGGAGGATATTACCAATGGGTAAAACATGCCCTGGGCATACGATGGGCTTTTTATGAAGGATGGTGGACCTGGTTATACACTTTTGTGGACCTCGCAATTTATCCCGTACTTTTTGTGGGTTACGCGGCTTTCTTCTTCCCGGAGATAGCCATATATAAAGTTCCTGTCTGCCTGGCCATCATCTGGTCTTCCGCATTGCTGAACATTCTGGGGATTGTTCCCGTAGGAAAAGCTTCCCTTTTCCTGGGGACCCTGGTGCTGACCCCTTTTCTCATCCTTTTCATTGTTTTGCTGACGAAACATACGGCCCCCCTCTCCATTCCTACCCCTTCCATAAAAGGGCTTGGGTTTTCTCCGATAGCGCTGGGTTTGTATACGGTGATGTGGAATTTCATCGGCTGGGATAATGCCACTACCTATGCCGGAGAAGTGGCCAGACCTGTCCGGTCTTACCTGGTATCCGTTTGTATTGCCTTTGCCCTTATCGTTCTGGTGTATCTGCTGTCTGCACTGGCCGTTCATCAGTCGGGGATCAATCCGGGGGTGCTGAATGAGGGAGGTTTTCCCGTTCTCGGCGTACTCGCCGCAGGACGCTGGCTGGGTATTCTTTTGGCAGCGGGGGGAATGGCCAGCACGATGGGGCTCTACTCAGCCGTACTCCTTTCAGTTTCGCGTGTACCGCAGGTCATGGCAAATGACAACCTGCTGCCGGCAAAACTCTGTACGCTTCATCGCCGGTTCAACACGCCTTATATTTCTATCATTACTTCCTCTGCCATTGTCAGCATACTCATCCTGTGGACTTTCTCCGACCTGGTGATCATGGATATCATCCTCTATGGCGCAGGCCTGTCGCTGGAATTCATCGCTCTGATCACCCTCCGCATCAAAGAGCCTTTCCGGGGGAGACCTTTCCGGATACCGCTGAATAATACCGGGCTTTTTCTGATGTTCCTCCTGCCCATGTGCGTCTATTCGATCGCCCTTTCCGGTACCATTTATGCTTCGGAAAGAATGGCGATCCCCGTCTTTTTTGCCCTGGGCATGCTCTTCTCCGCCGAATTGATCTGGAGAGCGATCCTTTGGAGAAACCCTCATCTGGCCACGGTAAAGACCCTGGAATAAACAAACACCGGCGACCCGAATAGTCAATGTCCGATTGCCGGCGCCACTTGCTCCACAGGCCGGAGGAAAAACCTTCAGCGGTGCAGCAACTATCCGGTATTAAATAATTGTAAAATCTTGACAGACCCGCGCCGGGACGGGGTTTCGTTAATAAGGTAATGTATCTTGGGAGCAGAAATTTGCAGACCCTGATAAAACCTACTATTTTGCTTCGATTCCTAACCTTTCTTACCCTCCTCTTTACGGTAACCGTACTATCTTCCTGCAAAGGAGGACATAAGACCTTTGCACTTTTATCCGGTTCCGAGAATGAGCCGCTGGAAGGCATCATTAAAGAGTTCGCCGCGAGAGAAGGGTATGATATCTCCTTCAGTTACAAGGGCTCCGTGGATATCATGCTGGAGCTGAAAGGGGATTCCGCCGGTTATGACGCCGTATGGCCGGCCAGCGGCCTGTGGATCACTTTAGGCGATAATGGGCACAAGGTGAAATATGCGCAATCCATCCTCACCAGTCCGGTGGTATTCGGCATTAAAAAAAGTCTGGCGCAGAAATTGGGATTTATCGGAAGACCGGTAAAAGTGGCGGATATCCTGGCAGCCATACGCAGTAAGGAACTGAAGTTCATGATGACCTCCGCCTCCCAATCCAACTCCGGGGCCAGCGCCTATTTCGGATTTCTGTATGCCCTGCTCGGCAATCCCGAATACATCACCAAAGAAGACCTGCATAAACCGGAACTTAAGAAGGAGATCCGCGATCTGCTCAGTGGCATCGACCGCTCCTCGGGAAGCTCCGGCTGGCTGAAAGACTTGTTCCTGAAAGGCGATTACGACGCCATGGTGAACTATGAATCTACGATCATCGAGACCAATCAGCAATTGACAGTCCAGGGGAAAGAACCGCTCTATGTTATTTATCCCACGGACGGGCTCGTTATTGCCGACTCGCAGCTGGGATATGTCGATAACGGGGATAAAGATAAAGAGGCCTTTTTCAGGAAATTACAGGCCCATCTGCTGAGCAGCAAGGTACAGGCTGAGCTCCTGAAACTGGGAAGGCGTACCGGTTTTGCCGGTGAAGTACAGGACGCTCCCCCGGATGTATTCAGGGCCGAATGGGGAATTGATACAAAAAAAATCCTTTCGCCGATCAGGCTGCCGGGCAGTGAAGTAATCCTGGAAGCGCTGAATCTCTACCAGACTGCTTTCCGCAAGCCTTCTCTCACCGTGTTCTGCCTGGATTTTTCAGGCAGCATGGATGGCAATGGCGGTGTCGGCCAGGTGAAAAAGGCCATGAAGCTCCTGCTTGACCAGGAGCAGGCGCGAAAGTATTTTTTGCAGGCCTCTTCCGATGACAGAAATATCATCATTCCGTTCGACGATACGATCCTGGCTGACTGGCAGATCAGCGGCAACACACAGGATTCGCTCTCTGCGCTGCTTCAAAACATTCTCGCCCTGCAGGCAGGCGGCGGCACCGATATCTACTCCCCGGCTATCAAAGGGATCGATGAGATCAAACAGCAGGATTCAGGCCAGTATATTGCTGCCATCATCCTGATGACGGACGGGGAATCGAATGCCGGGAAAAAATTCGAAGACCTCAAAACATCCTGGACCGGCAGCGGAAGAGATATTCCCGTCTTCGCCATAACTTTTGGCGATGCGAGCGAAACACAGCTCAGGCAGATCACTGAACTGACAAGAGGTAATATCTTTGACGGAAAAAAAGATTTGGTAACAGCTTTCAGAAAAGCGAAAGGGTATAATTAATGAACCGGTTCTCTAACATAGCTGGCATCCTTTCAGGAATAGTGGGCGGCATTTTCTTTCTGGTATTCTTTTTTTTGATACAAATGAGCCTGCTGCCCTCGCTCCTGCTTGGTATGGCGGGTTTTGGCGGCATATACATCTTTATTTACGCCTTCCGGCCTAAAGTGAAGATTGAATTTAAGCCGGGAGATGGTATAACTCCCGAGCTGATCGCAACCACCATGAAGGAAGGAAATGAAAAGATCAGGATCCTGGGAGAATATGCGCAAAAGATCAAAGACCCGAAAGTCAGCGCCCGGATCTACCAGATCATAGGGATCATCAAAAAGATCTTTGAGAACTTTAAAAAGGATCCGAAAGATATCCGGTCCGCCAAACAATTCCTTTCCTACTACCTGGATACCTGTATTAAAATAGTAAGAAAGTATATCGATCTTTCTTCGCAGAATGTCCGTTCTCCGGAGATCGCCGCCACCCTGACCAGGGCGGAGAACATGCTGGACTCTATCGAGAAAGCTTTTGAGAAACAGCAGGCCAGGCTGCTGCGGGATGATGTCATGGACCTGGACGTGGAAATAGAGACGCTGGAAAGAACATTTAGCGCCGAAGACTTAAAATAAGGACAGAACTATGCGTGGAATCTTTATCGGGATCGGAATTTTTATACTGGCTGCCGTCATCGGCATCGCCTTTTGGTTTAAGGGCAATCAGAAACCCGATCTTCATATCAAAGGGATCATCGGCAGTGAAAAGAGCAATTTCCTGGAAAATGAAAAAGTAAAGAAGATCCTGAAGAACAAATATGGACTGACGATTGACTACTCCCGGGCCGGCTCCATCGAAATGGTAAGCGAGCCGGTAAAGGACGATCTCGATTTTCTCTGGCCATCCAGCCAGGTGGCCCTGGAAATATTCAGACAGGTACAGGGGACAAAACTGATAAAATCCGAACTGGTCTTCAACTCCCCGATCGTTATCTATAGCTGGGACCTTGTTCTCAAAGCCCTCATCGCTCAGGGCCTTGTAAAGGCAGAGAACGGAACGAACTATATCACCGATATGGATAAGCTGATCCGCTGGGAGCTCAGTGGTAAATCCTGGCCCGATATAGGACTGCCGGAATTATACGGCAAAATAAATGTCACGACCACCGACCCTACCAAGTCCAACTCAGGAAATATGTATGCCGGATTAATGGCCAATCTGCTCAACGGCGATGTAGTGAATAATGAGGATAGCCTGGTGAAGGTGATCCCTTCCCTGAAAGAATTATTCGCCCGCCAGGGTTTTATGCAAAGCTCCTCCGGCTTCTTATTCGAACAATTCCTGCAGACGGGCGTTGGCCAGTATCCCATGATTGCCGGTTATGAAAATCAGATCGTGGAATTCTCCCTCCAGCACCCGGACTTCTGGCCTAAAGTGAAAGATAAGATCAAGATACTCTATCCCATTCCCACGGTCTGGAGCGAGCACCCTGTGCTGATCCTGAATAAAAGGGCGCTTGCGCTGCTGGATGCCCTGAAAGACGATGAGATCCAGAAAATAGCCTGGGAAGAGCATGGGTTCAGAACCGGACTGATCGGGGTTCAGAATGATGCGAAAATCATCAAAGTGGACGGCCTTGCGCAGAGCATCAATAAGACCATTCCCATGCCCCGGGCTTCCATTATGGAAAAGATCATCAGCGAGCTTGGCACCGGCAGCAGCATTAAGGAGCGTCAGAGCGATAACCAGTTACACTAGTTATTCGATCATCGGATCAATATAACCGCCAATAATCACGCAGGACCTTAAAATATATATATTATGAGCGACAATCAAACACCCATTCCGCTGACTCCCAATTCGGGCGCTAACCTCGACCTGACAAAATTTTCTCCCGAAGAAAGGGCGCAGGTGGAAACTATCCGGCAACAGATCAACCTGGAAGACTCCCAGGCCATCATCACTTACGGAGTGGGAGCGCAAAGAGAGATATCCACTTTTGCGGACACTGTCCTGAGTGAAGTGCGTAATAAAGACAGCGGATATGTGGGAGACATCCTGGCTAACCTGGTGACCAATATCCGGAAAGTCGATGTCAACGGACTGGAAGTAAAATCCGGATTTTTATCCCGGATACCGATCCTTTCTTCCTTCTTCAACTCTGTCAAAAGATTCATCGCCGGCTACGAGAAGCTAAGTGTGCAGATCGAGAAGATCAGCGACCAGCTGGACAATGCCCGCATGCAGATGCTCCGCGACATCACCCTGCTCGACAATATGTTCACCAGGAACCAGGAATACCGCAAGACCCTGGAACGTTATATTGCCGCTGGTCAGCTGAAGCTGCAGGAATTGCAGACTACTATTCTCCCCGAGCTTAAGGCAAAGGCCGACGAGAGCAAGGATAGCATGGACGCACAGAAATACAATGATTTCTCCCAATTGCTCAATCGGTTTGAAAAGAAAATATACGACCTGAACCTGAGCCGTATGATCTCCATTCAGACCAACCCGCAAATACGATTGATCCAGAACGGCGACCAGGCATTGGTGGAAAAGATACAAAGCTCCATCCTCAATACGATTCCTCTATGGAAGAATCAGATGGTAATCGCTATTACCCTTTTGCGTCAGAAGAATTCGCTGGAATTGCAGAAGGAAGTCACGAAGACTACCAATGACCTGTTGCAAAAGAATTCGGCTTTACTGAAAGAAGGAACGATCGAAATTGCTAAGGAATCGGAAAGAGGCATCGTCGAGATCGAAACCCTGAAAAAAGTGAACAACGACCTGATCTCCACTATCGAAGAAACCATGAAGATCCAGGCGGAAGGCAAGGCTAAACGCCAGCAGGCGGAAGGCGAGCTGGTGAAGATAGAGAACGACCTGAAATCCAAATTGATCTCGCTGAAATAAATTTGATAATCCGGTAGCATAAGTGTAACTTACCTACATACCATCCTGTGGCGTTCCCTATAGCATGATCTGCTATAATCTCTCTCTGCTCTCACATTGGAATTGCCATGACATCAAAATCCTGTTTGTGACATTTTTTAGAAGCGTCATTTTTTAAAAACCGCTATGCGTGATCTATGCTGGTCATTCATGGGTATGAGTTCGTTATTTTGTAGTTATATGAATAAGTTAAGAATCGGAGTGATCGACCTGGTCTGTAAAGGACCGACCAATACCCTATGGGGTAAAATTATGCACGCTAATCTGGCCAGCATTATGCCGCAGGTGGTAGCCACCTGGTGTGAACAACAAGGCCATGAAGTGACACTGATCTGTTATACTGGCCGGGAAGACCTTACCAAAGAGCTGCCCGGGGGGGTGGATCTCGTCTTTATCAGTTCCTTTACACAGGCCGCCCTGCTGGCTTATGCACTCAGCAACTATTTCCGTAGCAAGGGGGCCGTAACGGTCCTGGGTGGGCCACATGCCCGCTGTTATCCCGATGATGCCGTTTTATATTTTGATTATGTCCTGGGTTTTGCCAATCAATCGACGATCGCAGAAGTATTGGATGATCGTGCTGCACATCGTCCCGTGGGGAAATACCTCGCTGCCCGGCAACAGCCCCTCCATCTTCCCGGAGTGGCGGAACGCTGGAAGTTTATAGAGGCGACTTTGAAAAAAGCCCCTTTTCTTAAGATGGTGCCGATGATCGGCAGCATGGGCTGCCCCTATACCTGTCCTTTTTGCATCGATTCGACCGTACCCTATCAACCCCTGGATTTTCAGGAGATGAAACAGGATCTGCAATTTCTTCGCACCAAATTCAAAACACCCACTGTAGCCTGGCATGATCCGAATTTCGGAGTGCGTTTTGAAGAGAATATGGACGCCATCGCTTCGGCGGCGCCTCTGAAAAGCTTTCGGTTCTTAGCGGAAAGCAGTCTCTCGATCCTTACGGAAAAGCATTTGAAAGTATTAAATGAGAATGGTTTTACCGCTTTGTTGCCCGGCGTGGAGACCTGGTATGAGCTGGGTAATAAGTCGAGGACAGCTCATGTCACGGGAGAAGATAAAGTAAGGCAGGTCGCCGAACACGTCAATATGATCTTTAAATATGTTCCCTATGTACAAACGAATTTTGTGCTGGGACTGGATAGTGATAAAGGCGCCGAGCCTTTTGAGCTGACTAAACGTTTTATCGATCTTTCGCCCAGCGCCTTTCCGGGGTATTCCCTGTTAACTGCTTTTGGAGAAGCGGCGCCGCTCAATCTGCAATACCAGCGGGAACACCGTGTCCTTCCCTTCCCTTTTCATTTCCTCAACAATCACCTGGCCATGAATATCAAGCCCAGAAATTATGAATGGGTGGATTTTTACGATAAGGTGATCGACCTTACGGAATATACCTTTTCCCCGCAGGCGATTTATCGCCGCCTCAAGGCTACCTCGAATTTTACCGCCCGGTGGATGAACCTGATGCGGGCCATTTCCTCGGAAGGGTATGGCCGTCTTCGATTTTTCCGTCAGGTACGGGATAACCTTATTAATGACAAGGCATTCAGACAATATTTTGAAGGGCAGTCACAAGAGCTGCCTTTATTTTATACCAATATTATTAAAAGGGACCTGGGCTACTGGTGGGACTGGCTTCCCCAGGGGGCTCTGCAACACAATTCCAATGCTTATCTCCATAAAACAGAGAGGGCTAAGGTAATGTCACTGCAAGACTAGGCTGCTCCCTGCGGTTATTGAAGACCGGGGGGCATGAATAGCTATCTCAACCGCTCTCTTATCATAAGAAAGCTTTCCCGGAGAAGTTGGTTGATGTAAGCCAGGTCTTTACCTTCCTGCAGAGCCAGATCTTCCTTGTCCATGCCTTGCAGGAACAATTTACTGAACACCCTTTCATGTTCCGGGGATACACCTTCCCGGAAAAAGGCATTAAAAGACGCTCGCTCAGTGGGAGCGGAATGTGCACGTTGGTCCTCCCGGGTATGTTCCAGGATTATTTTTCTAGCCTCAACCTGTAACCAACAATAAATGCTCAAACTGGAATCGCAAGCTTCCTGTAGCCGGGAAGACAGCCTGGAAAAGATATCAACCAATAGACCCTCTGCCTTCAATTTGTCAGGAATGAACTGTAATATATAGCCATATAACATCCCACTGTACCTGGTGTATAAAAGCTGGACAGCAAACTGCTGCCCGCAAAATAATTCATTTTGCAGCACATCTTTTGTAATTGGTTTCTCCAAGATATATGTATTTTTTGAAGACTATTGCCAGACAAGGTTTCTTATAGCAAGTTAGGTATCCAATTTTTATTTTTCATTAAACGCGTTTAATAAACGGGAGATCTGCCCGGGTTTTACCCATTATCCATTATCGTGCAGCCGTTTGCGTATCTTACTCAGACCTACAGGCGTCACGCCTAAAAAAGAGGCGATCAGGTATTGCGGGACCCGCTGCAAAAGAGCCGGGCGTTGCCTGATCAGTTTCTGGTAACGTACTTCGGGGCTGTCATTCTGATAGGATAACATACGTGTAATTATTCCGCAATAGAGGCTCTCTGTTATAAGTCGGCCTACCCGTTCAATGGGGGGCTCCGTATCATAAAGCAAGTGCAGATCTTCATAACTTATTTCTTCCACCTCGGTATCTTCCAATGCCTTGATATAGTTGACCGAAGGCTCCTGCCTGATAAAGCTGACATAGTCACTGGTCAACATGTCTTCAAGATAGAATTCGATCACTTCCTCTTTTTCTCCCGTATCCTTGTACATATACAGGCAGCCTTCTCTGACATATGTTATCTTCTTGCAAATAGCGCCGGCGTGTAAGACGAGCTCATTTTTATGGAGCTTTCTGGATGTCATATAAGATTTTGCCTGCTTCAGCGCGGCTTCTTTTCCCGGCATCGTTTCCGGAATGATCTGACCAACTTTTTCTATAAAATGCCCCATATAATAATTTTTTTTCGGTACATCGGAAATAGAGACGACCAATTGTGGGAGCAGACAGGCAAAGGGTTGTTAGCCAGCTATTTTAAAGATGGACTGGCGGTATAAAAATAGAACATATTATTAATTTTTTGTTTAAACTTATGATCATAATGTGAATAATTAATAGAATATGTTTTATAAAATTGAACTATTTTCGGTTACAACCCGGAATACCTTAATTTCTCCCTGTCGCATATACCCGCCAATTTCGACCGTCGCTGGTTCAGAATAGCCTGTTTTAAAATCTATTTTTGTATGATACGATATGCTGTAACAATTGCTGCAGGGATTATGCTATTATTACCGGCTCTTTCCTGCAGGAAAGGGATAAATGAACAATCTGCAAAGGATCCGCTGTTAAGCAGCTCAAAAGAGCAAGTGGTGGAAGATCCGGTAACTCTGCTAGACCAGCCTATCCCTTTACCTTCCGGGACCAGGCATGTCGCCATAAGCTCTATACAAAACACCGGCAGTACGCGGGCGCCTGTTATCATGGTACATGGATTGGGGGGCTTTGGACCGGGAGAAATGGGCGGGTACAATTATTGGGGTGGATTTGACAATATCCCCTTATACCTTACCAATAACGGTTATCCTGCCTATGCGGCATCTGTTGGAGCTTTCAGCAGTAACTGGGACCGGGCGGTTGACTTATATTACTATATTAAAGGCGGATACGTCGATTATGGAGCATTTCATAGCAGTAAATTCGGACATGCCCGGATGAAAAGCCGTTATTATCCCGGTGTTTATCCTCAGTGGGATGCGGCCCATCCCATTCACCTCCTGGGGCATAGCATGGGAGGGATTACCGTGCGCAAGCTGCTTACCTTGCTGGAGAAAGGAGATGTAGCTGAGCAGCAGGATCCTACGCATGCGACACTCTTCGATGGCGGCAAGACCGGCTGGGTCAAATCGATCACTACCATCAGCACGCCGCACAATGGGGCAACACTCACGTACATATTACTGCCGAAGTATAGCTCCTTTGTAAGGGACCTGGTCACAGGTGTTGCCGCATTGGCAGGTGCGGATTTAAATACAGAAGGCATTTATGATTTTGGCCTGGAACAATGGGGCCTTGAACGGCAGCCAGGTGAAAGCTTTGCTTCTTATTCCGCCCGGGTTAGCAGCAGCAGGATCTGGACGACGGATGATTATTCCGGTCACGATGTCACCCCCGAGGCAGGACAGGATGAAAATCAGGTAGACCTGGATTCCAAAAATGTGTATTATTTCTCCGTTACTACGAGGGATACAGATAAAGGCCTGCTGACAGGCTGGGAATATCCCCGGTTGAATATGTTCCCGATCCTGCTCCCTGTCGCTTACCCCGTGCCGGTTTTTATGGGTCTGGGTAATTACAGGCAAAACACATCCGGGAAAGTGGTGATCGATGAAAAATGGTGGCCGAATGATGGCGCGGCAAATACATACGGTATGAGCGGCCCTTCCACCAGCACGATTAAAACGTACAATCCGGCAGCTCCCCTTGAAAAAGGAGTATGGAACCATATTGGAGTATACAACGGCTACGACCATTTTGCAATCATCGGAATGGGCGTCGTGCCTTATAATGTAAGGCCCTTTTATATGAATATTGCAACCCTGCTGGGGGCAATCGAATAAAGGGCGCCATCCCAGTCCTTCTGCCGATTGCCCGAGGACGTATGGCCTGTTCCTACTTGTTCAGCACCTCCAGCACCACCACCTGATCAGGATCTTCAGCCGTAGGGGATGGCGCCGGTATTTCCACCACGCCATCTTTTAAGGAGACCCTGATCGGCGCGCCGGTCTTCAAGAGGTAGGCTTTGCCGATCTTTTTGTAGGGAAATTGCTCCAGTCTTATGGAGCCTGCGTCCTGCTGCAATACATGCACATACAGTTTTCCATTCGCGGCTGTAAGGCTGCCCCATTTTTGTGGACGGAGCCAGCCCGCTTTTGTATCATAGATGCTGCGGCCATAGATCTTTAACCAATTGCCCATCCACTGCAGCCTGTCTATAAATTCAGGCTGAACTTCCCCATTCGGCATCGGGCCGATATTCAACAAGAGATTGCCGCCATTACCCGCCGATTTTACCAGGAGGGCGACGATCTGTGCGGGTGACTTATAGGAAGTATCCGTCAGGTTAAAGCCCCATGCCCCATTAATGGTGGCGCAGGTTTCCAGCGGCAGGGCCGATATTTTCTGAAAGCTGAGCCCGCTGCTGTTTTCACCGGGAACATCCTGCTCGAACATTTGAAAGTCTTCGCCGGGCAGCGGTGTCATATGGTGGTTATTGCCGATCAGGCATTGCGGCTGCAGCCGGTGGATCAGGTCATAAATTTCCCGGATATGCCAGTCTACCCGAACATCATTGTCTTTCCGGTCCTTGCTTTCTTCCTTCATCTGGTCCCAATACCCATCGAACCAGATACCGCCAACTTCGCCGTAATTGGTAAGCAGCTCGGTCAGCTGATTTTTCATGAATTGAATATAGTCCTCCCATTTGCCATGCACGGTCCGTCCTGTCCCTTGCCCTGTCCGGCCCGTCCAGTAGGAGTAATCGTCACGTCGCCAGTCGAGCAGCGAATAATACAGGAACAGCTTGATACCCTGCCGATGACATTCATCGGCCATCATTTTTACAATGTCCTTCTTATAAGGAGTGTTCATGATATTGAAGTCGGAATATTTGGTATCCCACATGCTAAAACCATCATGGTGGCGGGTGATGAGCGTTATGTATTTCATGCCGGCTGCCTTGACCATGGCTACCCAGGCCTGTGCATCGAAGTCTATCGGATTGAAGAATTTCTCCAGCCGGGTATAGTTCTTTACGGTGATATTGCGGTTGTTCATCACCCATTCGCCCTCACCGGGGATGCTGAACGGCCCCCAGTGAATGAAAAGGCCGAATTTAGCATCGGTAAACCATTCCCGGGCCTGCAGATTTTGTGGGGATGGCGTATAGGCGTCTGTTTGTGCAAAAGTGCCGGCTGCGAGCAGCAGAAGTAAAAAGGAAAGAGAAATAGATCTTATCATATGGCTCTTATTTTATAGGTCTGTAAATATACGTCAGACTCTAAAGAAGATTTTCTTCTTATATAAAAAATAGCATAGCCCCCATTCGAGACCAAAAACACACAGGGCGGTTATGATTTCCTGTGCAAAGGAGGAAAAATGCAGGGGTAACATCAGTCCGTTCGTAATAGCGCCAACATAACCGGTGAACCAGCGGTCTCCCACGATCTCGAAAAAAAGATAAATGAAAATGGAATTCATTCCTACTATGGTGAAAAATCGGAGGTGCCTGCGGTGATCCAGCAGATCGATCCACCAATAACAGAGGGCAAGGAATAAAATGACATACCCTCCGGAGACAAGGACAAAGGAGCTGGTGGCGATCCGTTTGATGATCGGCGTCACACCGGTAAGATCCAGTAAATAACCTGCTGCCAGGCAGATAATGGCCAGGGTCACCATATATTTTATCCTGGTGGCTCCCGGCTGCTGTTTCAGCAACCATTTCCCTACTACACAACCCCAGATCGTATGGGCAGCCGTTGGCAGACAATTAATGGCGACCCAACCGCCCCTGTTGATCTTATGCATCAGGATCCAATCGATATAATTCCCGAAATTATGCTGATCCGTAAAAGGCTGTTCGAATCCCGGAACATGGGTAGACCGGTAAAGGATCTCCGTCAATAACAAACACCCGATGCTGACCGCAAGCTGGGCGGTAACGGACCATCGGAAGATCAGGAAGGCGAGCAGAAGTGTGAATGACAATTGTGTCAGCACATCCCATAATTCAAAAGACAATCCGCCCGGCCTTACTGCATAATCCAGCACTCCCCAGAAAAAGAGCCAGCCGCTGCGCTTTAACGCTTTTTTGAAAGACTGTGACCAGGGTACTCCTTTCTGCTGCTGTTTGTCCAGGGAGAGCGCCAGCGCCGTGCCCGCCATGAACATAAATCCCGGCTGTACAAGATCCCACAGATGAAGCCCATGCCAGGGATGATGATCGAACTGGATCGTTAGCGCCTCCAATGCGCTGCCCCGGGCATGCGCATTCAGGCTTTGATACAGGCCTGCGCTCTCCAGCGCGAGCAATACCATGATGAAGCCACGCATAAAGTCGAGGGATAAGAGCCTTTGGGGAAGAGGGCCGGAGATCGGATCCGGTATTTTAGGGCTGAGGACGCCAGGAGATGTCTGCATAAGCGATTATGGTCTTTTGGGTTGATCCATGTTACAAGTCACTCTTCACCAGCCCCTAAGATGCTGCTTTTTTTCCATATCCGGTCATTCGGAGGTGTCCGGGAGGATGAAATGCGTTAGGCAAACGTTTGCGTTAATTTTTCCTTCCCGCTGTCCCTGTCAAAATATTTAAAGGATTGTTTCACATTTTTTGGTTTATCCTCCCTGAAACATAGCCAGATAAAGTACCCGCCTTCGATTTCGCAAAGGCCGGCCAGGGCGAATAGGGAGAGTGATTTCAGGACTGCCGTGTCATACGCCCTTACGTAAGGCTTCGGCATAGGCGTTGGGCAGACGGCTGTCTTCGACGGCTTTTGCCGCTTTTTCTATGTCATAGTCGAAGCGTATAAATTCTACCTGGATGCTGTCTTTGTCGGTGATGCTGCTGTGATCATTGATATGCAGCAGGACGTAACCTCCCTGAGGATTACCGTCTTTAGGTTTGCCCACGGAGCCGATATTGATGGCGTGCCGGAAGTGATCCTGTCCGTCTATGCCGGAATTCAGGATGCGATGGTATGGCTTATGAGTATGGCCGCAGCACATAATGTCTGCATCTGCATCCTGCATGATACGGAGCATACTTTTTTCTTCGCGGTCTTCAAATAAATATTCGTTGATCCGGCGGGGACTGCCGTGTACGAGCAGCAAATTCAATTTGTCATGATTGAGCTGGAACTCCACTTTGAGATGGGCTGGCAGGCTGCGGAGGTATTGTCGTTCTTCGTCTTTTACGAGCTCGTTGGTCAGAGAGATGGAGACGGCGCCGTTGGCCTTTTCGTCGTCGGTTTTATAGGCGCAGCCACAGTCATCACTTGTTCTACCGATACCAAAATCGTAATTGCCGGCAATAGTGGGAATCCCACGCTTCCGTACTTGATTAATTACTTCATTGGGCCAGATATTATAACCGACGAGGTCACCCAGGCAACAAATAGCGTCTGGTTTCTTTTCATCGACATCTCTAAAAAAGGAGTCCAATGCGGGCAAATTCGCGTGAATATCACTGAATAATGCAATCTTCATAATTTTATGTTTGGGACGTTAAAGAAATTTTGAATGATAATTTTTTCAGGAACTGGCAGCCCCGCTTGCTAAGTTTCCTGAATAATATTTTCTTTTAAGCCAGAAAGCCGCATTCACCAGGGCGATCAGAGCGGGTACTTCAACCAACGGACCGATCACCCCGGCAAAGGCTTCGCCGGAATTGATCCCGAAAACGCCGATGGCAACGGCAATAGCCAGTTCAAAGTTGTTGCCTGCTGCCGTAAATGAAACGGCGGCATTCTGTGAATAGTCTGCCCCCAGCGATTTACCAAAGAAAAAAGTGACCAGGAACATGATGGAAAAGTAAATGACAAGAGGAATGGCAATACGCACCACATCAAATGGAATGGCTACGATCAGTTGCCCTTTCAGGCTGAACATAGCGATGATGGTGAATAGCAGTGCGATTAGGGTAACGGGGCTGATCCGGGGAATAAATTTTGTTTCATACCAATCCTTTCCTTTTATCTTCAACAGTACAAAACGGGTCAGAAAACCCGCTAAGAAGGGAACGCCTAAGTAGATGAACACGCTTTGTGCAATCTGACCGATACCGATATTGATGGCTAAACTCTTTAATCCGAAATAAGGCGGCAGGACGGTAATGAACAGCCACGCGAGTACACTGTAGAATAGGACCTGAAAGATGCTGTTGAGGGCGACCAGCCCTGCTGCATATTCCCTATTCCCTTCGGCGAGTTCATTCCAGACGATAACCATAGCGATGCACCGGGCAATACCGATCATAATGAGGCCAACCATATATTCTGGCTTGTCCCTGAGAAAAATGATAGCCAGGGCGAACATCAGGACGGGGCCGATCACCCAGTTCATGAGCAGGGAAAGGGTGAGCACTTTAGTGTTTTTGAAGACCTGGCCCAGCTCTTCATATCTCACTTTGGCCAGGGGCGGGTACATCATCAGGATAAGGCCGATAGCAATGGGTATATTGGTGGCGCCGGATTGAAAAGAATTGATGAAGCCGGCAGTGCCGGGGATGAAGTATCCCAGCCCCACGCCGAAGGCCATCGCCAGGAAGATCCAGAGGGTGAGGTATCGGTCCGGGAAGCTGAGTTTCTTACGCCCTGTGGCGGGATTACAATTGTTTGCGCTCATGGTATGATTTATCTGCGTTATTTGGGTGTGGTTCTTTTAACTGCAGCAGCCGGGAGCGCAGCAGGCGGCATCTTTGGTTTTTTCGCCATAGACGGTGATGCTGTAGATGCCGGCGCCGGATTGTTTAAACTGGGCGATTTCTTCCGGGCCCAGGTATTGGCTGAGCATATCGTCAGGAATGATGATGGGTTTTTCTTTCCGGAGGGTGATATTTTTAAAGCCGGTAATGTCGATCTGTTCCATATAGGCTTGTTTTTGAATGGCTCCAGCTACGCATCCGGCGTACATTTCAGCGGCTTCCGCAGCAGGATGACTGGTTGTCTTCTTTATCCTGCAGAGCGATCTCGCTGTATTTTGGCGGACGAGATCTTTGAATTGTTCAATGTCGGACATAGTGGTAAATTTTATCGCACTATTGCAATATTGCGATATTGTAGAATAAAAAAATAGTTAGCAGCAGTCGGCCTCCGGGGTCACATCTTTGAAAAAGCTATTGAACAGGTCTTTGTATTGTTTCCAGACTTTAGGATTAATGCAGTAACAGACGCTGGTGCCTTCTATGGTACCCTGAACGATCCCCGCATTCTTTAGTTCCTTTAAATGCTGGGAAGTGGTGGGCTGGGCAAGACCAAGCTCGTCTACAAGAGCGCCGGTGACACAGGCGTTCTTTTTCACCAGGTATTGCAGGATGGCCACCCTTGCGGGGTGAGCGATGGCCTTGGCCATGTTCGCAATGTCATTCTGCTGTTTGGTAAAAAGGTCTGTCTTCGTGGCGCCCATGTTCTGATCTTTGTATCGCAATATTACGATTAATGGATGTGTGGTGCAAATATTTTTTTAGTTATATGAAAAACATTACATTAGATTAAACTCAAGTAATTTGTACAAAATCTACCTGACGCTTATGGGATTTTGCTGCTGGGCGACTGTTAATGCCCAGGATGCTAATTATTGGTCGGCTTCCTATAACCCCGCAGGTTTCCTGATACCAGGGTCTGCGGTAGCTTTTACCGGGGACAGCGGCGTGCTCTATTTCAACCCCGCCCTGCTGGCGTATAATACTAAAAACTCCGCCACCATCAGCGGCTCGGTATATCAGTACAGTGCATTAAAATTAAAAGATGGGGCAGGAGATGGTCTCCCCCTCCGATCCTCGAATGTGAGCGTTATACCGGTTATGGCTTCGGGTATCCTGTCCATTAAGGGAAAGAAAAGATTTACCATCGGTTATGCCCTGGTGCATAACCCGGTCATAGCCTACCAGTCGACGCAGCAGCTGGATAAAAAATTGAATGTGCTGAACGATGCGTACAGTCCCGGGCCGGAAAACTTTTTGGCCCAGTACAGCGCGCAAAACATAATCAACGAGACCTCGGGAATATTGAGTACGGGTTTTAAGCTGTCCTCAAATTTCGCGTTCGGGCTTTCCGCAGAGGCTGTGTACCGGGAGCAGCATATCGAAGAAGATTACAGCGCCAGAGCTTTTATCAATGGCGCTTCTGTATCGGGTCTGCCTCCTCTCAGTAATGTGGAAACCCAATACCAGGTCTCCCATTATAATGTCGGGTTAAAATTCAGAGCAGGGGTGGCTTATGATAAAGGACCTCATCACATAGGCCTGACTATAACTTCACCGTTGGCTAAGATAAAGGGCAGCGGACAGTTACTTAGCGATAATGTGATTACCGATCTGAGAGATTCCCCGACCGATACCTTGAACGTTCTGGCCAGCACCCGGCAAACCGGCGTAAAAGAGAAATGGAGAATGCCGTTGAGCTTTGCGGGCGGGTATGTTTACGAAGCCGGTTGGGGCCAGATTTCTTTCAGTACGGAATATTTTCTCCCGGTAAAAGAATATGATTTCATTACACCCCGTGATGCTGATTTTGTCCGGACGAATAGTGATAGCAGCTCCCATTCTTCAGGCATCCTCACATTTAGAGATGCCCGTAAACCTGTGCTGAATGTTGGGGTTGGCATCAGTTACCTGCTGAAGCCGGATGTGACTGCCTTTCTTGCGGTGCGTACGGATTTCTGCTATGCGGATAGCAGCCGGTATTCGGAGAACGTTAGTTATACCGCTAATACTTCTCACTACGATATCTACCACCTGCAGGTTGGCGGCAATATAAAAAGAAGGAAATTCAACTTGCGCGCCGGCTTATTGCTGGACTATGCGCATACCTCCGGATACCCGCAACCTGTAAACATGCCGACTGCCAACGAAGGAAATTTTTTATCTGGCGATGTGCATGCCGTGCGGGCAACCTACTTTTCGGTCGGTCTTATGTTTGCTTATATACATAATCTTTAATTTCATTTTTGATAGAGGGGATTGTCATTGAGCTGAATGCAATAGTCGGTGATCCAGCCGCCTGCAACGTCGACGTACAAAATATTAGGCTTATTGTTTTTGTTGATGGTGCCATCGGTCATCCACTGATTGACCTGCGGCAATATCGATCTGTTGCCCGTCAAAGACAGGTCTTTGATACTATGGTGGTTCCGGAGGGCGTTGGTCAGTAACATGGCCCCGTTGATGAGGGGGTTGACATTTTCGCTTTGGAAGTCGTTACAGATCATGGCCGCCTCATCGCTGCTTTGGGTTAGCTGCCAATCCAGGCGTACCAGGTCGTTGTGTTGCAGCCTTCCTTTTCCCATGGTGGTGAAAAAGATCTTTTCTTTTGCCTGAAGATTAGCCAGCACATTGGTGGCCGCATATTCCCGCCGGAAATTTATAAAGCAGCCGGATGCAGGTGCTATCGAGCAGGAGTCGATCAGCTTACCCGGTCCGGCGTATTGTTCGAAGACGACGATGACTCTCCCGGCCAGATCCTCCAACCGGATATCGTTTAGCTTTTTTCCTTCGTTGGCGAAGAGGAGCTCCCTGCCCAGGGTGTCGATAATGTACCGGGCGACTTTTGCAGCAGGAGCCTCTTTCTCACAAAAATGGCTGAAGGATAAAATGAGGGTTTCCTTTTTATTGGTCCTCAAAAAATCTTTTATCGCATACAAAATGCTGCTGAGCTTTTCGCCATAACCGCCGCCAATAGCATCAGCCATACAATCCGACGAGCAATGTTTGGTATAAAGGGCGTTGTTATATAGCCCTATCCGGAGATCGAACATCCGGATACCGGCCTGCAGCTGGCTTTTTATGTTCTGGGTCTGGGTGAGCGTATTACATTCGTTAATGGTGCCGCTCTGCTGTCCACCGGTGGCTGTGAGGACAGACATGCCGGCGTCATGGGCTCCGGGTAGGACAATATCCTTTAAGCTGTAACCGGCTTTAGCAGGATACAGCGATTCTTCCATCCACCGGGCGGGGTTGTAATTGGTGAACCAGGAGAGGTACAATTTGTTGTCAAGGCCTGTATATGCCAGGATAAACCTTTTTTTATCAATATTGCAGATGGACACCGCATTTTGGGTGGAAAAATAAGCAGGCAATTCACTCTCTGAGGTGGGCATGGTTCCCTTTTCTTCTGTGGTATAGTATAACCTGCGATCGTTCTTGCTGCCTTTCCATATATAGAATAGCTTATCGGAATTAAATACCCGGTAAATAGCCGGCGACACTTTGGTCTTCACCTTATACAGCTGGTTTGTTTTTGTCCAGGCGGAGGTAATGATGTCCTCATCTGCATAATAAATACCCTCGTCTTTGTAACCACGCCACGTCAGGCGTATTACCGAATCGGAAAGGGCGACGACAAAGGGGTAATCGGAGCTTTTGGCGGGTGCTTTTTTCAGTTCGGCATTTTCGAGCAGGCCTTCAGGGCCGATGGTGGTAGTTGCATACAATAACACATCTTTGCCCGTTCCATGTGTTGTTATTACTATCCTGTTCGCTACATATGCCGCTGTAATGCCCAGTGCGACGGACGTGCCTGTTGTCAGGCCGAGCGTATGCGAAGGGCTGTTGGCAAAGCCCGTATCACTGCTGTTGATAGCATACCTGATGCTACCGTCTTTATCGATCCAGAACACGTAAAGATAGTTGGGGGTGGCGCGTAATACGGGCGCGAAATTGCTTTGGGATCCGCTGATCGGAGCATCATTATAGTCAGAAGGGTCGGCATATTGCTTGCCCAGCCAGGTTACATGAATACTGCCGGTACGGGCATCATTGAAGGTTACAAAATGAGTGTTCTTAAACTGGGTAATATCGATCGCATTTCCCGTAGTGACCTGGGGTAGAAAATTCGCCGGTGAGCTAAAGCTCAGATTTTGCCCGCAAGTATGGATATATGGGCAAGTCAGCAGCCAAATCCAAACAAGGGGAAAGGGTCTTGGTAAACTCATAGACTGGCCATTAGTAATTAAAAGGTAATATTTTTTTAGTTAATTAAAAATATTAGGCTGATCAAAGATCTTGCAGCAGATGATCGAAAATCGGATGACTTCAGAAATTTAAAGCTTCGGCTACTATAGCGGGAGGCGACATGGCAGCCTGAAATAATGGCAGGAAAATTGAAACTACGGCACAAATAGTTGATATTTATATTATTGAAAGAGGATTTTACATACAGGGACCGGTTATTATTTAAACGTATTTCCCGGGGAGATGCTCAGGCGTTTACTGATTTTTTTGAGTCTTACTCCGTTAAGCTGGTTATATATGTATCGAAGCTGCTACAGGCGGACTCCTGGGCTGAGGAAATCATCCAGGATGTTTTTCTAAAACTCTGGTCCATCCGGGAAACGATCGGAGAAATTGAATACCCTGCCGCCTTTATTTACCGGATGACTGCCAATCGTGCAAAAGATTTCCTGAGACATAGGGAACGGGAGATCAGGCTCCAGCAATATTTAATGAGGTATTTCAATAATCCATCTGTCAATGACACCGAGGCGCAATTCGACTACCGTGTCGGAGAGCAGCTGCTGCGTGAGGCCATCGAACGTTTACCCAAACAAAGGGCAATGGTCTTTAAGATGCGTCACGAACAGGGACTGGGATATGACGAAATTGCCCGGCAGCTGGATATTTCCAGGCATACCGTGCGCAACCTTTTGAATCTCGCCATGCAGAATATCCGTACCTGGCTGCTGGAACAGGGCGGCATATCCTTCCTGCTGCCGGCGCTGACCTGGGTCCTAACTTTTTTTTAAAAACAGTTGGTACTTCCCTGCTTCCCGGACGTTAATAGGAATGAGCAGTCGCATCAGCGATCATTTTCAACATGACCAATAATCAACATATCAGTCAATTACTGGAGAAATTCGGGAATGGACAGGCTTCGCAAGATGAGATCCGTGAACTGTTCGCGCTGGTCCGTGAGACGGCTGACGACGAAGCCCTGGTGGCTCATATGCAGGCGCAGATGGAGCAGTCTGATCCCGGCAGCGCCGAAGATCAGGAATATTGGAAAGACCGGCTGAAGGGCCTTTCCCAGCGCATAACAGGAAACGTGAACCCTGTTGCAGATAGGGTGCCCGCCAGACCGCTTGTCCGTATCGGACGCAAAAGCTTCCTGCGTTATGCTGCGGCCATATTGATCGTCGTTGGACTGGGAGCAGTGGCTATTGTATACCAGCGTTATAACCAACAAAAGAAAAATGGAACGCTTGCCGCTCATCCGGCTGCCGGGGATATAGCTCCGGGCGGAGAAAGAGCCACACTGACCTTATCCGACGGAACGGTGATTGCCCTCGACAGCATGGCGAACGGCACCATTGCTCAGCAGGGTAATGCAGCAGTCGTTAAATCGTCGAACGGGCAGCTTGCCTATAACACGAAAGGCCTTCCGGCGGCTGGCAGGATGCTGAATAAGATGGCGACGCCTAAAGGCGGGCAATACCGGCTCACGCTGCCCGACGGCACAAAAGTGTGGTTGAATGCGGCCAGCTCGATCACCTATCCGGTAGCATTTGTGGGAGATAAAAGAGACGTAAAGACCTCAGGCGAAGTTTATTTCGAAGTGGCCCGGGACAAAGAAAAGCCATTTATCGTCGATGCCGGCGGCAGAACGGCCATTGAGGTGCTGGGGACAAATTTCAATGTGAATGGCTATGCGGATGATGGCAGTATAAAAACAACTTTACTGGAAGGTAGTGTTAAAGTGACCGGCAACACTTTTGTGGTGCTTAAGCCCGGACAGCAGGCGGTAGTGGAAGATCCTGACCAGGCACAGGTAGCTCAGGCAAAGGCAGCTCAGGCAAAGGTGGCTGATCAAAAAACTATTCTCGTCCGGACAGTCAATACAGACCAGGTAATGGCCTGGAAAAATGGTTTTTTCAATCTCCAGGATGCCCGGTTCGAAGAAGTAATGAAACAATTGGAGCGATGGTATGACATCGAAGTAAAATACGAAGGGAAGGCCCCATCCATTGGATTCCAGGGAAAAATGGACAGAGGCGTTCATTTA
>JAATFV010000255.1 GCA_015655015.1 Chitinophagales bacterium | reverse complement strand
GTTGCCTGCCCGGCTGCAAAGAATGGCCAGCGGTAATTATGACCGGCCGTCCTGGGAATTGAATATGTCGAGAAAAGATGTGGGATTGTTCATGGAAGCCGCTGCCAAAGGGGGAACGAACTTAGCCGTTATACCTGCTATCGCTGCTGAGATGGACCGATGGATCGCAAAAGGACATGGGAATAATGACTGGACCGTGATCGCAAAGGATGCGGCGGACCGTTAAGAAACTTTCTGTTTTTTGGGTGCAAATTTTGGGTGGCAAATTCCTTTTCAGATGGACGTCTGCCTGTGGTGTTCTAATCGAGGTTGACTCCGCACATGGATGTCAGCTTTTCTAATTGGCATATACCGCCATTTAGTCATGAAAATTTGAAAGTTTGTCACCAATTCCCCCCCCCATGGCCCCCCTTTTAACCCCTGTTACCTTGAAACTTTTAGAACCCATTGACTATCAATTCACTTCAAAATTTTCAAGTTAACCTTCTTTTTACACCCCCCCTCCCTTCTTCCAATAACTGACCAAGTGGCAGTTTTAGTGCTCCCCACCTCTTTCTGCTGTTTATACTTTTTCGGCTTTCCGAAATTTTCGAATCCACCAGGTGGTGAACTATCGTTAGCGCCTTATCCGGTGGTTACAGGATATTTTTTATATTTGGACCGCCTCACTCCCATCAAACCAGCTCTATATGAACATACCTGCCCGGCTATTGATGCTTATCCTTTGCCTGACCGGCTTTTCCGATTTTGCCCCTCTCCGTAAAATGAGTAACCCTGCAGCCTCCCCACCCGATTATACCTTCAACAAGAAGATATCCCGGGAAGTCCTGGAAAATTACCTGGAACGGTCCATCACCATGCAGCGAATGCTGACCGGCGAAGGCAATTTCGACGATAATCTCCGGATGATCCGCCATATCGGCGCCAAATTTATCGGAAGAGCTGTCTGCCAATGGGGAGGCGAAGCCGATCTGCTGAAAAATTTCGCGCTTGAAAAAGAGCTGGCTGCCCGTGTCCATCAGGCAGACCCTGACATCATTCTGCAGGCATGTATTTTTGAGATCGCCACCCGGCAGATCGAACAGGTGAAAGTGCCGGCCTGGGCCTTCAAGGCGCTGGGCCAACCGGTCGAGGACCGGAATTTTCGGTATGACAGCATCCTTTATGCAGACGGAAGGATGAGCCATCAGTGGGGAGAAGGCGGGGTGCCTGACGTAAGCCGGCGGGAGACCAAGCTGCTATTTTATTTTCTGGCAGCCTCCTATATCGATGCCGGTATCGAAGGGATCCATTTCGGACAGGTGGAATTAATGAACAAAAATGATAAGGACCTGGGACACTATGCACAGGTCTTGTCGCTGATACGCAGTTATGCATCGAAACATGCCCGCCGGAAAATGATCATTTGTGATGCGCATGTTCCCGGCGGGGGCTTTGTACGCGATGGAAGATTGCTGATGGACGTGCATGCGTTCCCGTTGAGGATCATGGAAACTCCTGAAAAGCCGGAAGAGGCCATTTTAAAAGTCGGATATACCGATGCGCTGTACGGACGCAGCAAAGGGGGCATCACTCCCAGCGGATGGAAATGCGGGAGCCTTCCTTATTTAGTGGAATTGGATAATTACGGGCATAGCAGGCAACCGGGGCAGCCGAATATGGGACCATTCTGGGTATGGGGATATGACGAGATCAGCTGGTTTGCCAAACAACCTAAACAATATCGCCAGGATTGGCTGCACTATGCCTATGATTGGTTGGCTAAGACGGATCCCAATGGCCATCTCGAAATGCCGGGGAGCAGGCAGACATCCGGGTTGACGGACCGGCGCTGGTATGATTGCAATGATCAGAGCACAGCCGTGCCTAACGGCTATGGCGATGAAGAAACGATCCGGGCCATCTGGGCGAAAGGACGGGCTGAATAACTGCCGGGAAGTAAATTTGAATAAAGAGACAAGTCTGTCAGGAAAGCAAAAGCGGATTAAAATATATAACCAATGATTGCCATTCCTTCCTTTTTCTTTACTTTTAGAGTTTAATACTCTGTTAGTAGCCGCTTGTCAATAGAAAGTTTACATAATGAGTCCCTACTCGTGCAGGCAATGCAAGCCGGAAGTGAAGAAGCGTTCACCACTTTATACCGGCATTACAGTCCCCAGCTCTACCTGAATATTCTCAAACTGGTTCGCGATCCCCTGCTGGCAGAGGAGATGGTGCAGGAGCTCTTTACCCGGATCTGGCTAAAAAGGGAGAATAAGGGCTTGAAAGAAAACTTCACCGGATATATGTACCGGATCGGCCAGCGCCTGGTGTTGGATTTTTTCCGCAAGCTCAAACGTGATCGCCGGCTGCAGGAGCGGTGGCGCTCCCTGGCCGAAGCGCATTATGAGCCTGTCGAAGAGATGATGCAGCACCGGCACTCCTCGGCTATCCTGCAACGGGCGATCGAGCAGCTCTCCCCGCAGCAAAAGAAAGTATATGACCTGGTCAAGGTGGAAGGATGCACTTATAAAAAGGCTGCCGAGATCATGGGGATCTCACCGCTTACCGTCAAGGAATATGTAACCGCTACCAATAAATCCATCCGGAGTTATGTGCTGAGCCATATAGATGGGACTCCCGGCCTGTTGTTTTGCATCGCCCTGTGCGCCGGCGTTTTTAAGTAAGGTTATCTGCTGACTCTATTGAGGATATAAAAATATTTTATTTTCGATCCCCCCATCGCCCCCCTTCCTGCGTTCCTGCAATAAACGCTGCAACGTGTCCCATTCTTCCGGTCCGCATACAGAACTGTTCAACCGACTCCGGGAAGGAAAACTATCCCCGCAGGATGTCGAAGAATTAATAAGCTGGCTGGGCCAGGCCAAACTGGATCCGGAAGCGGCTGCACTGATATTAAATCAACTACAACAGTCCGTGGACCCCGGGCAGGTCAGTCCCGCCGTCAGCGCTGCGCTCGAAGCCAGACTGCCTTTGATCCTGCACCGTCAAAAACACCGGGGCCTGCTGCGTTCTCTGCAAGCGCACCGGATCCGCTATGCTGCCGCCATTCTCCTCCTTGTAGGTTGCTGTACGTACTTTTTATTGAATAAACAAACCCAGCCGGTGGCCGGTCCCCAACCTTTTTCTCACCACACAGATCTGCCTCCGGGAAAGAATGGGGCGATACTCACCCTGGCTGACGGCAGTAAAGTGGTGCTGGACAGCCTGGGCAACGGGGTAATAGCCACACAGAATGGCGCGAAGGTATTACTCCAAAACGGACAGGTGGCCTATAGTGCGCCCGGACGGGAGCATTCCCCTTCCGGCGCGGAAGGAGCCCCTACGGCCGATGTAACCTACAATATGATGACCACTCCAAAGGGACGCCAGTTCCGGTTGGTGCTGCCCGATGGGACCAGGGTCTGGCTCAATGCAGCCTCCTCTTTGCGCTACCCTACCCTGTTCGCCGGCACGGAAAGAAAAGTGGAAATTACGGGAGAGGCCTATTTTGAAGTGGCGCAGGATGCAAAGATGCCCTTTATCGTAAAGGTGAATGAGACGACGGAGATCCAGGTATTGGGCACTCATTTCAATGTCAACTCTTACAATGACGAGGCTACCATCAATACGACCTTGCTGGAAGGCTCGGTACGGATCGCATATGCCGGTGAAAAGGCCGTATTGGAACAGGGCCAGCAGGCACAGGTGAATACACAGCCATCCGGTATTGTCGCCGGGCAGTTATCCGGTGGCGCAACCGGTCAATCGGCGAACGGGCCAATAAAAATAGTCAGGGACGTGAATGTTGAAAAAGTGGTGGCCTGGAAGAACGGCGTATTCGATTTCGAGGATGCCAGCCTGGAGCAAGTGATGCGGCAGCTGGAACGCTGGTACGATATCGAGGTCGTATATGAGAAGAACATTCCAAAGCTGGAATTTATCGGCAAAATGGGCAGAGATCTAACCTTATCCAATGTACTCCGGGGACTGGAATTGTCCAAAGTCCATTTCAGAATGGAAGGAGAAAGAAAATTGGTCATACTACCTTAATAAACGCTTATATATGAAAAACCCATGGTTGGAGACAACCATGTACGGGTTTGACGAAAACAAAAAACCGCCTCGGACGGGCATCCGGGCGGCAATAGTGTTCAGTCAATCCAAAATTTAGCATTCGAGTAGAAACTTCATTTCTTAATTAACCAAACTGATGCAAAGTTATGCAAAAGATTGCTCTTTGTAGGAGGAAACCCCCTTCTCTATTGCCGTTCTTAACCAAAACGCTGTTAGTCATGAAGCTAACTATTTTACTGATCGTCCTGGGGCTTTTCGAAGCCCGGGCCGAAGGTTACGCACAGACGATTACCTTTTCGGGTAAAAATGTGACGATTACCAAAGTATTTACCGCTATTGAGAAACAAACCGGCTACACCATTTTTGCCAATAAGGATTTGCTGAAAGGCATTGGTCCCCTCTCTGTAGCCGCATCGGCCATGCCATTAAAGGACTTCCTTGAGATGATCGTCCGCAATCAGCCGATCGATTTCGAGATCAACAACAAGACGATCTTTATTAAGGAGAAGATTGCTGTGCCTCCGGCAGGAACCGACCATTTGCAGGCTCCCCCTAAAGTCGCCCCTCCCCTGGAGATCACCGGTATCATTCGCAGTTCGGAAGGACTTCCCCTTCCCGGAGCTTCGGTCATGATCAAGGGAGCCCGCGGCTCTGCGGTCACCAATGCCGAAGGCCGTTATACGATCAGCGCTGAACCCGGTCAGACCCTGCTGATATCCTTTATAGGTTACCAGTCCCTGGAAATACCGATCAAAGGACGCACCACCATCGACATTGTCCTGGAAAAGACGCTGACCGACCTGGGAACGGTGGTCGTTACGGCATTGGGGATTAAGAAAAAAACCAAAGCCCTTACCTACAACGTACAGGAGATCAGCGGCGAGGAAGTCAATACGGTAAAAGACGCCAATTTTGTAAACGGCCTGTCCGGCAAAGTCGCCGGTGTCACCATCAACAGCAGCTCCGCCGGTATCGGAGGATCTGTGCGGGTGGTCATGCGCGGCGCCAAATCTTTGATCGGCAATAACAATGCGCTGTATGTGGTGGATGGCATACAAATGCCGAATCTGACCACTACCCAGCCCGCTGATGTCTTCTCCGGCGCCGGCGCCACAGGGGATGGTATCTCCAATATCAACCCGGACGATATCGCCAGCATTTCCGTGCTGACCGGTCCTGCTGCGGCAGCGCTCTATGGCGGCCAGGCGGCCAACGGCGTGGTGATCATCACCACCAAGAAAGGTATTAGCGGTCAGACACGTCTCAGCTTTTCCAACAACACCAATTTCTTCAGCCCTTTTGTGCTGCCTAAATTCCAGAATGAATATGGTTCCGACCCCGGGGACTTCTCCAGCTGGGGCGCAAAGCTGACTAAACCTACCGATTACAAGCCATCTGACTTTTTCCAGACCGGCACCAACATCAACAACGCCCTGAGCCTTTCTACCGGCACAGATAAAAATCAGACCTATGTATCTGCCGCCAGCCTGAATGCAAAAGGCATCATTCCCGGCAATAAGCTGACCCGGTATAATTTCAACGTGCGTAATACATCCAGCTTCCTCGATGACAAGTTCACCCTGGACCTGAACCTGATGTATACGAATGAGAAGGATCAGAACATGCTTTCCCAGGGACAGTATTTCAACCCGCTGGTGCCTATCTACCTTTTTCCCCGCGGCGATGATATTGAAAAGTATAAGATCTATGAACGTTATGACGGGACCCGCAATTTTAAACGCAGTTCTGGCCATACGGCGACCTGGGATTCCAGATGCAGAACCCTTACTGGATCATCAACCGCGACTTCTTTACCGACAGCAAGGAAAGATTCCTGCTGAGCGCCGCGGCAAAATACCAGGTAGCCGACTGGATAAATATTACCGGGAGAGTGAAACTGGACGATAATGCAACGGTGGGAGAAAAGAAATACGATGCCAGTACCGTGGGACTGTTTGCTTCGCCTGCCGGCGCATATTTCAACAATACCGCTACTACGAAGCAGATCTATGCCGATATCCTTGTCAATATCAATAAGACATTCAGAGATTTTAACCTGGGCGCCAATATCGGGAGCAGCATCCTGGATACCCGCTATGCACTTACCGGTTATGGCGGCAACCTGTTGAGCGTGCCCAACCTGTTCGCCTTCTCCAATGTCAACACGGCGCTCGCTACCGCTACCCAGGACGGCTATCATGACCAGAGCCAGTCTGTTTTTGCCAATGTCCAGGTGGGATGGCGGAATATGGTGTTCCTGGATGCCACTGCCCGAAACGATTGGTCATCCGCGCTGGTCAATACCACCGCCAACTCTATCTTTTATCCTTCCGTCGGCCTGTCCGCCTCTCTGACCGATCTGTTGAAAATTCATTCCGATATCCTTTCTTTTGCCAAGGTGAGAGGCTCTTACAGTGAAGTGGGTAATGCCCCGCAACGGTTTATTTCCATTGAAACCTACCCGATCATCGGCGGTTACCCCGTCACCAGCTCCTATCTGCCGGCCACCAGCCTGCAGCCCGAGCGGACCAAGTCGACCGAGGCAGGTCTGAACCTGAAATTCCTGCATAATAAGATCAGCCTGGATGTAACAGCCTACCAATCCTCTACGTTCAACCAGCTGTTCAATCCCAGCCTGGCCCCCAGCACCGGTTACAGCAGCTTCTATGTAAATGCGGGGCAGGTCGATAATAAAGGGATCGAAGCCGCCCTGGGTTTTACCGGCAAAATTGGTCCGGTCGAATGGAGCTCGAACGCCACGTTTACGCTTAACCACAACAAGATCGTCAAGCTGTTATCGTCTTACACCGACAAAACAACCGGGCAGACGGTTTCCGTGGATAGCCTGAGCATGGGAGGGACCGGCAGTTATATACAGTCCCTCGTAAAAGGAGGATCCATCGGTGACATCTATGTCACCACCCTGCAGGTGGACGAACATGGTTATATCGATGTGAACCCCGCTTCACAAACCGTATCCGCCGATCCCAACAATACCTATATCAAGGCCGGCAATGCCAATCCGAAATATACCATCGGCTTCCGGAACAGCTTTAATTACAAGAATTTCAATCTCAGCTTCCTCGTGAGCGCCCGGGTGGGCGGCGTAGGAGTAAGTGTCACCCAGGCCATCATGGACCGGTTCGGCGTCTCGCAGGCTTCGGCACAGGCCCGCGACCAGGGCGGCGTATTGGTCAACGGCTACAAGATACCGGCGCAATCTTATTATGCGGTAGCGGGCGGAGGCGTAGCTGGAATAGGCTCCCAATATGTATATAGCGCTACCAACGTGCGTTTGGGAGAAGCTTCCCTGGGTTATACCTTACCTGCCGGGCTGTTCCATAACAAGCTGCAGGGGGTGACATTGGCGCTCACAGGAAGGAACCTGTTCATGTTCTACAACAAAGCGCCTTTTGATCCCGAGTCAACGGCTAATACAGGTACTTATTACCAGGGCATAGATTATTTTATGCAGCCCAGCCTGAGGAGTTTGGGATTCAATGTGAAAGTACAATTCTGATAAAAATTAAAGCATTCGACATATGAATACATATAAATGGTTTTCAGTGAACAACCGGCGGGCGGGTCTTTGTTGCCTGGTACTGGTTGTCTGCTTTGGCTGTACCAAAAATTTCAGGGAATATAATACCAATCCCAACAACGCGACAGATGCGATGCTGCAGGCTGACAACCTGGCTACGGGCGTATTTTTCTCCCAGATGGAGCAGAATGTTTTCCCGGTGGCGCAGGAACCCTCCTTCGGGGATGAGATATACCAGGAAGTACAGAACCTGGCAGGGGATGTATACTCCGGTTATATGGGGGCCAGCAATAACTGGTTCGGAGGTGTCAACAATACTACGTATGGCATGACCCCCAGCTGGTACGGACAAGCCTTCAACAGGGCATTTTTGAGTGTAATGCCTGCATGGCTGGCTATCAAAAAGAAGACAGAGGGAATAGCTGCCAGTCAGCATATTTATGCGCTGGCGGAAATAATCAAGATAGAATCCTTACACCGTACCACCGATATGTATGGACCGCTGCCTTACCTGAAATTCGGCAGTGGCAGCCTGACCACTCCGTACGATGCGCAGAGCACGATCTATTATTCCTTCTTCAACGAGCTGGATTCCGCTATCGACATCCTGAGCACCTATGTGCAGAACTTCCCGGGTTCGAAGCCGCTGGCGAGTTATGATCTTATTTACGGCGGCGACTATGTGAAATGGATAAAATTCGCCAATTCGCTGAAGCTGAGGCTCGCCATGCGCATAGCTTCCGTAGATCCTGCCAAAGCGCAGCAATATGCGGAAGCGGCAGTGAGCAACCCCTATGGCGTCTTCACGACCAATGACGACAACGCCTTTTTAGTCAGCGCGAACGGCGTGCAGATCCACAACCCCTTACAGATCATCTGCTTCAACTTCGACGATATCCGGATGGGAGCCAATATGGAGTCTTTCCTTACGGGATACAAAGACCCGCGGCTTCCGTTCATGTTCAATAAGGCAGTAACGGATAACAATTATCATGGCATCCGCAACGGTATTAATATTACCAACAAGGCGTTGTATACAGATCCATTCTCGACCTTGAACGTTCTCCCCGCAACGCCCATCCGGTGGATGTCTGCGGCGGAAATGTATTTCCTGAAAGCGGAAGGCGCCGTCAGGGGCTGGAATATGGGAGGAGGCACTCCCCAGAGCTTTTATCAGACAGGTATTCAAACCTCTTTTGATCAATGGTCTGCCGGCTCTTCCACGAATTACGTGGCCGATTCCCTCAGTAAGCCCGCTGCCTATACAGACCCTTCGATCTCCACGAACAATATCACCGCCGGCGCTAACCTGAGCACCATCATTGTCAAGTGGAAGGAATCTGACGCCATGGCTGCCAAGCTGGAAAAGATCCTTACTCAAAAATGGATCGCCATGTACCCGGACGGACAGGAAGCCTGGTCTGAATACAGGCGTACCCGTTACCCCAAAGTATTCCCGGTAGTGGTCAACAACAGCGCCGGATTGATCAGCAGCAGCTTTCAGATAAGACGGCTGCCCTTTCCGCTGACGGAATATCAGAGTAACGGGGCCGGCGTAGCCACAGGTGTCTCCTTGTTAGGCGGCGCGGATAACGGAGGAACTCCCCTATGGTGGGATAAAAACCCCCGATGAACGATGGCTAATCGTATAACCCCATTCATTGCTTAAAAAAACAGTAACATGTCAATAAAATTAAGATCACCTTTTTTGATGCTTATCATTACAATGGTGTTTGTTAATTGCAAAAAGCAGAATACTCCACAGGCCTTATCCATTCAAAATCCCAATGGATACAGCGACGAGTATTATGCCAACCTGAGAGCATACAAAAAGACGGATCACCAGGTCTTTTATGGCTGGTTTGCCGCCTACGGCAATAAAGAAGGAGTGATCGCAGACTATAAACAATCGGCTTCCTGGGGCGAGCATATCGCCGGCCTTCCGGATAGCCTTGACTTCTGCAGTCTCTGGTCGGGCATTCCTTCTCTCAAGAAAGGAGATTCTCTTACCACGTACAACCCCATCGCCTATAATGAAATGCGCAGCTCGATGTCCGTAAGGGGCATTAAGTTCGTGATACCGGAGATCTGCCGGATCCAGAAATACAACGGGAAATTCGCCTTGTCGGATCAGGGCTTGCGCGATTATGCCAACTATCTGCTCACCATGATACGGGAAAATGACCTGGATGGACTGGATCTTGACTACGAGCCGAATGACGGCACGACGACTGACTGGCTCTCCGGAAACAATCTGACTAAGTTCATCCAGATCCTGGCGGATTCCCTGGGCCCTAAGTCCGCCCACCCGGATAAATACCTGGTACTGGACTATTATACGGATGCGATCCCCGCTGCTGTCGAGCCCTATATCAATTATCTCGTCAACCAGTCCTATACGCAGGGGACTACAACGACTTCGGCCACCTTTCTTCAGGGAAGATTTAACAGCGTGAGCTGGCTGCCCACGAAGAAATTCATCGTCACAGAAAACATGGGTGACTGGTATGCAACGGGAGGCGCTCCTTTCACGGAGGCGAACGGCAACACCCTGACGGCGGAAGGAACACAGATGTATTCCATGGAAGGCTTTGCCCGCTGGAACCCGACACAAGGGAAAAAAGGCGGCTGGGGAGGATACTATTTCGACAGGGATTACAACAGCTCTCCCCCCTATTACTACGTGCGGCGCAGCATCCAGATCGTAAACCCATCCGTGCATTAAGGGGCAAAAAGTCCTGCCAGGCCAATGGTCCTGGCAGGATGTCGTTCTATTCTGAATTTTAAAACAAACGAACATGAACAGTATAAAATATAATTCCAGGTTGTTTATAATGGGGACGCTTAGTCTTGTCACCATTGTATTCGCTACCTGCAAAAAATATAAGGATTTCAAGGATGTCATTCTTATAACCGGTACGGAGACCGATAAGATCGTAAAATTCACCGTGGAAAATGTCCCTTCCAGTTATGCGGTAACGGCGAGCGCCAGCGGTAAGGTCAATGAGGATATCACCGTGAATTTCGCCATCGACACGAGCCTGGTTGCTTCTTACAACAAAGAAGTATCCGCACAGTATTATCCGGCGCCAACGGGAAGTTATGAGATCTCCGGCAATAGCGGGGTGATAAAAACAGGAACCAATGTATCCGAACCGGTCACTGTGCGCATTACGTCTACGGACAGCCTGATAGACGGAAGGAGTTATGTCATACCGGTGACGATCAAAAGTGTGACAGGACCGTTGTCAGTATTGGAGTCTTCCCGCACGATCTATCTTAAAGTGGCCAGGGTCACCCAATTCAATTCGGTCGATCTGTCGAATTACAATTTTTATGACAGCGACACCTTCCCCACCCCTTTATCCAATATTAAAGCGTTCACCTTCGAGGTGAAATGCCTGGTCAATGCCTGGCATACAGGCAGCCCTCCCATCAGCCGCCTGTGTAACTGGGGACCTGCCGACCAGACT
>JAATFV010000055.1 GCA_015655015.1 Chitinophagales bacterium | reverse complement strand
TGGGCTTCCGGGGAGGCTAAGACTGCCGATGCCACCATCGCCGTATTGGGAATCTCCGGAATGCTGGAAGGGGAGGAAGGCGAATCGCTGGCCAGTCCTTCTGCCGGCGACCGCCTGGATTATAATATTCCGAAAAACCAGATCGACTATTTACGTAAGCTCAAAAAAGGAAATGACAAGCCTGTTATTGCGGTGATCACCGGGGGCAGCCCGATGAACCTGGCAACGGTGCAGGAACTGGCGGATGCCGTGTTGCTGGTTTGGTATCCCGGGGAAGAAGGGGGAAATGCTGTTGCAGATATCTTATTCGGGAAGGTATCCCCATCGGGGAAGCTGCCGGTGACCTTTCCAAAATCACTGGACCAGCTCCCTCCTTACGAAGATTATTCCATGAAGGGCAGGACCTATCGTTATATGAAAGAAGAACCCTTATACCCTTTCGGGTTCGGGCTCAGCTATACGACTTTCTCCTATAGCGGGCTGCAACTATCGAAGACGAAGATCAAAAAGGGGGAGACGGTGACGGCGGAAGTGGTGTTGACCAATACCGGGAAAGTCACCAGCGATGAAGTGGTGCAATTATATCTTACCCACGAAAATATGGGAACGGAAGTCCCATTATTTGCCTTGAAAGGGTTCCAGCGTGTATCTTTGGCCCCCGGCGCCTCGACGAAAGTGAGCTTTACCCTCACACCGGATAAGCTGGCGGTGATCGATGAAAAGGGGAAAAGTGTAGTGCCTCCCGGAAAGATACGCATCAGCATTGGCGGATCCCTGCCGGGCGGGAGGAGCGAAGAACTGGGGGCTGCAAAGGCGGCGGCGGCGGAGATCGAAATATTAGCAAAATAAGTATCGAACCTGCTGGTTTTTCCGATTGCGGGCTGTAATTTGCTTCCGCCCCGCCTCTAAAGGGGATAATCCCCCTCTATAGAGGACTAATACGAACAAACAGAAGAACAGTTATATGGAAAGACCCTTGTTAATGGAAGAGACGATGAGATGGTATGGCCCTAATGATCCGGTGAGCTTATGGGATATCCGCCAGGCCGGCTGCACCGGCGTCGTGACAGCCTTGCATCACGTTCCTGTCGGAGAAGTCTGGTCTTTGTCAGAAATCGAAAAAAGGAAGGCGGAAGTAGAAGGCGCGGGCATGCGTTGGACAGTGATCGAAAGCCTTCCCGTACATGAAGACATTAAGAAGCAGACAGGCAGATATAAGGAGTATATTCAGAACTACCAGGAGAGCCTGCGGAATGTGGCAAAAGCCGGCCTGGAAGTAGTCACCTATAATTTTATGCCCATCCTCGACTGGATGCGGACGGATATTGCTTATGAGCTTCCGGATAGAAGCCGGGCCCTGCGGTTTGAAAAATTCGCTTTCGTGGCTTTTGATCTTTTTATACTGAAAAGGCCCGGAGCAGAGAAGGATTATAGTGCTGCCGAGATCGAAAAGGCGAAGTTGCGGCTTAGCACGATGAGTGAACCGGAGAAGGAAACACTTTATCGCAATACCCTGTTAGGGTTACCAGGAAGTGAAGAGCGGTTTACAGAAGAACAGATCTTGAAGGCATTGAAGACCTATGAGGGCATTGATGCGGCAAAGTTGAAACAGCATTTGTTTTATTTCCTGCAGCAGGTGGTTCCTGTTGCAGAGGCGGCGGGTTTGAAGATGGCGATCCATCCGGATGACCCTCCCTATCCTATATTGGGACTTCCCCGTATTGTCAGTACGGAGCAGGATGCCCGGGAATTGCTGGATTGTGCGCCATCGCCGGCCAATGGACTTTGTTTTTGCACGGGTTCTTATGGGGTGAGGGCGGATAATGATCTGCCGGGTATGGTTCGCCGTCTGGGGGACCACATTCATTTTATTCATTTGCGTAGTACGAAGAGGGATACGGATGGTAATTTCTTTGAAGCCGATCATCTGGACGGGGATGTAGACATGTATGCCGTTATAAAAGAGCTCCTGCTCGTTCAGAAGAAAAGGGCTATATCGCTCCCCATGCGCCCGGATCATGGTCACCAGATGCTGGATGACCTGACTAAAAAAACCTATCCGGGTTATAGCGCTATCGGGAGACTGCGGGGATTGGCTGAACTGAGGGGGATGCAATGCGCCATTGCACGGGAGATTGCCGGTTAGGGCCGTTGCAGTTGACTAGGACAGGGCATTGCTGCTGCGTAATATATCCGGTAGTTACCGGCAATTTAGCTCTCATTCACTTTGTTGAGAAGCCAGCATATAGCTTGTACTTCTGCCGCCACCGGGTTCTTTCATTAATATACCACGTTGTACAAGATCATTAATATCACGAACCGCCGAATCCTGGGATGCTTTCGTAATTTTTGCCCATTTAGAAGACGTTAGTTTGCCATCAAATCCATCTAATAATTTATTCAACATATTCCTTTGTCGGTCATTTAATGGAGAGGCTGAATATTTTTCCCAAAAACGAGCTTTTTGCATGACGATGGCTAATGTTTCATCCGTTCCTTCCAAAGCCCGATCCAGGCATGTCAAAAACCAGTAGACCCACTCAGTTATATCAAGTGACCCCTTTTGTATTTTTTCCAATACTTCGTAATATCCATTGTGTTCGATTTTTATTTGAGACGACATGCTATAAAAACGCAGGGTGCTTTGGTCTGCTCTGGATAACTGCATATCTGTTATGGCTCTGGCTATACGTCCATTGCCGTCATCAAATGGGTGGATTGTTACAAACCATAAATGCGCAATAGCTGCCTTTATAACAGGGTCAATTTCATTAGTCTCGTTGAACCAGCGAATTAATTTGCTCATTTCTTCTGCAAGCAATTCGGAATCCGGCGCTTGGAAATGCACTTTTTCTCGTCCCATTGGACCGGAAACGACTTGCATAGGATCTTCTTTGGAATTATCGCGATAGTTACCAACTACTATCCTGTGCATACCGCTTCTTCCTGTTGGAAACATAGCAGCATGCCAGCTAAATAGCCGCTCTTCCGTTAGCGGAGCGTTGTGATTTTGTGTCGCATCCAGCATCATTTCAACGATGCCTTCAACATTACGATTAGCAGGGACTAATCCGGCGATATCCATTCCCAGGCGACGAGCAATGGAAGATCGAACCTGACCCGGATTCAATATTTCTCCTTCGATTTCGCTTGATTTCAGAACATCCAGGGTGAGGGTGTGCAAATTGGCTTCGGCTTGCAAATTAAAGCCCATTCCTTCCATCCGGCCTAATAACCGACCCTGATGATGGCGTACTTTCGCCAGCAGGGGAGCGATTTTACCCAGATCCCAAACGAAATTGGGCCAATTCTTAAGCTGATGTATGTAAATGGCCATAGGTTATTCTCCGCAGTTTATGCGGTAAATATACTGCCTATTAACCGCAAAGCCAAACTATTTTACGCAATTTGTGCGTAGAATAGAACCAACGGCAAAAAACTTGCCCCATTCCTGACTTCTTATTTTATGAGTTAATGTATAACATTGAACACTATAAACACCGTAGTGACAAACAACGCCAGCAATCCCCCCAGAAAAACATATTCAGCTACCCGTTCATAAGCCGCACTTTTCTTCTTACCCCGGATAGACAAAAAAGACAAAAGACAGCTTGTAATAAACAGGAACATGGACACTGTTGTAAACTCATCCATCAGTGTCTCCCGGTCTATCTTAAGTGCTTTTAAAGAAGTCAATACGACATAACAAAGCCCGAATAAAGTAGCCGAAGTATTGAGGATATGTGGCGCTTTATTGGGTTCCATCATGTTATCAAATTTACAAATCTCCTTTCTTCAATTCCTTCACTGCAAAATCCGCCGCCCGCGCTGTAAGCGCCATATAGGTCAGGGAAGGATTCTGACATGCCGACGAAGCCATGCATGACCCATCGGTAATAAAAACATTTTTCGATTCATGCACCTGGTTCCACTTATTGAGCACAGAGGTCTTCGGATCTTTTCCCATCCGGGCCGTACCCATCTCATGGATGCAGAAACCCGGCGCCGGCGCACTGTCGTAAGTGGTGATATTTTTAAGTCCTCCTTTTTCCAGCATCTCCGCCGCACTGTTCATCATGTCCTTCCTCATCGCCTGTTCATTCTCTTTGAATTCGCAATCGATATCCAGGGTGGGAAGTCCCCATTTATCCTTTTTATCTTTGTTGAGCGTGATCTTATTCTCATAGTAAGGAAGACATTCTCCCCAGGACCCGATCCCCATGCTCCAGCCACCCGGTTCGGTCAGCTGTTCTTTTAGCTCTATGCCCACTCCGTCGGCCCAATCCTGTTTGCCGCGTCCTGCGCCGCCCTGGTAGCCGAACCCACGGAGATAATCAGTACGTTTGGTTTGTTCGCTGATATTGCGAAACCGGGGTATATAGATCCCATTGGGCCTTCTGCCATAAAAATACTTGTCCTGGAACCCGTCGAAATCGCCATTGGCGCCCACCCCATAGTGATGGTCCATGAGGTTATGTCCCACCTGCCCGCTGCTATTGCCAAATCCCTGCGGGAAGGTTTCGGATACCGAATTCAACAGGATCGCAGCGGTGCCCAGGGTAGAGGCATTGAGGAAGATAATCTTTGCATAATACTCTTCGGTTTTCATGGTCTCCGAATCCAGGATCCGAACTCCTCTGGCTCTTTTCTTATCCTTATCATAGATCAGCTCCAGCACAATGGAATAGGGGCGAAGGGTCATATTGCCGGTCTTCATCGCCGCAGGCAGGGTCGCCGAATTACTGCTGAAATACCCTCCGAAAGGACAGCCCTGGTGGCATTTGTTACGGTACTGGCAGGGACCCCGGTCCCCCACCTGGTGGGTATGGTTGGCGCTGCGTCCCATGATCATTCTCCGGCCATCCGGAAATCCTTTATTGATACGTTCCGCCACATGCTTCTCTACACAGTTCATCTCCATCGCGGGAAGGAACTTGCTGTCAGGCAATTGAGGCAGGCCTTCCGCCGATCCGTTGATGCCGACAAAAGGTTCTACATAATCATACCAGGGCTCGATGTCCGCATAACGGATCGGCCAGTCCACACCGTGCCCATCCTTGCCATTGGCGCCGAAATCAATATCGCTCCAGCGGTAGCACTGGCGCCCCCACATCAGGGAGCGGCCTCCAACATGATAGCCGCGTATCCAGTCAAAAGGCTTGACCTGGGTATATGGATTCTCTTTATCGTTGACGAAAAAATGCGCCGATACCTCGTCGTAGGCATAACACTTGCTTTGTATAGGGCTGTTCTCCCTGTCTTTATTGTCATGACCATTGCGGTGGGGCAATTCCCAGGGGTCTTTTGTCGTATCCCCATAATCTTTTACATGCACTACATTACGTCCTCTTTCCAACACGAGGGTCTTTAGCCCCTTTTCGCATAATTCCTTGGCGGCCCATCCGCCGCTGATCCCCGATCCTACGACGATGGCATCATATGTATTCTGTGATACGGACCTGGTGTTTAATGACAGTGAATCTCCGGGCATGCTGACTATTTTTGAGGTCTGGTGAATAAAGACTGACTAAAATAAAGAGGGAAAATAGGAAAAAACAAGGATATTTACGGGTAAGAATTATTTATCAGCACGAGTTAACGGGATCGCGTTACGCATTCTTATCAATGAATATTGCAGGCTGGATTTTTTTATTTCTTCCGCCAAACGCCACAGCGTGGGCATAAACCGGACTTCCACTTTTCTTTTTAACAGTTCGGCCAGCGGATTAAGAATGGGGGTTACAGAAATAGGACTTACGGTCTTATAAGAAATATAATACCCTGCTCCCTCGTCTATGACCTGGAAGTTGTCCGGAGGAAATTCGTAACAATAAAGGGTAGTCTCCTGTATCGGCTGATACCACTTATCTTCTACTGTGACTACGAACCTGGTGATCGTTTGACCAATATATTTCTCAATATCTGATGGGAGGCTGTCCGGCTTAGCATAAAAGGTCACCCTTGGACAATCTCTTGGCAACAGGTAATTATGCAAAAGAGTATCCGTAATAGCCCAGACGACATCCTCCTTTATCCGAATACTGTCAGCAGGCGACGGTCTTGGAATGAATGTCGTAATACCGGGTGTTTCGCTGATATGGAATAATCGGACCGGTATCAATGCTCAATTTTCGCAGAGTTCTTTTAATTTGTTCAGTCCTTCTCCAAAATCTTTATTCATATTCTTTTCAATGACGCCGAAGATCTTTATGATATTCATAGGATAGAGGGTAGAACCTACGATCCCCCAGGTTGCCGTGGCGGATCCGCCTTCCTCTTTGATCTTGATATAGGCATCACCGGTGCCCTTGACGGACCTGAAAAAGCTTATCCGGGATGCCAGTAAGCTCTGTGGTACAACATTGATGATAGTTTGACTGCCGGCGCCTACATTTTTAAGCTCACTATCCCAGGAAAAGGATGCACCGGGCGTGCCATCCACTCCCGAATATTTCAGGAGGATCTGGGGATCTCTGGCTACCCAGGGGTTCCATCTATTGAGGGCTCCAAGGGTATTGACGTTCTTCCAGACTTTGTCAAGAGGGGATTGAATGGTTATGGATTTTTCGTAGCTCCAACCTGTGCCCACAGCTGCGGCAACGATTAGAATCAGAGCGATTAGTCCTCCGATAATATAAAGTGCGATCATGAAATAAAGGCTTTAGAGTCTCTAAGGTATTGAAATTATAGATGAATGGTTTTCACAAATGCTGTCTTTTCCCTGCCCAAAAAGAGCTAATCCCGGAAAGCGTCCGGAATAAAGGCTATCAGTATGGTTGAAAAACAGGAAACCTGTAACGCAAAAGGAAGCAGGACGGAGCAGGATGGATTTGGACTTCGAATAAGAGGATATATCTTTAGCATTCTGTAATGAACGCTTGTAAGATGAAACGATCGGGGATGTGATCCTGACACCGGGTAAGGAATTACGCTACAATAAAAAAAGTATGATCGTAACCGTTACCATGGACCTGATCTTTTTATGGGGCTCTCTGTATCGCATGATCGTCCGGGCGAATTTAGTGCTCGACCGGGCTAAGGCGTGGACCCCTGCCGTTGCTGCCGACAAGGCCAGGCTGAACCAGTATGTGGCAGAGGTGAAATTTCTACGGGCTTACGCCTATTTCCACCTGGTGAATTTATGGGGTGATGTTCCCTTGTATGTCGATTATCAGACGACCCTGAACAATAACTATCTTCCCCGCAGCCCGGCCGCGGACGTGTGGCAGCAGGTAGAGCAGGACCTGCAGGATGCTGAAGCCACAGCAGAGCTTCCCGTGACCTATACCGCCACCGATCTGGGAAGGGCCACCAAAGGCGCAGTCATCGCCTTATTAGGCAAGGCATATCTCTATGAGAAAAAATGGCCGGAGGCGCAGGCAGAGCTATCGAAATTAATGGCCGCCCCTTATACCTACAAGCTCGATCCGTCCTATGATAACCTGTTCAGCACCACCAACCAGAACAGTGTGGAGAATATTTTCCAGATCATGGATCAGCAATGGACGGATTATAGCGTGGGCTCTCCTTATTACATGTTCGGCAATGGCGCGGAACAGGTGGGCAAACAAACTCATACCGCCCGGGCAATGGAATATGGATGGAATGACTGGAAGAATGTATACATCAGCCAGGCTGCGGTGAATGCCTTTACGTATCCTAACCCGGAAGGGGGGACACCCTATACGGACCCGAGGGCTAAGTCCACTTTTTATGGCACGGCGGCTACCGGCGGCGAAACGATGTATTGTCAGCAGTGCACTACTTCCGGCCCCGAAGTGTATCCATTCGACGCTGCCGATCCGCAAGGCGATTACCGGTGGAAGAAATACGAGTATTACAACCTCGTGGAGAAATACAATGATCCCAAGAGCCCCATCAACGGACAGGTGATCCGTTTTGCCGATGTCATGCTGATGCTGGCGGAAGCCTATATACAGCAGGGAGTTACCGGCAATGAGCCGCTGACCCTTATCAATAGCGTGCGCGCCAGGTCGCAGGCGGTAGCGTATACGACGCTGGGAGATCAGGCCGGCGCCATGTTATTGTTGATGCGGGAAAGGCAGCTGGAACTTTGCGGCGAACAATGCCGTTATTTCGACCTGATCCGCTGGGGCATCGCCATGCAGACCATCAATGGGGAAAAAGCAGCAGAGCCCGGGGACGGTCAGCAGCCGTTCCAGCCAAAACATGTGCTGTTCCCCATACCTGACTCGGAAAAAAATTACAATCCCAATGTCGCCAACGGCGTAAAGAACGGATGGAACTAACGAAGCCGGAAAGAATACCATTAAACCATTTAAACTTGTCATATGAAGAAAACTAAACACCTGTTACCCGGCGCATTGATTATGGATGACTTCTGTCTCACCTCGATCGGTAGGTTTTCCTGATTGAATAAGTAAGCTATAACCCGGCGAACATCTTCGCCGGGTATTATTTTTAATGCGAATGCTTCAAAACCTTCACCGTTTGAGTGCCATGTTTGGTATTGACCCGCAGCGTATACACACCGGACGGCATGCTTTTCATCGATAAGGTGACCTTATCCGAAGCGCCTGTATATTTCATCAGTGATGTCCCGGTGGCATTATAAATGGTAACGGAAACGATCTGCTCTCCGGCAGGGCTGCTTATTGTCAGGTAGTTGATTACGGGATTCGGGTAGGCTGAAATAGTCGTTTGTGCACTTGCATCGATGGTCACCTGTATTATGGGTGAATAAGCATATTTTCCATCCAGGTCCACCTGTCTCAGCCGGTATTCATTGACTCCGGGAACCGGGAAAGTATCGACCCGGGTATACCTGGTCTGCGTGGAGGAATTTCCTTTACCTTTTACGGTGCCGATGGTTGAAAAATGATTGCCATCCATGCTCCTCTGGATGTCAAAATGGTCGTTATTTGTTTCCAGGTCCGTCGTCCATTGCAGCAATACCGTCTTTCCCGGTTGAAGAGATGCGGTGAATGCATGCAAAGTTATGGGGAGGACGGAGGCGATGTAGCCATTTACGGTGAATTCGAGCAGAGAATACCCATACCCGGTAGCCCGGGCCGTTCCGGTCATGCGGACATATCTTGCCAGGCCGCTTACGGGGATCGTGTTGGTGGTTGACGTATTGCCGGTAACGGTGACTAAAGTGGCCCAGTCAAGGGCATCCGGCGAGGCATCGATATGAAAGTCGGTCGCATAGGCTGTTTCCCAGGCCAGGGTCACATTACATAGATCGTACGTATCGCCCAGATCGACATAAATCGACTGAGGGTCACTGTGCTGACTGGCCCACCGGGTGCCCAGATCGCCGTCAAAAGCCTCACGGGCGGGATATGCTATGCTCTCATCGGAGGAAGACACAGCGGTTCCACCCAGGGCAAGATCGGTCCCGCCGCAGGAGGGAGATGGAGCCGTTCCGTATACGTGCATCCCGTATAGTGAATAGCCGGTGGGCGTTCCCCTTGCGGTGCCGTACATTCTTACATAACGGCCGCTGCCGGTGATCGGAATATTATTCGTGAGGGAGGTATTACCGGTAATCGTGGCTGCATTCGTCCAGGTGTCTGCATCATTGGAAATATCGATGGTAAAGTCTTTCCCATAAGCATTCTCCCAGATAAGATTTACCTGGCATAGATTGGTTACCGATCCCAGGTCTACATAAAGATACTGCGGATCGCTGAATTCACTGCTCCAGCGGGTAGTCCGGTCCCCATCGAAGGCATTATCCGGTTCATAGGCAGCACTTTCCACGGACGAAGCAATGGCCGGGCGGCCCTGGGAAATAATTAACGCGGTATTACATTGAGAATAAGCCTGAATATCTCCGGATAAGAAGATAATAAGGGCGACAAGTAGTTTTTTCATACTGAATATATTTATATTTTTTATAATATACGAGTAAGTGTATTCCTTTATGTTTTTTAGAATGGCGAAAGAAATGTTTTTATATGGAAAGCTATACGCTTTGATAAAATGAAATGGGGTATTTATGGGAGCAGGCTCTTACCGTTTGGCAGCTTTTTACTAAATTTAGGGCTCAAACCATCGTCCAAGGCTTAAACTAGCAGAGAACCCTGTGCCGTTGAAAACCTCATATATCGAAAAAGAGCTGCTGGCGCAGGTGGCCGGAGGAGATGAAAATGCCTTCGGGCAATTATTTCATACGTATCACCAGGAGTTGGCCGATTATATTTTTTATCTTACCAGGTCGCAGCCGCTCATGGAAGAGATCGTTCAGGACAGCTTTACAAAAATATGGGTACACCGGGAACGCCTGCTCACGGTGACCAATTTCAGGTCTTATCTTTTTACGATATCACGCAATCATACTTTTAACAGCTTGCGCAGCCTTGCCAGGGAGGTCATACAAAAGAACCAATGGGCCTTGCAGTATCACCGGGAAATGGAAAATTCCGCCGACATGGAGGAGGGAGACCGTCAGCTGTATTACAAGCTGATCGAAGATGCAGTGGAACAGCTTCCGCCCCAACAGCAAAAAGCGTATTTGCTGAGCCGCCAGAAAGGGCTCCGGCATGAAGAGATCGCCAGCCAGCTGCAGCTCTCGCGGGAGACGGTAAAAAGGCATATCAGCCTTGCCCTGCGCGCTATCAGCTCCTATGTCCGGGCGCATGCAGAGAAAGCCCTGCTGGTTGTCCTCACTTTTTTAGCAGGTGCCTGAAAAAAACTTTCCCCGCGATTGACCCTTCCCCATAACTCCGGTGTCTTTTATAAATAGAGCTTACCACTATAAATAGACCTTACCAACTGTTGCCGGCCATTCTTATCTTATGTCAGTATCCAATTATTAAACTTTTTGTATGTCAGCTACAAAACTCAGTTACCTGTTCTATCGCTATTTTGACAGAACGGCGACGGAAGAGGAGAAAAATACTTTCATTGAATTATTGGCAAGTCCGGAAAATGAACAGGAGATCCAACGGCTGATGGAAGAGTCCTGGGACACTTTTCATTCAGACCGTAAAAGGATCGGTGACGAAAAGAGCCTGGAATTGCTGCAGGCGGCCTTACGCAGCCGGCCGGCCGGAGCCGCAGGCCCGCTTGCACCTGGTTTCACAGACCCTGTACCCGGAGCTGTCCATGTTATACCCATCCACAGTCTGCCACGTCAGGCAAAGCTCTTCACCTGGCCGCGTGTCGCTGCGGCAGCGATCATCCTGTTGAGCATTGCGGGCCTGTACCGGTATGGGGGCAGGCATATGCGGGATGGCCAGGTTGTGCAGTCGCCAACCAATCCGGATGTGACCGGCGACCCGGTGGCCTATATTCAGCAGCGTCGTCTGCCGGATGGGAGTACGGTCATTCTGCACGCCAACAGCCACCTGGAATATCCATCCAACTTCTCCGACAGCGCCAGGGAAGTAACCCTGACCGGGGAAGCATATTTTGATATCGTGCACGAAACCGCGAGGCCTTTTATAATACATACGGGCGGCGTAAAAACGACTGTGCTGGGAACGGCTTTCAATATCAAGGCTTATCCGGGAGCGATGAAAGTGGTCGTATCGGTAACGCAGGGAAAAGTGAAAGTGGAAAATGGCGCCCGGTTATTGGCAGTGCTGACACCCGATCAGCAGGTCATCTATACGATCCCTGCAGACAAGGTGGAAGAGCAAAAGGTCGATGCGGAATCTGTCGTCACCGATTGGACTCATGAAGACATGATATTTGAAGGCAGCTCCTTCGAGGCAGTCGCGGATGTGCTGAGCCGCCGGTATGGCGTATCGGTAAATTTCAAAAATCCAAAGCTGCGGAAATGTATGATAAAGGCCTATTTTAAAGGGACGGAACCGCTCTCAAAAGTATTGGAAGTGTTATGTACGATCAGTAATACTCATTATACCCGTGATGACCGTGATGACAGGAAAGTGACCCTTGACGGACCAGGCTGCGATTGATTTTTGTAACTATCAAAATATAACTGCTATGACCAGATCAATTCCCCCATGATCTTATTCTGCATGCCCCTCCCTTCCAAAGGGTATGGCAGGCAAAAAGCCCCTCCGCCTGGACAGCATAAGGGGCCTTCGTTCAAAGATATATCCTCCACCGGCTGGCGGAGGAATTCGATAACCTTTTAACTGCTGCAATTTATGCAAAAATTGCCTGCTGTCGTGACACAGCTTTTCAATATTTTATTGTCGCCAATCATTCGGTCTAAAGCCAGTACTGCCCGTTGTGCTTTCATCAGGCCCCGGGCCGGCAAAAACCTTCGTTTCCTGATGAGAATCAGCGCATTCCTGATACCATTGTTCCTCTGTTCTGCCCAGTTCCTGCTGGCCGTTGCCGGCAATGGCCAGGGGATGAACGAAAAGAAGATCACGCTGGAGCTTCGCAATGAGCCCCTGCTCAATGCCTTGTACAAAGTGGAGAAACTTTCCGGTATCCGCATGTCCTATGTGCTGGAGCAGGTAGCCAAATATGATCATATCAATCTTTCTAAAGAGACCCGCACCGTCAGCCTTACATTGAACCTGATCCTGGAAGGGACGGGACTGGCATGTAAAGAAGATGGCAATATGCTGTTGATCTTTCCACAGCAGCGATCCAACAGCCGTCCGGAGGCAGGTTTCACAGACCCTTTCACCAGGGACACGACGAGGACCATAACCGGCAAGGTCGTGTCCGGACAGGACCAAAAACCCGTTGAAGGTGTTTCTGTGTTTGTAAAAGGTTCGGCAGCCGGCACCACCACCGACGCGGAAGGCCGGTTCTCGCTGACATTCGACAAAAAAGAAAAATGGCTGACCTTCTCGTTTGTCGGGATGGACGGCGCTGAAATACCTGTCACCGGGGAAACTTATTATTTCCTGGCGATGAAGCCGGCTGAGCGGAATATGGGCGAAGTAGTCGTGACGGCCCTCGGCATCAACCGGAAAAAAAGGGCGCTGGGATATTCCGTACAGGAATTGAATGGGGAAGAGATCAACAAGGCCCGGGAAACAAATGTGGTGAACGCCCTATCAGGTAAGATCTCCGGCATTCAGGTCACCAGTTCCTCCGGCTCGGTCGGCGCCTCTTCGAGGATCGTTATAAGGGGCAGCAATTCATTCGGGGAGAATCAACCCCTGTTCGTAGTAGACGGCATTCCGATCAGCAATGCGGCATCCTCCGTCGATCCCAACGGAGGAACCGACTATGGCAATGCCATCTCGGATATCAACCCCGACGATATCAAATCGGTAAGCGTGCTCAAGGGCGCCAATGCGGCGGCCTTATACGGATCCCGCGCAGCCAATGGCGTCATTCTCATCACTACCAAGAACGGGAAATCGCAAAGCGGCATCGGCGTCGACTTCTCATCTTCCACTACGATGGATAAAGTATATATCCTGCCAAAATACCAGAATTCCTATGGTCAGGGATATTACGGCAGCGAATATGAATGGCAGCAGGCACACCCGGAATTGACCTACCAGGATTATGCCAAAACCTATTCTTACAATTATGTGGATGGCAGGGGATCGGGTGTGAACGATATGTCCCAGGAAAGCTGGGGTCCCCGGCTGGATGCCGGCCTGAAGCTGGACCAGTTCACCGGGAAAGATCAGCCCTGGATCTCCCATCCCGATAATGTGAAGGATTTTTTCCAGACGGGTTTTACTACAGATAATAATATTGCGCTCCATGCATCCGGCGACAAAGCCTCCGGACGGCTGTCCGTGTCCAATATGACACAGCAGGGAACGACGCCTAATACCGGACTGAAGCAGAATACTTTCAATTTCAGCGGCGAGATCCATCCCGTAGACCGGTTGACAGCCTCCGTGAGCGGTTCCTATATCAATAAATGGAGCGACAATCTCGGCGTCGGTCAGTACTCTTATAATAATCCTCAGTTCATCTTCGCCTGGTTCGGGCGCCAGGTGGATATGGGCCCGCTCAAGGCTAACTGGCAAAAGAACGACCAGTTTGGAAGGCCCTATAGCTGGGAACATTACTGGTGGGATAATCCTTATCTCGCCATGCATAATAACAGCGGCTTCAGCAGGAACAGGATGTTCGGGAATATGGACGTTACGTATAAAGTGAATGATTGGCTGTCCGTCAAGGCAAGGGCGGGAACGGATTTTTATAATGAATCCCGCATGAGCATAACCCAATCCCGGTCGATCCTCAGCACCAGCGGGGGAGCCTTCAGCCAGACCACGATCTTTCGCAGCGAGACGAATGCCGACCTGATCCTGCTGCTCAATAAGAAGCTCAGCGAGACCATCGGCATCGACGGCGTGTTCGGCGCTAATTACGACCACAGCAATTACCGGGATATGACCCTTGGCGCCTCGCAGCTTACTATCCCTGACCTGTACACGATCGGGAACGTCAAAGGCCAGGCGAGCACGTCTATGTACAAAAGTGAAAAAGAGACCCAGAGCGTTTATGGGGCCGTAAACTTTTCTTACCGGGATTATTTATACCTGGGCATAACGGGCCGTAACGATTGGAGCTCTACTCTGCCGGCCAATAATCGTTCCTATTTCTATCCTTCCGTCAGCCTTGGCTGGGTCTTCTCCGATGCGCTCAATATCCGGTCGCCTTTTTTGTCATATGGAAAATTACGCGCAAGCTGGGCGCAGGTAGGCAAGGATACGGATCCTTACCAGACCCTGGCCGTTTACAGCTCCGGCAGCAGTCCCTGGAATGGAACGGCTTTTTTTACTTCTCCTTCCACGATTCCCCCGCTGAACCTCAAACCGGAAAAGACCCTTTCCGTGGAATTTGGTACGGAGCTTAAATTCTTTCGGGACCGGCTGGGGCTCAATCTGTCTTATTATGATACCAGGACCCGCAACCAGATCATGTCTGTCAATATCTCCAATCCTTCCGGTTATTCCGCTATGCTGATCAATGCCGGCGAAATAGAGAACCGTGGCGCGGAGGTGTCCCTGAACGGCAAGATCCTGCAATCTTCCAACGGACTCAACTGGGGCGTAACGGTCAATTGGGCGAAGAATAAAAATAAGGTCAACAAATTATTCGGGGATCTCCAATCCTACAACCTGGGGCCCAACGTGAACGTACAGGTCGAAGCAGTACCCGGTAAGTCATGGGGGGAAATGTTCGGAGGCGGTTACCTGAGAGATGCCGCCGGTAACATTATCGTGGATGCCAAGGGATTGCCCCAGCCAGCCACCAATGTGGACCTCGGGAATGTCTCTCCGTCCTGGACAGGCGGTATTAACAATGAATTTTCCTACCGGCATTTCTATCTTAGCTTCCTCGTTGATTTCCGCTGGGGTGGGGATATGTTCAGCTTTACTGCCTGGCATGATCGTATAACAGGGGTATTGCAGGAGACGGTGGACGGCAATGTCCGTAAAGACGGAATGATCATAAAAGGCGTCACGCAGGACGGGAAGCCCAACACCCAGCGCGTAAATGCATACGATTATTTCCATGGAGATTATAACTGGAGTATCGTGGAGCCCGCTGTTTTCAAGTCCACCTACATCAAGCTGCGCGAAGTGGTATTCGGGTATTCCATTCCTGTAAAAAATACGAAGGTCATTAAATCCGCGAATGTATCCCTGGTGGGAAGGAACCTGCTCCTCTTGTATACTGATAAGTCCAATACGGCCCACATAGATCCCGAAACAGGCGTAGGCTCCACCAACAGCGGCGTAGGAATAGAAGTATTCCAGATCCCGCCGGCCCGGAGCCTGGGCGTGAAATTACAAGTAAGCTTTTGATAGTAAGTTATTGACTAATTGAAAAGATTTCCCATGAACGCAAATACACCAATAAAGATCTTTGCCTGTCTGGCCTTATTGACCATAAGCGCCTGCACCAAAAAGTTCGATCAGATGAATACGAACCCCAATTCCCCGACCGTAGCGCCGGAAACCAATATATTGGGCAACTCCATCTATTCCATCGCGGGCCTCTTCGAAGGAGAACGGCTTGGCATGTTCTACGCAGGCACCTACTCGGGGCAGACCTGTTATTTCCAGGTAGGCGCTTTTTATGAATACCGCGCCGCCATCGTAGGGGGCCATTGGACCACCACCTATCATACCCTGAATGACCTGCAGAAAATAATCAATGCCACTCAAAAGGACAGCAACCGGAATATGCGGGCAGCAGCTATGACCCTGAAGGCCTTTCTGGCCCAGAAAGCTACGGACTACTGGAAGGATATCCCTTATTCCCAGGCCCTTAAAGGAGATTCCGGCGTCATCACTCCCGTATACGATACACAGCAGGCTATCTATGCCTCCATCCTGGATGAATTGAAGAACGCGGCCGGTCTTTTCAATCAGGGTTCGATCGATCAGCTGGGCAGCGGCGATATTCTTTTCAACGGCGATCTGCTTAAGTGGAAAAAGTTCTGTAACTCCCTTCGTCTCCGGGTAGCTATTCGTATGTCCAATGTGGACCCCGGTACGGCCGGGGCCGTATTGAAGGAGATCTTGAATGATCCGGGCACTTATCCCGTGATGGAGAATAATGGCGACGACGCTAACCTGATCTGGCCGGGAGTCTCTCCCTATCCGGAGCCCTGGTATTCTTTCATGGTCCTGTCAAAGAGGAATGATTACGGAATGTGCTCGAACCTGGTCGATACCCTGCAAAAATTCAATGACCCCCGGTTACCTGTATACGCGCTGCCTGCGGCGACCGACGGTCTTTACCGGGGATATAAAATAGGCAGCCCCAACAGCGATTTCACTCCCAATACCGTCTCAGCCATCGGAGTCCGTTTCGCCGGCACGGCGATGGGTTTCTCTCCCTTTCTCCGTTACCCGGAAGTGGCCTTCATAAAAGCGGAAGCCTGCCAGCGGGGAATCGTGACCGGCGATGCACACATGGCCTACAATGCTGCCATCACAGCCTCCCTTGCCGAGAACGGCATTAGCGACCCTTCCGCTTACCTGGCCGGCCCCGGAGTGGTATGGTCCAATGACGCCTCCGATCTGAAAAAGATCTACCTGCAGAAATGGATCGCCCTTTTTAAAGAGAGCAGTGAGGCCTGGGCGGAAGCCCGAAGGACGGATATCCCGCTAATGACCGATATTCCCTATGACTACAAAGGCTCGCATAACAGGCCGGCTTTCCGGTATCCCTATCCGGAAAATGAGTCCCAGCTGAATGCCGCCAATCTCACCCCGCACACGACGGGCATCGATGCGGCCAGCCAGCTGTTCTGGGGGCAGCAGATGTGGTGGGATACCCGCACGGGCGTGCATTGAGGGATGGGCTGCCCGTTTTGAGCGGCAAGCATTGAGCGGCCAGTATTGAGCTGCACGCCGATCCCTTTGACAGAAAACTGATTTTTCAGAAACAGCAAGTTTCAATTACAAATAATGGGAAAGACAATAAAAATGTTCTTTTTGCCCGTGATCCTGTCCGGTATGCTCCGTGTACAGGCACAGGAAGAGCGGATCGCCGGAAGTATTGACCGGAAGGAATTCGATCCATCTGCTTTACTATGGTATAAGGCGCCGGCTGCTGTATGGGAAGACGCTTTGCCGGTGGGCAACGGAAGGATGGGCGGTATGGTATTCGGACGGGCCGGAGAAGAACGGATACAGCTGAACGAAGATACGTATTGGACGGGCGGCCCGTATTCAACGGTTGTAAAGGGAGGATATAAAAAACTTCCGGAAGTGCAGCAGCTTGTTTTTAACGGCGAGTTTCGGAAGGCGCATGATCTTTTCGGACGGGCCCTCATGGGATACCCGGTAGAGCAGCAGAAATACCAGTCCCTGGCGGATCTTCATCTTTTTTTTACCGGGCAGAAGGATATATCCGGGTACAAGCGCTGGCTTGACCTGGAGACCGGTATCGCCAGCGTACAATATACTGCTGATGGTGTCACCTATCGCAGGGATGTGCTCGCCTCTGAACCGGACCAGGTGATCGCCATCCGGCTGACGGCGGATAAGCCCGGTTGTATTTCTTTTGCTGCCACCCTTCGCGGGGTGCGTAACCAGGCGCATTCCAACTATGCAACGGACTATTTCCGCATGGACGGCAACGGAAAAGATGGCCTGATCCTGACGGGGAAATCCGCCGATTATATGGGCATAGAAGGGAAGCTGCGTTATGAGGCAGCGATCACAGCCGTTCCGGAAGGAGGGTCCATGACAGTGGAAGGCGCCAGGCTGGTGGTAGAACATGCGGACGCCGTGACCTTGTATTTCACGGCGGCTACCAACTTTGTAAACTATAAGGATGTCAGCGCCAACGAGCACGACAGGATGGAGCGTTACCGGACCGCCTTATCGGGGAAATCTTACCAGGTCATAAAGGCGGCGCATATCAGGGACTATAAAGGTTTGTTCGACCGGGTATCGCTGACACTTCCGGTGACGGAGAACTCTTTCCTGCCTACCGATGAAAGGAAACAAAAGGCCGGGTCCGCCTCCGATCCTTCTCTATCTGCGCTGGCTTACCAGTTCGGGCGGTATGTGCTGATCGCTTCTTCGAGACCGGGGACACAGGCTGCCAACCTGCAGGGGATCTGGAATGATAATCCCAACCCTATGTGGGATGCCAAATACACGACCAATATCAATACGCAGATGAACTACTGGCCGGTGGAATCCGCCAACCTCTCCGAATGTGCGGAGCCACTGCTCCATCTTATACAGGATCTTACCGATCAGGGTGCGGAAGTGGCAAAGGAACACTATGGCTGCCGGGGCTGGGTGTTCCATCAGAATACCGATCTCTGGCGCGTGGCGGCGCCTATGGACGGACCTACCTGGGGAACCTTCACCGTAGGAGGGGCCTGGCTGTGCACCCATCTCTGGGAACATTACCGTTATACGGGCGATACGGCTTATCTACGTAAAGTCTATCCTATTTTAAAGGGCTCGGTACAGTTCTTCCTGGATTTCCTCGTAGAACAGCCCAATGGTAAATGGCTGGTGACCAACCCCTCCACTTCCCCGGAGAATTTCCCGGCCAGGCGGGGAAACGGAAAATACTTCGACGAAGTGACAGGTTCTTTTCTTCCCGGTACTTCCATTTGCGCCGGATCTTCCATCGACATGCAGATACTGACGGATCTCTTCGGGGAATATGCGGAAGCTGCGTCGCTGCTGCAGCAAGACCCGGATATGGCCGGCAAAGCCAGGGCGGCAAGGAGCCGGCTTGTTCCCCCGCAGATAGGGCAGGACGGAGCCCTGCAGGAATGGGCGGAAGACTGGGGACAGACGGAACATCCCCATCGTCATATGTCGCCGTTATATGGCCTGTACCCCGGGAATGTTTTTTCGATACGGCATACGCCTCAGTGGATCGACGCCTGCAAAAAATTGCTCGTGCTCCGGGGGGATTCTTCCGCAGAATGGTCCCGTGCCTGGAAGGTTGCCTTATGGGCCAGGCTGCGGGATGGGGATCATGCCTATTCTGTTTTGAATGGTTATTTGAGGGACGCTTCCAATCCCCAGTTTTTTGGAAACCATGGATTCCCCGTCCAGGTGGACGGATCATTGGGCCTGACGGCTGCCATCAGCGAAATGCTGGTGCAGTCGCATGAAGGGATGATCGGACTGCTTCCTGCCCTGCCGGGCGAATGGAAGGACGGCGAATTCAAAGGGGTATGCACCCGGGGCGCTTTCGAGCTGGCCATGAAGTGGAAAAACGGGCAGGTGTCCAATGCCGTTATATTGTCCCGGCAGGGACAGCTCTGCCGGGTGCTGGTCAGGGGACCTATGACGGTCACGGTCAATGGGAAAAAAGTACATACCCGTATAACGAAGGACGGTTTCCTGGAGTTCCCCACCGAAAAAGGGCAGCACTATACCCTGCAACCGACAAAATAAAGAGGGAAGGAAGAAATATCGAACGTACTAATAAAAAAAACTGACGGATGAAAACAGGATATTTTTTATGGCTTGGTTTTATTTTGACCATACAAGTCGGGTGGACATCTGTAGCAGCGCAGGAGCAAACCGCAGTGCCCGCTGCCGCGGATGCTGCGGGAAAAACCGCGCTGACCCTGGAGAATATTTTTACAAAAGGGACTTACCAACAGAAAAGTTTCGGACCTGTCCGCTGGATGAAGGATGACAAAAGTTATTCGTCCCTGGAGCCGGATAAGGAATATGGAGGGCGGGATATTGTGCGTTATGATGCGCAGACAGGCAGGCGGGACATAGTCGTGTCCGCAAAAAGCCTTATCCCCCGGGGGGAAAAGGCGCCCCTGTCGATAGCTGATTATAGCTGGTCGGAGGATAATAAAAAGCTGCTGATCTTTACCAACACGCAGCGGGTCTGGCGATACAATACCCGCGGAGATTATTGGGTGCTGGACCTGGCCACCGGCAAACTTGCCCGTATGGGCAGCTCCCTGGAACAAAGCTCGCTGATGTTCGCCAAATTTTCTCCTGACGCTACCCGTATAGCTTATACGAGCCGGCAGAACGTTTATGTAGAAGACCTGGCTACCGGAAAGATCACCGCGGTCACGCATGACGGCGGTGACAATATCATCAACGGCACATTTGACTGGGTGTATGAAGAGGAGCTGGATTGCCGGGACGGTTTCCGCTGGAGCCCGGATGGTAAATACATCGCTTACTGGCAGTCCGATACCCGGGGTACCGGCGTATTCTACCTGATCGATAATGTCGATTCCCTGTATTCCAGGCCCATTCCTTTTCCTTATCCGAAAGTGGGAACGGCGCTGTCTGCCGTAAAGGTAGGGGTCGTTGCTGCAAATGGAGGGGAGACACGGTGGTTCGCTGTGCCCGGTGATCCCAGGGAACATTACCTGGCCCGGATGGACTTTATTCCTCATTCATCGGAACTGATGATACAACAGCTCAACAGGGCCCAAAATACGAATCGGGTATGGATCGGGGATATACAGACCCTTCGTCTCGATAATATTCTTACCGACCAGGACAAGGCCTTCCTCGATCTTCACGATAATATAAAGTGGCTGGATAAGGACCGGTATTTCACCTGGACGACCGAGCAGGACGGATGGCTGCATTTATACAAGGTATCCAGGGACGGGAAGGAGCAGCATTTGATCACCAAAGGAGATTTCGATGTCATCAATATCAATTGTATCGACCCGGCCGGCGGATATGTATACTATATCGCTTCCCCGCAGAATTTCACCCAACGTTATTTATACAGGAGCCGCCTGGATGGGACCGGCACTGCTCAGCGGGTCACTCCGGAAGGAGTGGAAGGGTATCATGCCTACCAGGTATCCGCGAATGCAAAATGGGCGATCCATACTTTCAACAACGCTGCCACACCCGACAGGATATCCCTGGTGAGCCTCCCCTTGCACAAGGAGGTCCGGGTGCTGGAAGATAATCATGAATTGGAGCAGAAGATCGCGGCGCTCGGGCTCAATCCCAGGGAATTCTTTAAAGTGGATATCGGCGGAATGCAACTGGATGCCTGGATGATAAAGCCGGCCGGCTTCGACCCTTCGAAAAAATATCCGCTGCTCTTTTATGTATATGGAGAACCGGCTGCTTCAACCGTGCAGGATACCTGGGCGGGAGGCGATCTCTGGCATCAATACCTTTCTCAAAAAGGATGGCTGGTGATCAGTGTCGATAACAGGGGCACGAAAGTTCCCCGCGGAAGGGACTGGCGGAAAAGCATCTATGGGCAGATCGGCCTGCTGGCCTCGGAAGATCAAAGCAAGGCGGCGCGAAAGATCTTCACGTTATTCCCTTATATCGATACGGCAAGGGTGGGGATCTGGGGATGGAGCGGGGGAGGACAGATGACCCTTAATTGTCTTTTCCGGTATCCGGACATTTACAAGGCAGGTCTGGCGGTGTCTTTTGTTTCCGATCAACGGCTCTACGATGCGACCTACCAGGAAAGGTATATGGGATTGCTGAAGGACAACCCGAAAGGTTATCATGACGGGTCTCCTCTTTATTATGCGGCGAACCTGAAAGGCCGGCTGATGATCATACACGGTACGGGAGATGACAACGTTCATTACCAGAGTTTCGAAATGCTGGTCAATGAGCTGATCCGGAATAACAAACAATTCGACATGATGTCCTATCCCATGCGTTCCCACGGCATCTATGAGAGGGAGAACACTTCGCTGCATCTGAGGGAGACGATGGAGCGGTTCTGGAATGAAAATTTATACTAAATCACCTGTATATGGAAAATTACCCGAGTATCTTTAATGACGTGATCGGCCCCGTTATGAGGGGGCCTTCCAGCTCACATTGTGCGGCTTCCCTGCGGATCGGCCGTTTGTGCAGGGACCTGATGGACGGGCAGATAAGGCATATCCGGATCGAATTCGACCCGGCCGGTTCGCTGGCGACTACGCATAAGAGCCAGGGGTCCGACATGGGGTTGTTCGGAGGGTTGCTGGGGTGGGAGGCTTTCGATGAGCGCCTGCCGGATTCCCAACGTTTCCTGGAAGCAGCCGGTATACAGGCGGAGATCGTTGTCACGGACATTCAGGCCGGTCATCCGAACACCTATAAGATCATTTTGGGAAATGGAGAGGAGGCTCATACGCTTACCGCGATCTCTACAGGAGGGGGAATGATCGAAGTGATCGGTATCGACGGCGCAGAGGTCTCGATGGCCGGTGATTTTTATGAGACGCTGGTATATTGCCGGCCTCCGGTCAGGGAGCTGCCTCCGGATGATGAGCAGCATCGCGGCAATGAGATTTGCCGCGGTGATAAGCTACCTCCTGGCGAAGGAATTCACCCGGAAAAAAGATGGCATCCGCAAGAGAGATTGTATGAAGAAGAGCGTATGCATCCGGAAGATAGATTACACCCGGAAGAGGAGTTATACCCTTATGTTATAGCGCAATACCTCAAGAGCAGTTTCTCCTACGACGAGCTGATCTGGCATGAAGGCGACGTCCCTTTTTTCGAAATAAAGTCCCAGCATGCCCCGGAGCAGCCTCTTTTGGAAGAGCTGCTTTCGATGGACGCGGTATTTGCCGTAAAGAAATTAGAGCCTGTGCTGCCTGTGCTTTCCTCGAAACATACAAGGATACCTTTTATCACCTGCGGGGAGATGCTGGAATATAACCGGGGCAGAAAGCTGGAGCTTTGGGAGCTTGCAGTGGAATATGAATCTGCCCGGGGCAATATCCGCCGGGAAGAAGTATTGCATAAAATGACGGAGATCGTCCGTATCATGCGGGCTTCCATACAGACAGGCCTTAATGGCACATCGTACGAAGACCGTCTCCTGGGCAGTCAGTCCGTTTATTTCAGGGAGCAGATGGAGCGTAAAAAACTGGTGGAAGGAGAGGTGCTGAACCGGGTCATTATGTACGTGTCCGCTATCATGGAAGTAAAAAGTTCCATGGGCGTCATTGTGGCGGCTCCTACCGCCGGATCCTGCGGCGCTCTTCCCGGAGCAGTCGTCGGAGTAGGGGAGTCTCTTGGGCTGTCCGAACGAAAGATCGTGGAAGCCATGCTGGCTGCCGGTCTGCTGGGGGTATTCATTTCCGCCCACGCCACTTTTGCCGCCGAAGTAGGGGGATGCCAGGCTGAATGCGGATCGGGCGCCTGCATGGCGGCTGCGTCCATCGTATACCTTGCCGGGGGCAGCCTGGACCAATCTCTTTCTGCGGCATCTATGGCCCTGCAAAACTCCCTCGGCATGATCTGTGATCCGATAGCCAACAGGGTGGAAGCGCCCTGCCTGGGTAAAAATGTAATGGCCGCCAGCAACGCGCTTTCCTGCGCCAACATGGCCCTGGCAAATTATAATCACCTCATCCCCCTGGATGAAGTGATCGAGACCATGGCTAAGGTAGGCCACAGCATTCCTCATACGCTGCGATGCACCAACCTGGGAGGGCTGTCCATAACCCCGGCGGCAAAGGAATTGGAAACGAAATTGGAGAATCGTTCATTTTTTAAAAGTTGCTAAGTAACTTGCCCTCCTAAATGGTCAAATCATGTTTGAAAAGAGTGTTTATCAGTTACGCAGGCAGAAACTAAAACAGCAGGTAGGTAAAGGTTTGATCCTCTTATTGGGGAATGAGGAGAGCAGCATGAATTATAAGGATAACCTCTATCATTTCCGGCAGGATAGCAGCTTCTTATATTTTTTCGGCCTGGACAAGCCCGGGCTGGCAGGTATTATAGATATTGATAATGACCGGGAAATTGTCTTCGGCAACGAGCTTACCCTGGATGAGATCGTCTGGATGGGACCGCAGCCTTCCCTGGCGGAACAGGCTGCCAGGGCGGGAATCACTAACGTGCAACCGTCTTCAGCGCTGATCTCCAGCCTTCATGCCACCCGTACCGGCAAACAGGACATTCATTTTCTTCCCCCTTACCGGCCGGAGAATATCCTGAAGATCAGCACCTGGCTGGACATTGCCCCCGGGGGAGTAAGGGAACATTCTTCGGTGAAGCTGATCAGGGCCGTCGTGGCCCAGCGGTCCATTAAATCACCGGAAGAGATCCGGGAGATAGAGCAGGCGGTCGATACAACGGCGGCCATGCACCTGGCGGCCATTACGGGAGCGAAAGATGGGATGACGGAAGCGCAGCTCGCGGGGGGGCTGCAGGGAATTGCCATCAGCGGCGGCGGTAATCTCGCTTTCCCCACCATTCTCACTGTAAATGGCCAGGTATTACACAATCATTACAGCAATACGATCATGCGGGAGGGACAGATGGTCATCTGCGACAGCGGGGCCGAGAATGCCCTGCATTATGCCGGTGACATGACCCGTACTTTCCCGGTGGGAAAGAAATTCACCCCCCTGCAAAAGGAAATGCATGACATCGTGCTGGCTTCCCAGGAAGCCGCTGTCAAGGCTTTGAAACCGGGTGTATTATTCCGGGATGTTCATTTTCTTGCCAGTGAGATCCTGGTAGAAGGGCTGAAGGCCGCCGGGGTCATGAAAGGGGACCCGAAAGACGCGGTAGCGGCAGGCGCCCATACGATGGTCTTTCAATGCGGATTGGGACATATGATGGGACTCGATGTACACGATATGGAAGATCTGGGCGAGCAATATGTCGGTTATACGGATGAACTAAAGAAGGGTACGGAATTCGGATGGAAATCCCTTCGCCTGGGCCGGGCCCTGGAACCGGGTTTTGTAGTGACGATAGAGCCGGGGTTGTATTTTATTCCTGAGCTGATGGACCTGCGCAAGTCGGAGAAAAAATACCTTGATTTTATCAATTACGACAAGCTGGAAGCTTTCCGTCATTTCGGAGGCATCCGGATCGAGGAAGACTTCCTGATCACGGAGACCGGCAGCCGGCTGTTGGGTAAGCCGCTGGCTAAGAGTGCGGCGGATATGGAGGCGCTGCGGGGATGAAAAATAAGGAAGACACCCGCCAATGTCCATTTTGATGCTTAAACGTGAGAAACCCCCGGATGGATAAGGATTTCTATAGGGATTAATGCGGCAGGCAACTTTAAATTTTCACTATTTTTGCCATATGCAGAAATACCCGATCGGTTTACAGGATTTCAGAGGAATACGCGAAGGCGGTTATTTATATGTGGACAAAACTCCCCTGATATATGAATTGATTGAGTCCGGAAAATACTATTTCCTTAGCCGTCCGCGTCGGTTCGGCAAATCACTATTGCTTTCCACTATCAAAGAAATATTCAATGGAAGGAAAGAATTGTTCAAGGGACTCTGGATAGAAGATAACTGGGACTGGGGGAAGACCAATCCGGTGATCCATCTGAGCCTGAGCAGGATAGAGTATGAGAACGGCAACTTGTACAAGGCGCTGGACAGGGAGATGGATAGACAGGCGAAAGACAAAGGATTTCAGCTGGAAACGGAGGGGTTGAAAAGTAAGTTTGAGGAACTGATCATCAAGACTTCTGCGGCCGGTAAGGTGGTCCTGTTGATCGATGAGTATGACAAACCGCTGGTCGACTATCTCAATGATCTGCCTACACTGGAGGAAAATCGTGCTGTCTTTAAATTGTTCTATTCCATTCTGAAGGATGCCGATGAATATATCCGGCTGTTGTTGCTGACGGGGGTCAGCAGATTTAGCAAGGTTAGTATTTTTCCCGACCTGAATAACCTGAAGGATATAACGATTCAACGGAAGTACGCCACCATTACGGGTATTACGCAGCAGGAGCTGGAAGATAATTTTGCAGGGGAGATAGTGGAAATGAAGCAGTCTGCGCCTGATATACTGGAGCAATTAAAGTGGTGGTATAATGGCTACTCATGGTATCCGGATGCGGACAGGGTATACAATCCTTTTTCTTTGCTGAATTTCATGGATGATCGTGATTTCCAGAACTACTGGTTCCTGACCGGCACTCCTACCTGGCTGGTAAAACACATGCACCAGAACAAGGAATTTGACCTGGAACATATTCGCATTGGCGGAAATGCTTTGGGCAACTTTAATACGGTGGATATTGAATCGGCGCCGGTCTTATTTCAGACCGGTTATCTTACAATAAAAGGGTATGATCCGGAGACAGGGCAATATGAATTGGGATATCCCAACAAAGAAGTGAAAGACAGCCTGGTGGATAATTTGCTCAGCGCCTACCGGGAGGTCTATCCGGGTAAGGATTCGGTGGCTGTTACCGCTGATCTGGGGAGAGCATTAAAGGCGAATGATGCTCCAAAGATGATCGGGGCGCTGGATGCGCTGATCGCTACTATTCCTTATGACCATTGGAAGGCGGAAAGTGAATCTGTATTTCATATCATTGTACACCTGGCTTTTCGACGATTGGGAGCGGATGTACGTAGTGAGGTGCATAGCGCTACGGGGCGTTGCGACGTACTGGTTTTGACGGACAGGTATATCTATGCGCTGGAATTGAAGCTGGACAGCTCTCCTGAAAAGGCGCTTGAACAGATAGCTGATAAGGGCTATCTGCGCCCCTATCAATTAGACAAAAGGCCAAAAATAGCCATCGGCATCAATTTCTCTTCGGACGACAGGAAGGTAAAAGATTACCTGGTGAAAGAATTTTGAGGAAATGGGACCCGGCAATAATAAAAAGCTTACACCAATTTTCAGACCCATTAATAACAACCTGTCATGAAAAAATCCAACAGAAGAAAATTCCTTACCGCTGCGGCGGTCCTTGGCGCCGGCACAGCCGTTGCCGCCATGCCTTTCCCTCCTGCGGGAAATAAAAATAAATACCCTGTGGCGCACCATGTCTTTTTCTGGCTGAAGAACCCGGATTCCAAAGAAGACCGGGACAAGCTGGTAGAAGGGGTAAAAGGCCTTGGTAAAATCCCGACGATCCGGGAGATCCATGTCGGCGTACTGGCCAGCACCGAGAAAAGGGATGTGGTCGATACGAGCTGGCAGGTATCGGAGCTGATGTTCTTCAGCGACGTGGCAGGACAAGCCACCTACCAGACCCATCCCATCCATCTGGATTTTGTAAAGAATTATAGCCATCTGTGGGCGAAGGTGGTGGTGTATGATGTTATGGAGGTGTGACGTTACCTTCCATCTGCGCAATGATCTTATTCACTTCTGTCTCCGTAGAACGGAGCTTCTCCTGGCAAAGGGTGATCAGTTCGGAAGCTCTTTTGACCTTCTGCGCCAGGACGTCTACGGAGATAGATTCCTGCTCTATTTCCCGGGCTATCTCTACTAATTCCTTATATGCCTGCTCATAGGTCAAATTCGTTTCCATGATGAGGTGACTTTGAGTTTACGGTTACTTTGAGTTCGTCCCGGGAAAATACTACCAAAATTTCAGTTCCCGCTCCAATTCCATCCGCTGTACTGACTATTTTATTATTTATTTTGACAAGCGTGAATCCTCTTTTAAGCGTATTCTCCGGGGAGACCAGCTTTATAAGGGAAGTAAAATGTCCCAGGTACCCCTGCTGATTTTTTAAATAAAGCGTATAAAATGTCCGCAGGTTAGCGGTAAGATTATGAATGTCCCTTGCTTTATTGCTTATAATGATCCTGGGCTTTATTAATAATTGTGAAGAGATGTTGACTAAAGAGGTATTATACCGGTAGAGGATCGATTTGCTGCTGTTGACAACGGCCTGGTTTAGCTGATCGACCCGGCCCCGATGGTTGATGAGAATATTGCGGCTCTTGTTGACGATCATCGAATTCAAATGCGAAAGAAATTGAAAGTTGGAAGAAAAGAGCTGCTGCGACTTTATCAGGACCCGTTTTTGAAAGTTTAAGAGCCCCTCTTCAAATGCCCTGTTATGGGCAATGATCAATTCAGCGCTCCTGGTAGGGGTTTTGGTAGGCGAATGGGCCATCAGATCGGCAATAGTGGTATTTTTCTGGTGCCCTATGCCAGTGATCACCGGAATCGGGAATTTGGCGATGGCCTGTCCAACCAGGTAATTGTCGAAGATCAGGAAGTCCGTTTGTGCGCCCCCGCCCCGGGTGATCACGACCACATCATAAGGGATATTGGAACGATAGATCCCGATCAGCTGGTCCCTCAGGGCCGCAGCATTCGCCTCCCCCTGCACCCCGGTATAGTATTCATCTACTTTAAAGTAATAATTAAAAATGTTGTTTTCCAGCGTATGTCTGAAATCCTGCAGACCGGCCGATGATCGGGAGGAAATTACGGCAATGGTCTGGATGACACGGGGAAGCGGGAGCTTTTTATTCCGTGTAACGTACTCTTCTCCTATTTTTTCAATGAAGGAAGGATTTTCCAGCACCAGCTTCTCCAGGGTATCCTGCCGTTGCTTTTCAATGACGCCCAGGGTGAAACTGGCATCGATATGTATCAGCTGAAGCTGCAGGCCATAGGTGGCATGGAACCCGACCGTCACATTGACGAGGACCTGGATATTATCGCTGAATCGCTGGCCGGTGATCCTTTCAAAAGCCTCCAATTCTTTAGACCCGGCTCCCCAGGCTTTAGCAGAGAATTTCGCCAGGATGGTATTGGTGGCGGTATCTTTTTCGACCAGCTCAAAATAATGATAGTTGGAATTTTGCTTATGGGTGTGATTGGTGACATCTGCAATGACCCAAAAGGAGGTAGCCTGAAATGCCTTTCTGATGACTGCCGTCACCTGGGCCGATAGTTCAGATAATCTTATGGGATTGGCGGCATTCAATCCTGTAAAGATAGATAAAAGGGGCTACCGCGATCTTAGCCGCTAAAAATAAAGAAAATCCTATATAAGTTAAATTTGGTTAGCCAAATGTTATTATAATGATATTAAAATATGATTAAAACGTTAGCTAACGATTTGTTAATGTATGGTTAATCGATTGTTAAGGAAATAGTGATTTTTTTGCGCAAAAATTGCTAAACATGAAATTAACTGCCTTTTTTGTCATGATCATGACGGTCTTTATGGTTATGATCTTTCAGTCTGGATTTGCACAGGAAAAGACGCTGACAGGAACAGTCACCTCTGCCAATGGAGGAGGTATCCAGGGTGTGACTATCCAGGAGAAAGGATCCAGCCGATTCACTACTTCCGATGCGGAAGGGCATTATTCGATCCGGCTCAGTAAGCCGGGCGGAGTGCTGATCTTCTCTTTTGTAGGCTTCACTACCCGGGAAGTACCGGCGGGTGACGGTTCCAGCCTGGATATTTCTTTGTCGGAAAGTGACAAACAATTGAATGAAATAGTGGTCACCGCCATGGGGATCAGGAAAGAGGACCGAAAGATCGGTTATGCCGTTCAATCGGTAAAGGGCGCCGACCTGGTGAAGGCCAGGGAAGCCAATCCCATTGCAAACCTTACCGGTAAGGTCGCCGGTCTCTCGGTCGGAACCTCCGCCGAAATGCTGGGCCGCCCGCAGGTGGTGCTTCGAGGCAATTCGGATATCTTATTCGTCATAGACGGGGTACCCGTAAACACGGACAGCTGGAATATCAGCGCCGACGATATTGATACCTACACCGTGCTGAAAGGCCCGAATGCCGCTGCCTTATATGGGTTTCGCGGCCAGAATGGCGCTATTATCATCACCACGAAAAGAGGTACAAAGGACAACCGGGGCTGGACGGTACAATTCAACAGCAGCCAGCAAATGGAGAAAGGATTTCTGGCATTGCCCACACCGCAGACGGAATACGGCCGTGGGGGCACCAGCGGAGCATCGCCTTTTCTTTACCAGTATGCTTCGGGATATAACTATGGGGCGCCCGGATCAGCGGCATTTTTGGGGAAGGACCTGTTGTATGATAATGCGCAGCGCCAATCGGAATGGGGCCCACGTTTTGAAGGACAGCTGCTGAAGCAATATAACAGCCCTTATGATGTCGCCACCGGCGTCCGCACTCCTACGGCTTATACGGCAAAAGGGAAAGATAATCTCAAAAACTTTTTGCAGGCCGGCTTCCTTTCCACCAACAACATCTCTGTCGCCTCCAGCGGGGACAATTACGATATCAGAATGTCCTATTCGCATACCTATCAGAAAGGAATGGATCCCAACACAAAGCTGAACATGGACAACCTGAACATCATGACCGGCTATAAATTCACGTCGAAGCTGAGCGCCGAAGCCAATCTTGCTTTCAACACGCAATACACACCTAATATACCCGATGTTTCCTATGGGCCTAATAGTTATGTGTATGAATTCAGCGTATACGGTTCGGCGGATTTTGACGTCAGGGACCTGAAAAATTACTATCAGGGGCCACAGGGCATACCGAACCTGATGCAGTATAACAACGAATATGGCCGTGCCAACAACCCTTATTTTCAAGCACAGAACTGGCTGCGGGGCCACTATAAAACGGATGTATATGGCTTTATAAAGATGAATTATAAATTCAATGAAGATCTGAACCTCAGCTTGCGTTCGCAGGTCACTACCTGGGATCAGAGCCGCACGGAAAAGGTACCGGCCTCAGCCTCACTGAATACGTATTTACCTACCGGGTGGTACACTTTCGGTTCGTATAGCGGCGATTACCGGGAAGACCACCGCAACCTCATCGAAAACAACAGCGACCTGTTGCTGACCTATAATAAAAAGATAGGAAGGAACTGGAATATATCGGCATTGGCCGGAGGCAGCTGGCGTTCATTCAAATATACTTCCACGTATGCTACCACGCAGAACCTTTCCGTACCTAATGTCTTCACCCTTCAGAATTCAAAAGGAACGCCTTACATATATGGCATGCGCAGCAATATGATGGTGTATAGCGGTTATTATTCTTTTGACTTCGGGTTTAAAAGATATTTTAATATCAGCACTACGGGACGGATGGATAATTTATCCACCTTGCCGGAGGGTAACAGGACTTTCTTCTATCCTTCCGTTTCAATAGGAACGGTATTGACGGATTATCTGAAATTGCCTGCTGTTATTTCTTACCTCAAGGTGCGCGGCTCCTTTGCCGATGTAAAAAGCGCGCTTACCTTATCGCAGGTGCCTTCGGCCTTTGCCTTTATCAACGGGAAGACCTTAGGTACAAGTCTTTCCCAGGGCGGTTTGCTGGGTTATGGCAGTGAGCTGTACACATCCTATGATGGGCCGTCTTATGCCAATCAATATTCCTATTCGACGACTACCCTTTACAATGGGCAGCCTTCCATCAATTATTCCACCAGTATCCCCAATCCCAATCTGAAACCCGCGGACAATAAATCGTACGAAGTGGGTGTGGATATAAAGCTTTTTTCGAACAAGCTGGGTTTAAACAGCACTTATTTTATCAGCGACAATGGTCCGCAGATCTACCAGCTGCCGGCCTCGAACTCTACGGGCTTTCAAACGGAGAGCGTGAATGGGGTCACCACCCAGAAAAAAGGATGGGAGCTCTCGCTTACCGCCTCGCCGCTCAGAAGCAGGACAGGGCTTAACTGGGACATTATGATCAATTGGGCCACTTATAAAGAAACGCTTAAATCCATTTATGGATCCGAACCGGGACTGAATCTTAACGGCCACGTATATAAGGTGGGAGAACGCATGGATGCCTATTACGGAACAGGTTTTGTAAGGGATGATCAGGGAAATATCATCTATGGTTATGACCAGACCAGCACATTGGCCGACAAGGGCACAGGCACGCCTTTGCAGAATCCAAGCTCGGCCCTGGGGGATAAAAAGTTCCTGGGGAACCTGAATCCCGACTTTAGCTTTGGCATCAACAACACTTTCAGCTATGGTAATTTCAGCTTCAGCTTCCAGTTCGATGGCCGTATAGGCGGCAGGATCTATGACAGAGTCTATCAGCAAATGACGAACGCCGGTACAGCCGCCGACCTGGCCGGGAATACCCCTGCAGGGATCGCCCGTCTCAAGGAATGGCAGAGCACCAATGGAGGAAGCGTGAAACCTGCCGCTTTTTATCTTGGAAAGGGGAAGGTGATCACCGATGGTACCCCTGTTTATTCCCAGGGAGTGCTGACCAATTCCAAGGATGTTAAGCTGGCAGACAATACCACTCTCTCTACGGTACAGAACTACTTTTCGAATGGAGTGACGGGTGGTAACGCAGTGGATGAATATTTTATGGTAAGCCGTACTTATGCCAAGCTGCGCGAAGTAACGATAGGTTATACGCTGCCTGCCAAGACCCTGGGCCGCTCGTTCATAAAAGGCGCGTCTGTTACGCTGATAGGAAGGAACCTGCTTTATTTCGCAGCACGCAAGGATTTTGATATCGACCAGTATGCCAGCGGTTACAATTTTTCGACCAACTCGCTGGGCGGCACTTCCGCCACCGATCTGCAAAGTCCTACAGCCCGCCGTTATGGAGTTAACATCAACCTTACCTTTTAAAAATATAATCCCGGTTTAGAGAAAATAAATAATAATCTTTTATGAATACATTCAATCATTTTCTGCGGCAGGCCTCGTTCTTAGCCTTGCTTGCAGTGACGGCAACAAGCTGCCAGAAAGGCGACCTTACCACCAACTACAATGTGGCGGGAAAAACGGCGGTGGGTATTTCACCGTCACTGTTCCTCAACCATGCCACCTTTGGCATGTATAAAGGAGGCGGCGTCATCGAATCCTCTGTCTCGCTTACTGGTCAAGGTTCGGGCGGAGAGGTTTCGGAAGAGCCCTGGAGCCTTTTGTCGCACTATAACCAATTTTATCTTTCCAACTTTTCGTATTATCAGGGCATCAATACCTATAACTGGTCTAACTCCGGCACCCATTATGGCGACATGCTCAAATATGTAATACTAATGGAAAACCAGGCTGCCAGCCAAAATCCTTTGGCGGCCAGCAGCAATATTTATGCGGGGCTGGGCAAATTCCTCAGAGCCTATAGCTTCATCTGGCTATCCGAGCGGGTAGGGGATATTGCTATGAGCCAGGCGGGATCTCCCGATAATCTTCGCCCTGCCTATGATACTCAGAAGGACGTGTTCAAGAACAGCCTGGCGCTGCTGGATTCGGCCAATATTATTATCGGCAACCTGATAGCCAAAAATGGTAACGGAGGCGCCATAGTGGATGCGGCCGGGGACATCTTCGGATTAACTTACCTGCAGTGGCAGAAAATCGTCAATACCTACCAGCTGCGGGTATTGATCAGCCTGAGTAAACGTGCGGATGACAATGCCGATCTGAATATCAAGACCCGGTTTGCCGCTATCGTCAATGACCCTGTTAAGTATCCTATACTATCGGGCAATAGCGATAATATGGTGTTCAAATTCAATTCAGTGAATACTTACCCCGTCGCCACCTCTTCTTACAGCGGAAATGGAAATATCGGTAAAACCTACCTGGATCTTACCACGGCTTCTGCGGATCCGCGTACCTTTAAAGTGGCTACGCCTGCACCGGCACAAATCACCGCAGGTAAGACGGTAAGTGATTTTACGGCTTATGTAGGCGCTGATCCTAATTTAGGGCTTGGGCAATTGCTGAATAATTCCAACGCCGGCGTATATTCGTTTGCGAACTTTAATTATTACAATAAGAGCAATACTACCGGAGGCACGGTAGAACCTTTTATACTGATCGGTTATCCCGAAATGTGCTTCAATATTGCTGAAGCTATTAACAGAGGCTGGGTAACCGGCGGCGATGCGGCCACCTGGTACAACAAGGGCATCGATGCCTCTTTAGCTACTTATAACCTGACGCAGGGCGCCACCCTCACTGTTGGCGACAAAGGCGGCTCTGCATTAGGCACTGTAACCGTCGATATTGCTACCTTCAAAGCCAATGTCGCCTACATGGGTGGATCAGACGGGCTTAGGCAGATATTGGAGCAAAAATATGTAGCCTTTTTCCAGAATTCCGGATGGGAAGCATTTTATAACTGGCGCAGGACAGGTATCCCGGCCTTTATCCAGGGGGGCTCGGGAATCGGTACGGCTAATGGCAATTTGCCGCGTCGCTGGCAATATCCTTTAAATGAACAAAATGAAAACAGCGACAACTGGACCAAAGCTATCCAAAGCCAGTTCGGCGGTACGGATGACGTATCCAAAGATACCTGGCTGACGAAATAAGATACCCCCTAAAAGATACAACTAAAAACCCGCCCCGTAAGATCCTGCGAAGGAGCTTGCGGGGCTTTTTTAAAAAATGATTTTTTAGATTTTAAAATGGTTAAGGACATGAAAAAAATCTTTATTCTTCTGTTTTCGATTCCAGCGGCATTCGCCGGGCATGCACAGATCTCCGACAGCAGCCAGCGGCAGGTAAAATTACAAGGGGCTGTCAATTTCCGCGACCTGGGCGGTTATACGACGGCCGATGGCCATCATATCCGCTGGGACAGGGTATTCCGGAGCGCAGATATCAGCAAGCTGACCGACAGCGACCTGGCCGTTCTGAAGGACAGGCATATCACTTCGGTGGTGGATCTCCGCGGAGTGCAGGAGTCCCAAAAGGCGCCCGACCGCCTCAACCCCGGCATGGATTATATCTTATGCCCCGCCGGCAGTGACAATGCCATGGGGGACTGGATGAAGACCCTTGCAACCATTAAGACAGAGTCGGGAGGGGATTCGATGATGCGGGCATTCTATGCCAAAACAGAATTCCTGGCCGATCGCTATAAGCCATTTTTTGCCAGGCTGGTGGCCTTACCTGATGACCAGGCGCTGCTGTTCCATTGCACGGCAGGAAAAGACCGGACGGGCATCGGAGCTGCCTTGCTGTTATACGCGCTGGGCGTTCCCTATGAGACGATCCTGAATGACTATACGGCCACCAATTATTACCGGAGCGCAGAGAATGAAAAGATGCTGCATTCCATGATGGAGGGCATGCATATCAGCGAACCCGTGGCGAAAGAGCTATTGGGCGTAAAAAGGGAATACCTGGAGACGAGTTTTACCGCGATCAAACAACAATACGGGTCCGTGGATAATTTTCTCAGTGGCCCCGTCGGACTGGATGATGCGAAGTTGAAGGTGCTGCGGGATAAGTTCCTGGACTAAAACGCCGCAGGCGTTTTGCCCTGACCGGGCGCAGCGAAGGTTACGAACGAAGCTCCGACGAAGTTCTTTCATCATTAGACCCGCCCTAAAAAATACTGATATTTTTTAGGGCGCTCTATTTATCCGGGCGATGGGTACAGCCGGAGGACGACCCGTTTTTTCCCTGAATTAGCCATAGCTCCGGGTCAGCTATATGACGGGCTGATTAATTTTGAATAAGCCTGCCGGTAGGTTTTTGGACTTTGTGAGAATTTCGCTTTGAACTGGCGGTTGAAATTAGATGGATTGTTAAAGCCGCATTGACAGATAATATCGGCAATGCTGCTCTCTGTGCCGATTAGCAGCTTACTGGCCTGGTTAAGCCTTATATTATTCAGAAAAGTAAAGAAGGTCTTTTTTGTCCGCTCCTGGAAGAACCTGCAGAAAGAGGTCCGGGTCATATAGACCAGGTCCGCTATCTCTTCCAGCCGGATCTCCCTTTCAAAATGCTGCAAAGTATACTGGAACACTTTGTCCAGCCTCTCGGCATCCAGCGGGTTATGGCCAACGATCCCCGGATCGGATATCAACTTATATTCTCTCGTTCCCGACAGGTAGTGCAGGATATCCAGGAGCCGGATCAGCCGCTCCATTCCTCTTACCTCCAGTAACTCGTACATTTTCCGGATGACCTGCTTTTTCGCCGAGCCAATTATATCCATGCCTTGTGTCGAAAGTTCGAAAAGCTGGCGTATTCCCCTGGCCTGGGGAAGCCTGAACAGATCTTCTCCCAATGATTTTTCGGAAAAATGAATGACAATTGACTGCGCACGGTAAGCAGGGTTGTTTTCATAATAAACGGCGGCGTTCTTATACAAGTGCGGCAGGTTGGGACCCAGGAAGGAGAGGTCCTCTTCGTTGAAGTCGGAAACGGCATTGCCGATAAACCGCTTACCCTGGCTCCTTACTATCAGGACCAGCTCAAATTCAGGATGATAATGCCAGGGTGTGGCAAAATAGGACTGATCAAATGCCTGCGCAAAAAAAGACTCTTGCGCTTCAGGCGGAAGATGTTCCAGTACAGGTGTCATAATAAAATTGCTTACAAGAAATCGTTATGATTAAAGTTACCACTTTGAGGGGAATATTGCCATATACTGACGTTTAATTTTATTAAAATGGGATAATATAGTACTGATTCCTGGAAATCTGGGGATATAATTGATCGCCATTATGGGATATTTTTAAACTATTGAATGAACTTGCATATGGAAAAAACTTCCCTTACAAAAGAACAGGTGAGCGACTATCATCGTGACGGATATCTAATCGTAAAAAAATTCTTCCGGCGGCAGGAAATAGACAGATTATACCAGGTGGCCATTGAGGATACGGTGATCTCAAAAAATTCTTATAATGTCAATGATGAATCGGGCAGAAGGTCTAAATTGGCCTTATGGTTCACTCCGGGCAACGATATCTATGGAATGGTGACCAGGAGCGAAAGAATGGTGCGGGCCGTGGATATCCTCCTGGAGGGTACGGCCCCTGTCTGCCATTTTCATTCCAAATTGATGCAAAAGGAGCCCCTGGTGGGAGGGGCCTGGGAATGGCACCAGGACTATGGATATTGGTACAAGAACGAGTTCCTTTTGCCGGACCAGATGAATTCAGTTATGGTAGCTATTACAGCGGCGACAAGAGAGAATGGCTGCCTTCAGGTGATCCGCGGCTCCCATAAAATGGGTAGGGTAGAGCATGGCAAGGCCGGTGAACAGGTAGGCGCTTCTCAGCGTATGGTTGATCTGGCGTTGCAAACGATGGATCTTGTCTATGTGGAGCTGGAGGCAGGCGACGCACTGTTCTTCCATAGCAATATCCTGCACCGTTCGGAAGCCAACCTTTCCAAAACTTCCCGCTGGTCGCTTATCTCCTGTTACAACCGTCAATCCAATATTCCCTATAACGAAAGTTCGGCCTCCTGTATCACCCCGCTGGA
>JAATFV010000071.1 GCA_015655015.1 Chitinophagales bacterium | reverse complement strand
GTAAATACGCTATCCTCACCGATATCCTGGGAGATGAAGATCACCTGGGAGACATGGACTTCAAGGTTACCGGTACCCGTGAGGGCATCTGTGGCGTACAGATGGACATCAAGGTGGATGGTCTTAGCATGGATACGATGCGAGAAGCGCTGGAGCAGGCCCGTAAAGGGCGCCTGCATATTTTAGATGCCATGTACCAGTGTATCGATGGTCCCCGCCCTGAAGTGAAACCGCACGCTCCGAGAATGGAGAAGCTGTTCATTGATAAGGAATTTATCGGAGCAGTGATCGGACCACAAGGTAAGATCATACAGGAAATACAAAGAGAAACAGGTACTACCATCAACCTGGAAGAAGTTGGTAATTTCGGAGAGGTCAGCATATTCAGCCCGGCTAAGGAAGGTCTGGATAAAGCCGTCAGCTGGATCAAGGGGATCGTTGCTCAACCCGAAGTTGGTTCGGTATACGAAGCAAAGGTGAAGTCCGTAATGCCTTATGGCGCCTTTGTCGAATTCATACCTGGCAAGCAGGGATTGCTGCATATCAGCGAAGTCTCTCACAAACGTCTTGAAACGATGGAAGGCGTCCTGAAAGAAGGCGATATGGTAAAAGTAAAGCTCATCGGCCTTGACCAAAAGACCGGTAAGTTCAAACTGAGCCGTAAGGTTCTGATGCCAAAACCAGAAGGCGCCCGCCCGGATCAACAATAATATTATTACATTGTATAAAAGGTCTGCAGCTTGCGCTGTAGACCTTTTATATTAGAGATCTACGATGAATTACCTACAAATTACCATCCCTGTCACGGATACCTCCATACAGGAAATGCTGATCGCCCGTCTGGCGGAACAGGCATACGAAGGCTTTGAAGAAGAGGAAACCAGCTTACAGGCTTTTATCCCGGAAGAACAATTCAATGCCGCGGAACTGGAAGAGATCCTTTCCGGCTGGGGACTGACCTACACACAGGATCGCCTGGGAGCCCGAAACTGGAACGAAGAATGGGAAAAGAACTTTCAGCCGGTGGTGGTAGAAGACTTTTGCGCTATCCGTGCTGCCTTTCATCCGCCTATTGAAGGAGTACAGCAGGAGCTGGTGATCACCCCCAAAATGAGCTTCGGCACCGGTCATCATGCTACCACCTATATGATGGTGGCAGCCATGCGGCACCTGGACCTCAGGGGCCGGCGAGTGCTTGATTTCGGGACAGGCACAGGCGTGCTGGCTATCCTGGCGGAAAAACTGGGCGCGGCTGAAGTGCTGGCCATTGATTACGACGATTGGAGCATTGAAAATGCCCTGGAAAACGTGGCGGAGAATCATTGCCAATCGGTCAGCGTGAAGAAAGCGGATACTATCCCGGCGGACTCCCTGTTCGATGTCATATTAGCAAATATTAATAAGCATGTTTTATTAAAGGAGCTTCATTCGATCGGACAACAATTGGAGAAAGGGGGCGTTATATTATTGAGCGGTCTTCTGCATGAGGACTTTAATGACATTGATAAAGAGGCACTTAAAAATGATTTGGTTATAACAGAACGAATGGGAAAAGGCCACTGGATCTGTCTGAAAGGGACGAAAAAGGCGATTCAGGGGTGAAGGTTTTACGTCATTTTTTAAGTATATTTGTTATCCAACTTTAACTCAACCATCGATGAAGGAAGTTCTACTAATACTTTCTGCATATCTTATAGGCTCTATTCCGACGGCTATCTGGGTCAGTAAATCCTTTTTTGGAATCGATATACGGGAATATGGGAGCGGCAATGCGGGCGCTACCAATACTTTCCGGGTATTAGGGTCCCGATGGGGGACTTTTGTAATGGCCGTAGATGTTATTAAAGGGGTTCTGGCTACCGGATTGTATATCCTGCTGCCTTATTACCTTCATGACGAGACGGAAAGGACGAATTTTATGGTTGGATTAGGTCTTGCGGCAGTTGTAGGGCATATTTTCCCAATATGGGCTGAGTTCAGGGGAGGGAAAGGGGTTGCCACCCTCTTTGGAATGATCATTGCCATCCAGCCCCTGGCTGCTGTTTGCTGCGTGGCTGTATTTCTCCTGGTATTGTACCTGACCCGGTTCGTTTCCCTCAGCTCTATCCTGGCTAGCGTAGCTTTTGCTGTTTTCATCCTGTACATTTTTGATGCGAAGGAGACACTTTACCGGGGGTTTGCCATTGCTGTAGCCCTGATGGTCGTTCTTACCCACCAGAAGAATATTACCCGCCTGCTGAGAGGCAGCGAGAATAAAGTGCCGATCCTTAAATACCGGGACCGGAGACGCCAGCGGAGGCAGGATGTACCACCGGTCCATCGCCCGACCGGGCAAAGCGAAGGTCGCGACCGGGTCTGAGCATGGAACGACGCTCTGATGAAGGTTTCTGATAATTAACTAACCGCGAAAAGAAATAATTTTCTAATTTTGCAGTTCGGCCCGCTGCCGTCTTGTACTTATTCTCAAAACTGAAAGCTAAAAAATTCAGGAGATGGCCCAAACTTTATTGGAAAAATTGCAGTTAAACCAGGAACGGAATCTACTGATCCAGGGTTTACCTTCTTCTATCGAGAAGCAATTCGCTAAACTGGCGTTTGCCAAGAATCTCACTCCGCTTTTAAAGACTAAGAAAATAGACTTTGCGCTGGTATTCGTCTTTAACGAACGCCAGCTGTGCGGTGTCGTAGACGAGCTATTGCCCGCTTTAGGGGAAGAAGCCAAGTTCTGGGTGGCTTATCCCAAGCTGGGCTCCAAGATCGCCACTACCCTTAACAGAGACTGTAGCTGGGAATGTATTACCGGCTCCGGATACGAGGTGGTCCGCCAGGTAGCACTCGACCATGTATGGACTGCCATGCGCTTTAAGAAAGCGGATGCTGTCGCTGTCCTGACCAGGGTAGCGGTCAAAGAGGCTATACTCGAAGGGGCGGGTGTCGATCAGCTCACAAGAACCATCGAGCCTCCTGCAGATTTTGCGAAAGAGCTGCGTCGCAGCAAAACCGCCGCCCATTTTTTTGATGGCCTGTCTTTCACCAATAAAAAGGAATATGTGATCTGGATCTCCAGTGCAAAAAAAGAGGAGACCCGCTCCCGGAGACTGGAACTGGCGATCGACAAGCTGAACGCCGGCAAGAAGAATCCCGCTGCGAAATAACCGCCATAAATCGCCGCGCACTCCGCATACCGGCTGAAAGGATACTTCCCGGGTATCACTAGCCTAAGGTGTTTGGGTATTTTTGATTTAAATTCCCCTTAAAAAACTTCCTTCGCGTATCTTTATCATCCTCTAAGCCCAGTTAAACAACGTATACAACCATCCGGTATACAGGAATACAACTATAGACACAACAGCCAGGAACCAGATAACCAAGAGGTTGCTTACCCCCCAATCACTTACACCCCTTTGTTTTAACGATGCTTTTAAGTATTTGCGCATGGCAGTTTTTAGCAAGCAAAGTCTCATTACCGAATTATTGGACAGGATCGAACTTACGAGAGCCAGCACCCAGCCCTTTATGCGTTTAACGGACGATCAGCTGAATTTTAAGCCTGGTCCGGCCCAATGGAGCATCCTGCAGATATTCGGACACCTGAATATTACTTATGACATTTACATTCCCTGCATTCTTAGGAGGATCACTCTTGCTCCTGATATAAAGGAAGAAGACTTTAAGAGCGGGTGGCTGGGAGATTGGATTTATGAAAAGATCATGCCCAGATCTGATGGAAGCGTATTTAAATTAAGGGCTCCGAAATCGCAGTGGCCCCGTGACGGCGAAGGGGATGGAAAAGAGATCCTGTCCAGGTTCCTGCAACAATGCGATGCGGTCGATGATATTTTGCGGCATGCCGCTACCAAAGACCTGCGGCGCATCAGGATCCCTTTTTCTTTTACAAGGTTATTGCGTTTGAGATTGGGAGATAATCTCCGGTACCTGATCGCGCATAATGAAAGGCATCTGTTACAGGCCCAACGGGTAATGAAACTCCTGTCTATTTCACAATGACCGTTCCCAGATGCCGCACGATCTCTATTTCCATTTGTTTCAGGTGTAAATGGGTCTGCAGCAGCATCATCTGCTCTTCGCCGGTATGAGGTTTTGCCAGATCCTGCTGGTTCTCTTCCATGAGGCGCTTGATCTTGCGAAGCTTGAGATAACCCATTGTAGAGGCGACTTCTTCCTTGTAAAGGTCATCGCGGGTGTTGATCTTCCCTTCAAAATGATCTTTCCAGTTCTGACTGATCTCATTATTAAGCTCCATGATGGATACGGCCAGGGTGCTCAATTGCTGGTCTTCGTGGTAGAGAAAGCTTTTCGTGGTGGGCTCCATGCCTTCTTCGTACCATGCCTTATAAATATCCAGGATCCTTACCAGGTGTTTGTTGTCGATCAGGTCATAAAGTCCGGCAGCTTCTGTAAAGATATAATCCGCCACTGAGCTGTTGTCATCCCAGGACCGCAAGCCGAAATCAAGCAGGCTCCGGATCATACCCCGTTCGTTCTGTTCATGTTTGAACAGCAGGTTGATGGTTTCTTCATCCTCGGGCCGGGGAAATTCAGCATAGTGTTCGGGTGGCATTCCGTCTTCTCCTGTAAAGAAGTCTCCTGTAAATGCCTCGCCCGGGAAGTGCTCACCCGCTCCGGCTTCCCCTCCCAACGCCCCTGCGGCCGCTCCGGATCCCTTACCGGCTGTGCCTGCTCTTCCGGCCGCTCCTGTTCCGTTCCCCCCGTTCCTTCCGGAATTTCCGGTCCTTCCCCCTGTGGTCCCTGTTCCCCGTCCCCCTATTCCGGAGGCAGCTGACTTGCTTTCCTGTTTGTCGACGCGCTCCCGGATGAACTTATTAACCAGCGCGTGGAGTCCGGCCTCTTCGATCCGCAATAATTCAGAGCATTGCCGGATATAATCCTGTTGTTTGGTAAAATCCTCTACTTTATTGATCCGGGCGATCGTTTCGGCTACCTGGTTGACGACACCGGCTTTTTTGTTGGTATCTCCGGCCGCATCTTTAAGTGCGACTTCTAATTGAAAAAGGATGAAATCCTTCTTATTAGCGTCTACAAAGTCACGGAAAGCCGCCGCTCCCAGCTTGCGTACATAACTATCCGGATCCTCTTTGTCAGGGATGAGGACCAGCTTCACATCCAGGCTCTCTTCCAGCGCCAGGTCCAGACCCCGCAGGGCAGCTTTGACGCCGGCTCCGTCGCCATCATAAATGATCGTAAGATGTTTGGTATATTTTTTTATCAGGCGAAGCTGGTCGACGGTGAGAGAGGTACCCCCGCTGGCAACCACATTTTCAATGCCTGCCTGGTGAAGAGAGACGACATCCGTATATCCTTCCACCAGCAGACATTCGTCCTGCTTATCGATCGCCTGCCGGGCCAGCCAGGAGCCATATAAGATCTTACTCTTGACATAGATCTCATTCTCCGGCGTATTGATGTATTTCGGCGCCCGGTCATTCGTCTTGATGATACGTGCTCCAAAGCCGATCACTTTTCCGGACTGATTGTGTATCGGGAAAATGATACGGCCCCGGTAATTATCCATCGGACGTTCATCACGTACTACTACCAGCCCGCTCTTTTGCAGGTATTCGATATTATATTGAGCCGCCAGCGCTGCTCTGGCGAAAACATCCCGCTGGTCCGGGCTATAACCCAGCTGAAATTTCCGGATGATATCCTCGCCGAACCCTCTTTCTTTCAAATAGCTGTACCCTACATCCTGACCTTCGTCCGTATTGAATAAGGTATCGCTGAAGAACTTCTGGGCAAACCCATTGATGATAAACAGGCTTTCCGCCATTTGTTGCTGCTGGCGGAGCTCGGGGCTTAGCTCTTTTTCCTCGATCTCGACATTATATTTGGCGGCCAGCCATCGCAGCGCCTCTGCATACGAATATTTTTCGTGCTCCATCAGAAAGCTGATGGTATTGCCGCTTTTCCCGCAGCCAAAGCATTTATAAATCTCCTTGGCGGGAGATACGGTGAAAGAAGGGCTTTTCTCATTATGGAAAGGGCAAAGCCCCATGTAATTGGCGCCTCGTTTTTTCAGCCGCACAAATCCCCCTACGATCTCGATGATATCGATGCGGCTTAAGATCTGTTGTATCGTTTGTTGTGAGATCATTTGGAGCAAATTTACTGCATTCCCTCAATTTTAGGGCAGGGGGGCGTCAATTGGGCAGTTCAGGCCTTGGAATCACGTATTTTGTGTATAAAACCGAGTAGTTTTACCCATAATAAAACGCTGTTTTTTTCGCTTTATATTCAAACTGATTATCCTTTGAAGACTGGCGTCTATTCCGTTCTGTATGAAGTGATTTTGAACATGGCCATTGGCTTTTGCTTTATTCCTTTTCTCCTTTTGAGCTGGAAAAAAATGCGACGGGTAAAAACTTATCGGATGATAGGTATTTACTGGCTGTTCACCGGCCTGATCAATTTTATGGACCTTGATTTTTTCCGGCATCTGACAAATACTTCCGTCTTACAGGAACGTCTGAATATTTTTTATAATTTGGCGGAGACCCCGCTGGTATTATTGGCCTTCGCAGGCGCCGCCTCCGGTCTGCATAGAAAGCAAATTCTTCTGGTACTCCTGTTCTTTATTGCAGGGGAATTAGCGCTTGTCGGCTGGAAGGGGTATAATTTTGCTTCCAGCGCAATCATTATCGGATCAGGACTACTGCTGACCCTGGCTTGTAGCATTAGCGGACTGGTACAGTATATGAGGAAGATGGAGCATACTCCTTTTGAGAATTCCATGGTGTTTGTTTATGCCGCCTTGCTCTTTGCATATGTGAGCTTCCTGATCATTTATATTTTTATCCATATCCGTGGAAATAACGAAGGCAGCAGCAAAGACAGCTTTCTGCTCTATTATACAAGCTTATTGCTGTCAGCTGCTATCACTTCCTCCGGCCTGTGGGGGTATGGCATAAGACGGCCACAGGCTGTTTTATAGCCGCAAGCTATTAGCTACATGCCATTAATAACCCCCAGGGCTACAATCTGTTAGCTGCAAGCCAGACATTCATCAGGTCTTCATGATAATTTCTGCCGGCAGTTCTCACTGCCGGCTGTCAGCTGATGACTTGCAGCTGCACTTCACTCTTCATCCTCTTCATAATTGTAAGTACCCTGGTTATCGTTATAGATCGATTCCCATGCCTTTACCTTATCATCTCCCAACAGCTCCAGGATGTCGAAGATAGGATCCGTTTTCTTTTTCCATTCCACCAAAGTCGTATCGGCATATTTTGATACATACATGCAATGATCAGTTTCCATGTTCACTTTGATCAGGCCGATCGATCCTTCCTCTTTTTCCTGTATCAGGTAATAACAACCTTTCTCCAACAACGCATACGAATACATACATCACCTTTTTTAGAAATAAAAAAATACAGAATAAATGGGTCGTAACAGAATTAATGGGAGAGTAAATACCTTAGTAGAATACAAAATTACGAATTTTAAGGTTAGCAACCTGAAAGAGACGGTTTTCATCGCCTTGTTTACGAAGAGATAATCTTATTTAATTGGCAGTCAATATGTTAAATAGAAAGAGACCACCTGACTGGCAGGTGGTCTCTTTCTATTTACACCGACTATTTATTTTTCCAGCCTGATCTCGCCGGCATCCGCTGCCTGGCCATCACTTACCGTAATACCGTCCTTAGCAGCATTCCTGTAAGGAGGTTTAGCTTCAATAATGACCTTATAGGTCCCTGGCTTGGCGTCCGTAATCTCGTAGGAGCCATTGATAACAAGCGCTTTCAATGTATCTGTTGACGACTCGGCCCACGCACGGGTGGCTCCATCTGCGGGTGATACCGTTCCTTTAATGGAACCCGACCTTAGATTGCTGAATGCAAATAATCCTGCTGCTGCGATAGTAACAGCCGCCACTTTAAAATGGGTGAAATTCATAACGAAGATTTTTAGGTTAATAATTAAGAGTAGCTGATTTTCAAAAACACTGTTCCAGACTACGCATCAGGGAGGGGCTGTCACTTTACAGGGAGACAAGGACTGTGCCACAACTTTTCGGTACAGGTAATTTTTTTCGTAACCGGTAATTTTAGGAAAGCCTTAATTTTTGAGAGGGGGTACTGTGGAAATTATTCTACAGAGACAGGTTTTATAAATATAGTATGTTTATTGACGTTATACAATTCAGGAGCTCACCACTGCTCCGTTATCCAGTTTCAGGAAATGGTCCACGCAAGCCGGGATCTCCTGCGGATAATGACTTACATAGATCAGCGTGGTTCCGAATGCCTCACAGATCAGGTTGATGAACTCCCTGAAATAGGCGGTTTGCCCGTCATCCAGTCCCTGGCAAGGCTCGTCAAGGATCAGCATGGGGGGATTTTTGATGAGCGCCCGGGCCAGCAGCACCATTCTTTGCTGACCGGTAGACAGCTGCACCAGCCGCCGGGACCTGAGCTCTGTCAGGGACAATAATTTCATCCACAATAGCGTAAGCTCTTCCTGGTGCGCTGTTAACGGACGGAAGAGTCCAATGGTATCGAAGAGTCCGCTGGCGATCACATCAAAGCAGTTCGCATTAAAATCAAAATACAGGTGCAGCTCCGGGGAGACAAATCCTATTTTTTGTTTGATCTCCCATATGGTCTCCCCGGATCCTCTTCTCCGGTCAAAGAGCCAGATCTGATTGGCATAAGCTTGTGGATTGTCCGCGGTGATCAGGCTGAGCAGCGTGGATTTTCCCGCCCCATTTGGTCCGGAGACATTCCATCGTTCTCCTTTTTTCACTTCCCAGTCGACAGCCTTAAGGAGAGTCTTTTCCCCATATTTAACGGTAACGTTCCTCATTTTTACAGCTGCCAAAAAATCGGCACCGGGATCTTTTCCCGGCAGGGCCCTGAGCTGCGCCAGGATATCAGGATCCAGATGAACTTCCGGTCCTGTCTCATTCCTTGTCGGGAATTCGTCTTTCAATCCCGCAAATGCCCATTTGCCGTTTTCCAGCCGGGCGACATGCGTAATAGCTTCCGGGAGATCCTGCATGCCGGTCATGAGCAGCAGGATCTGGATACCTTTTGCCGCCAACCCGTTAATAATCTGGTGCAGCAGCGTCCTTCCGGCTGTATCCAATCCCAGAAAAGGGTTATCCAATATCAATAATTCCGGATCTTCCAATAACGCAATAGCCAATTGCACCCGCTTGTTCTCTCCATTGGAAAGCTGGATCAGCGGTCTGGACAGCAGGGGGCGTATATGCAGGCTGTCCATCCATTCTTCAGCGACCGGGCCCTCCGGCACCGTATATTCCTTCAATTCCTGTTCTACCGTGATGGTCTGGTCCGCATCTGAAGCATTAAATCGTTGCTGATAATAAAGGCCTGCGGCCCCTACCAGGTTTTTAAAGCGGTGCTGCTGCTCCACCAGGACGATCCGGCGGGAGTGTTTCGCCGGATCGTGGATCGCAGATCCGTCACTTTCCCGGGGGCCCATAAGACTTTCCGGATTCTCCTTTTCTCCGGGAAGATCCGTCGCGGCCGATCGGTTACCGGCAAAAAAGTACTCTATCCGGCCAGTATAAAAATGCCTGCGGGCCAGCGTGTGGGCCAGCAAGGTCTTGCCGCTTCCCGAAGGGCCTGTAATAGCCCATTGCTCGCCACGATGGACCATAAGATCAAGATTGTCAAGGAGGAGCTTGTCTCCTATTTTCACGGATACCTGCTCCAGGGATAGAAATTTCTCAGCCATTTTGCGAATGTAAGAACGATTTTTTATTCACACTGTGTATAAATCGGGAAAGTCCTCTCTGCCTTCGTTTACTTATATTTGGGGCTTAGTTCCGGGGATGCAGGACAGGATTTTCCGGCATTTTCCGGGATTTCCCAGGGAGAATGTTGGAGTAATCTGCCTGTAACTGGTTGATTATCAATTATTTTTAACTTGGTGTATCTAATTTATAGTAGTTTACGTTACTATTATTCAGAAAATATTAAGAACGATCGTTCCTCCTTAAGGGAATATATAAAAGGTCCTATGGCAGAAAAACAGAATTTATTCGAGTACACAGAAGATAGTATTAAAAGTCTCGATTGGCGGGAGCATATCCGTCTCCGTCCGGGCATGTATATTGGTAAGCTGGGAGATGGCAGCAGTCCTGATGATGGCATCTATGTATTGATTAAGGAGGTCGTGGATAATTGCATCGATGAGCACATGATGGGTTATGGCAAACAGATCGAGATCACCATCGACCAGAAGACGGTGACTGTCCGGGACTATGGCCGGGGTATTCCCCTGGGTAAAGTGGTGGATGTGGTCAGCAAGATCAATACGGGTGCTAAATACGACAGCAAAGCCTTTCAGAAATCGGTGGGCCTGAATGGGGTCGGTACCAAGGCTGTCAACGCGCTGAGCCAGTTTTTTAAGGTAACGGCTTTCCGGGAAGGGAAAGAAAAGACCGCGGAGTTCGCTAAAGGCGTTCTGACAAAGGAACACAAAGAGGCAAAGACGGATGAACCGAACGGCACTTTTGTTACTTTTATACCCGATGACAGTGTATTCAAGAATTTCCATTATATCCACGAATACCTGGACAATCTGCTCTGGAACTACTGTTACCTGAATGCAGGCCTCGTGATTCTTTTTAACGGGAAAAAATACGTTTCGAAAAATGGTCTTCTGGACCTGCTGCAACGCCGTACCAACGAGGATGAATTGCGTTATCCCATCATTCATCTCAAGGGAGAGGATATCGAAACGGCTATTACGCATAATAATGACTATGGAGAAGAGATCTTCAGCTTTGTGAACGGTCAATTCACTACCCAGGGCGGAACCCACCAACAGGCCTTCCGGGAAGCATTCGTAAAGGTGATCCGCGATTTCTATAAAAAAGATTACGAGGCTTCGGATATCCGGCAGAGCATTGCTGCGGCCATTGCCGTACGGGTGGTGGAACCTGTTTTCGAATCTCAGACCAAGACTAAGCTGGGCAGCCAGTATATGGAGGAAGGCGGTTCTACTATGAAGAACTTCATCAACGACTTCCTGGCCAGAGAACTGGATAATTTTCTTCATAAGAATCCTACAACGGCCGATGCCCTGAAAAAGCGGATCGAACAGAGCGAGCGGGAAAGAAAGGAGCTGGCGGGTATCAAGAAACTGGCGAATGAACGGGCCAAAAAGGCCAACATGCACAATAAGAAGCTGCGTGACTGCCGCTTTCATTATAATGAAGAGCCCACGGGTAAGGATAAGGATGCCATCCTGCAAAAACAGAAAGAGAGCACCATTTTCATCACGGAAGGGGACTCGGCCAGCGGCAGCATCACCAAGGCCCGGGACGTGGAAAAACAGGCGGTGTTCAGCTTGCGGGGTAAGCCGCTGAATTGTTATGGGCTTACTAAAAAGGTGGTCTATGAGAATGAGGAATTCAATTTATTGCAACATGCTCTTAATATTGAAGATGGCATTGAAGGGCTGCGTTATAACCAGATCATTTTCGCTACCGATGCCGATGTAGATGGAATGCATATTCGATTGCTGCTTATGACTTTCTTTCTGCAGTTCTTTCCGGACCTGGTGAAGAACGGACATGTATATGTGCTGGAAACGCCTTTGTTCCGGGTGCGGAACAAACAGGAAACGATCTATTGCTATGATGAAACAGAGAAACAGGCGGCCGTGAAAAAACTGGGGAGTAAGCCCGAGATCACACGATTCAAAGGATTGGGTGAGATATCTCCGGAGGAATTTGCCCGGTTTATCGGTCCGGATATGCGGGTGCAGCCTGTCCTGGTCATGCCGGAGACCCATATCCAGCAGATACTGGAATATTATATGGGCAAGAATACGCAGGAAAGACAGGAGTTTATTATTAATAATCTGAAGGTGGAGCAGGATCTGGTGGAGGAGGAGAAGGTAGGGGAGAAGGAGGGGGGATTAGTATTATAGGTAATCCGGCAAGTTTGATAATGCGTGGAATGTAGTATGGCAAACAGTTTTGACCATTTTGTTGATATCAACAAAATGGTCGTTTCGGAATGTGTGGTACAGATGAGCGCATTGATCCTTTTTAGGTGGATATCTTCTGATTTTTTTTATATAAAAGAGTTTTAATCTTGCATAAAACCTACTATATGAAGAAGGAATTAATCCACGAGTTATTTGAAAAATTTGAGCAAGCCTGTTATATATATAAAGATGTTGAATGTTGGAGCGCCAGAGAATTACAAGAGCTCTTCAATTATTCTGAATGGAGAAATTTTGTAAAGGTCATCGATAAGGCTAAAGAAGCCTGTAAGAACAGCGGGCTAAAGGAATCTGACCATTTTGTTGATATCAACAAAATGGTCACCCTTGGTAGTGGTTCGGACAGGTCGATAGAAGACATTGCCTTGACGCGCTATGCTTGTTATCTGATTGCTCAGAACGGCGATCCGTCAAAGAATGAAATTGCCTTTGCCCAGACTTATTTCGCGGTTCAGACCCGTAAGCAGGAGATCATTGAACAACGGTTATTGGATATAGCGCGGGTGACAGCCCGGGAAAAGTTATCGAAGTCGGAGAAAAAGCTTTCCGGGATCATCTTTGAGCGGGGCGTCGACGAAAAAGGTTTTGCTGTTATTCGTTCAAAAGGGGATGCGGCATTGTTCGGCGGCTTCTCTACGAATGAGATGAAGAAAAAACTGGCCATACCGGATAACAGGCCGCTGGCGGACTTTCTGCCAACGCTGACTATCAAGGCAAAGGATTTTGCGACAGAGCTGACGAGTCATAATGTCGTGGAAAAGGATCTGAAAGGTCAGAAACATATTTCAGAAGAACATGTAGATAATAATAAGGCAGTACGTAAAATGCTGCAGGAAAGGGGAGTTGATCCGGAAGCGTTGCCACCGGCTGAAGATGTGAATAAGGTAAGGAGGCGTTTGGCTACGGAGAATAAAAAGGTCTTAAAAAATGTAAAAAAGCCCAAAAAGAAATAAATTTCATAGTGGTATGATCCATATTGTTTTTCAACCTAACGATGCAGAAGTCCTAAAGAAATCCTTCGAGCTCGATGCCTCTCTTCAGGGCGACGTGATCACGATAGAAGATGATTTTGCGGTAGGTCCCCTGAAAGACATCTTTTCAACGGAAGGATGGGAGGTTCGCAGGGAATGGTGGCGCGGGGTTTTGGCGGGCGGAGACTATGATGGAAGAGTAGACAGCGGAGAAGTACAGAATGATAAGGATACCGTGGCTGCTTTAACGGAAAGGCTGGGTAATGAGCCTGAAGAGATCGTCTGGATCTGGGCAGCCCAGAACAAACATGATGTGAGCGGTTATTACTGGCTGATGAGCCAGCTAAAGGATTTTCAGGGAAGGATCTTTATCCTTTATCTTAATAATCTGCCTTTCATTAATGAAAAAGGGCATATTTTTTATCCGGTGAACCTGTCCGAGATCCCGGCCAGGGAATTCATAAAGGCCCGGAAACTGGCTCGCCCTATTACGCTCAGTGAATTTGAAATAGACCCCGATGAGTGGAGCAAGCTTTGCAGCGAGGAAAAAGGGGTACGCATCCTGGAAGGCGGCAAGAAACTGGCCCAGTATGATTATAATTATTACGACGAAGAGTTGAAGAAGTTCATCACAGGCGATTGGATAAAGACCAGCAAGCTGATCAATCAGTTCCTCAGTAAATCCAAGCTGGCGACAGGGGATGCCTACCTGCTCTGGAGGCTGAAACAACTGATCGCGGCCGGGGATATCGAAGCGCAGGGCGAATTAAAGGGGATGAAGGATTTTGAGGTGAAAGGAAAGGGGGCGGCGGTGGCTGCGACAACGGAGCCGGCCGTCTAGTCCGGTCGGCTGTTGCTGCGGTCCAAAGGGACGCATAGGGAGGATTCACTGCCTAAACAATATACTGCCATGAAGAGTCTTATAAAATGGGAAGAAGCCGCGATGTTCGTATTGAGCATTTACCTGTTCGCTCCCTTACCTTTCGCCTGGTGGTGGTGGCTGGTGTGGATCCTGGCTCCCGATCTCAGCATGCTGGGATACCTGGCAGGTAATAAGGCAGGGGCGATCTGTTATAACATTGTTCATCATAAAGGTGTTGCCATCGTGTTGTATCTGGCAGGGGTCTACAGCTATTATGCGAATCTCCAGTTTGCCGGGCTGATCCTTTTCGGGCATTCCTGCATGGATAGGGGAATGGGGTATGGATTGAAATATTTTAGCGGATTCCAGGACACTCATCTGGGTAAAATCGGGAGGCAGGCAAAAGCATGAACATCAAAGCTATCCATCATATCGCGATCCTGACGGATAAGGACAACTATGAAGTCAGCAAAGCGTTTTATACGTCGGTGCTGGGGTTTGAGATCATCCTGGAAACCTATCGGAAGGAGAGGGATTCCTATAAGCTGGACCTGGCGATCGCGGGGAGATACCAGATCGAGCTCTTCTCTTTCCCGGACTTCCGTCCACGGGGCAGCTACCCGGAAGCCAGGGGCCTTCGCCACCTGGCTTTTGCGGTGGACAATATAGAAGAGGCAGTAGCCGAGTTACGTGCGAAAGGGGTGGAGACAGAGGATATTCGTATCGACGGGCTTACGGGGCAGAAATTCGTATTTTTCAACGATCCCAATGGCCAGCCGTTGGAATTGTATGAAGAAACGGTCAGCCTGTGAAGAAACGGTCAGCCCGCTTACAACACCCCGATAAAGGAGCCGGCTTGATTAAAGCAGAGATAAAAAGCAGAAAAAAGGGCTCTGCAAAAGCACTAAAACGGTCGCAGAATAAAAGCGCAGAATAAAAGTATCGTTGAATAAAAAAATATAGATGGCCAAAATTAAAATAGCCGACGATTTTCACGAAAATGAATCCGGCGTCACCGGGCAGTATAAGACCTGGTTCCTGGATTATGCCTCCTATGTGATCCTGGAAAGAGCTGTTCCTGCAGTAGAAGATGGTTTGAAGCCGGTACAACGCCGGATCCTTCATGCCATGAAAGAAATGGATGATGGCCGTTTCAATAAGGTGGCTAACATTATCGGGCAGAGCATGCAGTATCACCCCCATGGGGATGCCAGCATTGGCGAAGCCCTGGTGAATATGGGACAAAAGGACCTGCTTGTCGAGACCCAGGGTAACTGGGGCGATGTCCGCACGGGTGATGATGCGGCCGCTGCCCGTTATATTGAGGCCCGCCTCAGCAAGTTCGCCCTGGAAGTGGCTTTTAATGCCAAGACCACTGAATGGCAATTGAGCTACGACGGCCGCAAGAATGAGCCTGTCACGCTGCCTATGAAATTCCCCTTACTGCTGGCGCAGGGGGCGGAAGGCATCGCCGTCGGGCTGGCAACCAAGATCCTGCCCCATAATTTTTGTGAGCTCTGCGAGGCAGCGATCAAATATCTCAAAGGAAGGAAATTCGAGATCTACCCCGATTTCCAGACAGGTGGTATGATCGACAGCACTAACTATAATGATGGTAAACGGGGCGGAAAAATCCGGGTGCGTACACATATTGAAGAGTCCGACAAAAAGACCCTGCTGATAAAAGACGTTCCCTATGGCGTTACGACCACTCAACTGATCGACTCGATCATCAAGGCCAACGATCAGGGAAAGATCAAGATCCGGAAAGTAACGGATAATACGGCTGCGGAAGTAGAGATACAGGTAGATCTGGCTCCCGGCATTTCTCCCGATATCACCATTGATGCACTGTATGCCTTTACGGACTGCGAGGTGAGCATTTCTCCGAATGCCTGCGTCATTACCGATAAAAAACCTCAGTTCCTGGGCGTTCGCGAACTCCTTACGCTCTCTGTTGACCATACGAAAGAGCTGCTAAAGAAAGAGCTGGAGATCCGCCTGGCTGAGCTGCAGGAGAAATGGCATTATACCTCCCTGGAAAAGATCTTCTTTGAAGAAAAGATCTACAAGGAGCTGGAAAAGAAACACGAGACCTGGGAAAAAGTCCTTTTGGCGATCGCCAAGGCTTTCGAGCCCTTCCGCAAGCTGCTGAAAAGAGATATCAACCGGGAAGACATCGTGAAGCTTACGGAGAAACCCGTCCGTCGTATCTACCGTCTCGACATCGACGAACTGAATGCACAGATCAAGGGGCTGGAGGCGGACATGCGGCAGGTAAAACATGACCTGAATAACCTGGTGGATTTCGCCGTCGCATATTATGACAACCTTCTGAAGAAATACGGAAAAGGCCGCGAACGCAAGACCGAGATCAAACTCTTCGAAGCTATCCAGGCTCAGCAGGTGGCCATCGCCAACGTCAAGCTGTATGTCAACAGAGCAGAGGGATTTATCGGCACTGGTCTGAAAAAAGATGATTTTGTCGCAGACTGTTCCGACCTGGACGATGTCATCGCCTTCACCAAGGGGGGGAAAATGAAAGTGGTGAAAGTAGCGGACAAGGCCTTTATCGGGAAAGATATTCTGCATGTGGCCGTGTTCCGGAAGAATGACGAACGCACCACCTACAATATGATCTATTCCGATGGGAAAACAGGCATCAGTTATGCCAAACGGTTTAATGTCACCGGCATTACCCGTGACAAAGAATATGACCTCACGAAGGCGGAAGACAAAGGCAAGGTCTATTATTTTACTGCCAACCCGAATGGGGAAGCGGAGATAGTGAAGATCATCCTCAGTCCCAATAGTTCCGCCCGTATTAAGGAATTTGATTTTTACTTTGAGACCCTGGAGATCAAGAACCGCACCAGCCTGGGCAACCAGGTCACCAAATACCCTATCCGCACCGTGAAATTCAAGGAGGCGGGTAAATCCACGCTCAGCGGTCGGAAGATCTGGTTCGATTCGACTTTTGGAAGGCTCAATACTGAAGAAAAGGGGGAATACCTGGGTAGCTTCGAATCCGAAGATCGTATCATCGTCATTTATGGCGATGGGAGCTATGAAATCAAGGATACTGAGCTTACGCAGCGCTTTGATGCAGAAAAGATCGTCGACATCCGGAAATTCAATCCAGAAAAGGTCATAACGGCGGTCTACCTGGATAATGAGAAGTTACAGTTCAATGTCAAACGCTTCAAGATAGAAACGACCACTTTAAATAACAGGTTCCTGTTCATTAAGGAAGGAGAGGGCAACCGGCTGGAAATCGTCACCAATCACCCGGAACCTGTGGTTCTTGTCAAATCGGGACGGGGAGCCCAGGCTAAGACGCAAAAGATCAAGATCGCCGGTTTTGTGGAAGTGATGGGATGGAAGGCTGTAGGCAGCAAGCTGTTCGATTTCAGCAAGAGCGTGGAAATGGAGTGGGCGCATAAGGAGGAGGAGAAGGAAAAGCCGCCGCAGACGGAGCTGTTCTAGGGCGGTCATTCGTTCAATACCCGCACAGCAAAATCACTGTTCAGGAAGCCGCCGCCTGCTTTGATCCGTTCGATCAAGTCCTTATAGGTCTCCGAAGCGCTCAACGCCCGGGAATTGCCCAAGAGGATAAATTGTTTGCTGGCTCTCGACAGGCTTACCAGCAATTTCCGATCGGTTGGATTGGTAGGATCCGGGTGGCCGGTCGGATGGGGGCGGTCATTGACGTCGCTGGAATTGGCAGGATCAATGCCTGTATCGTCTTCCGTCAGGCTTTGTATTGCCCCAATTTGTCCCGGATTGCTGATCGTCGTGGAAAATAGAATGATCTCCCGTTCATCTCCCTGGTATCGTTCTACGGTATCTACCACGAACTGCTCGTTCTGTAACAGCTCTTTTGGCAGGAATTTTTTTATCTCCGCGATCTGGGCTCTGAAAGGAGTGATGATCCCGATCTGATGAGGGGCAACCTTGCCTTCCCGGATCAAAAGGTCTGCGATGGTCGCCGCGAGGCAAGCTTCCTTTCTGTTCTTTTTCAGCACGGGCTCGGAAGGGCTCTCTATGAAAATGACCCGGCTGGCAGTAAGACCAAACAGGAGATGGTCTTTTGGCAGATCATAAACGGGAGCGTTGTTGGTCTGTTTGTCATTATATGGGATCAGCTTGTCCTTATAATGTTGAGAGATCTGGTCTGCAATCTGCTGGTGCATCCGGTAATGAACCTGGAGCTGTCCGTGTGTTCTTTCCCAATCCCGGGCTACCGTTTTGTCTTCGGTGCGGGCCGCCTTGTCTTCGGCATTGCGGATGAGCCTTTCGAACAGGGAGATCTTAAGATCTTTAATTCCAAGCTGGTTAAGATAGGTATTGGCGGTCAGGCATTTTTTATCATCCTGCGTTATCACAGCCGGTAATTGCTTGTGATCTCCGATCAGCACGAATTTATCGAAAAGGACCAGGATGCCGGCGATCGCGGCCTCTGTGAGCTGTGATGCTTCATCGATGATCACCTGTTTATAAGGGATGAACTCTTTGAGCAGCAATAGATTGTTCTGAAAGGTAGCTACCGTGCTGACAAAGACCTGGTGCCGATCGATGATCATTCTCCAGTGGTCGGGATCCTCGTCTTCCAGCTGTTCCATAAACAGCGCATCATCAGCGACATGCCGGTTCCCGAACCGGAGGTACTTAATGGGCTTACCATTGCGGGGCGCTTTGAAGGATTCACAGATCTTTTCTACCGCCTTGTTGGTGAATGCCAGTATTACCAACTTGTCCCGTGTTCTTTGGAGATGTTCCTGCACATATTTGACAAGGAAGGTGCTGGTCTTTCCTGTTCCCGGAGGCCCCTGTAATAAATAATAATCTTTGGCATTCAATGCCTGTTCAAGGACCTTGTTCTGGTTATCCGTCAGGTATTGGTTGTGATAGACCCGTCCTTCCTCAAAAGCCGGTCGTTCATGACCGAACAGTAATTTTTTCTTCCGGTCCGAACAGGTCAGCACGTTGAATAAACAGGAAACGGTGCTCCAGTAATTCCGCTCGAACAGATCGGGCTCGATGGCCCATCTCTCGTATTCATCGATATAGTTATAATCCGTTTGTTTATTGGAGAGTGTTATCACCAGGTGGTCTAAATGAAGTTCCCGGATCGAGCCTTTGAGGATATATTGGTTGAGTGCATTATAACCTCCTTCGGTTTTAGTTTTAGGATAGAGGATCACCGGGTCTCCCTTTCGGAAAGAGTGGGTACGCTCTCCGGGGATGGACAGGCGGATATTCCCTTGTAACCTGTCAATTCCGGTTACCTGCAGATCGTAAAGGATCCTGAAATCATTTTCTTTGGTGGCCACGCTATCCAGCCAGAGGCCCGCAAAGCCGTTCTGCTGCTCCTGTTCATCTTCCTTCAGCAGGTCGCCGACCTTGGCGTTGATCAATTCACGCAAGGTGAAAGCGACTAATTCCTGGTAGTATTGGGACGCGATCCGTTCAGGGGCGTAAGATCGCTGGAAGGTCTGCAACGCAGTCTCGCTGAAACGGGGAATTCCGGGAATACCGTCCTGACGGATCTTTTCCAGCGTGCTGAAATTATTGCCTGCTAATTGGTAAATTCTGGCTACTATTTCATTCCTCCTGCTGACTGCTTCCTGCTTTTCCCGGTATTCACTGACGAGATTTCTATAGGGAGAGATCGTGCATTTGGAATAAAAGACCGTATTCGATCCTTTCCTGTCAGGGCCATACGTGCTTTCCAGCAGCATGTCATAACAGACGACTTGCATTTTGTGGTTGGACCAGGCAATGAAATGATCGGGATTGGTGGGGGTACCGCTTTTTAACTCGATGATATCTTTTGAGCCCAGCTCTTCATCGATGCATAAAAGGTCCAGCCTTCCCTGCAAGCCAAATTCTTTGGAGAAATAGGTAGGTTCGATCCATACTTTTTTGTTTCTTTCGCTCCGGACGAGGGTGCTGATATTTTTAAGGTGTTCCTGGTGAATGGATTGCCTGATCGTAAGCATTTCCGCTGAACCTATCTGTGCAGCCTTCATGGCCTGAAGACGTTGGGCTGTTATATAGATCTGCTCCATGTCTGTTATCTGACCCCGTACCATTTCATCCAGGTAATAGCCGATCAAACTTCCCTTTAAGGCGGCGGAGCCGGGCAGATTATCGATCAGCCTGGAAAGGAAGAACAGATCGCTGTTGGAGCCGCTGCTGTTGAAACATTCCCCGATG
>JAATFV010000077.1 GCA_015655015.1 Chitinophagales bacterium | reverse complement strand
GAGGCTTTTAATCTTGTCCTGGATCCTGACGGCGCTGAGGGAATCCACGGGTTCCCTGAAATCGGCTCTTGCCATTTGTATCGTTGCATTGGCGGGAGCAGGCCTGCCTTTGACCATGATGGCAATATGGATGAGCAGGGTGGCAAAGAGCAGGAATGCAAGGCCCAGCAGGCTGCCGGATACGATTTTAATTGTTTTGTTGATTTTCATTTTTACATTTTTTTAGTTAGATCTTACCGGATGAAACAGGCACAAGCATTTACTGCGCGCTCTATGCCAGATTGCGTTATTATTTTACCGCACTATTATTTGTTAGGGGGACAGTAAGAGATACGACAATAGGGTGACAATAGATTTGGTTCTTTTTAAAATAAACAGGAATTGTCCGAAAGATTTTCTTTTGTTGAACGATAGGACACCGGAGTTCACAAAAGATTGAACTGGCAGGACACTACATTGAACTGGCAGGACACTACATTAAATTCCCGGTATTCATTGAGCTACGGGGGCCTTATCTTAAATTCGCCTGATTATTGGTAAATTCTTATATTTGCAGCCGCTAACTAAGCTCTTATTATAATGATCAGTAGAAGAAATATCCGGGTAAAAGTGATGCAAACCTTGTATACCCTGGATGCACAGGAACAAACCGTAAAGCCGGGAGAACATGTAAGGATCTTACAAAAGCATTTTGATCACTCAAGGCAGCTATTAGTTTATCTCATTTACTCTATTACCGAAGTGGCCCGATACGCGGAGACGGATTCCATGGTCCGTTCCAATAAGCATCTGCCCAACGAACAGGATCTCAACGTCAATATAAAGCTGGCCGGCAATGAGATTTTGTGGAAGATCCTGGAAGATCTATCCTGGCAGAAGGCGCTTGGCTCGGACAAGCCCCAGCTGCATGTGGACAAGGAGCTGATCAAAAAGCTCTACCAGGAGCTGGTGGCCACAGATGAGTATAAAAAATATATCGCGGAGCCCGGCCGGGATAGAAAATCGGAAAAAGGCATACTGGAGTTCATTTTCAACAGCCTGCTGCTCCCCAATGAATTATTCGAGTCGCATGTCGAAGAGCTGTTCATGAACTGGGATGATGATATAGATATGATCAGCCAGCTGCTGCTGGGATATCTTGCCAAGCCCGGGTCGATCAATTTCCAGGAAATAATCAGCAAGGATAAATGGGAATACGCCCGGGGGCTCCTGCAAACGGTCATGGATAAGAAGGAAGTCATTATGGACCTTATCAAGCCGAAGCTGAAGAACTGGGATGCCGAACGGATCGCCACCCTGGACATGATCCTTATGCAAATGGGTGTAGCGGAGTTCCTTTATTTTGAGACGATCCCCCCCAAGGTCACTATCAATGAGTACATCGATCTGGCCAAAGAATACAGCACTCCCCAAAGCGGCCAGTTTGTCAACGGCATCCTGGATAGTATTCACAAGGATCTGGTCAGGGACGACAAGATGCATAAGGTCAATTTTAAGGCCAGCTGAGTGCAGATGTGTGGTTATTTGACGTACGTTTGCAAAAATTACCGATCCATGCGTTATTTTATAACTTGTCTTATAGCCGTTGTCCTTATCGCCGGCTGCAGGAACAATGACAAGAGCGGAGCAGCCGCAGCGGCTGTCATTACGGATACCGCTCAGTTTACCACTATTCAATGGCTGGATTCCACGAAGGACTTTGGCAAGATCGAGGAAGGTCAGAAGCTGGAAGTCGCTTTCCGTTTCAAAAATACCGGGACCAGGCCCCTGGTGATCGAAAAGGTGCAGCCCAGCTGCGGGTGTACGGTGGCCGAACAATCCACGGAGCCCATTGCTCCCGGTGCGGAAGGGCAGGTGAAGGCCAGCTTCAACAGTGAGGGCCGGACAGGCATCAATCACAAGACCTTGTTTGTGACCGCCAATACCAGGGGCAGCCAAAGCCATTCCCTGCAATTTGTCGTGCAGGTGGAGAAGAAATCCTAATCATTTCAATCAAACAATAATACAATGACTCAGTTAGTAGTTTTATTACAAGCAGGCGGTACTCCCGGGAATAGCTATTCCTTAATCTTATTAGGAGGTATGATCCTGGTATTCTGGCTATTCATGATACGTCCTCAAGCCAAGAAAGCCAAGCTGGCCAAGAAATTCCAGGAGGATATGCAAAAGGGAGATAAGATCGTGACGATCGCCGGTATTCACGGGACGGTGAATAAAGTAAATTAGGATGGGACGATCATGATCGAGACCAGCCCTGGAAGCTACCTGAAGATCGAGAAGAGCGCCATTTCCATGGAGTGGACAACGAATATTAACAAGCCTGCAGCAGCGGCTACGGACAAGAAATAATTTCCCGGAGCCCGGCAATTGACGAAGCGCCTTGAAAGATCGGGGCCGGAGTCGTTGCCGGGTTTTGCTTTTTATTATGTTACGAATCGGACTGACAGGCGGTATCGGATCGGGCAAGAGCACGGTAGCCGGCATCTTTGAGGTGCTGGGCATTCCTGTATCCTATGCCGACCAGGAAGCCAGGCGGGTGATGAATGAAGATCCCGGACTGAAAGAGCAGATCATTCTCCATTTCGGCCCGGACGCCTATCTCAACGGGCAGCTCAACCGCCCCTGGCTGGCCGCACAGGTATTCTCCCAAAAAGACAAGCTGGAGCTGCTGAATTCGCTGGTGCATCCTGCCACTATACGGGCGGGCGCCAAATGGATGGCAGAACAGGAAGCCCTGTCCGTTCCCTATGCGCTGCGGGAGGCCGCCCTGATCTTCGAGAGTAACGGGGGGAAAGGGCTGGACTATGTGATCGGCGTCTATGCTCCTGCTGCTTTACGGATAAACCGCACGATGCAGCGGGATAAGGTCTCCCGGGAGCAAGTGCTGCAGCGTATGAACAACCAGATCAACGAAGAGATAAAAATGAGGTTGTGCGACTTCGTGATCGTCAATGACGATCAGCGGGCCGTGCTTCCCCAGGTCCTGGAATTGCATTCGCGTTTGCTGAGCCTGGCAGGAAGGGCTATTTTGTGAGCGGGAAACCGGTTGGCAGCGCTAATTTTTGAACCTGGTGCGGCTGTTATTCTTTGAGCCGAACCTGGTTGCCGACTTCATTTCTTAAACAGCTTTTTCCTGGTCTATGGCAAATAAAAACAATCAGTTACGCAGTGCGCTGGCTATCACAAAGGCCAGCCTCATCGCACAATTGCGCAGTCCTACTTCGCTGGTGTTCGCCATCCTGTTCCCCCTGGTCTTTATCGTTGTATTCGGCGCCATGGTGGATAATTCCGCCGTTCGTATCAATATAGGTGTAGACCCCGCTACTGATACGGCCAGCCTGGCCGGCAAAGCTATCCTGTCTGCCGCCATTCTTCACCCGCAGTATTATAAGGACCCGGAAGAAATGCTGGCGGCGCTGAAGAAGGGAAGGATCGCCGGGATCCTTCATGTCCGCAGAGACAGTATGCCTTTGGGCCCGTCCGCCGGCAGACCTTCCGTTGCACAACCGGACTCCGCTCCCACGCACGCTGCCATCCTTCCCCACTATAAGATCCTCCTTACCCTCTCCAATTCCACCGCGGACAAATGGCCTTTGCTCCGATCGGTCATCAAAGAATCGATCGACCGGCTGAATGAAGAAGCCGCGCCTTCCGTTCCTGCGGTCGCAGAAATGGCGATCAGCACGCTGCCCGGCAGGGCCTATCGGACGATCGATTTTATTTTACCCGGCCAGATGGGATTCTCGCTGTTGATGGCGGGAGTCTTCGGTTCGGCGTTCCTGCTGTTCAGCCTGCGCCAGGGCCTTGTGCTCAAAAGGTTTGCCGCCACTCCTATCCGTCGTCCCTGGCTTATCTTCGGAGAATTGCTCAGCCGGCTTCTCTTCCAGGTCTTTGGTTTTATTATTATGGTGACGATCGGTTATTATGTCTTCCATTTTACCCTTGTCCACGGCCTGCTGACCTTTTTTGAGATGCTGCTGCTCTCTGTGCCGGGCATTGCTGTTTTTACCGGGATGGGCTTTATCATCAGCGGCAGCGTAAAGAGCGAGAGCTCGGTGGCGCCCCTGGCCAATACGATCACGCTCCCGCAGATCCTGCTTTGCGGACTTTTTTTCCCGGTGGATAACTACCCTTCCTGGCTGCAGGCTTTCTGCCGGTCCCTGCCGCTGACCTTTTTTGTGGATGGCCTGCGGAAGATCGCTTTTGAGGGCGAGCATATCTGGCAGGTCTCCCGCGAGCTGGCGGGGTTGTTCGTCTGGGCCGCCATTATCAGCCTGGTCGCCGTTAAAGTGTTCCGCTGGGAATAGGTCGGGGACACGGGGAGGCGGATTGATTCAGCGGGTGGCAATGCAGGAGGCCCGCCTTATTTCAGCTTGGCTAAAGCCTCTTTTATCCTTCCCCAGGCCTTTTCGATATTCGGCATGCTGTTGGCAAAGGAGAAACGTACACAAGCCAGCTCTCCGAAGGCGTCTCCCATTACGGAAGAGACATGGGCCGTATTCAGCAGGTACATGCTGAAGTCTGCCGAATTCTTTATGACCTGCCCGCCGTCGGATTTACCAAAGTAAGCTGATACGTCCGGGAAGATGTAGAAGGCGCCTTCCGGTTCAAAACATTTGAAACCGGGGATCGCTTTGACCAGCTCCAGGGTCTTTTGCCGGCGGCTGGTAAATTCCTTTACCATGTCGTAAGAAGGGGTCAGGTCGGCTGTCAGGGCTATGACGGCGGATTTCTGTGCGATGGAATTGGTGCCGCTGGTGAATTGGCCCTGCAGCTTCTCACAGGCTTTGGCAATATCGGGGTGTGCGGCAATATAGCCCAGGCGCCAGCCTGTCATGGCAAACCCCTTGCTGAGTCCGTTGACGATGATGATTCGGTCTTTCAGATCATTGAACTGGGCTATGCTCTCATGTTTGCCGGTGAAGTTGATATATTCATAGATCTCATCGGAGATGATGAAGATGTCGGGATATTTACGGAATACGACGGCCAGGGCTTCCAGCTCCGCCTTATTATATACTGCTCCGGATGGGTTGCAGGGAGAAGAAAAGAGGAATACTTTGGTTTTGGGGGTGATGGCGGCTTCCAGCTGGGCCGGGGTGACCTTGAAACCGCTTTCCAGGGGAGCATGCACTTCCACCACTTTTCCCCGGGCAATTTTTACCAGTTCGGAATAGGTTACCCAGTAAGGAGTGGGAATGATCACTTCTTCACCGTCATCTACCAGGGCGAGGATGACGTTGGCAAGGCTCTGTTTGGCGCCGGTGGATACTACTATATTCTCCGGTTTATAATCCAGGTTGTTATCCCTTTTGAATTTGGTGCAGACGGCTTCGCGGAGGTCGGCATAACCCGATACGGGGGTGTAATGGCTCCAGTTATCGTCGATCGCTTTTTTAGCGGCGTCCTTTATATGCTGAGGGGTGTCGAAATCGGGTTCTCCGAGGCTGAGGTCAATTACGTCGATGCCTTTTGCTCTTAATTCGCGGCCGAGCTTAGCCATTTTCAGGGTTTCCGGCTCGCTGAACCGGGAAAGAATGGATGATAATTGCATAGTTTATGAGAATTGAGCGGCGCAAAGGTATTAAACACGAGGGAGTTTCCAGATAAATAATTTACATTATTTAAGGAGATACAGGGGTTGTTTTTGCGATTTTGTCAATACGGTTTACACTTATGGGTTGATACTTATGGATTATACCAGTATACCAGGGAAAGATCATTCCTGTTCTTTTAGTTTTTTATATAAGTGCTTTAATGCTTATTATTACAAAATTTCAAAATGTTATGAAATATATAATTGCCTTTATCGTATGCCTTAATTATATATCCGCTGCTTTTTCGCAATCCGAATCCCTGACGATCGTCATCATCCGGCATGGGGAAAAGAACGATGTTACCGGTAATTTATCCTGCAAGGGGTTGCACCGGGCATTGCTGTTGCCGCATGTCATTAACGGCAAATTCAGCCGGCTGAGCAGTCTGTATGTGCCGACGGTCGGCTCCGGTAAGAGTACGGCGCATGGGCGTATGTTCCAAACGGCAAGCCCGCTGGCTGTACAGGACAATCTGCCTGTCAATTCAAAATATGCGGTAGCGGACGCCCCGGGAGTGGCCCAGGATGTCCTGAAAAGAACGGGGGTGGCGCTGCTGATCTGGGAGCATGAGAATATTCCGGAGATCGCTGCCGCTTTGGGAGTGAAAGACAAGCATCTTAAGTGGGAGGATGGGGATTACGACAGTATATGGATCATAACTTATGCCAGCAGCAAGAAAGGCAAGCTGAAAGCGGATCTGCGGGTGGATAAGGAAGGATTGAATCCTCCCGAGGCTTGTAATTTTTGAGGGGGGCGCTTTATTCGGCAATTTTACCCGGCCATTCAGCAATATATTTGCTTATTGGTCATTTTAATGTAGGTTTGCGGTTCTTTAAAAACAAACGTAACTTCCAATGAGAGCACTGGTAAGCATTTTTTCTGCTTTATTGATCATTATCTCTTTGTACCAATTATCCTTTACCTGGTTTGTCAATAAACACGAATCTTCTATTGATGCCAGGGCAAAGAGATATGTGAATAGTCTCTATCCTGCCGCCGCTCAGAAACATCCCGGAGACAAAGAGGCGCAGGCGCTCTACCAGGATACGCTGGACCAGGTCTTCCGCGAACGCAAGCGGAAGCTGCTGGACAGCACGAAAGACACCAAGATCACCTGGTGGGGAACTACTTACCAGAAATCAAAAGAGAATGAGCTGCTGCTGGGCCTCGATCTGCAGGGTGGTATGAGCGTAACGCTGGATGTGGCGCTGGACGGTCTGATCAAGGGACTTGCCAATAATCGCCGGGATCCTATGCTGGTGAAAGCCATCGACCTGGCCAACCAGAAAAAGGTCACCAATTCCAGTAATCTCATCGACCTTTTTGCCCTGTCTTATAAGGAAGTGAACCCCACCGGAAAATTAGCTCCCTTATTCGCCAATGCGAATCGTAATAAGATCAAATTCGACGCCAGCGACGATGCGGTCGTCAGTTATTTACACGAACAGGCCAGCGCTGCCATGCAACAGACCTTTAAGGTGCTGCAGCTGCGTATCGACCAGTTCGGGGTAGCTCAGCCAAGCATCAGCCTGGATGAGAACAGGGGTATTATCAATGTCGAGCTGGCAGGCGCTACGGATCCGGAAAGGGTGCGCCGTTACCTGCAGTCTACGGCTAACCTGCAATTCTGGGAAGTATATAATACCGGGGAATTGATCACTTCCATCCAGAATGCGGACAAATCCCTTCAGAATTATCTGAATGGGGTGAAGGCCGACAGCAGCGCGAATTTGTCCGACAGCGCTAAGAAAGATACCAGCACCGTAGGGCCCAATCAGAATCCATTGCTGCGCATCCTGCATTTCCTGCAGCCGCAGCAGGACCAGAAGACAGGCCAGCCCCGTTATTCTGCTCCTATCGCCCAGGCGGCCCTGAAAGATACCGGCACCATCAATGACTACCTGAACAATCCCATTGTACGTAATAATTTCCCGCAGGACCTGAAATTCCTCTGGGGCAAACAGGATGTCGACGATAACGGCAAGCTGATCCCTGCCCTTGAATTATATGCCGTAAGGACCATTCCGGGCTCTGACAAGGCCAGGATCGAAGGGGAAGCCATCGAGAATGCCAGCCAGGATTTCGATCCTACTACCAGCGAGGTCATTGTGGAAATGAGCATGACCAAACAGGGCGCCAAGGATTGGGCTACCATGACGACTAAAAATACCGGCAAGCCTATTGCTATCGTGCTGGATGAGATCGTCTATTCCGCTCCATTTGTCAATGAGCCGATCACCGGCGGTCAGTCCCGGATCACGATGGGAAGGGGCCGTAATTCCAACCAGAGCATCCAGGAGGCGCAGGATCTGGCGAATATCCTGAAATCCGGTAAGCTGGAAGCTCCCGCGAAGATCGTGCAGGACCAGGTCGTAGGACCTACGCTGGGTAAGGAAGCCGTACATGGCGGTATGATGGCCTTCATCATCTCCTTCCTGGTGATCTTCACCCTGATGCTGATCTATTATAATACAGCCGGCTGGGTAGCCAATGTGGCCCTGATCCTGAACCTGCTGTTCACCATCGGCGTCCTCAGCGCGCTGCATGCCACCCTGACGGCGCCCGGTATTGCGGCCCTCGTGCTGACGATCGGCATGGCGGTGGATACCAATGTGATCATCTTCGAACGTATCAAGGAAGAGCTGACCCGGGGCAAGAGCTATCAGCTTGCCGTGAGCGATGGGTACAAACGTTCGCTGGCGCCCGTGCTGGATGCGCACGTGACCAATTTGCTCACCGCCCTGATCCTCTTCTACTTCGGGCTGGGACCTGTGCTGGGTTTTGCTACTACGCAGATCCTGGGTATCCTGCTGTCCCTGTTCTGCGGTATCCTGGTGTCCAGGCTGATCACGGATTTTTATACGAATAAGAACCGTCACTTTAAATATTTCACTCCCCTCTCCCGCCGTATTTTCAAACATGCCGCCTTCAAGTTCATTGAATACCGGAAGGTAGCCTATGGCATTTCTGTGGTGGTGCTGATACTCGGGGTGAGTTCTTTCTTCCATGGCTTTAAGGAAGGGGTGGAATTCCAGGGAGGACGCAGTTATGTGATCAACTTCCATAAGCCTACACAATCCGATGAGGTATACGAAGTGCTGAAAAAGACTTTCCCTGAGTCCGTGCCTGTAGTGAAGACCTATGGCAGCAATGAGCAGCTGGAGATCACCACGGATTACCTGGTTCACCAGGAAGGTCAGGCGACGGACTCTATCGTATTGAATAAGCTGTATGGAGGGCTGGTGACTTTTCTGCCGCAGGGGACCAGCGCTCATGAGTTCATCTCCAATAAATTCGTGCAGCAGACCAAAAAAGTAACGCCGACTATTTCCACGGCTATTAAGGCAGGGGCTTATAAGGCTATTATTTTCTCGATCATCATTATCTTCCTTTATATTTTCGTCCGGTTCCGCGACTGGAGATATTCGCTGGGAACGATCATTGCCTTGCTGCATGACGTGTTCGTCACGCTGGCGGTGTTCTCCTTCCTGCATGACGTGGTGCCTTTCCCGCTGGAGCTGGACCAGCATTTCATTGCCGCGGTGCTGACGGTGATCGGGTTCTCCATGAATGACACGGTGATCGTATTCGACAGGATCCGTGAGAACAGTCATCTCATGAAGGGGGCTTCCAATGGGGAGATCATTAATAAGTCCGTCAATGATACCCTGAGCCGGACGATCATGACCTCTCTCACGGTATTGCTTACCTTGCTGATCCTCTTTTTAGTGGGAGGTGAAGTGACACGCGGTTTTGCCTTTGCGATGCTGATCGGGGTGATCACCGGTACTTATTCTTCTATCTTTGTGGCGGCGCCTTTCCTGGTAGATTTTGCGAAAGGCAGGCCATTGGGAGGAGAGACACCCGTAACCGGCGGCAGTAGCGAGAAAGCGAAAGCAGCCGTGACGGCCAAGACCAAATAAAACAAGTCATTTATACATAATATAAAAAAAGGCGCATTCAGCGCCTTTTTTTATATTATGATTTAACGATCATCTTAGTGGTGAATGGGACGATGAACGGGGTGATGATGCACCACATGATGACGATGATGGTGGCGAACGGGATGATGTACCGGGTGGTGTGGCTGTGCGGCCATGGACACGCCGGAGATCGCTAATAAAACCAGGACCAGTAAGAGTACTTTTTTCATGTTTATTGTTTTTGATACAAAATTGAGCGGTATTAGTCAGATTGCTGTTATTGCAATATCCATACCAGCAGATAATCTGACGGTGAGTTTTGTTCTGCGATCAATTAGTCTTTGCAGGCTTGTTCTCTTTAAAACGCTTGTCAGGGGTGCCGTCGGCTTTCAGATGGGCCGGAGGGGTCTTGGCAGCGTCCTTATTCGCTTTGTAGCGCATGTCGGGGGTGCCATCTTTCTTGGCGGGGCCGGCGGCGGTGGTAGTCGTTGCGGCGGGTTTGGCGGTGGCTGTCTTAGCTGTTTTAGGCTTTTTGGCCGTGGCCGGGGTTGTCTGGGCGAAGCTAATTCCGGCAAAAGCAAGCAATAGACTGGCAATAATGACAATTTTTTTCATGTTCCGGGTGTTTTCGTTGAAAAAATAGGAATTTCTATGTGAATTTATCTAAATGAAAAAGGGTCACCAAAACTTTTTTTTATCTATTAACCATATATTAACAGCCACTTGTGTATTAAAATTATATCGATATTTATATACCCCTTAACTACTACTTAACCATTTTCCTAATTTAGTAACCCTAAAGCACAGCAATTTTGCAATCAATGCGTTCATCAACCTTAAAGTGGATTGTCCTTTCCGCCGCCTTGCTGGCGGCTGTGATCATAACGGTCCAGCTATACTGGCTTAAAAAGGTCTATTCTTTTGAAGAACGACAATTCAATATCAATGTTGTGAAGAGCATCCGGGGATTGTTCGAGGACCTGGAGATGAACGATGCTCCCGGCACCAGCCTGCAAACGCTGATCAACAATCCCGGCAATAACTATTTTCTTTTTAAAGCGGATACCATTCCTCCGAGAGATTCGCTGTCCTTTTATCTGCAGGAAGAATTTGCCGATTTCGGGGTCCTGACGGATTGCAAGCTGGGCGCCTATAGCAGCACAGCGAAAAAGTTCGTCTACGAGGCGTTCCTTCCGACTCCGGCCTCCCGGTATGCAGGCCGCAAGCCTCCTGTCCAGGATCTGCCGGTATACTCGGAGGAGTTCGATCATATATTGCTGTATTTCCCCCACCGGCATGAGTATATACTGGAGCAGATGGATTTCTGGATTGTCAGCAGCGCTATTCTTTTTATCGCCCTGATCGGGCTGGCTATCAGTCTTTTCTATTTTTACCGGCAAAAATTCCTGGCCGAGGTGCAGAAGGATTTTGTGAATAATTTCACCCATGAGTTCAAGACGCCCCTGGCTGTCATGAAGATTGCCGCCGGGGTGCTGGCGCAGGATAATATTGTCCATCAGCCTGATCGCCTGGAACGGTATACCGCCATTATAAAAAATCAGACCGAACATCTGCAAAACCAGGTGGAGCGGCTGTTGAAAGCGGCTTCTTCCGAATCAAGGAATCTGGCTATCCGGAAGGAGAATATCGATGCGTATCAGCTGATCGAGCAGGCTCTCAACAAGGTGCAGCCGTTGATCGAAGAGAAAAGGGCCAAGGTGGAATTGAAAATGGATGAGGACAACGGGGTGCTGCATGGCGATATGGCGCATTTGGAGCTGGCGGTGGTGAACTTACTGGAGAATGCGTTGAAGTATGCGGCGGAGCCTCATATTGTCGTGGAGACGGGCAATGCGGAAGACGATTTTTTTATTTCTGTAAAAGACAATGGCATTGGCATCGAGAAAAAATACATCAAGAATATTTTCAAGAAGTTCTACCGGGTGCCGACAGGAGATATTCATAATGTAAAAGGGTTTGGCCTGGGCCTGAATTTTGTCAAACGCATCATCGATGCGCATAATGGTAAGATAAAAGTGAATAGCCTGCCGGGTATCGGTACGGAGTTCAGATTATTTATTCCTCTCAATTAACCACTTTCAATCTATGCAACAAGTCCCTAAAGTAAAAGTCCTGCTGGCGGAAGATGATCTTTCTCTTGGGTATGTGATCAAGGATAATCTCATGGATGCCGGTTACGAGGTCGTTCTCTGCCCGGATGGACAATCTGCTATCGACAAGTTCGATAAGAATGAATTTGACATTTGCCTGCTGGATGTAATGATGCCCAATAAGGATGGGTTTGCCGTTGCCAAAAAGATACGTTCGCTTAGTGATATGGTGCCGATCTTATTTCTAACGGCCCGGTCGATGGAGGAGGATAAGATCAAAGGTTTCCAGAGCGGGGCTGACGATTATATGACGAAGCCTTTCAGCATCCAGGAGCTGCTGATGCGCATGGAGGTGTTTTTAAGAAGGACGCGTAAGATGCACTCGGAAAAAGCGTTGTCTTTCACGATCGGCAAGCTGAATTTCTCCTATACGGATCTTAAGCTTAAGATAGATAAAGAGATCTTTAATCTGACGCAGAAAGAGGCTGATCTGCTGAAATTTCTCTGTGAGCATTCGAACAGGATCCTGAAAAGGGAGGAGGTGCTGCTGAATGTCTGGGGGAAGGATGATTATTTCCTGGGCAGGAGCATGGATGTGTTCATTACGAAGCTGCGGAAATATTTTAAGGCTGATCCGGAAGTTAACCTGGAGACAATACATGGGGTGGGATTTCGTTTCAATACGCCTAGCGCCTAGATTCTTGCCTAAACGCCTTCGGCGTTTTTCAGCGAATGCCGGAACAGATGAACCGTTCGGCCTTCGAGTCTAATGATTGCCCTTCGGGCATGACGACTGTGTCGTCCTTAATGCATGTTAAATATTCACTATATTTAAGAAATAGGGCAAATGATGGGTTTACAAAGGCTTAACCCGCGATTAACATTAATATATAATAGTTTTGCCCACCTAAAACAATCGCAAAACCTATGCAAAAAAAATGGATCGTTCTGATCTTAGGTTCGTTTTTTGTCGGTTTATTGGCGGATGCGCAGCCTCACCAGGATACCGTGCGTCTGTCCTTACCGGAAGCGGAGAAAATGTTCCTGGACAGTAATTTTCAGCTGCTGGCGCAAAAGTACAACATCGATGCGAATAAGGCGCTGGTCATGCAGGCCCGTCTATGGCCCAATCCTAATTTCATCATCGGGCATACCTTGTATTCCGGCACGCTGAATAAGTTCTTCCCTACGGGCTCTAATGATGAGACCACGGTAGGTCTTTCACAGCTGATCCTGCTGGCCGGCAAACGCAATAAGCAGGTTCAGATCGCCCAGGCCAATGTGAGGCTGACGGAATATCAGTTCTTCGATCTGCTGCGGACGCTGAAGTATACGCTCCGGACGGATTTTTTCCATATTTACTACCTGCAGCAATCCGCCAGTGTCTATAATGATGAGATCAGGGCCCTGCAGCAGGTGGTAGACGCCTTCGCCCAACAGGAAGGGAAAGGGTATATCGCCGAAAAGGAAGTGATCCGGATCAAGGCCCAGCTGTATAGCTTTCAAAGTGAATACAGCGACCTCCTGAACCAGATCAACGATGTGGAAAGTGAATTGCGCCTGGTATTGCAGGTAAAGCCGAATTTTTATGTCAGCCCGGCCACGGACTCTGCCGCTCTCGGCAAGCTGGACCCGGCGGCATATCCCCTTCCTGTGCTGATGGATTCGGCTTATCACAACCGGACGGACCTGCAGATCGCCCGTACCACCACCACTATCAGCCAGCTCAATTACAATTACCAGAAGGCCCTGGCCGTGCCGGACCTCAGCCTGTCACTCGGGTATGACGAGGCGGGCAGCTTTCTCTACAATTATTACGGCATAGGGGCGTCCATCGATCTGCCGTTCTTTAACCGCAACCAGGGTAATATAAAGTCTGCAAAGGCGCAGATCGCCAGTTCCGCGGCATCTCAAAAGAGCACGCAGGCTACGGTGGAAGAGAATGTGGCGGTGTCGCTGCAAAAGGCGTTTGCCCAGCACAAGTTATACCAGACGATCGATCCCAAATTCTATCATGATTTCGAGCGGCTGCTACATGAGGTGCTGATCAATTATCAGAAGAGGAATATCAGCATCCTTGATTTCCTGGATTTCTATGATTCCTACAAGCAGAATACCTTGCAGCAGAATACGATACAATTCAACCGGGTAAGCGCTTTCGAGGATATCAATTATTATACCGGCACTAATTTCTTTAACTGACCCCCGGCCTCCTGAAGGGGGGCAAGCGGGAGTGAGACATTTATATACTAAACACCTATAACTTCTTTACTAATAAAATAAGACCATGAGCTATTCTCTTAAACAATATGCGACCTATGGTATGATAACGTCTTCCGTCCTATTGTTTGTTATTTTATCCGGTTGTAAGAGCACTCCTGAAACAGCGCCGGCCGAGAAGCAAAAATTCGTGCTGGCCGATTCCCTGGCAAAGACCATTGAGATCGATAGCGTCGTCAATTCAAAAGTGGTGAATTCCATCACGCTGACCGGCAAGATCGCTTTCAATGATGATAATGTCGTGAAGCTGTTCCCGCTGGTGAGCGGTAATATCCAGGATATAAAAGTCATGTTGGGCGATTATGTGAATGCAGGGCAGACGCTGGCTATCATCCGGAGTTCCGAAATGGCCGGTTACAGCAATGACCTGGTTACGGCCGAGACCAATGTCTCGGTGGCTAAAAAGAACCTGGAAGCTACTAAGGATATGTATAAGAGCGGGCTTGCTTCCGCCCGGGATTCCCTTTCCGCCGAAGCGGGTTACGAGCAGGCGCTGGCAGGTCTTCAGAAGGCCCAGCGGGTCTTAAACCTCAATGGGGGCAGCAAGGAAGGAACCTACCAGGTGAAGACGCCCATCAGCGGGTTTGTCGTGGAGAAGATCGCCACCAATAATATGGCTATCCGTCCTGATAACAGCAGCAATCTTTTCACTATTTCTGACCTGAAGAATGTATGGGTGATCGCGAATGTATATGAGTCGAGCATTTCTTTGATCAAGCCGGGCGATAGCGTCAATGTCACTACGTTGTCGTATCCTGATAAAGTATTCAGAGGTAAGGTTGATAAAATAATGAACGTGCTCGATCCTACCAATAAGGTGATGAAGGTGCGGATCGTGCTGCCCAATCCCGGTTATCTGCTGAAACCGGAAATGTTTGCCAGCGTGATGCTGAACAATATCGAGAACAAGCATATGTTAACCGTTCCCAATGGGGCGCTGATATTCGATCACAGCCAGTATTATGTCCTTGTATACAAGAGTCCTTCGGACATAACGATACGGCCTGTCCAGGTGTCGGGCACGGTGGGTGACAAGACCTATATTTCCAGCGGGCTTTCCGAAGGGGACAAAGTGATCGGATCCCAGGCGCTGCTGATCTACCAGGAACTGAATAGCTAGTTCCTGTTCACAGACACTAAACAGCTATTTGGTGTTAACGGGATTCAAGTAGTCAGCTCAACTAAATTAACAACTGATGAACAAGATATTAAAAGGCATTCTGGCCTTTTCCTTAAAGAATAAATATTTCATTTTTTCCGCGACGGCCCTGCTGGCTGTGTACGGTTTCATGACCTTTCAGAAAATGCCGATCGAGGCCTTTCCGGATGTCACCAATACGGAGATCACGATCATCACTCAATGGCCGGGCAGAAGTGCGGAGGAGGTGGAGAAATTCGTCACCATTCCCATCGAGATCACCCTGAACCCGGTACAGAAAAAGACCAGCCTTCGTTCTACGAGCATTTTTGGTCTTTCCGTCGTAAAGCTGATCTTCGAAGACGATGTTCCGGACAATTTCGCCCGCCTGCAGGTGAATAATCTGCTGCCTACTGCGGAGCTGCCGGATAATGTCAACCCGCAGGTTCAGCCGCCGACCGGCCCTACCGGAGAAGTATATCGCTATACGCTGGAAAGCACGTTCCGTGATCCCCGGGAATTAAAGACCTTACAGGACTGGGTGGTGGACCGTGAATTGCGCTCGGTGCCCGGTATTGCGGACATTGTCAGCTTCGGGGGGATGGTGAAGACCTATGAGATCCGGGTGAACCCTCAAAAGCTGGCCGGCCTTGGCATTACCCCGCTGGATGTGTCCAATGCCGTCAGCAAGAGCAATATCAATATCGGGGGCGATGTCATCAATAAAAATTCTCAGGCCTATGTGGTCCGGGGGATCGGTTTATTGAACGATATCAATGAGATCCGCAATATCATCGTGGAGAATATCAATGGCATTCCTATTCTTGTTAAGGATGTGGCAGATGTGGAAATATCCAATCTGCCCCGGCTGGGAGAGGTAGGGAGAACGGACGCCATCGACAGCGCCGGCCACCGGACCCTGCGGAATAATCCCGATGCCGTGGAAGGCATCGTACTGATGCGGAAGGGAGAGAATCCGGACGAGGTGATCCAGGGTCTGAAGGAAAAAGTGAAGAAGCTGAATGACCGGGTGCTGCCGCCTGACACCAAGATCGTACCCTTCTATAACCGGGAGGACCTGATCAAATACGCTACGCATACGGTATTGCATAACCTGATAGAAGGGATCCTGCTGGTGACGCTGATCGTGTCCCTGTTCATGTTCAACTGGAGGACTACTTTAATCGTCTCGATCATCATTCCGCTGTCCTTGTTGTTCTCGTTCATCTGTCTCCACCTCATGGGTATGTCGGCCAATCTGCTGTCCCTGGGGGCGATCGATTTCGGGATCATTATTGACGGAGCGGTGGTGATGGTGGAAGGACTGTTCGTGCTGCTGGACCATAAGGCGAAGGAAGCAGGCGGCATGGACCGCTTCAACAAGCTGTCGAAGCTGGGGATCATCCGTCGGAAAGGGGCTGAGCTGGGTAAAGCGATCTTCTTTACCAAGCTGATCATTATCACGGCGCTGCTGCCCATTTTCGCCTTTCAGAAAGTGGAAGGGAAGATGTTCTCTCCCCTGGCCTATACGCTGGGATTCGCCTTACTGGGCGCGTTGATCTTTACGTTGACGCTGGTGCCGGTGCTGGTGAATGTATTGCTGCGCAAGAATGTGCGGGAAAAACACAATCCTTTCACTCATTTCATTACGACCCGGATCATGCAGGGATTCCGCTTTGTATTCCATCATAAGAAGGCGTCGCTGCTGGTGGCTACCATTGTGATCGTGGGTGGGCTGTATTCCTTTAAGTTCCTGGGATCGGAGTTCCTCCCTGAATTGAATGAGGGCAGTATCTGGGTGCGTGCTACCCTACCCTATAGTATCTCCCTGGATACCTCGGTGGTAAGGGCTGCGCAGATGCGCGCCATCATGATGCGGTTCCCGCAGGTGCGCCGGGTGATGTCGCAGACAGGCCGGCCGGATGACGGGACGGATGTCGCCGGTTTTTATAATAATGAATTCGGTGTCTCACTGTATCCGATGGAGGAATGGGAGCCTAAGATCTCCAAGGACGAGCTGATCGAGGAGATGAGGAAGGCGTTATCGGTGGTGCCGGGCGCGGAGCTGAACTTTTCCCAGCCGATCATGGATAATGTGGAAGAGGCGGTGTCCGGGGTGAAGGGCTCCATCTGTGTGAAGATCTTCGGGGATTCCCTGGATTATATGGAAGGTCAGTCCAACAACGTATACAATGTATTGAAGAACATCCGGGGCATTACGGATCTGGGCGTGATCAAAAATATCGGTCAGCCGGAGCTGGATATCGATCTGAACCAAAGCCGGATGGCCTTGTATGGGGTCTCGGCGGCCGACGCCAATGCGGTGATCGAAATGGCTATCGGCGGTAAGGCTGTCACGCAGCTGTATGAAGGGGTAAGGAAGTTCGATATCCGGATCCGCTTCCCGGAAGCTTTCCGCGGGACCGAAGGCGATATCGGCAATTTGCTGGTGCCGACCCAGAGCGGATCGAAGGTGCCTATCCGCGAGATAGCGGATATTACGCAGAAGACGGGCCCCTGCCTGATCTTCCGGGATGATAATCAACGTTATTCCGCCGTAAAGTTCTCCATCGAAGGAAGGGATATGGGCAGCACTATTGCAGAGGCGCAGGAAAAAGTGGACCAGGCGGTAAAGCTGAAGAAGGGTTATTCCATGGTGTGGCAGGGAGATTTCGAGAACCAGCAGCGCGCGTCCAAGCGGTTGGCCCAGGTGGTGCCGATCAGCCTGCTGCTCATTTTCCTGCTGCTCTTTATTATGTTCGGCAACCTGAAGGATGCCGGGCTGGTGTTCCTCAATGTGCCCTGTGCCGTTGTCGGGGGTATTTTCGCCCTGCTGATCACGGGTACGAATTTCAGTATTTCTGCGGGGATCGGCTTTATCGCCCTGTTCGGGATCTGTATCCTGGAAGGGGTGTTGCTGATCACGGCGTTCAAGCACAACCTGGAGCGGATCAAGGGGCTGGAAAGTCCGTTGTACACTTCCATTAAGCTGGGGGTGAATGACCTGATCCGGCCCGTGCTCATGACTGCCCTGATGGCGATGATCGGTCTGTTGCCGGCAGCGATCTCTACGGGGATCGGTTCGGAAAGTTCACGTCCGCTTGCCAGGGTGGTGATCGGGGGATTGATCTGCGCTACGATCTTTTCGCTGCTGATCTTCCCGCTGGTGTTCTTCTGGTCCTATCGGAAGGTCGATACGCTGCACCAGGGTGAGACGGAAGAGAATGTTAAACTGGATGATTAATAAAAATTCTATACTTTTATAGGTAAGAAGGAAGTCCCGGAAGCATCCGGGACTTTTTTTATAGGAAATCCATGTTTCAAAAACCACTCCGAAAACTATATCCGCTTATTGGCGTCCTCCTTTTACTGGAGTCATCGCCCCCTGCGGCGGCGCAGGAATTCTTCAAGCCTTCCAGGCAATACAATCCCGGACGTGTGAATGGGGTCGTCTTTGCGGAAGCTGCGCTGGGGACGGCTGTTACGATCGGGCTCAATTACCTTTGGTATAAGAAATTCCCCCGCAGCCCTTTTCATTTTTTCAATGACAACAATGAGTGGCTGAACATGGACAAAGTGGGGCATGCCACTACGGCCTATAATATCGCGGCGATCCAGAGCGATCTGCTGCGCTGGGGAGGTGTCAAATCGGGAGCGGCGTCCCTGTTCGGCACGCTGACGGCCCTTGGATTCATGAGCATGATCGAGATCATGGATGGTCACTCCGTGAAATGGGGGTTTTCCAAAGGGGATATGCTGGCGAACCTGGCAGGATGCCTCCTTTTCGAAGGGCAGCAGCTGATGTGGGGGCAGCAGCGGATCAGTCTTAAATACTCGTATCATCATACGCTCTTCGCGCATTATCAGCCTAATGAGCTGGGCAACAACTTACCACAAAGAATGCTGAAGGATTATAATGGGCAGACCTACTGGCTCTCGGTGAATATCGGCTCTTTTTTACCCGGGAGCAGCGGATTTCCGAAATGGCTGAACCTGTCTGCCGGTTATGGCGCCGAGGGGATGATCGGCGGGGTGACCAATCCTACGGAGATCAAGGGGAAGCCTGTTCCGGCTTACAAACGGTACCGTCAATTCTATTTTGGGCTGGACACCGATCTTTACCGGGCGGATGGGTTGTCTCCTCTTTCCACTACCCTGCTGAAGCTGAACCGGACCATTAAAATGCCGGCGCCTGCGATTGAATGGAATGAGGTGGATGGGACGAAGTGGCACTGGCTGTATTTTTGATACAATAAAAGGGAAGGTAATTACGTCTAGCTTGCAGCTAAAAGCATGTAGCTTGCAGCTTTTCACTACTTTTGCCCATTATAAAAAACGCCCATGACCATTGGTACGACTGAATTCACCATTGCCATTATCATTGCCCTTCTACTCGCAGGCGCCCTGGCCTATCTTATCTGGAAACAACGACAGGAGCTCAAAAAAGGAGAGAAAAAAGACCAGCAGGCGGAAGCGGCTTCCGGCACCGGCATCTCTACCCGCCAGCTGCAGCTGCAAGCATATGAACGACTGATCCTTCTCACCGACCGTATCGCCCTGCCCAACGTGATCAGCCGGGTCAACCAGCCGGACTTTACCGCCCGGGAGATGCAGTCTCTCCTCACTCATAGCATCCGCCAGGAATTCGAGCACAATATCACGCAGCAGATCTATGTCAGCGCCGAAGCCTGGGATGCGGTGCGTAATTTAAAAGAGCAGAACCTGCTGATCGTAAACCAGGTCGCCTCTTTCCTGCCCGGGGAGGCCAGTGGAATGGAGCTGAATAAGAGCCTGCTGGAGCTGCTGATGCAAAACCCCAAGGCTTCTCTGCAGAATGTCGTATCCGAGGCATTGGCTTATGAGGCGAAGAAGTTGATGTGACTTACAATCTCTTTGAAGAGGCGGCCAAATTCCGGGCTCATCGTGAAATGTGGGCCGTTATCATGAAAGAGCCTGAATTTTCCATTTTCTCAATATACAAACTGCCGGGCGCTGTTCTGTCCATCTTTGGAGAGGGTGAGGATATAAATTCCGTGAGGATAAGAACCTACCGAAATATCCGCCACCGGATCACCGGCGGATGCCTGCACCATTTGCCTTGACAGCGCCCTTCCGTCCTGGGACCAAACGCTGAGCTGATACGTCCCTGTCTCTTCAATATGCAATAAGGTCTTGATGGATGCGCCCTGTGTAATGACTGCCCGGATCTGCGCATTCTTTGTTTTTACGACATCCTGCTGTACGGATATGGTGGGAGAATAGTAAGAAGTTCCGTCCGGTTCACTGGCGGTTACCCGGTAAAACAGGGTGGCAGCATTCGGAGCAGCGGCATCTTCGTAATGAAAAGCATTATTTCCTGCCAGTTCTTGCTGATGAACCGGGAAAAAATCAGACCCGTTGACGGAGCGTTGAAGGGTAAGATCAGTGCCGGCGGTAAAACCATCGGCCTGCCATTGCAGGGCTATGCTGTTCCGGCTTGTTGTGTTTGCGGTCAGGCGGATGGATTGTTCCGCCAATACGCCGGAGATAGCCTGTCCCAGTACGCTGATATTATCATAGACGAACCGGTTGATCCCGCCTGAAGTGACCGTCGCATTATAACCATAGACCCGAAAGGTAACCGTGGAGGGGATGGCTTGAAAGGCAGCAGGAAGATTGACGGTATAGGTAACATAAGCGGGTGTCATTGTTCCACTGGTGATGTCTGTAGCGTAATTATCCATGCTGGACCGGATGCTCCAGTTATTGGGGCCAGATCCGGCGGCGGTGCCCGTACTGCTATGACGTTGTACCAGGTTGATCGTAGTAAGTACGAGGTAGTGTCCCGTTGCAGCGGTCAGGGAAAATTGCATGTATGCATTCGGATCGAGGGCTCCGGAAGGCCAGCCACCTTCGCCGAAATATTCTGTCCCGCCATTATAGGCGCCGGAAACAATAGAAGGGCCCAGGGTGAAATTGCTCACCGTTATTGAAGTGCCGGGGGCGCCGGCAACGCTATTGGTGAAACTCCAGTTGCCGGCGGTCTGAGACCGTCCGACGGACAGGATCGTAAAACTAGCTAATAAGAGGGCGAGCTCTTTGCTCCTCATCGATCTTGCCCATGTCGCCGCGTAGAAAGTTTTCATACATATAGATTAACAGTACTGGAAATGCAAGAGACTTGCCAGTCTGTAATCAATTACATACCAATATGTTATAGGTCACCTCTCTCGTATGACCTTTCCCAAAAACGGATATCGATTCCCCGGTTGGGCCGATTTCCAAACTATGCGTAAAATGAATAATTATTGAATCATTTTCAGGTAACGGCCCAGCCAGTAAGGAAAGAGCCAGAACACGGGCTCTCTTTCCATATCGGGAGAGCCATTGACCGCTGCCCAGGGGTTCTTATCCCAGCGGACCACCGACCGGATACTGGCCGGGGGCAGCTCGCTGATTTCGAGGTCATCCAGGACGGGCGCATGGACCAGCCGGATATCGTCTCTTTTCGTGTGATCGATGGTCCAGTCTACCAGGTCAAGAGGGGTATCTATGAGGAAGTCCACCGAAGAGGTCCGTTCTACCTGCAGATCCCGCGCATAGCAATAAAGAAAATTGATCTGCGGGTTCTTGTCGTTCCTTCGCACCTTCATCCAGTTGTCCATATGCTGCCGGTAAAAGGCCAGCAGATGAGGATCTTTTTCACAGTGCAGCAGAATGGGATACAGGTAGGCCTGCATCGTTACGTCGTAGTAGATAAACCAGGCGGGATTTTGTGCCGGGATCCCGGCCATGTTATCGAGATAGTGTTCTTCGTGGATAAGCCGCAGGTAGTGTCGCTGGTATTTAGGGTCATTCGTCATGTAGTAAGCCAGCTTAAGGAAAGCCAGCAATTCCATGGAGTTCTCGCCCCGGTCCGGTGTCCATTCCGGGTCATGGTTCAGCGAGGAGGGAGACCATACGGCCCAATGCGTATGGGTGCTATCGATATCCATCATGTCGAAGTTGTGGGCGATGAGATGGTCCACGAGCCGGCTCACGTGTGCGCGAACGATCTTTTTCTCCGCCTCACCGGCGACCAGCGTGTAATAGAAATAATAACCCATCATATGGCCGCACCATTCATCGCTGCTGGCATCACCTTTCCAGAGCCACCTGCCGTCTGCGGACTTTCTCCAGCGGACTTCCAGGGGTTTGAAGCGCGGGTCTTTGACCATTTCTTCCGCACGGTCTTCGGGCGTATATACGCAATTGTTATCATGGACCCGTCCGCCCCACTCCGCCGGTACGATGGTACGGGCGAAATAGCCGTCCCCTCCGGTGATCTCCTGTAATTTTTGTAAGAACCGGAAAGCTTTACCGGCTTTCTCCCGTGCGTCTTCACTCTTCGTGGCGGCGTAACGGAAAGACTCCATCGCCAGGTAGTTCCCGGTGTATTCCCCGTCGTTGTCATCGTCTTCGGGCATCCAGGAACTCGTGTCGCCGGGAATGGCCAGGTGGCATTGTCCTGCGATCCATGGAGCACGGATATGCCGTTCCATCAAAACATCGTAAAAGTAGTCCTGCTTGGAGGCCAGGGTCATCTTCTTTCTTTTGAGGGCGCTGACTCCCTGCTCGGTGGCGATCCAGGCGTTGCCTGCGGGATCGAAAGTTATGTCGTTGACATGATCATCTAACAGCCACCGGCGGCTGAAACGCAGCGAGTGCGTTCCATTGGTAGAAAATCTCACCACGCCGGTCTGTGTACCTATCCACATGTTCCCGTCCGGAGACCGCCTGACGCAGCTGGTATAGATGGAGGGGCATCCTTCGGCCGGCCGGATGACGCGAAACCGTTTGTCCTCTTTCAGGATGGAGACGCCTCCAAGCCCGGCCGCCCATAGTTTATGATCCGTATCCAGGGCAAGTCCTTTCAGGGCGGCGCTCAATAATATGTCGGCCCGGTGAATGTAATCTGTCCTTTCCCCGCTGCAATGATAAAGGCCAACATCGCTGGCTACCCAGATGCCTCCTTTATTGTCTGAAAGGACACTGCGAACGGAACGTGCGATCGGATAATTTTTCTTTATGATCTTTTTACCGTCATATAACCAGACGCCTTCCGGCCCAAGCGCATAGATACCTTCCCTGGCAGTGCAGATGGCCGATATGGGCCCCCTGACACCCGGGATGGATTGCAGCACGTTGTTGCGGAAAGAGAACAGCCCTTTCCAGGTGCCCATCCACACTACAGACTGGTCGTCTATGGCTACGGCATACGCCGCGCCTTTGTCCGTATCGGGAAAAGAACAGGGCGACCAGGCAGACTGACCGTCTTTTTTCAGGAAGATGCCTTTTTGCGTAGCGATCCATACGGTGGAACGGTTGTCTACGGCTATGCTGCGTACATTATTTTCTGCGGGAGTCCTCCCAACGGGATACGGTTCATGATATTCCTGCCAGAATGCGGTGTCAATCAAAGATCCGGGGCCGCCGGAAGAATCGCGGGCGGTCATACCGGTAGAAAAGCCGGGAAAGGAGCCGTTCACCCTGCAGAAGAGACTGTTGCCGGTTTCCCCGTGGACATGAGAGCCGCGGGGACCAGGCAGGAATAAAAACAGCGTAAAAAGCAGCGCATCCTTCATATCACTATACAAAGAGAGGTATACGGGATAGTAATACTCAGGTATGCAAAAAATTATCCCCCTGCCTCTTCGCTCTCAATCCAGCCTGCTATCCTGGTGTTTTCTGTTAAGGGCGGCAATTGATCGCGGCCGGGCTCATGGGACTGTTTGGCCGGCGGAAAGGACGGGCTGTAAGGCGGCTGTTCATTTTGGGCAGGCGATGATCCGCAGGGTTGCTGTACGTGTAAGGATTTATCCAGTTCCTGATGAATATGGAGGAGCAGCCGCATGTTGTTTTCCAGTTTACCGGTCAGGTCTGCCACTTTACTCATTTCGTGGCCCAGGCGTTCATTCAGCTCATTTATCTTCCCCTGCTGCGCTTCCAGCAGCTGTTGCGCCTGCAAATATTGTACAGCCAGCTCTTCTGCCTGAACTGCCAGTTCTTCTGCACGGGCTTTGTCTTCCCTGTTCTGGTATTCCAATTCATAATAGTTCTTTATCCGCTGGTCAAGCTCGACATGAAGAAAGCCAATCTGCCGCTCTTTTTCGAATACCAGGTCCGGGATGGAGGGCTGAAGGGGGGATTCATCAGAAGAGCTTTCGCCCTGTATGGCGGGATTATCCGGAAGGTGGTCCTCATTATCCATAAGGTGGTCCTCATTATCCGGAAGGTGGTCCTCTATAAAGTCGCCCCCGGCCGGGGCGATCGACCGGAGAGATGCTGCCGGGCCGGAGGTCGGTAAGGCAATAGTCTTTTGTTCTACCCGTTCGGCCAGCAGGTCAAGGTATTTTTGCTGTGAGCGGGCCAGTTCATTCTTTAGCTTTTCATATTTATTGTCGGTCTGTTCCCTGTATTGTTCATATTTATTTTTCATCCACAGTAAGCCTTTGTAGGCATTGGCGTTGTTTTCGGGGGAGAGCCCTTTTTCCGGGGAAAGGTTCATCTCCGCCGGATAACCGGCGGCAAATTCCTCTTCCGGCTGCTGTCTGCTTTTTTTCCGGTAATGCAGATAAGTGGTGACGAGCAGTACGATGACGACCATCGGAAGTGCGATCCATAAAAGTATTTGCAGGAATTGTCCGAATTCGTATAGGTCAATACTCAATAAATACATGACAGATAATTTTAAGTAAAATTTCTTTCATGCTGGTATACAGCTGGTTATATTAAAAGATAAAACTAATGAATGGCGTATACAGCCGGGTGTGGGGTATTCTCTTCTGAGCAATAATGGTACCAGATAACCGCCTGCTATTCACGGCAAAAAAATATCCATTGACCGATCCCTTTTCGGGTGGTTTGCCGCCCACGTAAAAGCAATCTGTAATCGCTGCAATTAGCACAAATTTGGTGCTCATTATTCACTAAAATGATACTTATGAATGTTCGTAAAAAAATGATCGCTTGTATTGCAGTAGTCATTGCGCTATTTGCGTTCGCGCCTTCCTCCTATGCCCAGCAAAGAATGGATACGGCCGCTATGAGGCAAAGGCAGGAGGCCATGATGCAGAAGTTGACGACTGACCTGAAACTTACTCATGTTCAGGTGGACTCTCTGAAAGCTATTTCAAAAGACATAGGGTCGAAAAGGCGGGACATATTCATGGATCAATCCATGAGCCGGGAAGACAAGATGGCCAAAATGGCCCCGTTGACTGAGGCAGCGAATAAAAGGATCCAGGCTGCATTGGGAGCCGACTTGTTTAAGAAATACCAGGATTGGATGGAACAGAATCGTCCGCAGCGTGGCGGCGGAGGTGGAGGCAGAGGGAACTAGCACAATTAAAAACTGCGGGCCCGGGGTCCGCAGTTTTTAATTAATTATAGGGTCCACAGCTTTAATTATTATTTTTTGCCTTGTTCCTTCACCCAGTTATCCCGCAGGGTCACGGTCCGGTTAAAGACCATTTTTTCTTCAGAGCTGGTCTTATCCAGGATGAAATAGCCTTTGCGAAGGAATTGATAGTGTTCCGTGAATTTTGCCTGTTTCAAAGCCGGCTCAGCATAGGCAGCCGGTAATACCTGTAAGGAATCCGGGTTGACGTAGTCTTTAAAATCCCCTTCTTCATTGGCAGGATCTTCCACTTTGAACAACCGGTCGTATAATCTGACTTCGGCAGTGATGGCATGCGGTATGCTCACCCAGTGAATCGTGGCCTGCACCTTTATATTGGACTGGTCGCCCCCGCTCTTGCTGCCGGGAATATAGGAGCATTTCAGCTCGGTGATGTTACCGGCGGCATCCTTTATCACTTCATCGCATTGTATGATATAGGCGCTTTTCAGGCGTACTTTCTGTCCGGGGGACAGACGGAAGAATTTTTTGGGGGGATTTTCCATGAAATCCTCTCTCTCTATAACTAATTCCCGGCTGAAAGGGATATCCCGGTGACCTGATCCCGGATCTTCAGGGTTGTTCTCGCTCTGGAGGAACTCCTCTCCTTCCGTATAATTCGTCAGGACTATTTTCAGGGGATCAAAGACCACCATACGCCGGAGCGCAATCTTATTGAGGTGCTCCCGGATACAAAATTCGAGCAGGGACATGTCGATGAGGTTGTCCCTTTTCTGTACGCCGATTTTTTCGGCAAAGACATGGAGGCTTTCCGGTGTATAGCCCCGCCGGCGCAGGCCTGATATAGTGGGCATCCGCGGATCATCCCAGCCTGTTACAAAATTTTCATTCACCAGCTGCAGGAGCTTTCTTTTGCTCATCACTGTATAGGTCAGGTTAAGCCGGGCGAATTCATACTGGCGGGAGGGGAAGATGCCCAGCTTTTCAATGAACCAGTCGTATAAAGGCCGGTGCGAGACAAATTCCAGGGTGCAGACGGAATGGGTGATATGTTCGATCGAGTCGCTCTGGCCGTGTGCAAAATCGTACATGGGATAGATGCACCATTTGTCGCCTGTACGGTGGTGATGGGCATGCTTGATCCGGTAGATGATGGGGTCGCGCATCAGCATATTGGGAGAGGCCATATCCATCTTTGCCCGCAGCACTTTTTCCCCATCCTTGTATTTCCCGGCCCTCATTTCTACGAACAGGCGCAGGTTATCCTCTATGGAACGATCCCGGTAAGGGCTCGCCTTTCCCGGCTCGGTCGGAGTGCCTTTTAATTTTGCGATCTCTTCGCTGGTGCTGTCGTCTACATAGGCCAGGCCGTCGCGGATTAGCTTTATGGCGAACTGGTAAATCTGTTCGAAATAGTCGGAGGCGTATAATTCATTGGCCCATTCATAACCAAGCCAGCTGATATCTTCTTTGATGCTGTCCACGTATTCGGTGTCTTCCGTTACGGGGTTGGTGTCGTCAAAACGGAGGTTGGTATCGCCTCCGTATTTTTGCGCCAGGCCGAAATTCAGGATAATGGACTTGGAATGGCCGATATGGAGGTAGCCATTGGGTTCCGGGGGGAATCTTGTCAGGATCGACTTGTACTTACCTGCTTCCAGGTCTGCCTGTACGATCTCTTCCAGAAAATTTAAAGACTTTTCTTCTTCTTTCTTGATCTCAGTCATAAATGAATGATTAGTGCGCTATATAGCTGAACGTGCGAATTTACGGCTTATAGAGGAGCTGACCAAAGGTTTGCGGACTGTGTGAAGGACGGCAGGGCCTGAGAAAGTTTGCGGGCTACGAAGGGAAAGAGACGACGTGAGCCTAAGAGTGTTTGAGGGGTGCAGAGGGCACAGCACGCGCATGAGGAGGTTTGAAGACTAGTGAAGAGGGGGCACACGCATGAGCCGGCCAAAGAGGAGCAGATGGCCGAAACAGGAGATTCTAAGCAAGTCAGCCTCTTTTCCCAAACAGCAGGCTTCCGATCCTCACCATATTGCTACCTTCTTCCACGGCGATCTTATAGTCCCCGCTCATGCCCATGGAGAGAATGGATGAGGTAGCCGGGGCGGCGGCGGACGGGAAATATTTGTCGAATAAGGATCGGAGGGCATGGAACTCACTCCTTATTTTTTCGGGATCCTCTGTGAAGGAGGCCATTCCCATTAATCCGGCTATACTGATATTTTTTAATCCGGGGGCCGACTGCATCACTTCGGCCAGTTCCTGTTCGTCCAGCCCGAATTTCGTTTCCTCCCGGGCGATAAACACCTGGAGAAGGCAGGTGATCACTCTTCCGCTGCGCGCCGCCTGCTTATCGATCTCCTTCAGCAACCGGAGGCTGTCCACTCCATGGATAAGGTGAACGAAGGGGACGATATACTTTACTTTGTTGGATTGGAGATGACCTATAAAATGCCACCGGATATCCGCAGGAAGGACTGCCTGCTTGTCCACCAGCTCCTGCACATAATTCTCCCCGAAATCGCGCTGGCCCAGGTCGTATAGCTCCTTAATATCTTCGGCGGGTTTGGTTTTGGAGACTGCCACCAGCTTCACCTTTCCGCCCAGTCCAGCCAGGACCTCTCTATATTTCCCGGCATCTATCGGCATACCAATTCTATTTTGAATTATATTTTGAACGCAAAGATATCTATATAGACGGCTACTCTTACTTTTGCAATCGATTTAAATACTTTTAAATTTGCGGGGGAAGTCCTAAGCAGCCCGGGCAGCATCCAGAAATAAATTAATTAGCAGCCATTTGTTAAAAAAGGCTTGATAGTGATCGCATAATGAAAATTTTACCTGTCCTTCTCTTACTGAGTCCTTTTTTAAGTTTTGCACAAACCCGCCAGGAAGGAATACCTGCTGCCGGAAGCAGGGCGATCGTCCCGGCCCTTAAAGGAAAAATCACCGATAAAGAAAATAAAACGCCTATCCATTTTGCGACCATTAGCCTGCTGCGAAAAGATTCCAGCATTGTGGCCGGGCTGGAAAGCCGGGAAGACGGAGGGTTCAGCCTTGTGCGAATTCCCGACGGATCGGCTATTTTGCGGGTCAGCTTTGTCGGTTACCAGTCTTATTTCAGGTCCATCCCGGCAGGCAACAAGTCCCCATTGAACCTGGGTACTATCAGCCTGGTTCCTGAAACATCGCAATTGCAGGCGGTCGTAGTGTCGGCGGATAAGAGCGCTTTTAAGACGGAGATCGACAAAAAGGTGTTTAATGTGGATAAGAGCCTGGCCAGCAAAGGAGGAACGGCTGTCGATGCGCTGCGGCAGGTGCCCACGCTCAATGTCAGCGCCAGCGGCAATATCCTTCTGCGTAATGGCGCTCCCGTGATTCTGCTGGATGGCAAACAGACGACCCTTGGCCTCGACCAGATCCCGGCCGACCAGATCCAAAGCATCGAGGTCATACCCAATCCATCGGCACGATATGATGCCCAGGGCAACAATGGAATCGTGAATATCGTCCTGAAGAAAAACCGCAAGCCCGGCCTTAACGGCTCTATTACCGGGACTTGGAGCAGCTTGCGGGAAAATTATGAATTCCTGAACCTGAACGCTTATAAAAAGCGCTGGAACTTCACGCTGAATTATATGGGGCACCACCACCGCAATGCAGGCACCACTGAAATGACCCGTACCAATCTGACCGACCATACCTCCCTGTCCCAATATGGCAGCAACGAGACAACCGGCCCTTTCCATAAGCTTAGGCTGGGAACCGACTTCTTCATGGATGACCATAACACATTCAGCCTGTCCGGCGATATCGGCGGCGGCTCCCATCCCACGACAACCAGCCAGTTAACCTATTATAAGGACCCGCCTGGGAATATCGATTCCAGCAGTTCCAGGACCACGGATGAAGGGCGCAAATTCACTTTTTCCCATGTTACCCTGGATTATACCCACGATTTTAAAAAAGCGGGAGAAAAACTGACCGGAAGCGCGGCGCTGGAAGCCTACTATGGTCCCGAATCAGGAAGTTACAATATGCAATACCTGGACAAAACCGGCGTCCCGGCAAGCGGCGCTTCTCTGCAACAATACAGCGCACTGGTCCGTGCGCATACCATCACCCTGCAGTCCGATTATACCGACGCTCTCCGGGATGGAAAGGCAAAGTTCGAAACCGGCATCAAAGCGACCCTGCACCAGGACCATAGCTTCAACCTCCTGCGGAATTATGACAGCAGCTCGCAGCATTATATTGATGACGACATCGCTTCTTATAATTATCAATACAACGACAATACCTATGCCGCCTATGCCAGCTACAGCGACCAGCTGGGGAAATTCAGCTATATGGCGGGTCTCCGGTTCGAGCGATATGATTACAAAGGTCTCATGCGCGACACGACCCTGAATTTCAATTTCCATACTACGGGCCTTTACCCCAGCCTGTTCCTGACGGAGAAATTGGGAAACAATACCGAGCTGCATCTGAACTATTCCCGCCGGATCAACCGGCCTGATTTCGGACAGAAATCTCCCCGGACAGACTATTCCAATCCTCAGAACCTGCAGCGGGGCAATCCTGACCTGCAGCCCGAGAACACCAACCTGGTCGAGCTCTCTTATAATACTTTATTCAATACCAGCAGCCTTACGACTACCTTGTTCGTAAAGAACACCCGGCATGCCATCACCAACTATTCGGCGCCTATTGCTACGGATACCTTGCTCAGCACGTATATGAATGCCAACAGCAACAATACGTATGGGGCGGAGATCCTGTTCAAGCTTCCCATCCTGAAATGGTGGAGCGCCACTGCTAACTTCAACCTGTACCGGACTTCCATCAATGCGGATAACCTGGCGGAGGACCTTTCCAATTCAGGGTTGAGCTGGTTTGCCAAGCTTAACTCGGACATAAAGATCAGGGAGATCGTCACCTTCCAGCTAACGGGCAATTATGCCGCGCCGCAGGTGATGGCGCAGGGAAAGACCCTCTCTTCCGGCGGTATGGACATCGCTGTTAAAAAAGACCTGCTGAAAAACAAAGCGGCTTCCCTTATTATCAGTTTGTCGGATGTCCTGAATACCGAAAAAGAGCGGGTGCAGACCTATTCGGAGAACCTGTTCATGCAGGAAGCGATCAATAAGCCGATTACCCGGGTATTAAAGATCAATTTCACGTATACGTTTGGCCGGTCGCGGTCGTAACGGGGATATACGTTCCGGCAGGGGAGCGTCCGGGAACTACCCTTTCAGGATAGCGCGGCTGATGACGATGCGCTGCACTTCGCTGGTGCCTTCATAGATCTGGGTGATCTTCGCATCCCGCATCAATCTTTCCACGTGATATTCCTTTACATAACCGTATCCTCCGTGGACCTGCACCGCTTCGGTCGCCGTCCACATGGCGGTCTCCGAAGCAAATACTTTTGCCATGGAGGAGCTGAGGGTAAAGTCCAGGTGATTATCTTTTTCCCAGGCGGCACGAAGGCAGAGGAGGCGGGAAGCCTCGATACGGGTAGCCATATCCGCCAGTTTGAACTGGATGGCCTGGTGTTGCATGATCTCTTTTCCGAAAGCTTTTCTTTCCTTCGAGTATTTCAGGGCCAGCTCGTAAGCGCCGCTGGCGATCCCCAGGGCCTGGGAGGCGATCCCGATACGGCCTCCCGACAGGGTTTTCATGGCGAATTTAAAGCCGAAGCCGTCTTCCCCTATCCTGTTCTCCTTTGGCACTTTTACATCATTGAATAAGATGCTGTGCGTATCGCTGCCTCTTATTCCCAGCTTGTTCTCCTTCGCTCCTACCACGACACCGGGGGAGCTCTTTTCCACGATAAAAGCGTTGATCCCATGGCTGCCCTTCGCTACATCCGTTTGTGCGATCACCAGGTAGACGGAGGCGGAGTTCCCATTGGTGATCCAGTTCTTGGTGCCATTCAGCAAATAGTAGTCGCCCTTATCTTCTGCGGTGGTGCGCTGGGAAGTGGCATCGCTGCCTGCCTCCGGCTCACTGAGCAGGAAAGCTCCGATATAAAGATCTCCGTCCTTACGGCCCTGGGCCAAAGGGGTCAGGTATTTTTCTTTTTGCGCCTCCGTTCCGAACTTATCCAGGCCCCAGCATACCAGGCTGTTGTTGACGCTCATACATACGCTCACACTGGCGTCGATCTTGCTCACTTCTTCCATCGCCAGGACATAACTTATCGTATCCATTCCGGAACCGCCGTATTGGGGATCCACCATCATCCCCATAAAACCCAGCTCGGCCAGCTTCAATACCTGTTCCCGTGGAAATTTCTGGAGCTCGTCCCTTTCGATCACTCCCGGCAGGCATTCATTGCGGGCGAAATCCCTGGCGGCCTTCTGTATCATCAAATGTTCTTCTGACAATTGGAAATGCATATGACAAGTAAGTTTTAGAGGCACAAAAATAGCAGAAAGTTGTTTAGCAAACTAACAGTTGGTAGTTTTTTTGGGAGGGAGCCGTCCGGGGGTTTATTTATTATCTAATTATCTCCTGAACCGGCCTTGTCGTCAAGCAGCCCTATCACGGTCTTAAAGATAACGATGAACAGTCCAGCCTCTTCTTCCGTGAAATTGCTGTTCTCTTCTTCATCCCCCTCACTATAGATGACAGCGGCTGCAAACTGGAGGAGGTCGGGCTGACAAAAGGCATCCATGATGGTCATGGCGTCCGTCTCATCGAATCCGTCATGGAATACTTCCTCCATTTCTTCGAATTCGGCATTAAAGGCTTTTTCAAATTCGGCCTCCGTGACGACGGGGATAACGGGCTGTAATTTCCGGAAGGTAAGCAGGATAATAGTAAGGATATACGCTACGTCCTCCCGGGCATCCGGCACCTGTAATTCCCTGCTCTCCCCCAGCACATATCCTACCAGGGCAGGCTGCTCTTTGGCGAAGGTGTCCCACACTTTTCCGATCTCGGCTTCATCCATGTGCTGAATGCGGTCATTAATGCTGTCAATCGTATCTTCCGTAATTTTTTGCATCCCCTTATTTTTCCCAAACCTACAAAAAGCTATACGTTATTCGTTCACTGCCGGAAAAATAAAATAATGAGCCGCCCGAAACGGCTCCGGGGCTGAAAGAGTCTTTTTATAAGAGAATTGCTGTAATTTCTTCGCTATATGGCAAATACGTACCTTTACCCCCGGTAATATGACTGAGCTATACTACAATATTTTATTATTACTATTAAAGCCCATGCGCCGGTTCGCTGAACTGCTGGCGCCTGTCAATTATTATCTTCCCGACTAGCTCTCTTATGCGGTTCTGCCCGGGTCTTTACGACGGTTGAACCAATCTTCTAAGTACAATCCTTTACAAAGTATTCCAAAAAACATATTTATTTATGGGCAAGTTTCCCTCACATAAAGTACAGGTATCCGTTTCTTCAGAGATCGGCAGGCTCAGACGACTGCTGGTGCATAGCCCCGATAGCGGGCTGGGCAAGGTAGTTCCCTCCAAGGCCCAGGACTGGTTGTTTGAGGATATTGTACACCTGGACACGATCCGCCGGAAGGAATATGATTTCTATACCAAGATCCTGCTCTATTTCCTGGACCCGGAGAAGATCAAAGGAAAGCTGGAGGAGATCGATGACGAAAGGAATAAACGGGCTTTTTACAAACCGGGTGATGATCTTTTCTTCCGTTCGGATAAGGTGGTGGAATTACAATGGCTGCTGGCCGATATCCTGGAAGACCGTGAGATCCAGTTAAAACTTGTAGCGTCTGTCTGTGCCCTGGAGACCTGTTCTTATGATACGCAAAGAGAATTGCAGAAACTGTCTCCCGTTCAGCTGGCCAAAACCTTTATCAGCGGCACGATGAAAGATGAAAAAATGCTGTTCGCGCCCATTCCCAATTTTATCTTTACGCGGGACATCGGCATTGTCATCAATAATCATGTCTTATTAAACAAGCCTGCCAAGAAAGCGCGTACCCGGGAAGCGTTGCTGGCCAAGTATATCTTCTTCAATCATCCGCTCTTTTCGGCATACCAGGATAAGATCATCGAGCTATCGGATACGCACCATCATTTTTTGCTGCCCCGGGAAGGAGACGATAAAAAAGTGACCCTGGAAGGAGGAGATGTCATGGTGGTAAGCAAGGACCATCTGCTGATCGGCGTTAGCGAGCGTACTTCTCCGGAAGCGGCTTATCAGGCTATAAAAGTATTGTTTGAAAAGAACGTCGTAAAGAAAATTACGATTATCCGGATACCCAAGAAGCGGGACTACATGCATATAGATACCATCTTCACGCAGGTGAAGCGGAATGTATGGATCCTGCTGGGAATTTTTTCCAGGAAAGCGATGAAACATGAGGATGAGGATGCCGTCCAGAGGATCCTGGAGAACAATAAAAAAGAAGATAAGATGAAGATCATACAGTTCAGGAAAAAGGATCCGGCTAATCCTGAATATTTCGATAACCTGGAAGACCTGCTGACCGATATCAGCAAAAATGACCTGGGGTGTACGGAGAAAGTACGGTTTATTTATTCCGGGAATAATGAATTCCCTTTTGACGCCCGGGAGCAATGGACGGATTCCTGTAATCTCCTGGCCCTCAAAGAAGGGGTGATCCTGGGGTATGACCGTAATGACAAGACCGTGGAAGCGTTCACCGCAAATGGTTTTACGGTGATCCATGCCCAGGAATTGATCGCCGGAATGGAGCAGGGGGCAATCGATCCGGACGAGCTGGAAAATACCCTGATCCTGATGCCTTCTGCGGAGCTATCGAGGGCCCGGGGAGGGTTTCACTGTATGAGCATGCCTTTACACCGGGATGAATTGGAATAAGTCAAAAAATAAGATATAAAAGATATAGTTATGCAGACGACTTCTCACTTACTGATGATACGACCTGTGAATTTCAGCTTCAATGAGGCAACAGCCATCAACAACGCCTTTCAGATCGCGGCATCCGACGGGATGACACAGGAAAAGGCGCTGGCTGAGTTCGAAGGGCTTGTAAAGGTGCTGCGCGACCATGGAGTAGATGTCACGGTGATCGATGATACGCCTGTCCCCTATACCCCGGATTCTATTTTCCCCAATAACTGGGTGTCTTTTCACCAGGACGGGGTGGTATGTCTTTACCCGATGTATGCCGCCAACCGCAGGCTGGAACGCAAGCCCGGCGTATTGGAGGAGCTGGGGCGGAAATTCGTCTTTAAGAGCACCCTGGATTTCAGCTCCTATGAAAAAGAAGGGCTGTTCCTGGAAGGGACGGGCAGCATGGTATTGGACCGGGACAACAAGATCACGTATGCCTGTCTCTCTCCCCGTACAGATAAAAAGGTATTGCAGGACTTCTGTGATAAAATGGGATACCGGCCGGCGGTATTTACCTCGGCGGATGATAATGGAAATCCTATTTACCATACCAATGTAATGATGTGCATCGCGGATAAATATGCCGTGGTCTGCCTGGACTCCCTGCCTGATGATGCGGAAACGAAACACCTGGCCGCTACTATTAAAGGTTCGGGGAAGGAGATCATTGAAATTACTACGGAGCAAATGAACCATTTTGCCGGAAATATGCTGCAGGTGCATAATGACAAAAACGAAAAGCTGCTGGTCATGTCTTCACAGGCTTATGAATCGCTCACTTTCACACAGGTGAGAAGGCTGAAGGCTTTCAACCGGATCATTCATGTCCCGCTGACTACCATCGAGACTAATGGAGGGGGCAGCGCGCGGTGCATGCTGGCGGAGGTGCATTTGTCATTGATTAAATAGCACAGGTCAGGAAGGGGCACCGAATTAACTTTAAAATAAATTAATGGACGATGAAAGGCTATTTGTTGATAGATAGTTTATTTAAAAGTCAATTAATGTGTTTACATTTGGGACTTAAAGGAAAAATGTTAACTTTAAAGTGCATTCATTCGCAACTATTGAGGAATTTGCCCGTTTTGATACGGTGACTTATTATACGGTGAGAGGCGAGGATGCAATTTTGTCGGAGACGGATGATTTTTTTAGAAGGATAGAAAAGGAAGCAGCTTATGGCAATCAACTGGAACATCTGCTATTCTGGCTGGAGAATATAGGTAATGATAAGAAAGGTGCAGCTTTTGATTTGTTCAGACAGGAGAGGAATTGTATTGCGCTGCCGCCAAAGAGAAGGTTTTTGGATGCCGCTATCGATTTGAGGTTATATTGTCACTGGGTGAGTAAAAATGTAGTTATTTTATTTAATGGGGGAATAAAAACAGCAAAAATCGCTCAGGATTGCCCGAATGTCTCCCGTCATTTTTATAATGCCCAAAGCTGGACAAAACAACTAATGGAAATTGGAATAGAGGCAGATGGTTCGGAAATAACAAATAAGGAAGACCTATACATAAAATATTAATAACTATGGGATCGAAAATTTTTGCAGAAATGCTGGCAAAGGCAAAGCCGGAGAACAGGCAGTTTGTCAAAAAGAACCTTGATATCAGCAGGCAGGTTCGGTATATCCTGGAAAGCCATCCGACCATTAACTCGCAAAAGGATCTGGCGAATGCCCTGGGAAAGGAGCCCAGCGAAATAAGCAAGTGGCTGAGCGGGCTGCATAATATCGGTCTGGAAAATATCACGAAAATGGAGACGGTATTGGGCCAGGATATCATTTTAACGGTGGAAGAGGCAAAGGTAAGATATGCAAAACCTGTCACCGAAGAATATCAGCCATTTCAAACAGCCGAGCATATCGAAACACCCGGTCAACCTTATTCTATTGCTGAGTTCAGGAGGAAAAAGGCAATTCTTCTGGCCGCCTTACCGGCTGTAAAACATCAGACCCGGAAGGAAGAAAAAGAAGTAGGTGAATTCGCTTATTAATTTATCATGGCAAAAAAAAATCAATTCGACGTCGGGAAGATTCACTATCTCCATATCAGGGATCTTGCCTTTAACTATTTGATCCCTGAAAATACTCTTTTGTCCCGGGAACGTAGTGAATCCATCCGATCCAACATGGAGATTGTAAAGACGATCGGCCTGAGCGAAAAGATCATTCGCCTGCTCTTTACCGTCGAGCTAAAAGCCTATGAGAAAGGCAAAAAGGAAGCAAGCGCCACTTATACTACCGAACATCTGTTTAAGGTAGACAACATTGAGGAGCTGTCCAGTAAAAACGAAGGTGAATTCGAAATCGATATTGCCCTGGATAACACGCTTACCGGTCTTGCTTATTCAACGGTGCGGGGAAAGCTCCATGAAAAATTCATTGGGACTTTGTTTTCGGATTTTATATTACCTATTGTTAAGCCTGCCGACCTGGGAAAACCTAATTCCTGAAATAGGCGAGGTAACAAAGGCTGCCCCATTAGGCAGGAGTCATACCCCAGACTAAAACAGGGTCAGTTTCGTTGCCGTATCATCCTTCAGCAATTTCGGCGGTTTGAGATCGGTCCCGCATTTCTCATTGAATTTTGTTATGGCATAATGTACCAGTTCCGGGGCATGGAGCTCGTGGTGACTATGAACAATGAAGTAGATCTCCCGCAGGCCTTTATCAATCCAGGATCTTAGTCTGTCGGCCCAGGCATCGATGCGGACAAAGTCGGTAGGGTGCATATTGTTCGCTACGAAACGGATAAAAGCGACGGGCGCCGTCAGTTTCATGTGCACACAATCCCTTCTGCCGGAGCTGTCTGTGATGACGGTGCCGATACCAAGGTCGCGGAAAAGCTGCCAGGTGTCGGAGGCCGATGGGCCGATGGCGTTTGTGGGAGCAAACCAGCTTTGCTGGCGCAGCTCTACGCAGGTGCGAAAGTCACGGGGCAGCAGCCGGACATAATTTTGCAGCACGGTTGCCCTGTCCGGGCCGAAACCATCCGATAATTGGAGGAAGGAGTAACCGAGCCGGGATCCGAAGTGAAACATATGATCGATAAAGAGAGCTGTCTCCTGTTCGGCATTTTGCAGCTGTTTGGTATGGCTGATGGTGTTCAGGAATTTCGGACAAAAACGGAACTCCTCCCCTGCCAGGGAAGCCCATCTTTCGATAACCGGCCCGGGCTGCAGATTATAGAACAGCGCATTCAGCTCGATACAATTAAATTGCTTTACGTAATACGCCAGAAAATCCTTGTCTTTCGTTCCTTTGGGATAGACCTTACCGATCCACTCTTTATTTCCCCATTGAGTGCAGCCCACCTGCAATTTTATGTGGTCCCCGGGCCGGACCGTCAGGTTCCTGAAAAGTTCATCGGTTATCCGGTCGTCCGGGGGCAGGGAAAAATCCACATCTTCTACATTTGTCACCTTGCCAAACTCCATATTCAAAATTTTTTAGATCCTGCGCAATCCTTATATCTGCGATTTTTAGAGCAGAGACGATCCGTACGCCTGTAAATTTAAAAACAGGTGCAAGCATTAAAATATCTAATATACAAAGAAGATGAATAACCGGCTAAACTGCTAAATAATCGCCGGGCTGCGCACGTAGACTTCCGCGGGAACGATGGATGGGACAAGGAGGGAAATAAATGAGGACGGATGGATGCGAGCAGATTTCATGAATAAAACAACATCATTCCTCCTGAGTGTTGCCGAATCAAATCAAATCCTTATTTTTGGGACTTCTTTAAACGTAAGGTAGAAATTTTCCAATAATTCTTGCCATTGGTTAAAGCTTTTTTAAAATTCAAACCATAAGAACAGTTTTTTGATGGAAAACAAGGTCACTAAAATTGGCGTACTCACTTCCGGCGGCGATGCACCGGGAATGAATGCAGCCATCCGTGCTGTTGTTCGTACAGGTATTTATAATGGACTGGAAGTATTCGGGATCATGCGGGGGTATAGCGGAATGATCGAGAATGACATTGTTCCCATGCATTCAAGAAGCGTAGCCAATATTATACAAAGGGGAGGCACGATCCTCAAGACAGCCCGCTGCAAAGAGTTTTTTGAGCACGAAGGCCGGAAAAAAGCGCATGCCAACCTGAAAAACCTGGGCATTAACGGCCTGGTTGTCATCGGGGGAGATGGTTCTTTCCGGGGCGCCCATAAATTAAGCGCGGAGTTCGATATTCCCTGTATCGGCTTACCCGGCACTATTGACAAGGATATTGCCGGAACGGATTTCACCATTGGTTTTGATACAGCCGTCAATACGGCTGTGGAAGCAATCGACAAGATCAGGGATACCGCCGATGCCCATGACCGCCTTTTTATCATCGAGGTGATGGGACGGGATGCGGGTTATATCGCACTTCATAGCGGGATCGCTACCGGGGCGGAGCATATTCTCATCCCGGAGCGCAAGACGGATATTGAAGAGCTGATCAATTCCCTGCAGGAAAAAGAACGCCGTAAGAAGCTGGTAAACCTGGTAGTGGTAGCCGAAGGGGATAATTTCGGCGGAGGGAATGATGTAGCCAGGGTGATCAAGGAACGCCTGCCGCTGGCCGATACCCGGGTATGTGTATTAGGACATATCCAACGGGGCGGATCGCCCAGCTGTATTGACCGGGTAATTGCCAGCCGGATGGGTTATTCAGCCGTAGAATGCCTGATGGAAGGCCGTCACAATGTGATGGTAGGGATCGTAAATAATAAAATGCATTATACGCCTCTTGAAAAAGCTGTAAAGGCCAAGCAAAAGATCAGCGACGATTGGTTGAAAATCGTAAAAATATTAGCTTCTTAACAACAAACCCACTGTTTCATGTCAAAAAATTTATCGAAATACCTGTACCAGGATATGGATAAGCAGGCAGGTCTTCAGCATACTTTTCATAAAACGAAGATTGTCGCCACGGTAGGACCGGCTTGTGATACGTACGAGAAATTACTGGAGCTGGTAAAAGCCGGTGTAAATGTGTTCCGGCTGAATTTTTCTCATGGCAACCATGAGGATAAGGCAAAGATCATCGAACATATCCGGAAGATCAACGTGGAAGAGCCTTACAATATTTCCATCCTGGGTGACCTGCAGGGTCCCAAACTGCGGGTAGGCGAAATAAAGGACGGAGCCCTGACGATCGCGCCCGGCGACATCCTCACGTTCACCTCGAAAGAGAAGGTGATCGGTACAAAAGATAAAATCTATGTCTCGTATCCCGATCTTCATCTCGACGTCGAAGTAGGGAATAAGATTTTGATTGACGATGGTAAGCTGGAAGTGGTCGTAGTGAACATTACGGCTGATGGCGATGTAAAGGTGGCCGTCACCTATGGGGGGGTCCTCTTGCCCAAGAAAGGGGTCAATCTCCCGGATACGAAGATATCTCTGCCATCCATGACCGAAAAGGACATTATCGACCTGGCTTTTATTATAGAGCAGCAGCTGGACTGGGTGGCTTTATCCTTTGTCCGTAAAGCGGAAGATATCGTAGACCTCAAACGCCGTTTGGCCGAAAAGAAAAGCCTCACCAAGGTAATTGCCAAGATAGAAATGCCTTCCGCCCTGGAAGACCTGCGCAATATCGTGATTGAATCCGACGGGGTGATGGTCGCCCGAGGAGATCTCGGCGTGGAATTGCCGGTGGAAAAAGTACCGATGGCGCAACGGGAGATCATCCGTAAATCGATCCACCGCGCCAAGCCTGTCATCGTGGCTACCCAGATGATGGAAAGCATGATCGATCGCGTAAAGCCTAACCGCAGCGAGATCACAGACGTGGCCAATGCCGTGCTGGAAGGAGCTGACGCCGTTATGCTCAGCGCTGAAACAGCTACCGGACAGCATCCTGCCCTCGTCGTAGAGACGATGCGCAAGATCATCCTGGAAGTCGAAAGGACAGAATATCCTTACAACCGGGAGGAAGACCTGGTGCCGCAGCCTCATTCACCGTCCTTCCTCAGTGACGCTATCTGTTATAATGCGTGTAAGCTGGCCCAGGATGTCAATGCAGATGCCTTGATCGGTATGACCCAGGGTGGCTACACGGCTTTCGTATTATCCAGCTATCGCCCGAAGGCGCCGTTGTATATATTCTCCAAGGAAAAAAGCCTGATCAATCAGCTCAGCCTGAGCTGGGGTGTCCGTGCCTTCCATTATGCCGAAGAAGAAAGTATGGACGGCATCATCCAGGATCAGGCTGCGATACTGAAGGAGAGAGGTTTCCTGAAAGCAGGAGATGTAGTGGTGAATACGGGTAGTCTGCCGGTGGAAAAACATCTGCCTACCAATATGCTGAAGATTACCAAAGTTGAATAAATAACAATTGGCCGATCGCTGATGCGATCGGTCAATGAACAAACAGATACGTATAAACCTCAGGTTATTCGCTGGCAGCAGCAGCGAGTGTCCTGAGGTTTTCTATTATAGCTTTAATTTCTTCTTTGTCCGCCATGGTGACGAGCTGTTCTTCGTTCATGGCCGTATTGATGAATTCCATGGCGCCGGGCACCAGGATGCGGGCGGAAGTGTGGTATTCGGGGGCATCCGTCTTTTGTACCAGCTCCGTAATATTGGAGGACCGGATGCCTGAACCCGGCATGATAAATATCCGGTCGTCCGCCTGCCTGACGAGCTCATTGATCATCGTAACACCTTCTATGGCGGTGGGCCGCTGACCGGAAGTAAGGATGCGTTCGCAGCCGATGCTGATGATCTCTTCCATTGCTTCAAATGGATTGATTGCCCAGTCAAAGGCCCGGTGAAAGGTGACTCCCAGGGGGAAGGCCGCTTCTACCAGCCGGGCGGATCTTTTTTTATCGATGGTGCCGTCGGCATTCAGGAGGCCGATCACCACGCCATTACATCCTGCCTGTTTACAAAATTCCACTTCTTTCAGCATGATGGCAAACTCCTCTTCAGAGAAGAGAAAGTCGCCTCCACGAGGCCGGATGATCGGGTATAATTCAATATGCAACTTTTCCCGGGCGGCACGGATCACTCCCTGGCTGGGGGTCGTTCCTCCTTCATCGGGGCTGGCGCAGAGTTCTACGCGATGGGCGCCGGCCTGCTGCGCGATTATGGCGGAGGTCAGGTTAAAACTGCATATTTCGAGCTTGCGATCCATTTTATTTTGAATTTTGTATTTTTATTCTCCGGACTAGTAATAACTTTTTACGTCCACCATTTTCTCTTCCTTATTGCTTTTCAGCGCGTAGCTGAATCCCTTTTGAATGGCAAAAGAGCCGGTCTCTCCTTTTTTGTTCAGGGCGATGAAGGCTACCTGGATCTCCTTTGCCTTTTCCCCTTTGATCCGGATGATCCTTTCCACGGCCGTCCTGCAGGCCTGCTCCGGGGTCATTCCGTGACGCATCAGCTCTACTACGGTATGAGAGCCGGCGATCCTTATGACGTCTTCCCCCTGCCCTGTCGCCGTGACGGCGCCGACCTCGTTGTCGACGAAGAGGCCCGCCCCGATAATCGGTGAGTCGCCCAGCCG
>JAATFV010000184.1 GCA_015655015.1 Chitinophagales bacterium | reverse complement strand
TGCCTGCCTGCTCTTTCTTGTAGAAAAGGATATTACTGCTGTCCAGGTAGATCGGGTTCCCGACCAGCAGGTCCTGAAGGGTCCCGAAATCTATCGGGAGATGGATCTCTTCCTGCAGGAAGCTGACGGAACGTAGCCGGGCCACCTTCTTCAGCTTGTCCAGGATCTTGACGCTATCGGGAGTGATCAGCACCCGGAAGGCTTCGATCCCCAGCCCGGCATTGATCGATATCCAGATCAGACTGTCTTTTTTTATATGAATAACGGCATTGAACTCGTAGTCCTTCCCATCGCCGCCCTCATAATGCACCTTCATTTTAGAAGAAAAAGTCTGAAAGTCGATCCGGTTCTTTGACAGCTGACCCAGGGTCTGCCGGATCACCTTCAGGGAATCCGCTTTCCGGTCCACCGCAGGCGCCACAGGCAGGTTGACAGGAGCTGTTATCACCGTGTCGGTCCTGTTGCTGGGCACAGCCATCACCTTCTGGATCTTCTTTGCCGAACGACAGCCTTCCAGTATGCCGGTCAGTAAAGTCATGACAGCGATCACCACCAGCCAGTTACGCCCCATCCGCTTAACCTCCGGCATCCAGAAAGGAGAGCCTGGCAGTTTATCGTCTCTATCTGCATTTTCATTCATTTCATTTATTTTATTCGTTCCCGGGAATCTTATATCATCGCTCGCCTCAGGATTGGGTACGCCCTTCAGGGGCTGGCGGGACTTCCCCTTTAGAGAGTCGGGAGGCTACTTCCCCGTATGTCCAAATCCCCCCGTATTACGGGCCGTGCTGTTGATCTCATCCACGGATTCCCACCGGATCTGCTCCACCGGCGCGATCACCATCTGTGCGATCCGGTCGCCCGGATGCAGGGTCTGCTCCTCTCCGGACAAATTGATCAGGATCACCTTGATCTCACCCCGATAATCGGAATCCACGGTACCCGGAGAATTGAGACAGGTAATCCCCTGCTTGATAGCCAGGCCGCTACGGGGGCGTACCTGCGCTTCATAACCGGCCGGCAGCTCGATAAAAAGGCCCGTGGGTATCAGTTGGCGTTCCAGGGGCTTCATGACCACCGCTTCCGTGATGCTGGCCCGAAGATCCATACCGGCCGAACCCTCCGTGGCATATTCGGGCAGGGCGTTGACGGACTTATTGATGATTTTCACGCTGATTTTAGACATGCCGCGAAGATACAGAGCCGCAAGGTTCAAGCTGTCAGCAGCAAGCCCTTTTTTTCAAGCGGTAACCAGTCGGCTGCGGCCCACAAACAGTCACCGTACCTTCATCCAGTCACCCGTACCTTCATCCAGTCACCGGAACTTCATCCAGTCACCCGGAAGCTGCCTATAAACTCTCCAAAAGCACCGTCGCATAAGCAACCAGCCCCTCACCCCTTCCGACAAAGCCCATTTGCTCCGTCGTAGTCGCTTTAATGGAAATATCATCCGCAGGGATCTCCAGGACGGCGGCCATTGCGCTCCGCATCGCATCCGCATACTTCATGATCTTAGGCGCCTCCAAACAGACCGTGCTGTCAATATTGACTACCCGGTAGGATTTCTCCCGCACCAGGGCATAGGTCTTCTGTAACAGGATCTTGCTATCGATATCCTTATAGGCAGGATCCGTATTGGGGAAATGAAGCCCGATATCGCCCAGGTTCAGCGCCCCCAGCAGGGCATCGCAAACAGCATGTAATAACACATCGGCATCGCTGTGGCCCAGCCCCCCCCTGGAAGAAGGGATCCGCACCCCGCCCAGCCATAACTCGCGCCCTTCGGCTAATTGATGAAAGTCGACTCCGCTCCCGATTCGGTATGACATCCCGCAAAGATAAAGAACCCGGGCTCAAACCCGGGTTCTTTATCTTGCAAAATCATTGGCGCTGCTTAGACGGCTTCAGCCGGCGCAGCAGCGCAGCGACTATAATATCGACTATAATATCAAGGAGTCGTCGACGAGCTATTATCCGAATTGCTGTCCAGGTCGAAGGTCAGTCCAAAACGCAGGGTATTCGACAAAGGATTTCTGTTCGTCCCGCCGCCCGATGGCACGATATAAGAGAAGTTCAGGCCCATGACATTATATTTCAGCCCCACTCCCATGCTGAAATACTTCCGGTCGCCCTTGGTCTTGTCCTCATAATAATAACCGGCCCTGAAAAAGAACTGGTCCTGGTAAGCGTATTCCGCTCCGATCGAAGCCTGAATGCTCTTGAACTGGTCCGGCCCGCTGAATGAGCTGGTCCAGCCGCTTACAAACCCCTTATTATGATAATTGGCCGTATTGATGGAATCCTGTGTGGCCTCGGCAGGTGTGGGATTATCATGAAGGACCGGAGGTGACGGCACCAGCAATTTGTGAAGGTCCAGCCCGAACATTATCTTGTTGTCCTCATCGAATACAGCCGTGTAAGATGCGCCCAGCCCTAAGTCCGCAGGTATATAATCTTTCGCCGTAGCATCATTCGTATACCCGATCTTACCGCCCAGGTTGGAAATGGCCAAACCAAAATTCCAGCCGCCGTTCTCATCCGTCACCCCATGATAAAAAAGAGAAATGTCCGCAGCAAAGGTCTTGCCGGGCTGGTAGGTAGTGCCGCCGGTGCTGGCATATCCTCCCGCCAGGTTGGAATAAATATAACGTCCCGCCAGCGCTATGGATAAATTATCGCTCAGCTTTCGGGAATATCCCAGGTCAAGGCCCCACTCACGGGGATGCCCGTTGCCGATATCATTGCCGCTGTTATCCGTAAAGTGGATATCCCCCAGGCTGAAATACCGGATAGAGGCGGACAAGGCTGAGTTCTCATCCAGCTTCTTATACCCGGAAGCCGCCAGCAGATATACATCATTCAGCCCAAGATCCTTGAGCCAGGGAGTATAGGTCAGCCCGATGCCGACATCTTTTTTAGCAAACGGGGTTTTAGCAAGGTTGTAGTAAGAAGAAGCGACATCCGGAGAAGTAGCGACCCCAAGGTCTCCCATCCCCCCGGCTCTCGCATCCGGAGAGATCCGAAGAAAAGGCACCGCTGTCGTTGTCACATTGATCGGGGCGGCCGTCGATTGGGCCAAAAGAACCTCTATTCCTGCGAAAAATAACACTAAAAAAGCAGCTAGACCCTGGTACAATCTTTTCATGAGTTTGTTTAATTTTCTTTTACAATCACGCAAATTCTGACAATTTGGTTTCCTCCGGCCACCAATGTTTTTTTACAGCCCGGATGAATCTTACCATGAGCTGTCAGCTCACAGATCGAATCTTTTTAAGAAAAGTAAATTTTGGTAATAGGCAGCTAAATTAGTATTAATCAATGTTTTAAACGTTATTTCACCGTTCGTGAGCCAGGTCCGGAGACCATAAATGGCCCCCCTTTTCGCAATCCCTCTCACAACCCGATCCCCGCATCCCGGATCAATCTCACTCGAACGGTTTGCGGTTGAATTTATTGTCCGCCTGAAGCCGATTTCACCCGCTTATCTGAAGCCCGATTTGATAAAACTTGCCGGTAGCCGTCAATATCCGTACCAAAAGCAATAAGGATCCCCCATGCCCTTGTTCCCAAAAAGAATGAAAGGCTCCGCGGATCGTCCCCTCTATCCCTCCCGCAGCCAACCATAAAATCCCTTATTGTACCCCGACCGTCAGGAATAACTTTACCCTGTCAGAATACTCCCGTCCGCAGCAGGATACCCAAATCCGCTACAGATGGCCAAATCCTTCTCATACAATCACTTACTTATATGAAATTAGGGTTTTAGATCTTATCTTCGCAGGACGGGCAACTGTGGATAACTTAGGCCCGTATTTATATACAATATATACTTGGAAACAACGTTTAATCTGGTTTACAACTATTACGGCTAAAAGCGTTAACTATGAATCTGAAAAACCTAGCAATCCTGGCGTCCTTTACCCTCCTGGTCGCATCCTGTCATAAGAAGCCGGATCAGTCCAGCGTGACGGGTTGGAATTACAACGACTCGAAAATGGGCGGCTTCCAGGTTTCCAAAGAAAAAGAACAACGCACCGGTCCGGGATTGGTATTTGTTCAGGGGGGTACCTTCACCATGGGGGCTACTCAGGAAGACGTGATGAGAGACTGGAATAATATACCCAGGCGCGTGACCGTCAACTCTTTCTATATTGACCAGACCGAAGTGGCCAATATCCATTACCGCGAATACCTGTACTGGCTTAACGCCGTATTTGATGCCGACGAATACAAGGCCGTCCGCGATGCCGCCTTACCCGATACGCTTTGCTGGAGAAGCGAGCTGGCATACAACGAACCCCTCGTAGAATACTATTTCCGCCATCCTTCTTATAACTATTACCCTGTAGTAGGGGTCACCTGGAAGCAAGCCCATGACTTTTGCCTCTGGCGCTCCGACCGGGTAAATGAAAAAGCCCTGCTCGACAAGGGTTTTATCAACCAGAATGCCGTAAAGAACTTACAGGGTCTGGGCCAGGAAAACTTCAATACGAAGGCTTACCTGATGGGCGAATTCCAGCCTACTCCCGGCAAACAAGCCAAATCCAAAAGCAATGCGCTTAAGAACCCCAATGGGACCCCTCGTACGCAGGTGACCTTCGAAGATGGTATCCTGCTGCCGGCCTACCGCCTGCCGACAGAAGCGGAATGGGAATACGCCGCACTGGGTTATATCAACCAGAACCCCCTACCCGGCAAAAATGATAAAAAGCGCGGGGAAGAGCTCATCGCCAACAAACAGGTATACTCCTGGAGCAATAACGTAAACGGCCTCCGTGATACCCGTCACGGCAGCTGGCAGGGTACCTTCATGGCCAACTTCAAACGTGGCTCCGGAGATAATATGGGTGTGGCCGGTGGTCTGAATGACAACGCCGTGTATACCGCTCCCGTTAACTCTTTCTTCCCCAATGGCTTCGGTATTTATAATATGTCCGGTAATGTGAGCGAGTGGGTAGGTGACGTTTATCGTCCCCTGAACACACAGGACGTGGATGATGTAGCTCCTTATCGCGGTAATAAGTTCGAAACAGTGGATATGGGTAAAGAAGGCAAGGCCGAAAGAGATAGCCTGGGCCGGATCAAGATGCGTAATGTAACCGACTCCGAAAGCAAAAACCGTCGTAACTACCAGAAAGGTGATGTTATCAACTACCTGGATGGTGACTCCACCATTGCCGGCATCGCTTACGGTTACGGCAAGACCACCCTGATCAGCAACAAATCGAGAGTGGTAAAAGGCGGATCATGGAATGACCGCGCATACTGGCTGAGCCCCGGCGCCCGCCGCTTCCTGGAAGAAGACCAGGCTAACAGCACCATCGGGTTCCGTTGCGCTATGGACCGCGTAGGCAGCCCCGCCGGTAATGGCCGCAAGACTGGTATCAACTACAAAACAAGAAGACAGAATACCCGCAAACAGTAACCGGGAGAAATAAACAAAGCTTTTTAAAAAAGCCACTTGGAATTCCGGGTGGCTTTTTTAATTTAATCAGGGGCAGGCCGGCATTTATATTGCACCCCGCTACGCTTGCCTGGATTAATTTGGGTTTCCCTATTTTTGGCTTATGAATATAGAGCGCCTATACCAACTCTACCTCCAGCATCCTTCCATACAGACCGATACCCGGAAACTGAAAGACGGGGACTTGTTCTTCGCCCTGAAAGGACCGAATTTCAACGGTAACCAGTTCGCCCTCACCGCCCTGGAGCAGGGCGCCGCCTATGCCGTCATCGACGAGGCGCCTCCGGAACAGGCCTCCGCTACCCTTTCCGAACGGCTGATCCGGGTCGGGGACGTGTTAACGACCTTACAGGCCCTGGCTCTCTACCACCGCCGGCAGTTCGATATCCCTTTCATCGCCATCACCGGCAGCAACGGGAAGACCACTACCAAGGAACTGGTCCATGCCGTCCTGTCCCGGACCTATATTACCTATACCACGGAGGGCAACCTCAACAACCATATCGGCGTGCCCCTCACCCTGCTGTCCGTCAAAAAAGACGCACAGTTCGCCGTCATCGAAATGGGCGCCAATCACCAGAGAGAGATCGAAGGTTATTGCCGGTACACCCTCCCCACACATGGCATTATCACCAATGCAGGAAAAGCCCATTTGGAAGGTTTTGGGGGGGCCGACGGAGTGAAGAAAGGGAAAGGAGAGCTCTATACTTTTTTAAGGGAGAACAATGGCACCGCCTTCGTTATGTGGGATTATGATTACCTGCGGGAAATGAGCAAAGGCATTCCGCATATCGTGCGCTATGGTACCGCCGATGCCGAAATCACCGGCATCCCCGACCAGGAAGAAGCCGGGTCCTTTCTCCGCGTCCGCATCACCGGGGGCGCATCGACCGGCATCATATCCACGCAATTAGTGGGAGACTACAATCTTCCCAATGTGCTGGTAGCCGTAGCCGTGGGCAAACATTTCGGAGTGCCGGACGACCTCATTCGCCAGTCCATCGAAGCGTACAGTCCTTCCAATAGCCGCTCCCAGCTAATTCACAGGGATAACAACCATATCATCCTCGATGCCTACAATGCCAATCCCTCCAGCATGAAGGCCGC
>JAATFV010000057.1 GCA_015655015.1 Chitinophagales bacterium | reverse complement strand
CATGGAATTCCGACGGAAGATAAAATCGAAGCGGCCCACCAGCAAGGCGCTGAGAGAAATACCCTTCCATTCAAAAGTGTTCATCATGGACGAGGTGATGATCGGAACGGTAGAGCCTGCATTTATAAAAGTACTTTTCTGCATACCGTTGTAGTAGGTTTGGTAGTCTTTTACAATGGCGCCCGTCTTGTCGTGCAGCAGCACGCTGCCATCATTGGGATTGAGACCATACCAGGGAAGAGCGTACAGCTTATCTACCGATGAGCCCTGTTCGTAAATAGTAGTAGTCAGATACTGGTTATCCGCGGTCGGCGGATTTACCTTCAGCCTGGTGACCTTGTTCTGGCTGGTATTGAACAGCAACGAGGTGCTCCAGGTGAACTTCCCGATTGTCAGGTTGCGGCTGTTGATCTGTATATCCCAGCCCCAGGTTCGTAACGCTGCATAATTGAGCAGGAAGGTAGGCGGCACCCCTGTCGTAGGATCGACCGTGTTGCTGCCTAACAGGTGTGTGGCGTCTTTCGTATAGAACTCGATACTCCCGGTGATGCGGTTGTGGAAAGAGCGGAAGTCTGTTCCGAAGTTAAGCGTATTGACCTGCTCCCAGCGGAGGCTGGGATTACCGGCCGTAGTGAGACTGGCTGTCTGTAATGCGGTCTCCGTGCTGGTTACGAAGTTGATTGTCGGATAGTGCGTCTGCGTTCTGTTGATGTTGCCGGCGCTTCCGTAGGTGGCTCGCAGTCTGAGGTAAGGCAGCTGTCTGTCGAAGTGATAGAAGGATTCCTTGCTAAGGTCCCAGCTAAGGCCGGAGGACCACAAGGCGGTACCGCGCTGGTTGGCGCTTACGCCCAGCAGATTACTGCCATCCCAGCGAAGGCTGCCGCTCAGGATATATCTTCCCTTATAGATGTAGCTCGCATTTCCGAAATAGGACAAATTCCTGTTGGCCGTACTGGTCAGCACCGTTGCTGCACTGGTGGACACCCGGCTGGAACCTATCGGCAGAACGGGATAATAGGTGGAAAAATCCATATAGGAAGTAGCCGTCAGCAGCTTGGGGTTGTAGTTATATAACGTTACCCCGGGTTTATTGGCGGCGACGGACTGGCTGATCTCGGTTCCCACGATGGCGTTTACGCTGTGCTCTGTATGGAATTGCTGAGAGTAGCTGAGCAGCGCCCGGCCCGACTGGCTGATCGTTTGCATGGGCGCCGCATAGTCCATGATACCGCCCAATGGAATAATGCGGGTACCGTTGGACTGGGTAAACCTGTTCACCAGGTCGTGCACATAATAGCTGGCAGAGTCATGATAGGTCTGCGATGAAGACTGGCTTAGAATATACTGGTAGGTGGCATCCAGGTTGAAATGTTTGAGGAAGCTGTATTTCAATCCCCCGTTCAGGCGCCAGTCACTGGCGTCTGTCGTATTATTGTTTAGCTTCTCCTCATTGAGCGGACGTAACAGCCAATCCGACAGGTGCAGGGAAGGACTGCTGCCCGGGAGGTTCGCCTGGTAACTGTAGCGGTAGTTCTGCAGGTTCAGGGCATTGGGGTTACCGTTCGCGTCTACCAGGCTCTCATAGATGTCGGGAGCAGCCCCGTTATATGCATTGGTCACGCTGGAAAATATAGCGTTGTTATGCGAGTTTCTCTTCGAATACCATACCGTACCGGTTACTTCGAGATTGGACCTTACTTTGAACGTATTCTGCAGGCTCAGGTTCAGGCGGTGGCCGTCGTTGCCGACATAGGCTTCCCGGATCTTGTCGTATCCCATCAGGAATGTGTACCGGTAATTATTGCCGCCGCCGCGGATACCCACGGAGTTCTGCTGGGTAATGCCCGTCCGGTAGAGGTATTTCGTCCAGTCCCTGCGAATGTCCTGCTCGCTGAACCGGGTTTCCTGCGCCGTAAAATCACCGGCGCTGATCTGCCCGTTTTTCTGTTGGTAGAGCAGCTCCGCGTATAGAGGGATACGGATCTGGTTGTTCTGGATATAGGAGCCTTTCAGAAAGAGATCCTTCTGAATGCTCATTACAGTCGGGGAAGGCAGGTAATTCTGTGAATAGAAAAGATCCGGCTTATCTTCGACGATCGCGTTGCTGTTGACGGAAATGCGCACCGGCTGGTTGTACTGACCGACCTTGGTATTGATCACGATCACGCCATTACCGGCCCTTGCGCCCCAGATGCTTGCGGCGGCGGCGTCGCGCAGGACCGTGACGCTTTCCACATCATTGGGGTTAATGGAGTTGAGGTCGCCGTCGTACGGGAAATTGTCCACTATGATCAGGGGCTGGACATTACCGAGGATGGTGCTTACCCCGTTAATGCGGATCTGAGGCTGGGCGTCCAGGTTTTCCTTGGTTAAATTACGACGGGTGAAGAGGAGGCCATTCGTAACTCCCTCGAGGCGGTCGAGCACATTTCCTCCGGTTGCGCGGTTGAAGAGCTTGTTATCGATTTGCGTAAAGGAGCCGGTTGCGCGTTCCTGGGGCACAGCCTGGTAACCGGTGTTCACCGTTACTTCCACATCTCCCAGCCTGGCGGCGGCATGCCTTAAAGTTATGGTTAGCGGATTGGAGGAGGAGAGCAGAGAAGGAGTAATAATAACACTTCTTGGCTCGTACCCGATGTAAGAGACCAAAAGCACATCACCTTCCCGGACGTTCACATTAAACAATCCTTCGCCATTCGTCACTCCTGAAAGCTTGCTGTTTTTTACCAGCACCGAGGCCCCTGAGAGAGGATGGCCAGCTGAATCCGTCACATGAATCCGGATAGGTTTGGCGGGTGGAGAAAACAGGGGAGGTTTTTTTTCGGCGATAAAAATGGTATTGCCATCGAGGCGGTAAGATAGCGGCTGGTCTTTGAGCACCAGCGACAGGAAATCGGTCAGATCCATATTCTTTACGGAAAGAGAGACATGTTTGGCCGCGTCCAGCAGATCCTCGTTGGCAAAAACGAGGTAACCCGTTTGTTTTTTGATGGAATAAAATACCTGTTTTAAAGAAAGATCCCTCCCGGAAAGAGAAATAGTCTGCGCTGCAGGCCGGGCCGAAACAGCCATGGTAGCAGCGAAAAGGAAGAAGCTCAGCATTCTCATAAAGCGCATGGTTTGGCCCATAGGGCGGATGCGGTTACCGGCCGAAGAGCTTCGGTGGGCAATAGCAGTTTTTTGCATAAATTGCAAACAGTTTTGGTTGTTAAAAAAATCGGTTTAGTCGCCATTTTGGATCAACCCTAACATTCGCCGGAAGTGTTATCAGCGCTTCCGGTTTTGTTTTTTATCGGGTGACCCGGTTTCTACGGTAAGACTACCAGCCGTCTGCCCTCCTCTATGCGGAAATGGAGCTTTGATTCCTCCAGGCCTTTTAGCAGGCTGTTCAGGCTTACATTCCTTCCCAATTCTCCCCATAAGTGGACGGCGGGAACGCCTCTTTCGTACACTACTTCGATATCATACCATCTTTCCAGCTGTCTCATGGCTTGTTCCAGGCTAAGCCCATTAAAGTTGATGGCTCCGTTCTTCCAGGCCAGGATCTGGTCAAGGTCGGCATTAGGAGTCACTTCCATCCCTGTCGCCCCCGGAGTCACAGTTGCCTGCTGGCCGGGCTGCAGGGTGTGTCTCTGGCTGGCCGCAGTTACGCGGACCTTTCCTTCCACGAGAGTGACCCTGATCGCCGGCTCATCGGAATAGGCATTGATATTAAAAGCAGTGCCGAGGACAGTCACTACGGTATTTTCTTTCTGTACATAGAAGGGATGGTGCGCGTCCGTCGCCACTTCGAAATAGGCTTCGCCGGTTATTTGAACAGTACGGTCTGCGCCGGTGAAGGCAACGGGGTAACGAAGCGAAGAAGCGGCATTGAGCCAGACCCGGGTGCCATCCGTTAACGTGAGGGACACTACCTGGCTGCCACGCGGATTGGTCAGGGTATTGTACAGGACCACGCTGTGGTCGAGCGGTCCCACTGCGGCCTGGTAGGTTACCTGGCCGTTGGCTTGTTTCACTACCCGGATATTGTTTTGCTGCGCCAGCGCGCCGTTGGCGGCGCTGTCGAGAGCCACCCGCTGGCCATTCCCCAGGGTGATCGTTGCCTGGTTCCTGGCCGGCGCAGCTACGTCGTGGACCAGCACAGTTTGCGTAACAGGCTGCAAGTGCTGCCGGGTATGCAGAAGCCACCAGGCGCCGGTACCCAGCAATAACAGAACGGCAGCGGCTATAGTCCAGCGGCTCCTGAATCGACGGATCGGGCCGATGGTGTCATTATTCTCTCCCTGCCCCTGCAAGGTATACGCGTACATCCGCTCCCATGCAGCCTTCTCCGGCAGGCTATCCATGTGCGCCAGGACCTTGCCCACGCGTTCCGTGTCCTCGAACTCCTCCAGGAAGGCCCGGTTCGCCGGCGACGCGGCCAGCCAGGCGTCCAGCTCAGCCTGTTCGCCGTCCCGGAGCTCGTCCCGGAGATACCGTAAAATGATCGGTTGGATCGGATGCACGTCTTTTTTGGTATTGGTTGCTATAGGAACGATCGACCTTTGAATTCATCCAAAGGCCGGTCAAAAAAAATTATATTTTTTCAAGGAGGCTGTATAAGAGGAGCAGGGCCGGGACCATGCCCTTTTTCAGGAGCCGGGTGCGGATCAACCCGATCGCCCGGGCTTTCTGTGTACGTACAGTCTGGGTATTCAAATCCAGCTGCGCCGCGATCTGGTCGGTCGACAGCCCCTGCAAAAAGATCAGCTTGAAGATAGTGCGGCACCGGTCAGGCAGCTCCTCGATCTCCTGGTAGATCGCCTGCATCAGTTCGGCCCGCATGATCTCGCGCGAGTCCGCATTGTCTTCCTCACTGTCCCGGGCGGTCAGGAAATGCAGCTGGGCATGGGCGCCGGCATGCTTGCTCCGGGTCAGGTTACTGGTCAGGCAGGCATTGCGGACGATCCGGTACAGGAAGATCCGGAAATCGTCGATAGTAGGAAAGGTCGCACGGCGTTCCCAGCTTTTCTGAAAGCTGTCCACGACAATATCCTCAGTCCCGAGGCTTTCCCCGGTGATCCGTTCGGCATATATATATACTGGCTTGAAATACCGGCCAAAAATCGTTTCCACAGCATCGGACTGGCCCTGCTGGAAGGCCTGGAAGAGGACGGTATCGTTGGGGTAGGTAGACAAACGCCCACAAACCTAGTATAATTTGGAAATAGTTGGATATGAAATTTATGTCAGGACGGAGTACTCCCGGGCAGGAGTGGCTGCCGGCGGCCTTCCGCATCGAGCACAAAGAAGTTCCCCTTGTCGATGAGCAACGCGTCGTGATGCCCTTCGTGTTCGTTGACATCTACAGCTATTACTTTGCCCTGGTAACGGGATTGGATGTTATCCACAATCGTATGCCCCACAATAATATGCCGGCAGCCGTAGAAGGCCAGGGTCTGATCCACTAATTCCGTACTTGCCAACGGGTCCAGGAAGTAACCCCGAAACCAAAAGGGAGACCGGCCATCAAAAAGTAGCTGGCGATCGGCCGGCATTTGCCGGCGCGACAGGCCGTAACCGGCCCGGCAGAGGACATTAACCGAATCGAGCGGCCACTGCTGCTGCAACAATTCCGGGGAGACACCGCCGTGCAGGATCAGAAGATCCCCAATCTTTTCCATGACATTTTTTGTTCGCAGCCAGCGCCCTAATACCGTCTGGTCGCCGAACAGGTCTTTCAGCTGTCGGCCCAGCACCCAGGCATGTTTGAAGTAGCGGGCATCGGTGTAGCGAAAGTCGCCGCTCATCTGCATGATGTCATGGTTGCCCAGGATCACGTGTACAGCGCCGCCCGCGGCCCTGGCCTGCTGTTCCAGGTCGTACAACAACCATAGCCACGCCAGTACATCGGTTCCCCGGTCGAACAGATCTCCCGCAACAGCCAGGTGACCGGTCCCAAAAGTCCAATGGCAGGTACTGTCCATCACGCCGCCCGCGATCAGCAGTCGACGGCCGGCGGTAAACTCTCCTTCGATGTCCGAGAGCACCAGGACTTTCTCCGGCATCGGCGTCACAAACGGCGGGATATTCTCCACCGTATCCGGAGTGACAGAAAAAGATAAGGCAGCATCGGCGGTCACCGGCACCCGTAGTGAAATGTTTGGGCCTTTCCCCGGAACATACCATTGCGTCCCCGCCGTGACCAGGTCGTCTTCCCGGTAAAGGGTCCGGGCAGCCATGCTGTCGTGCTGAAAAAAACAATATGGCCCGTCAATCGGGACTTTGTCCTGGGCCGAGGAAAAAAAGGGCGCCAGGAGAACAACACTGCACAGACGGGTAATTATATTCATCTTTCGCTTTTTATGGCGGTTTCAGAGGTTTGTTTTAATGGAGCAATATACTAAATGCTCCCCGTTTATTTCAAAAGCGCTCGTTACCATGGAAACCTACGACTGGCCCGGGAGAAAGGAACCGCTTTTATTTTTAGCGGGTTACCCCCCATATCCGTATAACAGAATCCGCCCTTTGGCGGTATAACAAGGCCTGCATGGAAGAAAATTTCGGTTGCCTGGCAAGCAGCTCCTTTGCCGATTGTACAGCGTCAACAGAATCTTTGGCTTCTACAAAGAGATTCATCAGCATGTATTCTGGCAACAGGCGGCCAGGTTCCAGGATTGCGGCCATACGGTACTCCCGTTCCGCCCCTTTGACATCGCCAAGCAGCTGCTTTAGATGTCCCGACTGCATATAAACAGCAGGCGAAGCAGTGTATTGCTTAGTCGTATCCAGTGCATGCACCGCTTCGGAGTATTCTCTTTTTTGCGCTAATACCCTTGCATAGTTCGTCCAAAAACTTTCATAGGAGCGCAAAGGTCGCCGGAGCTCTTGCAGTGCGTTCAAGCTTTCGGAAAGCGCGCCGTCTTCTGCTAAATCGGCGGCATTCACCGCTCATGCCGCGGTAATGGCTTTTGCCGTCATGAGCCTGTTAATAGTTTCCAATTACCACCTGGTTATTACGGGCATATCCCATTTTCATCTGCAAACCGGGAGCATAGGAAGTTAAAAGGGTGTGGGGCGTTATCCCTATAGGCGTTTGCCCTAAAAAATCTTTGATGTATCTATAAGGTAAAATATGAGTGGCCGAATCTATATATAAAGGGCTTACGCCTGAACCATGCTTTTCCACAAGGGATAAAAGATTGCCATTTTTCGTTATTATATAGATAGCTTTTGTAGTATCAAGGGTAAAAAAATCGGTCAGGTTATCTCCCTTTCTGTATAAAGTGACATTGGGCGAAAGACCATAAACAGGAAAGGGCCGGAAAATGCAACCGGTAGTTTTTATTATATTTTCCATCTTCGCTGTAACGTAGGCTATATCATCATAGGCATGCTGGATATACCGAAGGTAAACTGGATTTAAGGTATCTCCGGGCCTGCAGAGAGGCATTATAAAAAAGGGCTGGAAAAAGCGTACCATCGCTGTATCCGCACTATATCCCACATTGTACCCACCGGATGGAGGAATAGTATCAAATTGATGACTGATAACCGTATCGAACGGAATCGTATCGATTAGTGATTTAGCGCTCTGCCCGGATACATCCCTGGAGTAACCTGTCAAGGCAGTCACCAGCACAATAATCGGAATAGGTAATCTCATTAGTATTTTTTTATATTGAACCAATATACTATCCTCCATCCGCGCTACGGATACTTTGGAAAGCAGGCATGTTAATAATGTGTTGCATTGACATCATAGGGATAATCTGTGAAAGGGGCGTTTAACGGTGTTCCCGGATTGGCAGGCTGGCTTCCAAAAGCAGGCAGGGGAGCGATAACAGGTCCTGAGCTGTAATCACGCACAACATGGGGAAATTTACCGTTAACATTTGCGTTATCTATAGTGCTGGGGCCGACAGGCCTGTTGATATTTAAAATATGATAGGTTGTACTGCCATCAGGATTCGTCGTACTGGTCACAGTTCCCATGCAGTTTACGAGCGGCGGGTGTGTATGAAACATAAATATGGGCCATGTCACATTTGGAGGAACCGCAAAGTAAAGACCGACATATGGGGGAGGATAGGATATGGTAAAGCTGGTCCCTATTTCACCGGGTTGACATGCCTGGGTCACAAATGTTGTTTCCTGAACTCTACTGGTAGTTCCATCGAACAGGGCATAAAACGCGTCTTCTCTCTCCCCGGTGGGATTAGCTAATGTGTTTGCCCATGCAGTATTCATATTTGCACTAAACAGGGTGGTTAGATCTGTTAACGACAACTGTGAAATAATCGTCACGGTATTAGAAGATATGCTACCAGTTGTTCCATCAGAATTTGTGTAGGCCATGCTTGCTTTAAAATTGCATGTACCTAAAACAGGTATTCTAAAAGAAAATGTGCTGGCTGCTGTGTTTATATCCGATATGGCATTGGGTTGGTCCCCTGTCATCCAGCCGTAAAAAGTAAATGTTGCGGAAGAAGGGAAGGAACCCGAGGTTGCAGTTACAGTTAACAGAACATTGTCACCTGGCCTGACGCTCTGATTATTTATCGAAATACTGATAGTTGGAAGAGGCGTATTACCACCGCCGCCACCACCACCTGAGCCGCCGCTCCCACCATCTGAGCCCCCATTCCCACCTCCCCCATCATCCGGGTCTTCACTATCCATCGCAGTCATCATCGCCTGCGCGTGCAGGGTGCCGGTACAGGAAAAAGACAGATTATGGTTTTTCAGACAAGGATAGATGCCCATATACAGTAACAGCAGCAGTAAAACTCGTTTCATATACGAAGTGTTAGGAGTTAAAGTTTAATAACATTCACCGACTGCTTTTGGCTGTCATATTGTAAGACAAGCACATAAGCGCCCGGAGTTATACTACCCGGTTGCAGGTCCAGCCGGTAAGCGCCTGCCTGTAAGGCGCCCGCAGGATTGCTGTACACCAGCCTGCCCTCCATATCATACAACAGGGTATTGACTTTCCTGGGCCGGGACAAAGCAAAAGACACATTCAGCACATCGGTAAAAGGATTGGGATACACACTCAGAAGAATACCCTCTTGCACATCAGCCGCCTTCACCGGTTTGTCAGCCACTCTCACCAGGACAAGGGTAATGGGTTTTTCGGGTTCCTGCATTTGTTCGGAATAAACATCCACATTTCCGGAGAGAAAAACACTGTCGTCTTTCGCATTCAACTGCAACCTGGCGTCTTTAAAGGTATAAGTGCCCTGTCTTCCCGGCAGATACCGATCGGTCAATAGTTGGGAAGTGTTAAGAAAACGGATGCCGCTATCCCTCAAAACAGCATTGACGGCAACAGGCGGGCTTCCCCCGCCATTCCATTCCCCGGTAAGCGTTTTGCTTTGGGCATCATAGCTCAGAATAAGCGCAAGACTACCCGCACTGACGATATGCTGTCCGCTGTAATCATATTTTATCAGAAAGCCCTTATAACTGCCGCTGATGGCATTTTCAGGTACCTTGTTGTATACCTGTTGGTAAGTATTCACCCCTACAGGAAGTGCGGCATTCTGGAACAATTGAACGTTTTTAACCAGGGCAGCCGCAGCCGGATCGTTTTCGGGAATAGGCATGCCCAGCTCTTCGCGGGCAAGCTGATAACCCTTACGCGCCGCCATCGTCAGCCACACTCTGGCGCTGTCTATGTTTTGAGGCACGCCATAACCGTTGCGCAAACAAAGCCCTAAAAATACATGCAAGGGGTATTACCCGCCAAAGCGCCTTGCCGGAACAAGCTATAAGCCAGCACATAATTCTGCGCACAACCCACCCCTTTGTATAACATATAACCCTTCATATAGTCGCTGCAAGGCGAACCAAGATCCGCAGCCATGCTGAAATATTTATAGGCAGCGGTATAGTCAATAGATTGCCCGATACCGAACTTAGCCAAAAGACCGAGATTGATCCAGCCGAAAGCGGAACCAGCCTGACCGGCTTTGGAAAACCACTCTTTAGCGGTTTCCAGGTTTATGGAAGTGCCCGAACCATAGAAATTAGCCATGCCTGCGAAATTCATGGCACGGCTGTCGCCATCCTGCGCCGCATTGAGGTAACCTGCATAGTGTACCTGCCCCACGGTGTCCGTCTCCGGGTAACCGGTAAGACTCATTTGCGGGGTAATGGCTATGCTAATGACTTCGGGTAAAGTCTTTGACTTGCCTGCCGTTTGAGCTTGAATGGATAAGCAGAGAAACCCGGGTAAAACCAGGAGTAGAGATCTTAGCATAAGGTTATAGCTTTGATGAATTTAATTTTTTTTCAATAGCATACGCTACCATGAGCGATGGCCTGGCGTGATAATGCCACAGACGCTGCAGCGTCTTTCATTCCCTGGCCATGATTAATCGCCAGCTCTGAAGTAACAGCTTTTGGGAATTGGCAACGGAAGAGTAGACGAGTGATTGGGAATCGGAAGCAGGAATAACCGTTTGAGTAAAAGCAAATTGTAGCAGTCAAGGATTGCTGCCATTAGGAAAAGGCGTTTCATTGAATGAGTTTTAATGGAATAAGGGTTAATACTAACGGTTAGTTAAACATACACTAAACGCAGGTATCTGTTTCGGAACGAAAAGTTAATATGTTTTCATAAAACAGCAAAACAATTTTTTCTTTTCTCCAAAAGCGCCCCTCTCTCATCATCGTACCAGCACAACAGTCCCCTTTTGCACCTCCTCGGTTCTTTTAAAAAACCGGTACGAACATACCCAGACATAGGTCCCTGTCGGTTGCGGCCTCCCGCCAATCGTCCCATCCCATCCCCGCGTGGGATCGCTGCTTTCAAAAACCCGTTTTCCCCACCGGTCGTAAATGGTAAATTTGAAATAAACAGTCGCTCCTGCAAATTTGGGCCTGAAAAGATCGTTCCTGCCATCTGCATTCGGAGTAAATGCCGTTGGCAGATAGAGATACTGCGGACAGGCCGAATCCTTGATGATGATGGAATCCATTCCTATGCAGCCATTGACATCTGTTGCCATAAGGGTATAAATGCCGGCGTTCATTACCCTTATAACAGGTGTCGTCTCACCCGTGCTCCACTGATAATTTACAAATTCATTTATAGGACCTACCGGTATCGTACTATAAAAACATTTTACCGTATCAGCCGGTAGAAAATTAGCCGGAACCGGGCGCGGAATGATAAAGGGCAATGATGCGGGTAACAGCATGGAGTTATTGCAAAAGTCCGTTAATGTATTCATATCAGTGCCTTCACGGGCGTACAGCACGTAGTTACCGATCGGCGCATGACCGGAGAAATTAATGGTGACCTCCTTTGTATATCCGTTGCCATTGATACAATTCGTTCCGGTAGCGCTGCCAATAGCGACAAAGGGGGTAATGTAAAAATCACTGCCATCTGCTGCAATAGAGCTGCAGGATACCGGCGTGGTCAATTCGACGGTGACAGAAGTATCGCTGCATTGCTTAAGCGTACTTCCCAATGCCGGCAGCGGGCTATTTCCAAACGTAGCCGTAGAACCGGAAAAGTCGATGGTAAAGCCCGCGCTGACGCTCGCGGAATTGTCATTGCCGAAATTATTGATCATTATAAGATACGTTTGGCCGGCAAGCGCATCTATGTATTTACAAAAGGAGTTGCCCGTGTAACCCGTAGGAACAGAAGTTTCGGCGCCATTCAGGCTCAGCCCTACAATTCCATTTAGATTGCTGCCCGGAAAGTTGTTGTTGAAATTGCAGCGAACTACATTGGCCGGGGACAAATTGCTGCAGTCGGCATCGGTAACGTCAAAAACGGCAAAATCATAGTCATCAACGGGATCTTTTGGAATAAGGCTGAATACAACAGCGCCTCCGCCGGTTATGGTAAGCTTTATCCACACCGAATTGATTTCTCCCTGACCGCAGGGAGTAGTTTTTATATCGACCGTTGGTCCGGCGCCCTGGTAACTATAAGGCGAAGAAAACAGGCTGCCACACAACTGAAGAGCGTTACAGGCATCCTGCTCAGGTTGATTGGGCGGGAGCACATTTTGAGAAAAAGAACACATGGTAAATAACAGGCAGCAAATTGTTGCCGGCATGAACGATAAAAAAAGCTGTTTATTCATAATCTATATAACATAATATAGATCTTTTTACACAACTATCCCAATCCCTCACCCGCAATATATCAAGAACACCCTCCATATTCAGGGAAGGCTGCTGCTTTCAAAAGCATTCGCCCTACTTCTTTAAGAGCTCAAGATCAGTAATCTGCACCACCCCGTTACCCTTATAATTGCTAAGAATCTTCAGCTTCAAATAACGTCTACGCCCCGTACCCTGCGGAACCGGTATCTCCTGCACTCCCCGCTCATTGGCCAACACCCCCGAAACCAAAGGCGCCGCCCAGCTTACCCCATCAGAACTGGTATAAATCGCGTAATCTTTGATCCTCGTCCCCTCATTGTCCGGATAATACCTCGCCGTCGTCAACGCCCGTCCCTCATACTGACTCAGATTTATCCCATAAATATCATTGTCCCCGCCCATGTCGATAGTCAGCTCCACCGGCATGGCTGCCCCACTTTTCGAAGAATAATACGTATCGAATACCGGATCTGTCGCATTGGCAGCCGGATGACTGCTGTCCACATTACTCGCGGTGATCCTCCATCCGGTGCGCGAAAGAAGATCCGGCTTACCGGCGGTAGTTACTTCAATGATCTCATCGCCATAAGTATCGAAGGCAGACCTGGAATCCAGGCGGATCATAACATTATCCCCCATATAGGAATAAGTCAGGCCTTTATCAGCTGAACCAGGCAGCCTCACCCCTGTTATCTTATAACCCAGCGCAGGCATCAGCAGCTGATCCGGATGAGTGACCGGCATCTTCAGCACATGGATATAGTGCGTATTTCCATCCTTGTTCATCGTAGTGGCGACATAAGCCCCATCTCCGATAGTTCCCGGTTTAAACCCTCCGTGAGAATACCCTCCCCCCCATACATTATTAATAGCGGCAGACGCATAATCAAAGAATTTTTTCATAACATCATTCGTGGCATTCACGGTAGGAACAAAAGCCCCGCTGATAGAAGGCCCTTCCGCATAACAGGGAATGGCATTGCCTCCCAATGCAGACGCAGCCATTTTAACACACCATTTCGGGTCAGCGCTATAATCCTTACCCGTATGCCACCATTCCGCACTGATCAGAAAAGAACCCTCTACCCCATTCCCCGATGGCACATACATAGCGCTTGCCTTGTCAAAGGCCGGAGAAAGGATCTTGGCGAAAGGCTCGACACCCATTACATCCTCGTCATTATAAGTAGGATGATTGCTGTATTCATTCCGGAATATCAAATAGTGCGGATTTTTTGCATGGACGGCAGCCAGGGTGGCCGTATCTGCCGATCGCAGGTTCCATCCGTCACACCAAAACCCAATGACGTTGGGATAATTGTCCATCATCTCCAACATAACATCTTTTACAAAATACCGGACCCAATCGCTATTCTTATTCTTAATATCGATGTTCAGTTTTTTATAGGTCGCATAAGCTGCTCCGTCAATAAAGGACTTTACATCCGCCTTCTGCAGAGCAGCATCCCCTGATATATAGACAACGATCCTGATCCCCTTTGCTGCCGCCGCCTGGCAAAGCTCACCCAAATAGTCTCTTTGCGTGACCGGAGTACCCGGAATTTTCGATTTCCAGGTACGGATAAGGCCATGTTCGACATGCATAGTAGCCCACACGATATATTTGCAATGCAGCTTTACCGCTGCATCCACCATAGGCTGAGGCGACCAGTGGGCGGCAGCCGTGGCCTCTTCAAAGGCTTTTACAGTCGGATACATCAGGCTGCCCGGAGCCTTGCCTGTCCCAAGCCCCCAATGAACGAAAAGCCCGCCTTTTGAATCGGCATTGTACCACTCAGCCAGCCTTTCTTCTCTTTTCAAAGCCGCTGAAGCAGCCTGCCCTGCCTGTGCGAAAAGAGCGGCCCCCATGCCAGGTCCAATAAGAAAAAAAGAAAGGCCCAGGATAACCAGCGTAGCTTGTCTGTCAGATCTTGTCATTTGTTTTCAATTTCGGGCCGACGATAGGGATAGGCGACCGTGTAAAATTCAAAAATAGAGCAATCCACTTTAATTTACGCGGCGTGGAAAAGTTGGTATCAGATGGAAAAGCTATTGACCTGACCATTAGAGGCAGACCGGAGATCAGGTTGGATGTACGAGTTCCGGACCTTCTTTTTTTTCCCGGCTCAACACCTTGTAGGCAATGATCACGCTGAGCAGCATGCACACCGCGCCGATCAAAAAGTGTATTCCAGGAAAGTAGAATGGCGCCCTGTTAGTGGTAAAATATGAAAAGGTGCTATTCATGATCAGCGGACCTATGATCGTAGTAAGGCTCATCAGGCTGGTAAGGGCCCCTTGCAGCTCACCCTGGTGATTGGACGGAACATGCCCTGAAATAACGGATTGCAGGGAAGGACCGCAGATGCCTCCGAGACAATAAGGTATCAGAAAAGCAAACATCATCCATCCCTGGTTGGCAAAGGCAAACAACACCAATCCCAGGGTATATAAGGACAGGCCGAGATAGATGCTCCGTTCATTCCCTATCCTGGGATTGATCACCCTTGTCAATCCGGCCTGTACCCCTCCCACCAACACACCCACCACCGCCAGGGAAATGCCAACCATCCTTTCACTCCAGTTAAACCGGTAGATGGTAAAGAAATTCCAGTTGCCCTGCACGGCCTGGGCGCCAAGATAGATCAGGAAAAAGCTAACCGCCAATCCACCGATCTCCGGGTGCCTGGTCAAAAATTTCAGGGAACCGAAAGGGTTGGCGCGCTTCCAGTCAAAAGCCCGGCGGTTCTCTTTGCTTAATGATTCGGGTAATAAAAAATAACCGTACAGACAGTTCAGCAGACACAGCCCCGCCGCCGCATAAAAAGGCGCCCTGATCCCCCAGGTGGAAAGTAGGGCCCCAAGGGCCGGGCCGAGCACAAAGCCCAACCCAAAGGCGGCGCCGATCAGGCCGAAATTCTTTGCCCGGGTGGTCGCATCTATGCTGACATCGGCAATATAAGCAGTGGCCGTCGTAAAGCTGGCGCCGGTAATGCCCGCAATGACACGCCCGATAAACAACCAGCCATATGCCGGGGCCAGGGCCAGGATAATATAATCGACCCCAAAGCCAAATAAGGAACCCAGCAATACGGGCCGGCGGCCATAACGGTCGCTTAGATTACCCATCACCGGTGCAAATAAGAATTGCGTGATGGCGAAGACAGATAATAAAAGGGCGCCGTAAGGAGCCGCCTGGTTAACAGGTATGCCTTTTAATTGGGCGATCAGATCGGCCATCACAGGAATGATCAACCCCCATCCCATTATATCGATCAGTAACGTAACAAAGATGAAACCCATAGCTGACTTCCCGGATGTACGCATAAAGTTGAACATTTATTGCAGTCAAACTTACGCCAAAACGCCAATAATACGGAGGGCAAAGACGCCAACTTATAGGGGGAATTGCGCAATCTTATTTTCCTTCAAAGTGTCTTACTCACCCTTCCCACCCTCGCTGTCAGATGGAATAGCTCCCGGACCGGATTGTGAAGGATCACCTGCCTCCCCCTCCGGCTCATCGTCCTCCGGCAAATCCGGAGGCCCCTCGAACCGCCCCTGATGATCATCCCCCCCATCCTCTTTGATCAGTTCATGTACATACTGGTATTTCAGATGATCATAGAAAGAATGTTTGTCCACCATCAAGGCGACCAGGCTCGCCGTCATTCCCGCCAGCATCAGATGAAAGATCACATTGTGGCGGTCCGTCATCTCCAGCACCAGGATCGCCGAAGTGAAAGGCGTACGGGTCACCCCCGTAAGAAATCCCACCATGCCCGATAACACCAATAGATTGCTGTTGGTCGCCGACAAATGCATCCACCCGGACAGCATCGCCCCCAGGCTCGCGCCTGCACTCAGCGCCGGAGCGAATACTCCCCCCGCCGCACCGGTGGTAAAAGAAAAGACAGGCCCTACGATCCGCAGGATCGGGACATACCAGGAAAGATATTTATCATGGGTGAACAGGGTCGTCGTCATCAGCTCTTTCCCGGAACCCAGCACCCGGGTATCGATGAAAAAAGCCAGAGAGACAATCAGCAAGGCGCAGCCCGTCACATAAAGAATATGCTGCCGGGTGAATGTAAAACGGGCCTTCCACCGAAAGATACCCAACATGCATTTGGAAAGCAGGCTGCCGGCCAGTCCGGCGAGCGCAGCCACCAGCACCACCCCAAGAAATATATATCCGGACAGGTTGCTGACATCCGGATAACCCAGGTACAGATAAGGCCCCAGAAAGGCCTGGGCCGTCAGACCGGCAATGATGACTGCCGTGAACAACGCTGTTTTGAAATAGCTGATATGCGTACGCGTCAGCTCCTCCACCGCAAATACGATCCCACCCAGGGGGGTGTTGAAAGCGGCGGCCAGCCCCGCGGCAGCGCCTGTCATGATCATATTTCGCTTGGAGATCTTAGGCCACCAGGAAGGCAGCCATTCATTGATCTTCCGGAAGATCGAGCCGGCTATCTGGATGGTAGGACCTTCTCTTCCGATCACTCCCCCACCCAGGGCCATGATCAGGCTGGAGATTACTTTGACGAAGAGGACCCGCAGGCTCAGGAGCTTATTTACTTTCTCATTGTATTTTGGATTGGCCAGCTCGATAGCGGCCATCACCTGGGGGATCCCGCTGCCCCGGGCATAAGGGGCCCATCGCTGCACCAGCCACCAGGCCGTGATAAAACAAAGGGGGGTAACGATAAATAACAGCCACAGATGAGCATGTACAATATATGCTGTGCCCTTTTCCGCCAGGCTGAAAAGCCGGCTGTACAGGACGGCGGCCAGACCGGTGACCAGTGACGCCACCCAGAAAGGGATGGCCTGGAGGATATTGTTCTTTAGTTTTTCATTCCGGATCCTGTCAAATGCCCGTTTTGCCTCCTTTCGAACCCTTTCAATGAATACCATTAGAATAGTTTAATTGCAATCAATCCTGCAAAGATAGCTCCCCTGGCAGGGAATAGGACCTTCTAACCGAAATTTAATGGATGCGACGCGATAAGACGCGGAAAGAGTTGATAGCGGAAAGAATTGATAGATGTCGCTAACCTGACATATTAAGTCACTGGAGATAAATACATTTAATGCAAAGGATTTTGCCTTTCTGAATTAAAATACATACTTTAACAAGCGCCAGGCACGTTAGTAAGTCAATATTCCATGAAATCTCTCCCGCAAAAGCAACTTATTATTCAGGGTCGGCTCAAATCCTTCGGGATAACGGAGAAATTACAGGCGCTTCCACAAAGATCGGTACAAGTCCTGCAGCAGCTCCTGCAAAAGACAAAGATGGGCCATCTCTCCTCCCTTCTTTTCCTCGAAAGGATTAAAAAAATCGGATTCACCCCCGTTCTTGAAGATTATGATAAACGAAAGCTGGCTATTTTTAACCAGCTTAATTTTTTCCAGCTGCTTACGGGAATCATCGTTCCGACAGGCAGTCTCCTCCACCATGACAAGCTTCCGGCCCTGGCCTGGCTGGTGACCAGCTTGCCCGCCCTGGTTCCGATCCTGGTGCTGTGGCTGAATTCCCGCCGTCATTATCACATCGCCCAGATCGCTTATTTCTTCCTGTACCCATTCGCCACCTGTATCGTTTACCTGAGCGGGATCAACCTCGGAGTAGAGCTATCCTTTATCCTCTATGGCATCCTCTCCGTCTTCTTCCTGCAGGACATCAGCCAGATGATCTTCGCCGTGGGACTGTCCATGGTAAGCTATTTTGTGCTGGCGGTGTTGTGCAAGACCTATACTTACCAGCTGGCAACCGCGAATATTTTCTTCTACTTTTTCAACCAGGTGCTGGCCATTGCCTTTATCTTTTATGGACTGTACCTGATCAAGCGGGAAAACGCCGGTTACCAGCACGACATCCTGCAACAAAAAGAGAAGATCGCCGGAAATGAAAGGCTCCTTCAACATCAGACAGAAGAGTTGACGCAGCTCAATACCTTTAAGAGCAGGCTGTTCTCGATCATCGCCCACGACCTGAAATCTCCCATCTATGCATTGAAACACCTCTTCCAGAATATGGAACAATATGATCTGCCGGCAGAAGAGATCAAAGGAATGGTGCCGGAAGTCGTGAACGAGCTAACCTATACGACCAGCCTGATGGAGAACTTATTGCTCTGGGCAAAGAGCCAGATGCAGTCCGATTCGGTAAGGCCCCAATTGCTCGACATATCCGGGATCATGACGGATGTGACCAAACTATTGCGGCTCCAGGCGGAGGCTAAACAGATCCGGGTGAAGATGGAAGTGGACAATGACATCTTCGCCTTTGCCGACAGGGATATGGTGAACCTTATCTTACGCAACCTGCTGTCTAACGCCATAAAATATACGCCGGATAAAGGATCTATTACCGTCGGCGCCGGCAAGAACCCCTCCGGAGTAGAGGTCTTTGTACAGGATTCAGGCCGGGGCATCAGCCGGGAGGCGCTCGACAAGATCAACCTCAATAACTATTATACTACCAAAGGCACCGCAGGCGAATCCGGCACAGGCCTGGGCCTGATGCTCTGCCGGGAATTTCTGGCCCGCAACGGAGGACAGCTGCACATCGAAAGCCAGCAGGGAAAAGGAAGTATCTTCTCGTTTACATTGCCGCCGGGCAAATAAAAAGGATGCGCGCATTTGCATGCGGTAAAATTTCTTAGATCAGTCCTATAGCCTTCTTCAAGAGAAGGGGAACGTGAAACGTCTATCAATAGGCAGTGGAACGCCGGGCAGATTTTTCTCACGCGAACAGCTATCTTTTATATTTTTATAAAAACAATATAAATATGGGCCTGGTACATGCAGATATTGAATTGATCAATGGCATTGATCTGGAATTCGTTCGTCGGAATACTACGGACAAGGACGAAATGAGAAGTATAAAGGTATGCGCGTTGGTGGACACAGGTTCTCTTATGCTGGCTATTAACGAAAATATCCAGGAATACCTTCAATTGCCGGTCGTGGGAAAGAAGCGCGCTCAATTAGCGAATGGGAATATAGTTGAATGTGATGTAGTATCACCGGTAGAAGTGCGCTTCAGGAATAGGGAAACGACCTGCAGGGCCATGGTGCTTCCCGGGAATTCCGAACCTTTACTGGGCGCGATCCCTTTGGAAGATATGGATGTACTCATTCATCCGCAAAGGCAGGAACTGATCGTAAACCCGGAGTTTCCGGATTACGCCGTGACCTGTATGAAAACAATTCCAAAAGTCTTTCACTAGCTTTGCCCCATGAAAATACAATGCTGGTCTGTCGGAAAAGATCATGAGCCCTACGTACGGGCAGGGATCGAAGACTTTACCAAACGCATATCCCGTTATTACCCCGTGGAATGGAAGATCATCCCCCCTCCCAAAAATGCAGGCGCCTTATCCCAAACAGAGCTGAAAAAAAAGGAAGGTAGTATCCTGCTGGAAAGCCTGACAAAAGACGATTACCTCGTAGCGCTCGACGAAAAAGGCAAACAGCTCTATTCGGAAGGACTGGCCCAATTTATCCAGGGCCGGGCAAATGAAAGTGTCAAAAACCTTGTTTTTCTCATCGGAGGAGCCTTTGGCCTGGATGAAGCGATCCTGAAAAGGGCCAATCACCAGTGGTCATTGTCACAGCTGACCCTTCCTCATCAATTGGTGAGACTCCTGCTGGCCGAACAGATATACCGCGCCTGCACTATTTTAAGAAATGAAAAATATCACCATATGTAGAACGAAAATTTGCGGCCCTCTTAGACGAATGAGGAGAATAACCTATCTTTAAAAAAAATTCCAATGTTCACTATTACCCTAAGTATCATAGTCATAACCTGTCTTATTTCCGCCACTGCCTTTAACAATTCCAAAATATTAGACGATCTGATCTTCTGGCCTCCGGCCATTAATATGCGCCATCAGTATTACCGCTTTATCACCTGCGGACTCATCCATGCTGACATGATACACCTGGCCTTCAATATGATCACCCTGTTCTTTTTCGGACGATACCTGGAAGCCCACTACATGGGAGAATTAGGGTTGCCACATTATTCTTACCTTGTCCTGTATGTAGGGGCCATCATTGTAGCCAATATCCCCACCTATCTCAAAAGACGCGATGATTATAACTACCGGAGCCTGGGCGCTTCCGGAGGAGTATGCGCCGTATTGTTCGCCTTCATCCTGTTAAGGCCCTGGGTGACGATCCGGGTATTCTTCCTGCCTGTTCCCGCCATTATTTATGCCGGTCTCTTCCTGGCTTATTCCGTGTACATGGGCCGGCGGGGAGGTGACAACGTCAACCACGATGCACATTTCTGGGGAGCGCTGTTCGGAGTGGTCTTCACCATCGCCCTCCATCCCAGCGTTGTCTATTCCTTCTGGAATGAATTAAGCCAGCCGAGATTCGATTTTTAAGATCTGCCGGGTCTGCGGCGTAATGCGAACGCGGTCGTCTATCCGGAGCCCCACTACCCAAATGATCTTCTTATTCATTTCAATCACCCATATCTTTTCTTTGTCAGCCAGGGAAAGCTTGTTGTCAATGAAAAAACGGCCCAGCTTTTTCTTTTTCTTCAGTCCCAGCGGATAGAAATAATCGCCCTGCCGCCATTTCCGCAGCAATAAAGGGAATTGGATAGCTCCTGCATCCAGCTGGGCGAGGAGGGGATCGGAAGAGATCCGGGCGACACCCGCCTTTCCCGGGGAATAAGCCGTAGCCGGCACGTCCAATAACTCCATTCTCAGCTCCCCATTCGCATAAAGTATCCTGTCCTCCGGCGACTCTATTAAAATCGTTTCGGACTGGACGGAGGAATGGCCGCCAATGATCAGCCAGTTGCGGTTCTTCAGTATCCGATGCGTAGCAGACGAGATATATTTCCCCGACTCACTGTCCAGCAGGCCGATCACCCCTTCCACCTGTTGCGGGGAAAAGCCGAATTCCGCAATGATCTCATAAACAAGGGTAGGCAGGGGCGCCGATCTCTTTAACTTCAGCACCGGGATATGGATCTCACCGCCCTTATATTCCAATAATTTCTTTTTGTGCTGCTCCACCGACTGCCGGTACAGCATTTCAATCTCCCGGAAACGGGATATATTATCCGCCAGGTTGTGTACCGTCCCGGGAAAAAGCTGCTGCACCAGCGGAATCACCTGGTGACGGAAATAATTACGGGTATATTTGTCCGATACATTGGAGCTATCCTCCACCCAGGACAGCTGGTACTCCCGGGCGAAATCGTGGAGGGCCTCTTTGGTGGCAAATAAAAGAGGACGTATGATATTACCCTGCCGGGGAAGGATGCCCCTCAGTCCGGTTATACCGGTGCCTTTGAAAAAATTCATCAGCAGGGTCTCTATATTATCGTCGAGATGGTGGGCCGTCAAAATCCATTGGGGCGCCCGAAGGCCGGAAGCCGGAATTGCCAATGAGGTCGGATCGACGATAGGCTCGCCAGACCGTCCGGTGATCTCCCGGAACCAGCTATAACGCAGCTCACGGGCCGCCACCTGGATGGAGAGTTTGTTCGTTGCCGCATAAGCTTGCGTATCCACCCGCCGGACCAGCAATTCCCGGTTATATTTTTGGGCCAGCTGCCGGACAAAAGCTTCATCCCTCTCGCTCTCCTCCCCCCTTAATTGAAAATTAAAGTGGGCGATGATATAATCAAGGCCTGCCTGGTGACAAAGCTCGCACAACACGACGGAGTCCACTCCCCCGCTGACGGCCAGCAATAACTTATCTTTTGAAGAAAAGAGATGTTCCTTAACCGTAAAATCTTTGAAAGATTGAAGAAGATCCATTAAAAAATTTAAGCCCCATCATCTGCCGGCGGGAGCAATTTTTGACTACCTGCAAAAAGCCGAAATTAGGAAATTTATCGGGAACACACAGGAGACCGGCCGACCGGCCGCTACATATCCGCCAGATCCTCATAAGCCGCCTCCAATTCATGATACGCCTTCATCTCCCCTGCCGCCCTCGCGGCCGCCATCCCTTTCTCATACCATTGAAGGGCCAGCGCTTTCTCGCCGGTCCGCTCCAGTAATCTCGCCAGATGATAATAAGAGCCAACATAGGTGGGATCACGTTCCAGGATCTCCTCAAAAAGACCTCTTGCGGTCCCTTCCTCCCCTATCTTACTGTACTCCAGCGCCAATGCATGCTTAACAAAAGCATCATGAGGATCGGCCAGCAGAAATTCCTTTAGTTTCACTATCCTGTCCATATAACCGATCAAATTTTTTTTAAACTAATGTGCAAGTTATCTTTACAAAACTTATCTTTGTTTTAGTTGCATAAACAACTTTATTCCTCACCTAAAACTACCCGGAATAATGAAGATTTTAGTCTGTATCAGTAAAACACCAGATACAACGGCAAAAATAGCCTTCACCCAGAACAATACGAAATTCGCCGCCGAAGGCGTTCAATGGATCATCAACCCCTATGACGAATGGTATTCCCTGGTAAAGGCCATCGAGCTGAAAGAAAAAGATCCTTCCTCGGTAATACACCTTATTACCGTTGGCGCTGCCGATACCGAACCCATTATCCGCAAGGCGCTTGCCCTGGGCGGGGATGAAGCCATCCGGGTAAATGCCGATAGCCATGACAGCTTTTATATCGCCTCCCAGATCGCTGAGATCGCCCGCCAGGGTGCGTATGATCTCATTTTCACCGGTAAGGAGACCATCGACTACAACGGATCTTCCATCGGGGGGATGGTATCGGAATTGCTGGATCTCCCCTATATATCACTTGCCACAAAGCTCGACCTGAACGGAACGGTAGCAACTGTTGTCCGCGAGATAGAAGGAGGCGAAGAGACTGATGAAGTGAGCCTGCCGGTAGTTATAAGCTGCCAGAAAGGAATGGCGGAACAACGGATCCCCAATATGAAGGGGATCATGGGAGCCCGGACCAAACCGCTGAAAGTGGTGGAACCCATTGCTGTTGAGCCCCTTACAAATATCATATCCTTTGAGCTGCCTCCGGCTAAGGCAGGTGTCAAACTGGTACCGGCCGATAATCCGGCCGAGCTGATCCGGCTCCTGCACGAGGAGGCTAAGGTCTTTTAAGTTCCACCCCCGGCCCCTAAAAGGGGGAGTTGGGTCAGACACTAATAAAATTGCTTGTTAAAATCGAAATTATGTCAGTATTAATTTTCATTGACCATTCCGAAGGACATATAAAAAAATCTTCCCTGGAAGCCCTGAGTTACGGCGCAGCCATCGCTGAACAATTGGGCACTACCGCCGAAGGCCTTCTATTGGGCACCGTGACGGAAGATCTCGCAGCCCTGGGCAGGTATGGAATAAAAAAGATCCACCAGGCGGCACAGGACAGCCTTAACCGCCTGGATGCACAGCTATTCGCCAAAATAGTGTCGGAGACGGTCATTGCCACCGGCGCTACCGTTGTAGTATTCTCTAACAACCTGAGCGGCAAGGCTATTGCTCCCCGGGTATCAGCCCGTTTAAAAGCCGGCCTGGTGGCCGGAGCTGTTGCCCTTCCGGATACAGGGAGCAATGGATTTGTGGTAAAGAAGAATGTATTCTCAGGAAAGGCGTTTGCCTATATCGCCCTCAATAGCCCGATCAAGGTTATTTCCCTGAACCCCAACTCCTATGCGGTCAAGGCAGGGGAAGGGGTAGCGGAGATCGTTACGCTGACCGCTCCGGCAGACACCGCCAAAGTAAAGGTCGTATCGGCCACCCAGGCATCCGGCCAGGTCCCCCTGACAGAAGCCGAGCTGGTCGTCAGCGGCGGACGGGGCCTGAAAGGACCTGAAAACTGGGGTATGATCGAGGAATTGGCTAAATTGCTGGGAGCAGCTACCGCCTGCAGCCGCCCGGTGGCAGACGCCCATTGGCGTCCGCACAACGAGCACGTGGGCCAGACCGGCATTGCTATCGCCCCCAATCTTTATATCGCCATCGGTATCTCCGGCGCCATCCAGCACCTGGCCGGGGTGAACCGAAGTAAGGTCATCGTTGTTATCAACAAGGATCCGGAAGCGCCTTTCTTTAAAGCAGCCGATTACGGGATTGTCGGAGACGCATTCGAAGTAGTGCCGAAAATGATTGACGCTGTAAAGAAACTCAAAGCCTAAAACGCCACCCCAAAACGCCACGGGCGTTTTG
>JAATFV010000135.1 GCA_015655015.1 Chitinophagales bacterium | reverse complement strand
ATCCTGGTGCAGGCTGCCCCGAATATTACGACCGCCGCTCTAAAGGACGAATTGAAGGGGGCCATGCGGTCTATCCGCAAGCTGAGTCCCACCCAGGAAGATAATTTTGCCCTGAACGATATCGATAGCCTCAGCAAGCTCCTCGACCCTATCTTCTCGGGGATGAAGATCGGGGGCTGGGCCATTGCCGCCTTATCGCTCATCGTAGGGATGTTCGGGGTGGCCAATATCATGTTCGTGACGGTCAGGGAGCGCACCAGCCAGATCGGCCTTAAAAAAGCGATCGGCGCCAAGCGTAACGTTATTATGACGGAGTTCCTGCTGGAATCGGCCTTTCTCTGTATTATCGGGGGTATGATCGGGCTGCTGGCCGTATTCCTTCTTACCGTCCTGTTTACGTCCCTGCACATCGTCAGCTTTACTGTTTTTATCCCTGCCAATATTGTTATCCTGGCTATCGGCATTTGCCTGTTTACGGGAGTGTCCGCCGGCATTATTCCTGCCTTTATTGCGGCCAGAATGGATCCGGTGGTGGCGATCCGGTCGAAATGAGCCCCATCCGCCCCGGTCTTGAATTAATGTCTGGACCAGCCTTTACCGTTGCCAGCTAATTTAAACAAAGAGCGGATGACGTGTCCTGCGTGGTTGGGCAGTCGGGCACTTTGAACTACTTTTGCGCCATGGAAAAAAAGAATGCCCTGCCGGGGGCAACCGAAGGGAATGCTGCATCTGTTACCATCCTGGCTATCGAATCCTCTTGTGACGAAACCAGCTGCGCTGTTTGCCGCGACGGGGTCATCCTGTCCAATATCATTGCCGGTCAGTCCATTCATGAACAATATGGGGGGGTAGTGCCGGAGCTGGCCAGCCGGGCTCATATGCAGAATATCGTGCCGGTGGTGGACGCAGCGCTGAAAAAGGCGGGAACGGCTCTCTCCGACCTGACGGCTATTGCCTTTACGCAGTCTCCCGGGTTGATCGGGTCCCTGCTTGTAGGGTCGCAGTTTGCCAAATCCCTGGCCCAGGCCATTGATCTTCCCCTGCTGGCGGTGCACCATATGCAGGCGCATGTGCTGGCGAATCTGATCCCGGTGGGCGTTGGAGGCCAATCCGGAAAGGCAGTGAATCTGCCGGGGGCTGAAGATGCCGCTCGCCCGAATTTTCCTTTTCTCTGTCTCACCGTGAGCGGGGGCCATACGCAGATCGTGCTGTGCCAGTCTCCCCTGCAGATGGAGGTGATCGGGGAGACCCTGGACGATGCAGCCGGTGAAGCCTTCGACAAATCAGCCAAACTCCTGGGTCTGCCCTACCCTGGCGGTCCCCTGATCGATAAATATGCCCGGGAGGGAGATCCCAATCGCTTTGCATTTCCCGAACCACAGATCCCGGGGCTGAATTTCAGCTTCAGCGGCCTGAAGACAGCCATTCTCTATTTCCTGCAGGATCAAACCAGAAAAGATCCCGATTTTATCACGAATAACCTGGCAGATATCTGCGCTTCGATCCAAAACCGGATCGTCTCCATTCTACTCAACAAGTTAAAGAAGGCAGCCTTGCAAACGGGTGTTAAAGACCTTTGCATTGCCGGAGGCGTGTCGGCCAATAGCGGACTGAGGACGGCCTTCGTGGAAATGGGGCGCCGCCAGCATTGGAACACCTTTGTCCCTCCTTTTGAATATTGTACGGACAATGCCGCCATGATCGCTATTACCGGTTATTATAAATACCTGGCAGGCGATTTTGCTCCGTTGACGGTAAGCGCCAGCGCGAGAGCGGAGTGGTGAGACGGCGGCGTCTGCCTTGCGTCGATGGGCCGTACCAGGGATAGCTATTTCACCACATTTCGAAGGGGGTTCATCACATTGGATCCTCTGCGTCTATCCGATTGAGGTAATTTGGCCGAAAGAATCATCCATGACCATACGCTGGAGACAATTAGAGATCATCCTTGCCACTCTTTGTTATGTCCTGATCATTGCCGTCACGTTTAAACAGCGGCTCGGTCTTTCCCCGGAACAGATAGACTCCATCTATGGCAATGCCTATAAAGACGTTCAGGCGCCTTTTAACCTTTGGAGGAATGTGGTCATACCGGATACGGCGACTGTTCTTTGGATCTATATTGGCTATCTCTGCCTGAACATTTATTCGCTGCCGCTCCTCAACCGAAAGAGAAATCCTCTGGCCGGAGTACTAAGCATCGTCGTACTTGTCCTGCTTTTGGTAGCCGGCATTGCACTTTGCGACTATTTCAAACTGGAATATTTTTACTTCCGGCCTGTCGCCAGTGATCCTGACCCAATCATTCATTCTACCAATAACAGCCTGCGTCTACTCCTTCCGCTGTTGACCGGTTATGCGATCTGGCTTTGTTTCCGGGAGTTCATCATTCAATACCTGGAGCGGCCATCGGTCAACCGTTCTTACCGGATCCTGATCGCGAACCAGGCAGGTTTCGCCGTGATCGCTTATGCGGGGCTCTTATTCATTTTTGTAACGCTGAGGCAATTCTCTTACCGGTTTGAATTGGGAGAGGGAATGTGGACCGCTTATTTCTTTTTTATTCCGCCGGGCATTATCCTATACTTCATAAACACCTACTGGCTCTTTCCCTTCAAGGGGGAGAAAAGTTTCCTGAGCAGCCCGGTCATCACCAGGCTAACAGGAGTGGTAGCGTTGATCATTATCCCCTTTTGGTTCCTTCATTTCCTACGGTCACATGACGCAATGACTTTCCTGCTGCTCTCCTGGTTTTTCCATCTGTGGATCATTACGCCGCTCTCCTGGTTGGTTTATACCCAGCGGAAGGACAAGATCCTTCAATTGCGGGGGCTGGAGGCCGCCCTGGGCAGGTCCGATGCCAATTTATCCTTTCTCCGGTCACAGATCAATCCGCATTTCCTGTTCAATACGCTGAACACCCTCTATGGCACCGCGCTGCAGGAGCAGGCCGGCCGAACGGCCGAGGGCATCCAGCGATTAGGCGACATGATGCGTTTCATGCTGCATGAAAATCACCAGGAGAAAATTCCCATGACCCGGGAAATAGAGTACATGAAGAATTATATCGCGCTGCAGCAGCTGCGGATCGCCGCTTCCCCTGAGATCAGCATTGAAGCGATCATTCCGGAACCACCCGGCGACTGGGTGATCACTCCTATGTTGCTGATCCCCTTTGTAGAGAATGCTTTCAAACATGGTATTTCCCTGCGGGAAAGATCGTGGATCAACTTAAGCCTTCGTTTTGAAGCCGGACAGCTCTATTTCGATATCCATAATAGTCTGCATGTTCGTCAGCAGGGGGATTCCGGAGACTCGCGCGCAGGTATGGAAGATCAGCAGAGAGGGTCGAAAAATCAGCGGGCAGCTATGGAAGGCTCGCAGACAGATTCGAAAGATCGTCAGACCCGGGTGGAAGAAGAGCGGTCGGGAATCGGTTTGGAGAACGTGCGGCAGCGTCTGCTCCTGGCCTATCCCGGCAGGCATACCCTGCAGATCCATCACAGCGCTACGGAATATTTTGTCCACCTGGTCATTCATTTTTAATAATACCCGAAATTGTGTTCGGGACGGGAACGGAAAAAACGCGCCGGTTCAATTTATTGATCCCGTTATTGATCCCGTTTTCGAAAAAGTTGAAACGCCCAAACACAAAAAAATAGTATGCTTAGGACAATCGCTTTGGATGATGAACCGATTGCGCTCGATATCGTTAAGAACTTCGCGGCGAAAGTCTATTTTATCGATCTGAAGGCTTGTTTTACCGATGCTTTTAAAGCATTGGAATACCTGCAGCAGGAAAAGGCCGACCTGCTTTTCCTGGATATTAAGATGCCGGATATTTCGGGGATGGAATTCCTGCGGTCCCTTCCGGATCCGCCTATGACGATCTTTACGACCGCCTATAGTGAGCATGCGGTGGAAAGTTTTGAGCTGAATACTCTGGATTATTTGTTGAAGCCCTTTTCTTTTCCACGGTTTCTCAAAGCCTGCAACAAGGCCCTGGATATCTGGCAGCTCAAACAAAACAGGGGGCTGCTGGCCGGAACTCTCACCCCGGCTGTACATTCTGTTCTGAACCCGACCGTACCTTCTGTTCCTAATCTGGCTTTACCTTCTGCTCCGAGTCCGACTGTTCCTTCTGTTCCGGGCCCGGCTGCGGTTCCTGATCCGGCCCCGGTTGTGCCTGCTGGTTCGATTCCGGGGGCGAATCCTGCTTCCCTCCCTGCTGAAGCTGCTGTTCCGATTTCGGCAGCCATTCCAGCCACATTTTCTCTGCCAGCGGCTGCCCAACCCGGGTATGTCTTTATCAAGACAGGTTATGAGCAGGTCCGGGTGTTGTTGACGGAGATCGAATACGTGCAGAGTGCGGGCAACTATGTACAATTCGTGCTGACAGGGCAGAAGATTCTCTCCCGGCTTACGATGAGCGAAGTGGAAAACCTGCTGCCGTCGGCCCTGTTCACCCGGGTACATCGCTCTTATATTGTTTCCAATGCGAAGATCAGCCGTTTCGACCGGTGGAATATCCGGGTAGGCAATACCGATATTCCCATTGGACAGGGGTATGCGGCTTTAATAGGTCAGCTTACAAAAAGGTAATATTTTTGCTGCCGAATGCCCAATCCTTATTTCCAGTTCAAGCAGTTCACCATCTACCAGGACCAGTGCGCCATGAAGGTCTGCACGGATGCCTGTATCCTGGGGGCCTGGTTTGCTGAAAAAATGCCCTCTTACTCCCTCGTGCTGGATATCGGCAGCGGCACCGGCCTTCTCATGCTGATGCTGGCGCAGCGACACAAGGGGCAGATAGAGGGGATCGAGCTGGACCTGGCCGCTTTCAAACAATTAAAGGAGAATATAAAGCAAAGCAAGTGGAAGGATGATCTGAGGGTATATCCCGGGGATGTCCGGATTCACTCTTTTCCCCATAAATTCGATTTTATCATCACCAACCCTCCTTTCTTCGAGGGAGATCCCGTCGCGGCGTCCGAGTCCGCCAATCTTGCCAGACACAGCAAGGAGCTCACCCTGGCGGAATTGCTGACGGTCATTGATACCAATCTGGAGAGCGCCGGATCATTCGGTATCCTCCTGCCCTATCACCGGGTGGATTATTTTATTGAGCTGGCGGGCTTGAGACAGTTTTATCTTCAGGAGAAGTTGTTAGTCAGGCAGACACCGCGACATGATTTTTTCAGGGGTATTCTTCATTTCTCCCGGAAGAAGGAGCGTTTTGTTCCCGGGTCTGAGCTTTGTATAAAAAATGAGGCCGGTGTTTATACGGAGGAGTTTGTGGAATTGATGAAGGATTATTATTTGTATTTGTGAGGAGGATTTTTGTGTCGGTAGTGCCGATCATTTGCCTGACTGGCTATTTTGCAATGGTCCGGAATTCTTTAGCCGGTTTTAATCCCAACACATTGTCTTCATAATCCTCTGCAGCCTTGGCCATTACTCCCAATTTTTCAAGTTCTCTTTCGGTGAGATTGGCTTCTCCCTTATTCATTAGGGCATAAACATCTGCTACTATCTCCCTATAAGCTTTCCGATGTGTGATTACGTGTTTCATATCTCACTATCTTTTATACCAACCAAAACTATAACTTTTTGCCGGATTCCAGCCAGGTATAGTCAATGAGATGCATATTCTTCCAGATACTTAAAATGATCTGTCAGCTGGCCATTCTCCACCATTGTAGCCCGCTCAATGACCGGAGATCCTCCCTTCACCAGGTCTTCCAGCACGTATTTGATCAGCTGCTCTCCGAAATAGCGGGAAGCGTCCCGCGGCAGTTCATTGGGCAGGTTGCCAACAGCCATCATATCGACTGATCCGGGCAGATAAGGGGCTGTCCTTTTCCGGGATGCCCGGTCCACTCCGTACACCGGATCCGCGATGGATGTATCCCCCAGGTTACAGGGTATCGATCCTTCCTTATCGTCGGTAATATCGGCAATGGTCCGTATCCGGAAGTCTTTCTCTGCCAGATCTTCCCATTCGAATAAACGGGGCATGTCCTTATTCCAGTAAGTGCCATTCATTAATATATCGGAGACTTTCGTAAAAGGCTGAAATTTACACTGGTAATCCTGTGGGTGTAGATGAAAATCATCCCGGTGGTAGGTTCTATTTTGGCTGTGCTCATAAAGACCGGCCCCTTTCAGCTGGGTAAATACCGGGTAGGAAAAACCTCTCTCCAGGAATTCATCCGGCTCCACCTCTATGATCCCCAGCAGGTTCATCACCTCCAATACCCCATGCGTTACCCGGCCGGACCCGGTGATCACGACTTTGATCTCCGGCAATTTCAGCCCGAAATAGGTATGGATCAGTTCCCGGAAGCTCTTCTGCTGATACACCCTGTCCAGCTTGTACAGGCCGGTACGGAGCCCGTAAGCCATGATGCCGTTGTGGGCGCCTACTACTCCTGCAAAAAAGCCAAATCCCAGGATCCGTTGCCCGTCGTCATGTTCCAGGCATTCGTAGTCGATCAGCGTGATCTTTTTATCGAGAATGGCGTGAAACATGGCCTGGTTATAAGGCTGTTGTTTTTTGGTATGGGAGAAGAAGAGGTATGTTTTCCCGGGGATCAGCTCCTTTTCGGGCACTTCCTTGATGCCAAGCAGGATATCGCAGTCCTGAAGATCCTGCCGCACCTCCACTCCTGCCGAGGCATATTCTTTATCGGAGTAACACCGGTCCGGGGAAGTCTGTACAATGAGCCTTACCTGGCCGGTGGTTTTATGGATCCATTTACATTGAGCCGGCGTGAGGGCAACCCTGTTATCGGCGGGTATCTTCCCTTCGCGTAATAGTCCTATCCTGATCATTCTCAAACGGTTTGCAAAGAATTTTGGACAAGATAGCTCAAATACGTAATATTGCCTCCCGATTTCAAGTCACCTTTAGTAGTTAAGCCCAGATGGCGGAACTGGTAGACGCGCTAGACTCAAAATCTGGTTATCGCAAGGTAGTGCAGGTTCGATTCCTGTTCTGGGCACTCAAGCCGACCCCATAAACAATTGAAAATCAATTTTTTATGGGGTTTTTTCATTCCTAAATCTCACGTTTTTGCCCCTTTTTTCCCCTTATTTCCCCTGTTTTTGGCACACAATTGGCACGCATTCTGGCACACAATTTTCCTAACGTTAAACAGTAACTGATATGGACATTTCAATAACACCCAGAGAGAATAGGAACAAGACCAAAGTATATTATTCACTTGAATGGGGCAAGAGACATGGACAACGAACGGCAACAGGGATATACACCTACATAAAGCCTAAGGATCAAATACAAAAAAATAATAATAAAGAGGCCCTTGCCATTTTGAATACTAAAAAATCTCAAATGGTCCTGGATCTGCAGGCTGTAGCAAATGGTCATTTGCCACAGCATAAAATCAAAAAGAATTTTCTGGATTTTTATGACGACTTCATTGAAAAAAATAAACGGGATGGAAACAGAAGCCTGGAATGCAGTTTGTCGGCCTTCAAAAAGTTCATAGCAAAGGACTTTGGTAATTTTATAGCACCAATTGATATTACTGAAAATTTCTGTGAGAGATTCAGGAACCATTTATTGGATTCACTTAATGGTGAAACCCCGGCAGATTATTTTATGCGCTTTAAGCGCGTCATAAAGGCCGCTAAAAAACAGGGATATTTTCGGGAGAACCCGGCAGAAGAAGTAAAAGCAAAAGCTCACCCCTCCGGAATAAAAGAGGTATTGACTACAGAAGAATATAAAACGCTGATAAACGCATACTGTTCAAACTACGAGGTAAAAAAAGCTGCTATAGTCAGTATGTACACTGGTTTCAGATGGTGTGACATAGAGCCGTTGCAATGGAAGCAGATTAAGGAAAGCACAATTATCTTAAAAAGACAGAGTAAAACGGGAGAACCATTAGAAGTGCCATTACATCCCGTTGTAAAGTCCATCATTGGCGACAAAAAGAAGCCAGAGGATCTTGTATTTTCCTTACCAACCGCAGATGGAGCTAACGGAATTCTAAAAAATTGGGTACGGATTAATGCCAAAATCAACAAACATATTACCTGGCATTGCCTGCGTCATTCCGTCTCTGACATTTTGCAGGACAAAGGAGTAGATGTAGCGACAGTCGCGGCCTTATTAGGTCAGACCACAGCCAAATATATTCTGTCAACATACAAAAAAAGGGTAAAGATACGCCACACCAGAGAAGCAGTCACCCACTTACCAGCATAAATTATAGCTTAATCTTTTTAGCAGCCTCATCAATCTTTGTAGGGGCTGCTGACAAGATTAAATCCAGGTCTGATCTCTTAAAGTACCCATTCATGTTTTTATAAATGCCATATTGTTCACATTTTCTTGCAAAATGTGAATGTTCCAAATTACAGTAGATCATTGCCTCTTCCGGTTTTAAGTAGGGCTTAAAACAAAGTGCTACTGCTTTTATAACAGCTAAATCTCGCTTCCTCATCATCTTATACCTCCTTATCTTAGCTACGTTAGTAATTAAAAACGGATTTCTCTCTCCATTGCCAGCCGATATCATCAAAAAGGAAAGGAGGCACCACCTCCATCTTAATTTCTAACTCGATTATTTTCTAAATAATTTTAACCTTTAAAATTGGGTATTGGAAAGATCTTAAACTATGGTGGCAATATATTTCACCATTAAAATAATAGAAGGCATAAATACAGGATAAAGATATTTTGACATGTAAGAATATTTAGATCATTCAAATATTAACTTACGAACGCCCAGACCCATTAAAGCAGCTTTCGACATCTGCCAGAACCTGTTCGGTCAACGGTGGCTCCCGGCACGAGCAAGTTTTCTACTTCGCTCGTCGTCAACAATGTGTCTGTGGATTTCTTGTTCCAAATCCTCGCTCAAGAGGCACTCCAATCGCTGGTCCAACAGTGGGAAAAAGTTGGCTTTACTTCCGGCACCCGCCAAAAACGAAGGGCATATTCGACCTCCTATGCCGCCTGGAAAAAGGTCGTATATGTTGATTATCGGCCTTTTTATCATTACTTTAGTACCAGATAAATTCAACCACACTGCAAGAGCTCATAGAGAAAGTCGCTTTCCGTGTTCAGCAGAATGCCTATCAGGAAGCGCTACTGCTGCTACCAGATGCCTTGCTTGAAAAATATCAGTCCCCCGATCTTTTTTATTATCGTGCCATTGTGGATCTCAATGCATCCGACTTAACCAATGCACTTAAAAATTGTAGGACCTCGCTTAATTTGCAAGAGGAAATAGGCGTCAGACATCTCCTCGGCGCTATTTTACATGACCTCGGAGACTATAACCAATCTCTCACCGAATTCGAAAAGGTGGAAGCCAAAAGGCCAGACCTTACGTGGAACTATTTTAGACACGGCAGAACACTTAATAAGCTAGGACGCCATGCGGACGCCATACCCAGGTTAAAAAAAGCCAAAGAAAATGATCCGCCCTATATAGAAGTTTATGTTGAGCTCGTTTCTGCGTTTATCCGATTGGAACATTGGGACGATGTAATTTCAGCATGCAGCCAGGGGTTAGACCTGGACCTGGAAAATGCGTTCTTATATTACTATAAAGGCGTGGCAGAAACGAGGATAGACAAATTTGCCGATGCACAAAAAGATTTTATCCTGTGCCTGAAATATCAACGCCATGCAACTACGGCAGCCAATATAGCTCTCTGTTATACACAGGTCGATCGGTTTGCTGATGCCCTGGCATTTTACCAGATCTGCCTTACAATCGATCATACCCTTTTTTACGTGCATAGAGAACTCGCACTACTGTATTATAAATTGAAGGATAATGAGCTGGCGTTTTATCAGTATGAGCTCTTATTCGAAAGAGGCCATCCTGAGCTATCGGATTATTCCCAGGCAGCCAAGCCAAAATTGCCTTCCAGATTCATCATTATGAGGCGGCCATCCGATACGCTGGTATCGCCCTCAATAGTAACGATGAGGAAGAACGACTCCCAGCGCTATATTTTCGCGGCTCCAGCTATCTTAAGATTGGAAAAAACCACTTAGCCATACGTGATCTGAGTGAACATATTCAGCTTGATCCCGACAATCCATCTGCCTACAATAATAGAGCATGTGCCTACTTCAATATCTCGGAGCTGGGAGAGGCGTTGGTCGATATCGCTGATGCTATCCGTCTCGACGGCTCTTCTGGTGAACCCTATAAGAACAGAGGATTATATTATTTCGTGATAAAAAATTGGGCAAAAGCCGAGACCGACCTTCAAACGGCGATCCGGCTCTCACCTCAAGACGGCGTCTCCTTTTTTCATTATGGCCGTGTGCTTGATGCACAGGGAGACATTATAAAATCACATGCCCACCTTCGCCGCGCCTGCTTCCTGGGTTGTGGTTCAATGCTTCTGCCTCACATTTCTCTATTTGATGCCATGCCGTTTCTCAAACGGGAATTGCTGACAAAATACATGTCAGTAAACGATATAAAACGGTATTTCCAACTCTATGGTGATCTCGACAATACCTGTGAAGCCTGGGATCTTTATCTACATAGCTTGTCCCTGGATCCCAGCATAACAAGCCGAAAGGAATGGTATACTTTCCAGGCCGTCGTTCAATTCTATATGGGCCACCCCGCCGCCGCCTTCCAAACGCTTCGACTTGCGGCCGGCAAAGGCCATAAGCTGGACCTGCGGGATTGGTACTATGTAATCCTATCGGCTCAGTCCTTCCTCGAGCCCCCCTTCGGCCTGGAGGATTCGAAACATCTGTTAGCAGTCACCGGTGAAAAAGACACTACCGATCATCACTATGCCCTTCGTCTTCGGCAAATGCTGGCCGATCAACCGCATAATACTCCTCGATCAACATTGAATAAACCTCTCTTCACTCCTGTCTATATCGATAAAGACATCCCCTTCGATCATGTATGGGCACAGATCAGCAGTCGTCTGAGCCTGTACGAATCTCTATCGGACCCTATGCCTTTCGCCCGGTTGCTGGAATTCCACCCCTCGTTTCTCGATGCGTTGAGGATCACAGATACTGTGCAGGAATATAAAAGCATAGAAGAAGGCCTCATCTCGGAAATACAAAAAAACCTTCAATTCATTGATAGATACAACATTGACGAAGCCATCGCAGGAAATGAGGACATCAAAACCTTTCTGGCAAACATTGAAAAAGACTCTACCGCACCAGGCTGACCGAAGACTTATCCATTTGAATATGCCGTCTCAAAACAGATCGGCATTTCTGGCTTATCGCTCGATGCACATCGTATCGCTATTTTCAACTATGCGCTGAAACAAAAGTTATCAGCGCGCGAAACCCTGCATCTGTCATTGTATACGATCAAGATCGATCAGATATTGCTCGACTCGGAAATTTAGGCCCGGAGAAAAACAGCTGATCGATGAAGTCGCAAAATTCATTTGGTCAACGACAAAAGTCCCGGTTTCCCTGTTGCTTAAAATTGCCCGGAATGTTGTAAAAAGCCTTGAGATTAAGGAGAACAAAGGCATTGGCGAGCTCATACAAAAAGCCATAAATGGTCCTGAAGATGCTTTCTATGATTACAAAGCATTCAAAAGCAACTTTTACGGCTATTTTAGTCTTTTCCTCAAAGAGCTTTCCGCCTGTTTAACGGAATAATCGACCTACTAATTTATTGAAATTTAAGAATCATTTCCTAATGGGGATAATGGATATCTCAAAATCGGGGAAAGTGCAGGGGATGGCACTTATATATAGGGTTAACCGGCTTGGGGTTGAGTCGCATCCTTCCGCAATCCCTGGGACCAGGGGCAGACCTATAAGCATAGCTGCCGATCCATGACCTGCCCGGCCACGCTCAGGAACCGGCCGCCATCCAGAGCCGGAAACAGCCGCGTTCACCCGGGACCGGGGTAGACGAGAAAACCGCCTTCCCCCAAACGGCGATACTGGATGTTTCAAGATTGGGGAAGGGGCGTGGGATGACACTTATATATAGGGTTAACTGCTTAGCGGTGTGGCGTATCCTTCCACAAACCACCGAAACCTGGGCGACGAAGCAATAAGCATAGCTGCAGATCCGTGACCTGTCCGGCCACGCCCGGCAACCGCCCGCCATCCAGAGCCGGAACCTTGGCAGTTTGGTGGGCTTATAGCCTAAAATCCCCAGGACATAACGCTTTTGCTTGCCAGCCTGCCCCGGTAGACACCGGGATGATTGCTTTGGCAAGCCAGTTCCCGTGAAAAGAAAAAACTAACTTATAAACAGAGAGAATATGTGTTTTAACCCTTGATTACTTGACCGACAAACACTATCTTTCCCGGTTTATGGAAATATACGATCAAAATGTACTTACACACCTCAAAATAAGTCCTGAGATACATTCTTTAGCAGATGCCCATGCTTTGCACAATTCGATGCTCAATTTCAGACAATATCTGGCGTTAGAAGCAGGTGAAGGAGAATTTTATCCGCATTACCGAACAGAACAGGTCTTTGGCTGGGATATTATGCCCGGCTTATTCCGGGGGGCCAATAAATTCGATTCTCTCCATGGGAAGGAGTTGGAAAGAAAAGCAATTGCAGAGTATGAATTCGCTATAGTTCAGAAAGTGGGTGAACATGCGCTTCGTGACCTATTCAAAAACAACACCAATGGAACAAAATGGGACCTTCTATTTCAAGCTCAACACTGTGGACTGCGGACGTCGTTACTTGATTGGACAATGTATATAGCTTCATCTCTGTTCTTCGGAATCGAAGAAAGCTCAAACCCAAAGATCGAAGCTGCCGATGCCCAAATTTGGGTTTTTATGGTCCATGAAAACCGATTGTTAAATTCAGACAAGGGAGATAATAGTTACCTCAACCATGATCCATTCACACTGACCAAAGGATTTATGACCAATGTGCCTATCTATTTGGACGATCTCGAAGAAAGAATCTGCGAACAAAGAATTTCTCGACAGGGCGGAAGATTTTATATTTCGCCAGCAGCTTCATGCAACATCCCTATGAACAGGCAACCCGACGTTTCGGCAGATTTATTCAGGTTCCGAATCCCCACTCAATATAAGTCAGTCATCAGAAAAGAATTGGATGCCGTTGGAATCAATAAGGCAACCATTTATGTCAAAGAAAGCCTCGCCCATGAGAGCATAGCAAACGAAATAAATGAGAAGATTTACGGGTTTTAACTTATTAATATGGCAAGACTCAGTGAATAAAGATCCGCTCGTAACAAAGGAAAAAGTAACACATCAAAAATTTTGCATTCTACGATGAATGAGCAAATAAGAGAATATCTTGAGTTCTACATAACTCTACCTGAGTCCCCACAATTCGCCGTCTTAATATCCGGTGTATGGGGAAGCGGAAAGTCGTTCTTTGTCAGAAACTTTATAAAGGACCACTCAACAACACAATTTTTATATATTTCCCTCTATGGCGTAACGTCAACAAAAGATATCACAGATCAAATATTTGAACAACTTCACCCTGTTTTGGCGTCCAAGGGCATGAAAATACTCGGCAAAATTGGCGCGGCAGTGCTGAAAGGAACCGTAAAAATTGACCTGACGCATTCAAGCAATCTTGATCTCAACACAGCCTTCTCCCAGATAAAGCTTCCGGAGTACCTTACCAATGCCGACAAACGAATTCTAATTTTTGATGACCTTGAGCGTTGTTCGATGGACATCGTCCACATTCTCGGCTACATCAACCAGTTTGTCGAAACCAACGGAAACAAAGTGATCATCATCGCGAACGAAGATGAAATACAAGACGCCAAAGGTGCTCCAACCCCAGAACACTCCGATAAACAGAAAGACAAAAAATACCTTAGAACGAAGGAGAAAATAATCGGAAAATCCTTCATTCTGGAAGCCGATATTGAAGCCGCCGCAACAGAATTTTTCAAATCCATCAGAAACGAAAAATTAAAGAAATACATAGATGCCCACCGAGACCTAATCATTGACACCTATAAGGCCGCCAAGTATAACAATTTGCGGCACCTTAAGCAAATGGTCCTGGACCTCGACAGATTGTTTGACATTCTTCCCCCAATCGCGTTCCAGAAGGATACCCTTGTCAATGATCTGGTACACACGCTTATCGCCCTCGCGTCCGAATTAAAAGTCGGAAGACACCTCGATGAGATCGGCAAGCTATATAGCGCTGCGATGTCCAGCGAGACCGAAGATGGGACTCTGTTAATGGATCTCCGGCAGAAATACAGCATATTCCGGGTCCCAATAAGCGTGACCTTCTGGGCAGAGTTTTTTTCAAAAGGAACCTTCAAAAATAAAACAGAAATCGCGCAATCCATTTCCAACAGCGAATACTTCAGAGAGGAAAACACTCCTACTGAAATTAAACTTTGGCGCTGGTGGTTCCTAGATGATGATGTTTTTGCTGCGACCCTTACTAAAGTTGCTGAAATTCTATATAGTAGTAGCATTGACAACCAATACCTCCTTTCCCATATTGTATCTATTTTAATGTCGCTGTCCGCAGAAAAATTATACGATGTTCCAAATAAAGAATTACTCGAAAAAGCAAAAGAAAATATCGACCGTCTGAAAGATGCTGGCAAGCTGGTTGTTGAAATCCATAACGACATTACGATGAGCGCTTACGCGGGACTTGGTTATAATGCGAGAGACTTAGATGAATTCAAAGAGTACTGGGAATACCTCAAAAATGCCGCAAAAGCCACGCTTCCTAAAACTTATGGCGAGCAAGGGAAAGCGCTGTTAACAGACCTCGGATGTTCGCCTCAACTCTTCACAGAGCAAATTACTATTGGCAATACGTCACAAAATAAATACTATGACAAGCCAGTACTTGCAAGTATCGAACCAAAAGACTTTGTTCAGAAATACATGGAATTATCAAACTATGACAAGGGCTTAGTTAATCAGGCCCTCGGCAAGCGATATACCCATCTGGAACTTATGGCAGACTTGGGTCCTGAGGCTGACTGGTTAAGGCAAGTAAAGGATCTATTAGCTAAAGAGGCCCTTAATCCCAACCTCAGTGTCACTAAGATCTACCTCAACGCTGCCGTCGAAACCCTTAACAAGGCCATCACGCATCTCGCCGCGGTTCTGCCGCCCGCTTCTTAGAGCCTAACCGGGATTCTCATTCCCCAGTAATGAAATTGAACAAAGCAACCATTCAAATCAATGTTCCCGGATTTATAAACCAAGTCCTTGATAATTTCAAACGGCCTGATATTAGCGAAATCACCTGCGCCCACGGCGCGAAGCGGTCTAGTCTCTTTGCCGGCACCAGGAATTTTAAGTAAATTTGCCGTACATCACCAAAACGAATTGCGCACCACATGCAACCCCATTCCCTTATTATCGGTAATCATCCTCAAAACGTCACTGTTGCTGTCAATGAAATCGGGGCCTACGGTGACGTCGAAGGCCCCCATCTTTTCATCCCAATATCCATTTCTCTTAAGCCCTACCGCAGAGGTAGTGCTTACCCGTACACCGAATTTTCCTTGCACCACCTTTCCGTCGAATTATACGTCACCGACAAAGAATTCAAGGCCTCACAAATTTCGATGCCGATCCAGTGCCTTATTCATGAGCCCTATACCCACCACATGAACCTGTCATTCCCTCTTACCCGCGACACCCTATTCTATATCGATAAGCACCGGAAGGGCAATTTGCCTGCCTATCTTCGTATTACATTACAGGTCGCCCATTTCCAGGACCCACCCGCAGCCAGAGCTGGAACAAATGCGCCCATTCTCTCCGTAAGAGGGTTCGAGGTCGCCCAAGGGCAAGTCCCTTTTCACATTGAGCAGTCGCGGTGGGTCAATACTATACTTCCGAAAACCGGCTATACTACATCCACTCTTATTGAACTACCCACCGCAGCCATTATCCTGCCTGAAGAATACAACGTATCAATCGCCGAACTACAAGAAGCGCGAAAATACTTTACATCCGGCGATTATGACAAGACTGCCGGCCACTGCAGATCAGCTATTGAGCCATTCAAAAAGAACTTTTCACAGATTCGCGCCTTTATTACCAGCAAGAGCGAAGGCCAGTGGATAAAAGAAAGTGCAGAAGCTACCTGCACTTACATCGATACCGTACTGGGTGCCACTTATAGCGTTACCAACAAGGTTCACCATCCGCCCAGCATGGACCATTTCGGCCGGTCTGAAGCAGAGGTTATTCTGAACATGACAATCCTTATACTCAACTATATTGGAAAGATCACCCCAGCACAAGAACTGGGATAAGTAGGCTCCATTTTAATAAGAAGAAGGTGCTCATCATTAACTACCCGGTGGATTGGATTAAAAGGAAAGAACAAAAGTAAACTGAATATGCGTAAAAAAAATCTGGACGTAAAATCAAAACAGGCCATAGTAGAGGGGCTACAAGTATTGAGCATTAGTGATCTGGAATGCCTGGGAACGCATTTAATAGGTAGGTGGAATGGCATTCCCACCGAAATGGAGCTGTATAAGGATCCGAGTGCAAAAAGTCTTTATCGGGACATGTGTTTTACCATCGAAGAACTGGATAGCGCCCGCACTGAGTATTGTTGCTGGCATGATTACTGTATGACGGTGATGATGACGAAGAGGGAAGCAATTTTTGGGAAGGATCCCTTGATGACTTTGCTGCTATCGCGCGATGTGGTAGGGTGAATTGTATCTGGACGCCTACCAGCCTCCCTGCTCGGGGCCTGCCCGGACGGGTCGGGCAACAGATCAAGACCATCGGCTACTTCGTGACCGTTAAGCCCGTCCGGATGATCAAAAGGGAAATGATGTTTCCGGACCTTCTTGGATAAGGGCATTTACGCAGGATGGGGAAGACCGTAGAGGAGTTCGGGATGTATTCCGTCGAAGTCGATAGCAGCCAGAAGGTGGGGCTCAGGGAAAGGACTAACTCCTTGTTCGCCAGTAATGCGCATGGCGGGGAGCGGGCGGCTCTTTATTATTCCCTGGTCGAGTCCTGCAAGCTGAACGGTATTGATCCATTCGAGTACCTGCAAGATGTATATAATAGACTCCATGACTGCCCGGCGAGTGAACTCATTCATTTATTATCGCCTTATTGGAAGCCGGCTCCCAAGCACCAAGCCAACGCTGCCAATCAATAACCGCCTATCAAAGATCTTCCACTTCCTCCCTCTTCAGACACAAAAATAGGGGTTACGCCGATACTGGCAAACATGCTCCAGGTCGAATGCTTACTTTTAAACAGCGAATCATCTGATTTATTGGGGTATGGCGTTGCCTTATCATCTACGGTTATTGAAGACGTCTTTATGGCTATAACTGGAAAGGAGACCAAAATACCCGTTACTAAGCTTTCATTTCAACCCAATGAACAAAGGTTTCATTTTGACGTAGAAATGTTCGGAATTCACTTATTTCTCTTATGCACTTGGCGGAACTTTACCCATATTTAAATCTGCCCAACGATTATTAACTGTCAGGCCGAGTGCGTGCCAGGGCCCCTCAGATGTCCGGCCTCAAGACTTATACGCAAGCAAGCTCCGTCGCCCCCTAATGTCTTGCGTTGATCAAAATAGCTACATTAGCTTTGTTGAAACAAAAACCATGAACACTAATCAAACCGCAATCGACAATTTTTTTTAACAGCGAACCAAGTACAGCCGTAGATTATGCAGATTTCGTTGGAATTATCACGCACCGATGAGCAGCACTCAGGCAGTAACGGCCCTATAGCCAAAGATGCTAACATTAAAATAAAATAGTTGGCTGTTCTTGTTCGCTCATTGCAGCCCTCTAAGGAACTTGTAATAGAGTAGAACACCAAACCCACCAAAGCGCAATGCTCATTACCATCATTTCGCTTTTCTTTTTTAAACATTTTTACTGCCATTATTATGCACAGATAGATATGGAATTTGTTACATTCGTTAAAAATTAAGGGTATGAGTGAGAACATCTCTCTAATTGATGGATATAATTACGCATTAGATAATGCCATACTCTTGCACGAGATAGCGTTGAAATCTTCTGGTGAGGGAGGCTTTGGTATTGGGTGTTCATTAAATATCTTATCCGCCGAAGAGGCTATTAAAGCTGTTGCCTGCTTTAGTAAGCACTTCGAACCAAATGAAGTAGAAGATTTCGATAAAATATTTAAAAATCACAAGATTAAACACGAAGGCATAAAATCACTTCTCAATTTAGTGAAAAAACTAAATACGATTGGATTAAGTGAATTACAGGAAATATATTACACTATGATTTTGGATGCCAATAAGCTACTGAATGACGAGCCCTCATTATCTAAAGTTGAAATTGAAAGAAGATTTCCCATTCTTAAGTACGCAATAATAATAGCTAAAGCCAATGAAGCCAGAATATTGATAAATGCAAATATCATCATAAATAAAATTAAGGCAATAGCTCTAAACATGGATGATATGTAAACGTCTAGCGAACCCCATAGCTGAGGGTTAACTGACGAGAGGTAGCTTTGCCTGTAAAATAGGAGAAATGGAACAAGGTAAGCGAAGCCAACATCCACAAAGAAGTTTCGAGGAGATTTCCCAGTTGCTGGAAGAGT
>JAATFV010000047.1 GCA_015655015.1 Chitinophagales bacterium | reverse complement strand
TTTCGGAGTGCCGGACGACCTCATTCGCCAGTCCATCGAAGCGTACAGTCCTTCCAATAGCCGCTCCCAGCTAATTCACAGGGATAACAACCATATCATCCTCGATGCCTACAATGCCAATCCCTCCAGCATGAAGGCCGCGATCGAGAACTTTGCACGAATGAACATTACCTCACCAGGTAATCCCGGCGCCACAAAGCTGCCCGGCGCCGCAAAGTTTCCCGCCACCTCAACGTTTTCCGCCACACCCGAAAATCGGGGGACTGCCCCCTCCCCCCCGCACAAAGTCCTGATCCTTGGCGCCATGGCCGAGCTGGGAGAAGAAAGCCTGGAAGAACATCGCCGGATCGTACACCTCATCGGGAAATATCCCTGGCATCAGGTAGCCCTCGTCGGAGGAGACTTCCTCCGGACGCCTCACTCCTATTTAAGCTTTAAAAACAGCCGGGAAGCAGGCGACTGGCTGCGCCAGGCCGGTTTCGAAAATACCTGGCTGCTCATCAAAGGATCCCGGAGCACAAAAATGGAAGAGGTATTAAGATAATCATCCCGTCCCGCGACTAAATTGTCAAAGGCTTTTCTCCCTTTTCCACATCAGAGAACGCTCTTTATCCAATTCTGCAGCCACCTGCTAATAATCCTTATGTTGTAGAAATTCAGCAACGACGTAGTAATCTTGTTTTACTCTCCAATCGTCTATTAAACGTCGTAATGTAAAAAATGCATGATTAAGCGCATTCCCTTTTTTTTCATCTATTAATTTGAAATAAAATCTGTTCTTATTGGCTTTTAAATTCGCTAAATATTCCCTTGCTAATGTAAGCCCGCTTCAAGGCTGCCAAAATAATTTTGGGATTCCAAAAATTTCTTTTACGTTTGTGACACTAGTACAGAATAGAACAGAACAAAACAAACTCACTATTTTGTCACCCAAAATCTAACAATCATGCTTGCTAAAAATGCGTTCAAAGCATCCCTCCTCACACTGGTGTTCGGGATGTTTTTTTTTATTCCCGGCGCCATCGCCCAGTCTCAGCACATCATATCCGGTAAAATAACGGATGATAAAGGAAATGGCCTTCCCGGCGTAAGCATTTCATTGAAAGGCACCCGGCGCGGCGCCACAACAGATTCCACCGGCAGCTACCACTTCTCCGTTCCGGACACCAACGCCGTCCTGGTCTTCTCCTTCACGGGCTACCTGCTGGAACAGGTCAGAGTAGGCAGCAGCAATAATATTAACCTGCAGCTGCTGCCCGATAGCCAGCATAGCGACCTTGGAGATGTCGTGGTCATCGGTTACGGAACAAAACGCAAGGTCAACCTTACCGGCGCTGTTTCCACCATCAGCAGCAAGGACCTTGCAAAATCTCCCGTCGTCAATCTCAGCAGCTCCCTGGCAGGCCAGGCGCCGGGACTTATCGTCAATACCCGTAGCGGTGAGCCGGGCAATGACGACGCTACCATCCTCATCCGGGGCAAAGCAACCCTGGGTAATACAGCCCCCCTGGTGGTCATCGACGGTATCCCGGAAAGGGCAGGAGGCCTTTCGCGCCTTAACCCGGCAGATATAGAATCCTTCACCGTGCTGAAAGATGCTTCCGGGGCGATCTACGGAGCCCGCGCCGCCAATGGCGTCATTCTCATCACGACCAAAAGAGGTATCGCCGGCAAGCCTTCTTTGTCATTTACCACCAACTGGGCAGAGACCCAGCCGACCCGCATTCCTAAAATGCTCAGCTCATCTGAATACGCCGTAGCCACGAATGAATACGATCAGCTCAAAGGACAGCCGGCCACCTATTCCGACGCAGATATCCAAAAATATAAGGACGGCTCCGACCCCCTGGGACATCCCAATACCAACTGGTGGAACACAGTAATGAAAGACTGGACACTGCAGCAGAATCAGCTTCTGTCCCTCCGCGGCGGCTCTGATAAAGTAAAATACTTCCTGTCCGGCCAGTACGAAAAACAGAACGGTATGTATAAAGGCGGCGCGACTTTCTACCGGCAATACCAGGCCCGCGCCAACGTGGACATACAGGCTTCCGAATCACTGAAAGTAGGGCTGGATGTCCTGTATCGAAATGAATTCAGGAATTCCGCCGTCCGCGGTTACGACGCACCCGGCATATTTTCCGAGCTCTGGAATGCATATCCCTTTCTTATCCCCCGATATCCGGACGGAAAGGTTGGTGTCGGCATCGGCGGCGGACCCCAGAACAGCATGGTCTATATCCTGAACGGCGACCTCGGCTCTCAGACCCGCAATACCGATTACCTGCAAACCAAAGCCTCCTTTAGCTGGAACCTGTCCAAAATCACAAAAGGGCTGTTCCTCGAAGGATATTACAGCTATGACCTGGGCTGGTTTGCCTATAATGCCTTCAACAAAATGCCTCCCCCCGCCTACAGCTACAATACGGCTACCGGCGATTATACCACCGTCGTATCCTCCATACCCCCCTCCTTATATATCGAGAACGACCACTCGAAAGAACGGCTTTTCAATATCAAGCTGGGTTATGGACAGAAATGGGGCGATCACTCCCTCGATCTGTTTGCAGCTTACGAACAATACAATGGACAATATGATACCCTGTCGGCATCCCGTATGGGTTTCCTCAGTAACCAGATACCGCAGCTGTTCGCAGGGGGCACTGCCGGACAGAACAACTACTCCTCCTTATTTCAGACAGCACGCCAGAACTACATTGGACGTATATCCTACAACTATCGCAACAAATACCTGCTGGATTATAATATGCGCTACGACGGCTCGGCTAATTTTCCTTCCGGCAAACGGTTTGGCTACTTCCCGTCCGTATCCGCAGGCTGGCGCATATCCCAGGAAAATTTCTTTCATTCCGCCACTATCGATGAGCTAAAGCTACGCGGGTCATGGGGTAAAACCGGTAATGACGCTGTACCTCCCTTCCAGTATATCCAGAATTATATGCTGGTCTCCGGTCAAAATCCTACCAACAATTACCTGGGCGGCGGTTATTTCTTCGGTCCGAATGGTGTGCAGGCAGCGTCCTTTGTTCTGGGGCCTACACCTAATCCCAATATCACCTGGGAAGTCAACACAAGTACCGACATCGGTGTCGAAGCCCAGCTCTTCAACAAGTCGGTTTCCCTGAATATTGATGTCTTCCGGTCCGTGCGCACCGGTATACTGATCCCGCCCAACGCTTCTACCCCTGATTACACCGGGCTAGTCCTGCCGACCGTCAACCTGGGTAAGGTAGTCAACAGGGGCATCGACCTGGACGCCGCTTACAACAAACGTCTCAGTCAGGTTTTCTCCCTTAACATAAGGGGCAATTTCACCTATGCCCGCAACAAGGTCATCAATATGGATGAACCCGCCAATGTACCTGGCTATCAGAAGAAAACAGGTTTTCCCATCGATTCCTACCTGCTCTATCAATCCTCCGGGCTCTTTCAGGCTCAGGCCGACGTCGATAAGTCCCCGCATCCCCTGGGCACCGGCCCCGGTGATATAAAATATAAGGATGTCAACGGAGATGGCAATATCAACGCGCTCGACGAGACACGGACGACCCTGTCCATTACCCCGGAGATCATGTATGGTCTTTCGCTGGGGGGAGCATTCAAAGATTTCGACTTCACTATTTTCTTCCAGGGCCAGGCCCGGTCAAGAGCCCTGCTGCAGCCCGGCGGCCTGAATATGGCCGAAGAGTTCTTCACCGGCAGATGGCAGAAGACAGGAGATAACAAATATCCCCGCACCTTCAACGGCCCTACCAGCAGCACCTATGGCTCGAATACTTACGCTTCCGATTTCTGGCTGCGCAACGACGCCTTCCTGCGGCTGAAGAACGTTGAGATAGGCTATACGCTGCCGAAAGGTCTGCTGGGCCGGGCCAGGATACAAGGCGCCCGGATCTATATCAGCGGCAACAATCTCCTTTCCTTCGATAAGTTCGGGCCTTCTTTTGACCCGGAAGTTCCTGTCAACAGCGACGGCACTGCCGTCACGAATGGCAGATACTACCCGCAACAGCGCATTGTCAATATCGGCGCAAACATCACCTTATAATGAAAGGTCCAACATCATTTATAGAGAATGGTCCAACATCACCTTATAGAGAAAGGTTCAACATCACCTTATAAAGAAATGTCCTAAAACACATAGTTATGAAAAAGATTATAGCGATCCTGCTCGTCACATCCGGCTGCCTCTCCTGCCATAGAGTGCTGGACCTCCAGCCGCAGAATGCCTTTTCGCAGCAAACGGTCTGGTCTGATCCCAACCTGGCCCTCACCTATGTCAACCAGATCTATCGCGATGGCGTACTGGCTTATAAGGATGCCGGTTTCGGCTGGGGCGCACAGACGGATGAGCTGTTCAGCAATTTCGGCTGGTGCCATGAAACACAATATGTCCAGGGCCAGGCGACGCCCGACAATCAAAACAGCTCTTCACCGGTCAACTATAGCTCCACGATAAACTTCTGGCCGGTCTTGTACAGCACGATCAAGGAAGCCAATATCTTCTTTCAGAATATCGGCCAGGTGGACACCACTGCCAACAGCGCCCTGATCAGCCGGATGAAAGGAGAAGTCTATTTCCTGCGTGCATTGACCTACTTCGAGCTCCTCAAACGATTTGGCGGTGTCCCCATCATCACCCGGGTGTATACCACCGATGATAAAGATTTCACTGCTACCCGGGCCAGCTATGATTCCACCGTGAATTTCATTCTGTCCGATATCAGCCAGGCAGTAGCTTTATTACCACTCAGCTACAGCAGCAGCAGCGATATCGGCCGGGCAACCATCGGTGCGGCGCTGGCGCTGAAATCCAGGCTGCTGCTTTACCAGGCCAGCCCCTATTATAATACGACCAACGACATAACCAAATGGACGGCTGCCCGGGATGCCGCTAAGGCCGTCATCGATATGCCGCAATATTCACTCTATGGAGCTGCGGCTACCTATGGCAGGATATTCACTGACTTTTTTAATCCCGAGGTCATCTTTGCCCGGATGTATAACAGCCAGGTACAGGAGGACAGGTACAACACCGTATACCGGGACCTGAGCCCGAATGGATACAATGGCTATAGCGCCTACAACGTACTGGAGCAGATGGTGGAAGACTTTGAAATGGCCGACGGCACTACCTTCAGCTGGAGCAACCCCGCACAGGCCGCCAACCCTTATAATGGCCGGGACCCGAGGTTCTACTCCGATATTCTGTATAATGGAGCTCCATTCCAGGGCCGGACTGCCGAATTTTATGAAGGCGGGCTGGATTCGAAGGAGAGCAGCCTCTCGCCATGGAACGCCTCCAGGACCGGCTATACCATCCGCAAGATGGTGGATGAAAGCTTTAACTTCAATATACAGCCCTATAGCGCCAGCCAATGGATCGTCTTCCGGCTAAGTGAAATGTATCTCAACTACGCCGAAGCGAGCGCCCAGCTGGGAAATATGCCCGAAGCGCTGAAATACCTGAACCTTATCCGCCAGCGTGCCGGCATGCCTGACCAGTCCGCCGCCAACACGGCCGATCTCCTGGCGAAGATCCAGCACGAGAGAAGGATTGAACTTTGTTTCGAAGGGCACCGGTATTTCGATATACGCCGATGGGGGATCGCCGAGATCGGCTCAAAGAATGGGCTGGGCATCATCATCACACCTGCTACACCGGCCAATACATCCTTCACCTACCAGGTAGACACCGTGGAAACACGGGTATGGGTACCCAGCTTCTATTATTATCCTATTCCCCGTACGGAAATACAAAAAGATCCGGCTATTACGCAAAACCCTAACTATAATTAATGACCTATAAGCCAATGGGGCAGCCATGAAGGCTGCCCCATTTTCCCGTTAAGCGCTTATTCACTAAATTTATCCACTAAACGCGTGATTTTGAGAAAAAAGGGTAACACAAGGGATAAGGCTATTTTTGAGAAAATTCTGGAGCTTGCAGGCCAACCTTCCTATTCTAAACATGACAGCCTGGTACAGGGGATCATCAACGCCATCGATGATAAGGTAATTGTAAAAGACGACATGCTGCCCTCTGTCAACACCATGATCAAAGAGCTGCATATCTCCCGGGAAACAATAGTGAAAGGGTTTCGCGAGCTGATCGGCAGGGGTATTATCGAGTCGAAGAACCGGTTGGGCTATTTCGTGGCCAACAACAATACTGAACAAACGCTGAAAGTAGCCCTGCTCATGTATAACCTGGATACCTTTGAAGAACAGTTTTACCGGAACTTCCGCCACGAGCTGGGCAAAGACGTCCATCTGAATATCTACTTTCACCACGGTAATATCGAGATCTTCGAAACCATCTTGCAACAGGTAAAAGGGAAATATGGCATGTACGTAGTCGCGCCGATCCCCCATCCCAAAACAGCCGCCTTACTGGAAATGATACCGCGGAGCAAATTCCTGATGTTCGACCGGTACGAACCATTGGAAGGCCCATTCAACCATATCACCCAGGAATTCGAACATGCTACCTATAAGGCACTGGAAGAGCTGGCGCCCGTTATCAGCCAGTATGACGAAATGATCTTTTACCATTCCCCCGATTCTCTGGACCCGAAAGAGATCGTGCTGGCTTTTAAAAAATTCCTGAAGAACTTCAAGATCAGAGGCCGCATCCTGACGGAATATAAGACCGGGTCCATCGAAAAAGGGAAAGTGTATTTTACACTGGACAATTTTGTACTGTGGGAGATCATGAAAGACCTCAAAGTGAAAAAGCTAAAACCGGGAAAAGATGTGGGAGTCCTGTCGCACAATGATGAACCGGCAAAAGAGATCATCGGTATTACAACCTACTCGACCGATTTCTCCCTGATGGGGAAAAGAGCAGGTCAGGCAGTGATGAACCGTGAAAAAGTAACGGAGACCATCCCAACTATCCTGTCGCGCCGAAATACATTGTAACAGCGAAATACATTGTAACAGTCCGATCATAACATTTCACCGGCCGTCTCCCGGAAAAGTTTATCCAATGAATGTACCAGCCATACTAAGCTTCCTTTTCTTTACTGCCATCGTAGCAGTCATCGCCTGGTATAAAACAAGGAAACAAAAGATCGATACATTAAATGGCCTGTTCCTCGCCAACAGGAGCCTCAGCTTCCTGTTCGTAGGCGGCGGACTGCTCTTCACGAATATCAATACCGCCACCATCATCGGAGAAAATGAATTGACCTACACCCATGACATGACGGTGATGGCCTGGGGCGTCACCTCCGTTTTCGCCATGCTCATCGTATCGGAATTTTTTATGCCCATCTACCTTCGGACAGGCATCTCCACCACCCCCGATTACCTGGAAGCACGGTACGACAGCAGCACCAAAAAGATCGTTTCCATCGTCTTTCTCATCAGCTATATCATTAACCTGTTACCGACCGTCCTCTACAGCGGAGCGATCGCCTTCAACGGCCTGTTCCATTTTTCCGACTTCTACAGAGCTGACTATTGGACGACGATCTGGATCCTCGTCTGGATCATGGGCTCCATAGGAGGCCTCTATTCCATCCTGGGCGGCTTGCGGGCAATAGCCGTTTCCGACACCTTGCTGGGCCTGGGCATCTTTGCCGCAGGATTATTGCTGCCCTTCTTAGGCTTGAAATACCTTGGGAACGGCAACATCGGACAAGGACTGCATATCCTGCTGTCCTCCAAAACAGATCATCTGAACAGCATCGGCTCCTCCTCCGATCCCATCCCGTTCTCCACCTTGTTCACAGGCATGTTGCTGGTGAATCTGTACTATTGGGGAACAGAACAATACATTGTACAGCAAGTGCTGGCCTCAAAGGACCTGGCCTCCTGTCAGAAAGGTATTGCCGTCGCCTGCCTGGGTAAGCTCATCTCCCCCCTCCTGCTGAATATCCCCGGCCTTATCGCCGTACACCTGTTCACCAACCTACCTAATACCGCCGAGGTCTTCCCGAAAATGACCAGCCTCGTCTCACCCCCCTTTATGGCAGGTTATATCGCAGCGATTATCTTCGGAGCGGCATTCACCACTTTCAATGCCGGACTAAATAGCTCCAGCACCTTATTCATCCTGAACATTTACAAACCGTGGCTGCAAAAAAAAGAGCGACTGGCGGGCGAAGCCCATCTCATCAGAATAGCCAAACGTTTTGAAATAACCATCTGCCTCGCCGCCATGTTCATCGCCCCCTTTATCGTATTTGCCAAAAAAGGCTTCTATACCTACGTGCAAACCGTTAACGGCTTCTTCAACGTCCCCATCTTCACCATCCTGTTCATCGGTTTCATCACCAAAAAAGTTCCACCCCTGGCGGCTAAAGCAGGACTGATATTCTTCATCCTTTGTTATGGCTCTATCCAGCTGTTCTTCCATATTAAGCTCCACTTCTTACATATACTCTTCCTTCTCTTTTTACTGACTTCAGCCCTCATGCTGATCATAGGACGACTCTACCCCATGGCCCAGCCCTACCAGCAAAAAATAAACAACCTGGTGGACATCCGGCCCTGGAAGAACCGGTTTATCTATACCTTCCTGTTATTAACGCTGATGGTATCGTTGTTTGTTGTTTTTTCAAAAGCCGGACTCCTGCGGCAATAACCCCCTCTTGCCGCCCGCAATCACTCTCCGGCATCCGTTCCCAACTGATCGCTTTACCCCCCGGCTTTCTTTTTTTTCAAGCAAAAAAATCCCCGGAGATAACAAAAAATCTATTATTTTTATAGAATAGAACAGAATAGAATTTACTGCATACCCGGAGAAAAATTATCGCTACATGAAAAAGGGTTTATTGATCGTTCTGCTTGCTTGTTATTTTCATTGCTCCGCCCAACAACTACGCTGGCGACTGGCTCCTGATGGAGGTATCACCTGGACCATTGCACCTGCCAATGCCAATCAGCTGAACATTCCTGTCAACCATCAGGATGCACCTGCCAGCCAGCCCGGCCCGCATACCAATCATTCCGATGGGTATACCAGTAACTCCGATGCGCATATCAGCCATTCCGATGCGTATACCAGTAATCCCGATGCGCATATCAGCCATTCCGATGGGCATACCAGTAATCCCGATGGGCATATCAGTCATCCTGCTGCATATACCACCCATCCTGCTGCGTTTCCCGACGCCCACACCGACCACATCGAAATGAGCGGCCGCTTTCTCTCAGCCATCATCACCTACGGCATCGACAGCCTGCTCCAGCCGGTATGGAAGCGAAAGCTGGTCTTTCCCATGCTCCGCATCCTCCCTAACGATACCCGGGGCAGCCTGATAGAAGATTTCGACGGGAATATCATCGATTCCATCACAGCCGATGGCAGGCCGCTGATAGAAAGACCGGTACAGTTCTCCATCAACGGCTACCTGCGATCCGTCAGCGCCACCAACACGCCGATCACCATAGAAAGATTGGCTTATCCATCCGTTGACAAGGCCGCCTGGCTGGAAAAATATACCCTCACCAACACCGGAACACAACCGATCGCCATTCAGATACCAGAGCAGAATAAGAATAAAATAACCGATCCATCCCGGGGCGTATATGGGTCTTATATCCTCAGCTCCCAAACCTATGATGCCGGCGCCTTCCGGCTGTTACCCGGGGCGCAATATGAATTTTCCCTCGTCATATCGGGAAGAAAATCAACGGACGGCCCCTACCGCTTCTCAGCAGACTATGAATGGGCAAAGCGCCTCCAGCTGGTAGATGGCCTTAAAAGCACCCTGGTATTACACACTCCCAATGACACCCTTGACCGGATGTTTGCCTTTGCCAAGATCCGCGCGGCAGAAAGCATTTTCGATACCAAAGAAGGATTGATGCATGCTCCCGGCGGAGGAAGTTATTATGCAGCTATCTGGGCCAATGACCAGGCCGAATATGTAGGCCCCTTCTTCCCCTTCCTGGGAAATGCCGAAGGCAACGAATCCGCGAAGAACAGCTACCGGTTGTTCTCCAACTATCTCAACCCGGAATACAACCCGATCCCCAGCTCGATCATAGCGGAAGGCGCAGGGATCTGGAATGGGGCCGGTGACCGGGGAGATCAGGCCATGATCGCCTATGGAGCCTCCCGGTTTGCACTAGCCTATGCAGATACGACCGAAGCCAAACGCTTATGGCCCCTCATCACCTGGTGCCTGGAATACCTGAAACGAAAACAAACCTCGCAGGGCGTCATCACCTCGACTTCCGATGAGCTGGAAGGACGTTTTCCCGCCGGCAGGATCAACCTATCCACGAATGCACTGGCATACGGAGCTTATATCAGCGCTGCCCGGTTAGCCGGAGCCCTGGGAAAAATGAACGACGCTGAAAATTACCGACAGCAGGCGCAGGAATTAAAAGGCCATATCGAAAAATATTTTGGCGCCCGTGTCCAGGGTTTTGACACCTACCGCTATTATGAGGGAAATACCACCTTACGCTCCTGGATCTGCCTTCCCCTCGTCATGGGGATCTTTGAAAGAAGAGATCAGACCATTCAGGCCCTGCTTTCGAAATACCTGTGGACAAAGAATGGAATACTCACCGAATCAGGTTCCGGGACCTTCTGGGACCGCTCGACCCTCTATGCCTTTCGGGGCTTGTTTTATGCAGGCGCCACAGATACCAGCCTCAGCTATTTTAATTACTATTCGTCCATGCGCTTATTGGGCGAACATGTTCCTTATGCCGTGGAAGCATGGCCTGAAGGGGACCAGCGGCATTTGTCCGCAGAAAGCGGCCTGTATTGCCGGATAGTGACAGAAGGACTGTTTGGTATAGAACCGACAGGATTTAATACATTCACGCTCCTGCCCCGGCTGCCCAAAAACTGGAACAGCATGTCGCTGGAACATATCCGGGCTTTTCAACAGGACCTGACGATCAAAGTACTACGGGCAGGAAAAAATGAACGGGTGCTCATTTCCACAGCAGGCAAACCGGCCCGGGAATATTTATGGAATGGCAAACAGCCGTTGTCCGTTTCCCTGTAATGTTGTCCGTTCACTTGTAATCTTGTCCATTGGCTTATAATCTTGCCCGTTCCCTTTGTAATGTTGTCCGTTCGCTTATAATTAATTAATTCAGGTGATCCAGCCGCAAAACATTGCCGGCCGATATCAACCAGCTAAAGAAAATCGAAAAACAGTCCGCTCAGGGTATCATTTTATATAATTACACCCTCCCGGGACATATTTAATTCTCAATTTTTATGAACTTTTTGCAACCAATTCATTATCAATAACTTTCAAAACTTTCACACTAACCTTAAAAACATACCCCTCCCCCCCCCAAAAAACATACTAACATGAAAAGGTCTTTTCTCCTCCTGCCCGTCCTCCATTTCACCTTCACCCTCCTCTGCTTCGGACAGAAAGCATCGGAAGCACAGAAATCATCCGCAACTTCACAGCCCCCCATGTTTCAACAGCAGGCGTGCGTTTCCGCTCATCGGATACAGCCCTCGAAAACGCTTTCACCTGGGCCAAAAGCATGGCCCTTCATTATAAGGGTGCACCGGGAGACCCCGTCGGCCCCTGGTACGAATCCGCCCTGCCGCCGCGTTACGCATTCTGCATGCGGGACGTTTCTCACCAGTGCATCGGAGCGGAGATCCTCGGCATGCACCGGGAGAATAAGAACATGTTCACCAAATTCACCACCCATATTTCAGCATCCAAAGACTGGTGCTCCTACTGGGAAATGGATAAATTCGACCGGCCTTCCCCCGCCGACTACCGGAATGACCGGGAATTCTGGTACAACCTGAACGCCAACTTCGACTTACTGGATGCCTGCTGGCGGTCCTATTGCTGGACAGGCGACTCCATGTACCTGAAAGATCCGGCCTTCAACAATTTCTACGACAGGACCGCCCATGAATATATCCAAAAATGGATCCTGCAGCCCGACTCCCTTCTGACCAGGCCGGCTTACCCGAATGCTCCCATCCCATTCAATATCGACGACGCCTTCCACCGTTGCAGAGGACTACCCTCCTATTCAGAAGGCGTACCCGATTTAAAAATGGGCGTAGACCTGGTAGGCGCCCTATATCGGGGACTGTCCTCCTATGCCGCCATAGTAGAGGCCAACGGCGATCCGAAAGCGGCTGAAACCTACCGGCAAAAAGCACAAACCTACCAGGATCGTATAGATGCCGACTGGTGGGACGACAGCGCTGCTCTCTACCATACCTGGTATTCCAACAAACGACAATTTGGATGGGGCGAAGGAGAGACATTCCTGCTCTGGACCGATGCCCTGAAAGATCCGACAAGAAAGAAGCTGACTATCCGGCACATCATGTCCATGGACCTGAACGTGGAGAATTTATCCTATCTGCCTTTGCAGTATTACAGGAACGGATATTGGGACCAGGCCTATACCCTTATTTTGCATCTGGCCAGCCCGTCCACTAAAAGAAGAGAATATCCGGAAGTATCCTACGGCCTGATCGAAGGCGTGGTGCAGGGACTGATGGGTGTCGACGCCAATGCCCTTACGCATACGGTAAGCACGCTCTACCGGTCAGACAAACCGGTAAAATCTCAGGTAGCGGATCTCCCCATTTTGAACACCAGCCTGACGCTTACCCACTTCGGAAAAACCAGGTCCTCCATCGTCAATACAGGACAACATTCCTTCCAATGGAAGGCCCAATTCACCGGCAGCTACCAGAAAGCTACCATCAATAATACCCATCACCGCAAACTAAAAAAAGGGACAGACCCGCAAGGCAGCATGATCTCTTACCTGGAAGTGTCCGTGGCCCCCGGCGAAAAAATCGCCATTCATGTAAAATAAACCTTTCAAAAAAACACATACGCCCGCTCAATCCTCCGATCCCCAGCTCTTATTCGGCTTCGGCCCCATAACGAGCTCCAGCCTCCCGCCGTTTACGATGTCCCGGTAGTCCAGCCAACATTTATTATAAGGCCGGCCATTCAATAAGGCAGACTGTATGTACACATTCTGCGGTGAATTTCCTTTAGCCATTATAAGGAATTTTTTGGCCGGAACGGGGGAACCCGACATCTCAACGACGGCGACGGCAGGCACGCTGATCGTTACACGATCAAAAACAGGGCTCGTGATCTCATACCGCGTCTCCCCGGGACAGACAGGATGCAGCCCGCTGGCCGCCAGCACATACCACGCCGACATCTGCCCCACATCCTCATTCCCTACCAAACCCTCCACGGAATTATGATAGGCCCGACGGCAAATGTCGCGGCTCCATCGCTGCGTCAGCCAGGGCGCGCCCAGGCGGTTGAACAGAAAAGCTACATGATGCACCGGCTCATTGGCGTGATTGTAATACTTATTCCAGAGCATGTCCTGCGGCGTCTTCTCAAAAAAATCAGTAAGATCAGCCAGGACCTTCTCCCTGCCCCCCATTAACGTCGTCATCCCTGCAATATCCTGCGGCACAAACCATCCCTGCTGATACGGATTACTTTCCACCGTACCATATCCTTCGGTAAGACGGCCATCCGCAGGCCAGGGCTCCCAATCCCCATTATTCTTTAAAGGACGGAACCATCCCACTCCCGGATCGAATACTTTTTTATAAGCCTGCCCCCTACCAAAATAGGTAGCCGCCTCCGCCGTATGACCAAGCCCTGCCGCCAACCGCGAAAGGCACCAGTCCGAATAGGCATACTCCAGCGTATTGGAAATACTATTCTCCCCACCGGAATATCCTTTCGCACCATTCCCGAATTTCTCAGCCGTATGAACGCAAAACGCATAGGCCTTACCGGTATCATATCCCCTGATCCCCTTGGCATACGCATCCGCAATGACGGAAATGGACGGATTACCCACCATGCAACCGCTATAGGCATTCAGGAATTCCCAGCGATCGAAATAATGAGCGCCATTTTCAGTTGCCAGACTCACCCATGAATCGATCATATCATTTACCACCCCCGGGTTGATGATCGTCTGCAATGGCATCTGGCTTCTGAACACATCCCAGCCGCTGAAGATCGTGCGTTTAACATGCCCTTTCGCCTGGTGGATCAGATGATCTCCGCCCGGATAATTCCCGTTCACATCCTGGAATGTGCGGGGGTCGATCATCGTATGGTACAGGGCAGTATAAAAAGAATATTTCCCGGCTTCTGAGCCTCCCGCCACCGTGATCTTTGACAGCGCCTGCTCCCACAAACCACGCGCCTGCCGATGCACGGCATTAAAATCCCAGCCGGCGATCTCCTTTTCAAGATTTGCTTTCGCCCCTTCTATATTTACAAAAGAGATCCCAGCCTTTAAGAGCACCTGTTCATCTTTCTGCGTTTCAAACTCTGTAAAAAATCCAATATGCCTGCCTTGCTCCTCTTTCTTCCCCCGCGACACCAGCGCATGAGCCGCCGTATCCTGGAATCGCCCCGACTCCACTTCATTCAGTTTTATATTCCAGCCATCGGGGATGGCAGCGCTCCAGACACCAGTGTTCTTCAACGGCTTGCTGAACTGCGCGTAAAAATACACGGTGTAATCAGCATGCCCTGCCCCATTGCCCCAGCCACCCCCGTCCGGCGTACACTCCATGTACCCCTCGATAGTATGGCTGTCAACAACCTTTACATATTGCAGCACCGAGGTCCCGCCTACCCGCCTGGCAAGGTCTACCTGGATCCGGGACCGCTTGTTCCGGGGAAAGGTGAACCGCATCATCCCGCAATGCGGCATAGCAGTCAGCTCCGCATGAATATGATGATCCGTCAACTCAACAGAATAATAACCCGGAGAGGCGATCTCACTCTTTTTATCATAATAAGACCGGTATCCCGCCACCCCGCCTTCCTTGCCGGAATTCGTCCTCAGCTCCCCGGCGGCAGGCGTCACCAAAAAATTCCCCAGGTCCCCATACCAGCCCACACCGCTCATCTGCGTCAGCGCAAACCCCTCTATCGTCTTATGCTCATAGCTGTACCCCGATCCATTATCCCCCCCCGTTATCGTGTTCGGGCTCACCTGCACCATGCCGAAGGGAGTAGTCGCCCCGGGAAAAGTTTTGCCGAGACCACCGGAACTTTTGGCGGACACAACACTGGTGCTCGCGCCGATAAAAGGATTCACATAGTCTGCAGGCGTTTTATACTGGCCGGATACCGGCAAAGAAAAGAGAGGCAAAAGAAATAAGGAAAAAATACTGCGCTCAAATGAATGAAACATATTCGAATATAACAAAAAAAGGCCTCCGAACTAATCCCTCACGTCCTCCATTACCTTTTTCCCCTGCTTAACTCCATCCCCCAGCTTCCGCTCAATCTCATGGATCGCCCGGATCGTCTTAATAACGGAATCCGGCGTCACCGAAATACTATCGATCCCCTCCTCCACCAGGAACTGCGCAAAATCCGGGAAATCAGAAGGCCCCTGCCCGCAGATACCCACCTTCACCCCACATTCCTTCGCCGTACGTATCAGCATCCGCAGCAAGGTTTTTACCGCCTCATTGCGCTCGTCATAAATATGCGCCACCAGGGAAGAATCCCTGTCCAGCCCCAAGGTCAGCTGAGTGAGATCATTCGAACCGATCGAGAAGCCGTCAATATGTTTGGCAAACTCCTTCGCCAGAATAATATTGGAAGGCACCTCCGCCATCAGGAATAATTCCAGTCCCCTGACAGCGCCCCAACTGTGCACAATTCCACTGGCCGACTGTGCGCCACCGCTGCCCTGCAGCTCGCTTCCCCGTACCAACCCATACTCCCTCATCACTTCCTTCACCTTATGCAGCTCCTCCACCGTCCGGCAGAAAGGGATCATCACCACCACATTATCCAACCCCATCTGCTCCCTCACCCGCCGGATAGCCCGGCACTCCATCCCAAACGCTTCCTTATATTCCAATGAATAATAACGGGAAGCCCCCCTCCATCCGATCATCGGATTCTCCTCTTTCGGCTCATAGTATTTACCTCCCAGCAAATTGAAATATTCATTGCTCTTGAAATCAGAGAACCGGACGATCACCTTCTCCGGATAAAATGCCGCCGCGATCCTGCCGATGCCATAGGACAGCTTCCGGATAAAATAATCCTCCTCGCCCTCAAAGCCCTGTATCTTCTTTTGGATGGCATCTGTCAGCTCCGCATCCTTTAAAGCCCGGTGAGTCATCAACGCCACCGGGTGCACCCCGATATAATTATTGATGATGAATTCCTCTCTCGCCAGTCCTACCCCGCTATGCGGTAAATGAGCATAATTAAAAGCCATGGCCGGCGTACCCACATTCAGCATTAAAGGTGTATGGATGGAAGGAAGCCCACCCAGATCCGTCTCGATCGTCCGGAATTCCAACGCCCCCTCATAGATCAATCCTTCGTCACCCTGGCCACAGGAGGCCGTCACCAGCTGCCCTTCGGACAGCAGCTCGGTCGCATGCCCGCAACCAACAATAGCAGGAACTCCCAATTCACGGGCAACGATCGCCGCATGACAGGTACGTCCTCCCTTATTCGTAATGATGGCCGCCGCCTTCTTCATGATCGGCTCCCAGTCGGGATCGGTCATGTCCGTCACCAGCACATCTCCGGCGGCAAACTCATGACCATCCGTAACCCGCTTGTCCAGCGAATGCATAATATTCACCTTACCTGTAGCGATCTTATCGCCGACGGCAATACCTTTCAGCAACAGTCTGGCCGTCTGTGCTTTTTCATCCATCACATACTCCGTCAGGGTATTCTGCTCCTTACGCGAGTGGATAGTCTCCGGCCTCGCCTGCACGATGAACAGCTCCCCTGTGAGCCCGTCAACCGCCCATTCCACATCCATGGGACACCAATGCTCCTTCAGCTCCGAATAATACTCCTCTATCAGGCACACCCATTTCGCCAGCTTGAGAATATTGGCTTCATCCAGGCAGAACTTATGCTGCATATTCTTTTCTACAGGAATGATCTTCACCCGTTCATCCGGGTCATCCCCATATACCATGAGCTTGTCCTTGGAACCCAGCTTCTTCTCGATGATAGCAGCATGCCCCTTTCTCAGCGTTGGCTTGAACACAATGAACTCATCCGGCGACACCGCACCCTGGACGATCATTTCTCCGAGTCCATACGAGCCATTGATGACTACTACCTCCCTGAATCCCGATTCGGTATCCAGGGAAAAGGCAACCCCCGAGACTCCTAAGTCCGAGCGAACCATCTTCTGAATACAAACAGAAAGACCCACTTCGAAATGATCGAACTTAAATGTCTCCCGATAGCTGATAGCCCTGTCCGTAAACAGGGAAGCAAAGCAATTCCGCACGGAATCCATCAACGCGGCAGGGCCGCGGACATTCAGATACGTCTCCTGCTGTCCGGCAAAAGAAGCATCCGGCAGGTCCTCTGCCGTAGCGGAAGACCGGACGGCCACATCCGTATCGGTTTGGCCGTATTCCTGCGATAGCTTGTGATACCCCTCGATGATGGCAGCGCTCAGCGCCGGAGGGAACTTACAGTTACGGATCAGCTGCCGTATCTGCAACCCGGCTCGCCGCAATGACTCGACACTGTCAAAATCAATAGTACCTACCAGGCGTTTGATCTCCGCCTCCAGTCCGCCCGCTTCAATAAATTCACGATAAGCAAACACAGTGATGACAAACCCATCGGGGATCCGTATCCCCAGATCATACATGTTGGTGATCATCTCACCGAGGGAGGCATTTTTTCCGCCGGCTATCCCAATATCAGATAGTCCGACCTTGCGCAAAGGCAGAATGTAAGAGTGTGTACTCATATGGCAATCAATCGTTGATGACAAATTATCGGGTCAATGTTCTCGTGTGTTTTCTCAAAAAAGACCCCGCGAATGAAAATATAAATTGAAATGGTGCCGCAAAGATATAAGAAAGCAGCTAATACTTTAGCAATTCAGTATCAGTATGAAAGTAATATAATCTCCCCATAATATTCACCCGATTGCAATGTCAGCCGGCTGACATTTACAGCCATTGACCCCATTTTACAGCCATCAACCGCATGCTGTTCAGCTATTAACCAGCGGCAGCCGCACACTCAGCATACATCCCTCCCCGGGCCGGGACTGCAGGTCCACCACCCCGTTGAACAGCTCCACCCGGCTGATAATATTGGTGATCCCCACCCCCTTGCGATGCCGGGATATATCGAATCCTACTCCATTGTCTGTCACCGTTAGTACAATATCATCCTCTTCGATACTAAGGCGGATCAGCACCTCCGTAGCCCGGGCATGCTTCACGATATTATTCAGCTGCTCCTGGATGATCCGGAAAAAAGTCAGCTTCCGCCGGTCCTCGATCTCCTCCTCGATAATATTTTGAACATCCAGGCTGATATGCAGATTGGTCCCCATCTTCATATCATCTATAATATCCCCGATGGACTCGAACAGCCCGATCTCCCGAAGACCAGGCGTTATCAGGGATTTGGAGATCTTCCGGATCTCATTGATGGCGCTGCTCACCAGTTCCGTGCTTCGCTCCAGCAATTCCTGCCGCATCTCCTCGTCCGTCATGGCCGTATTGATATACAGGTTGCTGGCCCCAAGGATCTGGTTGACATTATCATGCAGCTCCTTGCCGATCTCCGTCCGCTCCTTCTCCTGGGCGATGATAACGGCCTCCGTTATCTGCCGTTGCCGGGACACCCGTTGCTCGTTCAGCTCGTTTTCCAGGACGATCCGCTCGGTCACATCACTGGCTAACACCAGGACGGCCGGCTGGCGTTTGTACTCCACACTATGCCAGGTTATTTCCACGAAGATCACCTGCCCGTTCTTTTTAACATGTTGCCAAAGGCCTTTCTTCATTACCGCCCGTGTCTGCAGGATCTGTTCCACTTCCATCCTGATCTGAAGCTCACTGCCGCCAAGACGTATATCCGCCAGCGTTTTACCGAGGAACTCTTCATGGCTATACCCATAATGATGAATGGCCTCTGCATTCGCCTCCAGGAACCGCAAGGTAACGGCATCGAATACCCACATGGGCATGGGATTATTATTGAACAGCTCCCGGTATCGCTCCTCGCTCTCCCGGAGATTTTCCTGGTTGCGCTTACGCTCCATGCTGTACCGGATGGCGCGGGACAGCAGCTTCTCATCGAACTCTCCTTTTACCAGGTAATCCTGGGCGCCAAGGGACAATGCCTGCAGCGCCAGACTGGCATCCGTGATCCCTGTCAGCAGGATCACCGGCATCCGCCCCGCGGACGGGCCAAGACCTGTATAACTCTCCAGGCCATAACTATCGGGAAGGGACAGGTCAAGGAATACCAGGTCGATGGGTTCTTTCGCCAGTACGACCTTCGCTTCGGTCAGTCGCGAAGCATGTAATATATTTCCGATCGCCAGGTCCGTAGCCAGAAGAAATTCCTTCAGCAGGAAAAGATCCCCGGGATTGTCCTCGATCACCAATATATTCAGATAGGAGTTTTCCATCGCCATGCCCTTACGCAGATTTTGGAAGTTTCACAATGCTGATCCAGAAATCCTCGATGGTCCGCACGACTTCCATGAACCTTTCCAGGTCTACCGGCTTGGTGATATAACAATTCGCGTGATTGTCATAAGAGGTCAGGATATCTTTTTCGGAAGAAGATGTAGTGAGCATAATAACGGGGATCCGTTTCAGATCCGGGTCGTTCTTGATAATGCCCAATACCTCCTTTCCATCCATCTTGGGAAGATTGATATCCAGCAGGATCAGGTCAGGTGTTTCGCCATCCGTGAAAGGAGGAGTTTTTTTCAGGAACCGGATCGCCTCCATTCCATCATAAGCCACGGATATGCGGTTGACGATCTTCGCTTCTTCCAGGGCTTCGCGGGTCAGAAAAATATCGCCCTCATTGTCATCTACCAGTAGAATGTGAATTTCTTGCATAAGATGGGATTTACTGATGATTTGTTATAGTAAAAAAGAATGTGCTTCCATTTTCCTGGGTCGACTCCACCCAGATCCTTCCTCCATGCCGCTCCACGATCTTCTTGCAGATCGCCAGCCCGATGCCGGTACCGGAATAGTCGCTCTTGTTATGCAGGCGCTGAAAGATAATGAATATCTTCTCAAAGAATAAAGGATCGATCCCGATGCCATTATCCCCGACAGAGAAAAGCCAGCCCCCTGGTTCCTCTGTTACCCGGATCCGGATAACAGGCGGCTCCCCGCTGCGGTATTTCAGCGCGTTGCCCACCAGGTTCTGAAACAGCTGCGTCAGCTGCACCTTATCGCCATGAACCTCCGGTAAAGGATCTATCTCCACCCGCGCCCGGGTTGCTATGATCTTTTCCCGGAATATATCCCCCACCTCCGCCACTATCCCGTTCATATCCACCGCCCCAAAACTATCCTTCCCAACCCCCACCCGCGAATACTCCAGCAGGTCCAGGATCAACGCCTTCATCCGCTCGGCCCCATCCACCGCATAATGAATATACTGACTGGCTTTTTCGTCCAGCTGCCCCTGGTATCGCTTCTGCAGCAATTGCAGGAAGCTGCTCACCATGCGCAAAGGCTCCTGCAGATCATGCGAGGCGATGTAGGCAAACCGCTCCAGCTCGGCATTGGACGTAGCCAGCTCGGCCGCCCTTTTTTTCAGATCCTCATTCAGCTGCCGTAACAGCAGCTCCGAACGCTTCCGCTCGGTAATGTCGTTCACCACCACCATCCGCGCCTTCCGGTGACCATACTCAATAGGATGCGCCGTCACCTCCACAAAAATAATATCCCCATTTTTTTTAGTATGCCGCCAGGCGCCATGCCTGGAGTCTTCATGGGAGGCAATGGATTCCTCCACATCACTGAGCAGGCGGGGGGTGTCCTCCGGTGGCCGGATATCCGTGATCTTCATCCGGACGAACTCTTCCTCACTATACCCGTAATGGCGTACAGCCGCCTCGTTCACTTCTAAAAATTGCAAAGTCTCCTGGTCATAGATCCATTTGGGCAGGGGGCTCTTAAAGAACAGGTATTTGTATTTGCCTTCCGATTCCTGTAACTCCGCCGTCTGGAGACGAACCCGCTGTTCCAGCTCCCGGTTGAACCGGCTCAATTCATCCCTTACCTTCTTCTCTTTGCGAAGATCGACCTTGACTTTGGAAAGGACCACCATGGCGAGAATGCACACGGCGGCAGTCAGCACCCAGAGCACCCCCTGTAATCCGGACGCCACTCCCTGGCTGGCCCTTCGGCGAAGGTCCAACAGCCGGTTCTCTTCAGCGTCCATGCGATCGATCTGGATTTGGATCTGGCGGGAATAACCGATAGTCGCCCCGGTGGCGATTAAAGTAGCTGCGGCCTGAAAATCTTTGCCCCGGCTCATCCGGGTAGCTTCATCCAGCAACGCCCTGTTCTTATGCACATAATTCAGTAAGAGATCTATTCGCTCTTGTTGGGAAGGGTTATCAGCGGTCAATTCTTTCAGCGCCCTGATCTTACTTTCCAGCAGGGAAGTATCGCTGTCCAGACTGTCCACAAAGGAAGGATCGCCGGTAAGGAGAAAATTTTTTACGCTTAGCTCGTAGCGGGTGCTGAGGTTCAGCACCTCCTGCGTTTCGCGGATCACCTCGTGGGAATGGCGGATAATAGCAGAGCCATCCTGCAATCTTAGAGACTGCCGGATAGAGATAACTACAATAGCGAGAACACCCGTTATTGCGATGATGATCCCAGAGATAAGAGTCTTTTCGATGGTCAGTTTCATCCGATATAATGGCTTTTTATAGGACGGATGGCACTTAACGGAATTAAAGTCTACTAATATAGCTAAAATTTACGGAATTTACACGCCCAGCGATGTCTTAGCCGCTAAAAAGCTTCTCCCATCCTCTGCCAGGACCAGCAGCTTATCATCACCCTGCAATACCGTAGACCCGACAGGTGTAATATAATCCGCTCCACGTATGATCATAAGGATCGTCGCCGTTTTGGGGAAATTGATCTCCACGATCCGCTTCCCGGCTACGGCAGCCCGGGCCGGCAGCACGATCTCTTCCCGCACAGACATGACGGGATCGATCCATTCCAGGTCACTACCGGATCTTTTCCGGGCCCTACCGGGAACGGTCAGATGTAACTTCCGGGCGACGACAGGCAGCGTCGTCCCCTGTACCAGCACCGAAGACACGGCAATAAAAAAAACCAGGTTGAAGATCATATTCGACTGATGCAGTCCTTCGATCATCGGATAGGTGGCGAACACGATCGGCACCGCCCCCCGAAGTCCCACCCAGGAAAGGAATAGTTTGCTGCGCCGGTTCGTTTTGAAGAACAGCAGGCTCCCGAATACCCCGATCGGCCGGGCAACGAATATGAGGAAGGCGGAGATCAGCAGGCCCGGACCGGCCACAGCCATCACCCGCGATGGGAACACCAGCAGGCCCAGCGTGAGGAAGAGAATGATCTGCATCAACCAGGCCTGTCCATCGAAGAACCGGATCAGGCTCCGTTTGTGTATAAAATTGGAAGTGCCGAGCACTACCGCACAGATATAGATCGCGAGAAACCCATTGCCCCCCACGAACTCCGTCGCTGAATAGCTGAAGAAGGCCAGCGCCATCAACAGCACAGGATAGAGCCCTTCATTATTCAGATGGATACGGTTCATCAGCCAGAGGCTCCCCTTGCCCGTTATATACCCCATCAACCCGCCGATAATAAATCCTCTGCAGAACAACAGCACCAGCTCCCCCACCGGCAGATGCCCCTCTTTGACCACAGCTGTCAGGGAAATAGTGAGAAAATAAGCCATCGGGTCGTTACTCCCGCTCTCCAGCTCCAGCAGGGGCCGCAGATTGCCCTTCAGCCCGATGCCCTTTCCCCGTAAAATAGAAAAGACGGCCGCCGCATCCGTAGAAGAGACGATCGCCCCAAGTAACAAACCTTCCGGCATGGTGAAGCCCAGCAGGTAATGGACGAAGATGCCCACGGATAAGGCCGTCAGCAATACCCCCAGCGTCGACAAGGCCATCCCCTTCCAGAGTATGGGCCGGATCGTGGGAAAATCCGTGCTTAACCCACCGGAAAACAGGATAAAATTCAGGGCTGTGATACCGACGAACTGAGCAGTATGCGGATCATCGAACGGAATGCCCCCAAGGCCCTCCGATCCCGCGAGAATACCTACCAGTAAAAAAAAGATCAGGGTGGGAACGCCCCATCGGCTGGTGGTCTTGCCGCCGAGGATACTTAATAGGAGCAGAATAGAGCCGATCAGTAAAATGTTTTCCGAGGTTATATGCATACCCGTACAATTTACTGATTGTTTTTTAGAAGGCAATACTTCCGGAAACCGGCCATTCTTATAAATCCGAATAGGAAATAGTATCATGATGATCGATGACCGGCTCCAGCTGCGCCTGCAGGTTCCGCAAATCGCCATCCACCAGCTCCCCCCCCGCATTAAAAAGAGGATTCACCATGATCTCGATATTCTTCCCGGCAGGAGGACGGGTGAGCTGTAAAAAATACCAATCATGGATGTCTCCAAAATAATCCGTGGTGGTGATCCCGGCAGATCCTTTAAGATAACGGTTGAGCACCTGCTTATACACCATTTTGGGTCCCGCCAGCTCCAGGCCCATATTCCGGATCAGCCTTATCTTACGGATGCCATTCGCACCGCCCAGCCGGGCCACCAGTTTCGCAATAGCCCACTCCGTATGTATATGATGGTGAGAATCCAGGTGGCTGGGCCGGATACCTGCGGTAAGGATCCTGTCCAGCTGCGCTTTTAATTCTTTGTAGACAGCCCTTTTTTCCCGGACATTCAGGAAGATCAGGGGCCGTTGCCGGGTATAGACAAAATAACCGGAGGGATGACAGAATCGCTTACATTGCCGGATAGCCATTGACAGAGAATAACCTTCCGTAAGATTCAGCTGAAGCCCCACCTTACCCGGAAGGAACGGGTGCTCCTGCACCAGCCTTACCGCATCTTCAAAGCCCGGCATATTCGCCATCAGAGAAGTGCTGGTGATCAGATTACATTGAAAGCTTCTGACAATTGCTTCATTTACAGTCGTACTGTAACCGAAATTATCAGCATTGATGATTATTTTGTTGGCAACGGTCATAAGAGGGTTCTTTCTAAGGATATTGGTTTCTAAGTAAAAACGAAATACCAGCCCGGATATTTCATCGATCTATAAATAAAATAGGGGTAACTACTTAGATTTTTTAAGGAATTAACCCTCAGGACCGCCGTCCTCCTAGCTCAACCGGTAACCGATCGTAAGCATCCCATAGCGGCGCAGGGTATTCGTCTGCGTAGTCTGCACAGAAATGGGAGTGACCGTCCGGTTGGTATTGCCATTCTGGTTCAACAGGTCGTTCACGGACAAGCCAACGCTCAACCGCCCGGATCGTAAAAAATTATACAGGACGGAGGAATTGAGGATGACACGGGACCGCTGGTAACCCGAAGGAAGCTGGGAATTAAAAGTGTATAACATGGAATTCCTGAACTGCAGCCTTTTCAGGGGATTCACCCGCGCAGTCACCTGCATCCGCTGAATATTGTAGCTGACATCCGGCTGCCCGGGCAGGGAATACGTAGTACTGAAAATATCCGTGCTCAGGTAGGCCGTAAAGCTGAAAACGGTCTTATAGCTGACCTCCAGGTTCAGGTTGGGACTAACTCCCCTATTGGAGCTCCGGTTGATCTGTTGGTTGATAAATCCTACGTTATGGTTAACGTTTATCGTGGCTCCCAGTGAAACGGATAATTTCCATTGATCCATCGTAAACGCAGTCCCTCCGTCCATCATAGCGTTACCTGACCAGGTTCCGTTCACATTGGAATAGGTGATCACCTGGCGGCCCAGACTATCGAAATAAGAATTATCCGTGATCTGGTTACCCACCAGGTTCCCCGAGACAAGGAGATTGCCATGCCATTTAAAATCGGCGCTGTACCAGGTAAGCTGTGAATTGACGGCATGGGTTAGTGTTGAGCGCAGGAAAGGGTTTCCGGTCCTGATCAGCAATGGATTGGAATTGTCCTTCACCGGGTAGAGCTGTTCCCGGGTGGGGGCGGTCGTCATCACCGTATAATTGGTGAACAGCTGAACGGCAGGGGAAAATTTATAGGAGAAATTAGCGCCCGGCGTAAAATTATGCTGGATGACGGTGATCGTCGAATCTCCCCAGATATTCCGGTTGTCCTGCCGGCTGAATAACATGCCCGCCACCACCGCCGCCGATAGCTTATCATTCGTATACCCAAAGCTGAACCCGGGCGAATGGCTGACAGATGTATTGCGGGCATGGTTGGAATACGTGCTGTCCAGCAGGTCATATTTGGAGCTGCCTGCATTGTAATTGTACGCATCCTTATAATTATTGCTATTGTCCTGCGTGAAATTGTAATTAAGGAGGAACATCAGATGGTTGCCCAGCTTCCTGTTCAGGTTAAGAAAAACATTGTTGCCGACCTGGCTGCCGGTAGTCCTTACATACTGATCGAGATCGGCGGTTGGACTCGCAGGACCGCTAAAGACGTTTTGCGACCGGTTGTATTCTTTAGTAAGGTTCTGGTTCAGGTTCAGCGCCCAGTTAACGGTCAATACCGTCTTCTTGTCCCGGCTGAACCGGCTATAAGACAGCGAGCTGCTAAAGCCTGTTCCGGATTCATTTTTTTGATTCCGGCTTTGCTGACTATTGATGAAATCCCCCACAGTAGTGGTGGAGAGGGCGCTGGTCACCGTCAGACCGGTATTATTCTTAACGTCCAGTCCGGCATTGATGATCAGCTTTTGCAAGCTGTCATTATCCATGGTGATATTCGCATTCACCCGGTGGCCGCTGTTTTTGTTGTCGGCTTCCGTTTTGCTATTGTACAGGAAACTGCTGTCCGGAAGAAGATTCGTACGGTCCAGCAATGTCTCGGCAGACTGATCCATACTATTGAAGGAATAATCGATCCCGAGCTTAATTTTACCGATATCCCCGTTAAAATTAGCCGCGGCGAGCGTCGAATTCTTCAGCAGTCCGGAACTTCCTCCCGAACTTCCCTGCATCGAACCCGCCTGTATCGCCTCCCCTCCAAACCCGCTTACATTGCCCGTCATCCCATAAAAGCCCAGCCGCCATTTCTCCCGGAATGCATTGACAAAAAGGGTGCCCTGGTACCGATCGGAAGTTCCGGCGCCCGCATTGGCCTGTCCGACCAGGTTTTGCTTGCTCTCCTTCTTCAGGGTCAGGTTAAGGGTGGACGTTTTGGCAATAGGTTTGACCACATTCGTGTAGGCTTGTGACGGATCCCGGGTATCTGTCACCTGCACTTTATCAACGACATCGCCGGGCAGATTCTGTATCGCGATCTTCAGGTTGCCGGTGAAGAACTCCCTGCCATCCACCAGGATCTTATCTACTTTTTTGCCGTTGACCGTTATATTTCCCTGTTCGTCCACGATCATGCCGGGCAATTTCCGCAGCAGGTCCTGCACCATATCACCAGGAAGGGATTTAAAAGAAGCCGCGTTGAATTCCAGCGTATCCTTCCGGACAATAAACGGCGGACGCCGCCCGGTAACAGTCACCGTATCCAGCTCCTTCCTTTGTAAGGTCAGCCTCCAGTCACCGCTGTTGATCATTTCCTTGCTTCCGTCCAACATGAACAGGGCCGACGTATCCCGGTATCCTGTATACGCGACGAGCACGCTGAGACGCACATGGAAGGGGAGGCCGGAGAGGGTAAAAATGCCCTTTTTATTACTGGAGGCATACGTAATGTAAGCTCCGGAAGAATCATAGACAGCAGCGATGGTAGCTCCTTCCAGGGGTGTCCGGGAATTATTGTCCCGGAGCGCTCCCGTAATGCTGCCCGTACGCACCTGAGCGTGAGCAAAGGACGGGACAAGACCGATGAAGATCATCCACAGGTTAATTAAATTCCGGCCAGACACCATTCCCTAAAGTTAACTTAATCTTATTCCGCTATCGGCATGGTCCTGTCTTAATGGCTCTCTTTATAATGTTCCAGCAACAGATCACCCCCAAAGTCATTGTTAAGATCCCGTATCACGGTGTGCACATGGTTGGCGTTGTTCTGGGTATTATCGTATTCAATAATGATCGTAGGCCCCTGTATGCGGTAATAATAAGGTTTGCCCAAAACATGTTCCGTATTGCCGGCCCAGGTAAACCAAAGCTTCTCCAATCCCGCACCCTGTATCTCTTTCAGCATGTCGTCCGCGAATAGTTTCGTGTACCGGCGTACATAAAGATTGACAAGCTGCAGCAGGAGCTGCTGATTGCCGGGCGACAATTCAGGATAGCGGATCCCGGATGGATGATCGATCATAGCCTTTCGGTTTGACCCGGTGATAATTTCGCGGGGCGCCACCGAATCGATAATAGCCTTTTTCAATTCTTCCTCGGAAAGGGCATGCAGCAAGCCAAAACCCCTAGCCGTTTCGTCTTTCAGCACTTCTTCTCCCTTTTGGGTACCGCTCAGCACAATACCCGGGTTGGATCCGAGAAAGCTGGGCGTTCCCGCTACCAATCGATTCTTATCGGCAGAAAAATGGAAGGCCACATGATGCCCTTCAAAACGCCATCCCCAGATGGTCCTGTCAGAGGGAATGCCGAAAATAGTGACAAAATATTTACCCGGGTCCCGGAAATGATCTTCAGGCTTTCGATGCTCCATCTCCTTTAAAATAATATCCAGCTGCATGATACTATTTACTTTCTTCACCGTCTCTTCGCTGAGACAGGTCCGCAGCAGCTTCATCAGGGCAGTCCGTTGCGTTGCATTCAGCTCATTAACAGAAATTCCTTTCCGGTCATCCAGCGGCACAAAATTAAAACGGTAACGTTCGTCATTATCAAAAGGATAAAAGGTCTTTACACGCTGGGCGCTATCCAGCAGATCGAGGAACGTTTTTGCTTTGCTGACCAGGTCCTGTGCATGGATGGACCCGGAAAAAAAAGAGAAAAGGACGATGAATGACCAAAATTGCTTCATGCTTGGAACTTATTAAAGTATAAAGATATGGGAAT
>JAATFV010000061.1 GCA_015655015.1 Chitinophagales bacterium | reverse complement strand
TGGCAGTATTGTTCTTTTGGACGAGCTTCCGGGCGAAATGGGTGATGCTCCAGAAGAGGAACAGGATGGAGAGCCCGCTGGCGATAGCGCTCATGAAATTGACACCCCGGGCGGCCGTGGCGGGATTATCGCCGAAAAGGATGATGAAGAAACGGCCCATGAGGACGAAGAGGGGGGCGCCGGGCGGGTGGGGGATCTGGAGCTTATAACAGCTGGAGACGAACTCGCCGCAATCCCAGAAACTGCCGGTGGGCTCCATGGTCATTACAAACACCGTACAGGCAATCAATCCCACGATCCAGCCTACAATATTGTTCACTCGGTTAAACCTCATAATAGAATGGCTTTTATTTAGATACTATTTAACGCTGAATTTAGGCGCGAATTAACGGCAATTAATGCGAATTTCCGCGAATACCACGCGAATTTTCGCCAATTATCGGCGCGTTGTCTGCCGGTTACGGAAATTAACCAGTATTTAACTGCCTGACTGGCTTTTCCGGGACATTGGCGGAACCCGGAGACCTTTTCGGTCGCTTCTGATCTTCCGGTCCCTGCGGTCGCGGCTGAATTGTCCGGCGCCTAAATTATTCGAAATACACTCTTATTGTCTGATAGAACAGCCTGCTTTGGAGATATTGGTTCTGGGATTGTTCGGTAAAGCCCTGCAGGCCGAAGAGACCGGCGGCATTGCCTTTTTGGATGGCAATTTCCAGGTAACCGGCGGAGTTGAACAGGGCGAGCTTTTCCCCTTCCGCCACATCGGCATAGGATTCGCTGATCTTATCGATTACCTCATCCCGTTTGAACACCACGCGAAAGCTTCTTCCTTTCCGATGTTCTTCGAACTCGTCCCGGGTGATATTGACCACTACATTCTCGAAATGATCGATAAAAATGATCTGTCCTTCGATCCAGTTGTCACCGAACAGGGGACGCAGGTGATTCTTTTCCAGGAAGGGCACGTCAGGAGCGCCGATATCCAGGAGCCGGGTGCCGTTGACCAGCTCGTTAATAGCCTGGCCCATCACCCGGACGCAGTAAAGGGTATTGCGGATGGAGGTTTTGTCCATGGGGAGGCCGATCACCATTTCCGGTTTGCCTTCCAGGATCATGGTCAGCAGGCCGTTATCGGCGCAGAGCAGGTATTGATCGTTGTGATAAGCGAGCAGCAGCTGTTCCGGCTTTTTTTCGAACAGGTTCACCAGGATGATATGATAGGTGAACGGGGGGAAGTTCTTAATAGCATTGCGGCAGACATAGGCTGCCTGGGGGTAGTTGAAAGGGGACAGCTCATGGGAGATGTCCATTACATTAAATGCAGGGTTGATTTGTGCTAATTGGCCTTTCACAGCTCCTACCATATAATCTTGCTGACCGATATCAGACGTCAGTGTTACTAAGGCCATTGACTGTTATTGTTAGTTTATTTTACAAATTCCCCTTTTTTATAGTAAAAATTATAGGTCAGCCTATCTGCGAGGGAGGGGAAAAACTTGTTGATCAGCACCGTCACTTTGCCGGTGAGGGTGAGCACAAGGGTTCTTTTGCGTTTTTCGATGGCCCGCAGAATATGGTGGGCGCAAACTTCGGCGGTCATGATCTTGCCTTCGTCGAGGACGCTTTGACCCACAGCCTGTCCTTTGCTATCGAGCGCCACATGGCGTATATTCGAGGCGGTGAACCCCGGGCATACCCACATGACGTTGACTCCTGTCTTCCATAATTCGGTGCGCAGGGATTCCAGCCAGCCCTTGAGGGCAAACTTGGAGGCGGAATAAGCGCTTCTTCCCGGCAGGCCCCGGTATCCGGCGGTAGAAGAGACGCCGACCACCGTACCCTGACGCTCCAGGATGGAAGGCAGGGCATACTTCGTGCAATATACAGCTCCCAGGAAATTGATCTCCATGACCTTTCGGGTCACTTCCGTGGCGGAATCCATGAAAAGGGCCCGCATACTGATCCCCGCGTTATTGATCAGGATATCGATCCCTCCGAAAGTTTCGATCGTGGACTCTATAAAGCGCCGGCATTCGTCTTCATTGCTCACATCACAGGCTACGGCATGCAGAAGGACGTGGGAATACTCGACCTGCAGCTTATAGATCTTATCATGATTACGTCCGCAAGTCGCCACTTTAGCTCCCAAAGGGATGATCGCTTCGATCAGCGCTTTACCGATCCCATCACTGCCGCCGGTGATCACTACTACCTTATTGTTGAAGAAAGACATGTTTTTACAGGTTATAGCTACAAAAATAGGAGAGTTGCTGCTCGTTACCGAAAAATTGGCGTAACTCTCCTGAGAAAATAATAGAGCATTTGAAATCGTGTCGCGTTCCCGCGGGTGCAAAAATAGGAGAGTTGGCGTCGGGAATAAAAGAAAAGTTGATAATCATTCACTTAAAATGAGAAAATAGTTATAGAAAAATTTGCTGCGAATGCTTTTTCACTTATTTTTGCAATCCCAAAAAACAGGGTTACCGCTGATAGTTAGCGCTAAAGCAGGTAAAGATGAATCCGTAGCTCAGTTGGTAGAGCAATACACTTTTAATGTATGGGTCCTGGGTCCGAGTCCCAGCGGGTTCACTGGAAATCAATATAACGCCTTGTAAATTAATTATTTACAAGGCGTTTTTGTTTGCAGGTACAACATAGGTAAAACAGTTTGGGACCCATTTTGGGCGGTGATCCGATGATTTATAGTTGGTTAATGGCGTATAGATATCTCTGTTATAGTTGAAAGCGATATGTATGGGGATTGACGGTAATTATGAATCTATTTCTGCTCGTTAAAGACATCCATCGCTTTATCCAACTCTTCGTTCAAAATTTTCGCGTACATCTCTGTTTGCTTTACTGACGCATGTCCCATGATCTTCTATCGATACCTGACAGTATTTTTATTTTGCGTAAATCTTTATTAGTGTATCCGGTGACAGACGAGACGGCTTTAAAAAGTTCTATTTTATCTGTTTCTCCAGGTGAAACACGGTTCAGGTTCAAAAACTTCGCCTTGAATAATGAATGTGCCTGTGTACCAAACCGCTTGTTGGCCGCGCATGCTTTTGCCTGTCCTCTTTTTGTCAATTAGTTAAACGACTGTCTGAACTCCAACGGAGAAAGATTCGTTTTTGCTTTGAATAATTTGCTAAATGATTGCGAATGTTCAAATCCCAATTCGTAAGCGATTTCACCAACAGACAGGCTGGTGGTAGACAATTTTTCTTTCGCTTTATCTATCAGCTTGTTGTGAATATGTTGTTGTGTGTTTTGTCCCGACACTACCCGCAATAAACTACTTAAATACTTAGCAGAAACATTTAATGTTTGAGCAACATATTGAACAGTGGGCAACCCTTTATTTATTAAATCATCGTTGTTGAAATAATTCGTCAATAAATCTTCCAGGCGGCTCAGGATTTTATGGTTGTCAATTTTTCTTGTGATGAACTGCCGTTGATAAAACCGTTCTGAATAGTTGAGTAGCGCCTCTACATGAGATATAATAATGCTTTGGCTAAACTTGTCAATGTTGGAGTGATACTCCTGCTGAATATTCCGTATAATGCCGTTGATAGTCGCTTCTTCTTTTTTTGAAAGGAATAAGGCTTCATTTGCTGAATAATCAAAGTAGTCGTACTGCTTAATGTTTTTGGCAAGTGGCATATTCCACAAAAAATCTGGATGAATAAGCAAAAGCCATCCCGATTGTTTGATCGTTGCATTTTCGCTGACCGAAATATTAAAAACCTGGTTGGGCGATATGAAAAACAAAACACCTTCGTCAAAATCATATTCCTGTTGCCCGTATCGTATTTTTTTGTCGCTGGAAATTCTTTTCAATGCAATTAAATAAAAATCCAATACCCAATTTGTTGAATTATTTTCAGTCGTATTCTTCATGGAAGCATAATCTACCACGCTGATTAAAGGATGTTCGGGTTGGGGTAGGCCTCTCAGCCGATGATACTCACTTACCGTCTTAATTCTGTATGTTTTTGTATTTCCCATAACGGAATTTTTGTTTGTCCATATATCTATGCAAAAGTATCGATTTTATTGCGGTTGAAGTCTGTTTCTGTTAATGGATGTGGCGGATACACGAATGAAGAATATTCGTGTATCCGTGGCATTACATTCATTCTTCTTCGCTACACGCTGCTGCAAAATCCTTAGCAAAATCAGCAAGTTTCACTTTGCCTAATGTTGGTTTGTTATGGTAATAATCTTCATACAACAAACCGGTGCCCTGGCTTGCCTGCATTTCCACAAAGCCTTTGGCAATTTGCGGGTTAAAGCCTATTGCCAACCAGGCATTCAATAGTTGTTCATCAGTAATGACATTCCATTTCAAATCAGGCTTTCCGATAGCTTCACCCAAAACTCTTGCTATTTCATTTGGCGAAACTTCATCACTTGCCACATAGCGAACGGTTCTGCCTTCAAAAGGCTTTTCCATTTCTTCGGAAATGGCGTCCGCAATATCCAAAGGCGAAACCCAGGGTTCTTTTTTGTCTCCCCCGTAATTTGAAATGATAACACCTTTTGTTTTTATGGTTTGTACAAACGAAAACATATTCGTGTAAAAACCGACAGGACGAATAAATTTAATGGAAACATCACCGGGCAGCTGTTTCAAAATATTTTCTACATTGTGATGAAAAATAAGAATACCGTTTCCTTTGTCCAAATGTGCGCCGATACTGCTCAAATGCACCACACGTTTTATGCCTGATTGTTCAATAGCGTGTTTGTAATTGCTGCCAATTTGATTGATAGCGGCAATGAAATCCACCTCTTTGTCAAAGAAACCGCCCGCTGCGTCCAGCGTTTCCATACAAAAAACAGTGTCTGCACCTTTGAAAGTTGCCGATAAAAAGTCAATATCGAACATACTGCCGATAGCTGCTTTTGCACCTAATGCTTCAATCTCTTCTTTCCTTTCGGTTTTGCTGCTGATGACAGTAACCGAATGATTTTTTTGTACCAGCTTTTTGGCGAGCGGTTTTCCGATGTTCCCTAGAGAACCTGTAAGTACGATGTTCATATTTCTATTTTTATTTGTTGATGCAAAGTTGCATCGATTTCTCAAAACGGATGTAGCCGAATGGCAGGTTGTTGTAGCCAAAAGGGAAAGTCGTGTTGGTCGGTATGTTGGTTTATTTTCCGCGCTGCCGCCGTAAAAAATGAGATTGAACATTTTTTATTACTTTTATCGGCAAATAATGATACTGCTTGCAGACAGAAGAGACTTCTTATAGTGATGATGCCTTGTTACGGCGGATGGTCGGCAATGATCAGGGGGCGTTTACTTCCCTGTACCGGCGTTACTGGGAGTCCCTGTTCCTGACTGCTGTGAGTGTCATCCGGTCCAGGGAAGATGCGGCAGATATAGTACAGGAGGTTTTTCTTTCCCTTTGGCGCCGGCGTAAGACGCTTACCCTTACCGGCGACTCGCTGCCCGCTTATCTCGCAACCAGCGTGAAATACCAGGCGATCCATTACATAGAGAAAAATATCACCCGCCGGAATTACCTGGGATTATTGCAGGAACTGGCCGAAGCCGGCACCGCTCCTTCCGCCGAGGCTTCGCTGCAGATAAAAGAAGCGTACCATCTTGTTCATTCAGCGATAGAAAACATGCCGCCCAGGATGCGGACCGTGTACCAGCTCAGCCGCCAGGAAGATCTCAGCCATAAGGAAATAGCAGCCCGGCTGAATATCTCGGAGGAGACCGTCAAAAAACATATCCAGCATGCGCTCCAGCTTATCAGGACGGCCCTTGGCCAGGGCTCCGTTTCCCTGGTCGTGCTGCTGCTCCCCTTATTCCGGTAAAAAAAATTATAATTTTTTTTACCCCTTCCCGCACTTTCACCGGACATATACGCTACAAAGGTCTAACTATGGATGAAAAAGAGGCTGCAGCACTCTTACGAAGATACCAGGAAGGCAATGCTTCCGGCGAGGAGATTCGCCTGGTGGAACAATGGTACCGGCGTCTGATGGACGGAGGAGAATGGCATTGGGAACCAGCCGAAAAGGAAGCGCTGGAAGCCGCCATTGAACGCAGCCTGCTGCAACGCATACAGCTGCTGAACGCCGTGGAGGCCGGCAGTGCCGGGCTTACCGTTGCTGCCTCGTCTCCCCGTATCTATTTGCTGAGGCGTCTTGGATGGATCGCCGCCGCGGTGATCCTGCTGTTCGGCGCAGGTGTCGGCTCCTGGTTGCTGTTCTTCAGACCGCAGCGGCCGGCAATAACCGCGAAACCTATACTGCAACAGCGGTTTAAGAACGACGTGACCGCAGGCGGCAATAGGGCGACGCTGACCCTGGCAAGTGGTGCAGCGATCCCATTGGACAGCATGGCTAACGGCATGCTGGCCCTGCAGGGGAATACGCAGGTGAAAAAGATGGCTGGCGGCCGGCTTGTCTACATGGCATTGCCTGAAAAACCCGGCGCCGTATTATACAATACGCTGACCACTCCAAGGGGAGGGCAATACCAGCTCAGTTTGCCCGATGGGTCAACAGTCTGGTTGAATGCGGCTTCCTCGATCCGTTATCCCGTGACTTTCTCCGGAAATGAGCGGATAGTGGAGATCTCAGGAGAAGTATATTTTGAAATAGCGCCCATCGTCCGATCGCCTTTTAAGGTGAAGGTCAGGGGTATGGAAGTCGGGGTATTGGGCACACAATTCAATATCAATGCGTATGGAGATGAGACGGTCATGAAGACCACCCTGCTGGAAGGAGCTGTGAGGATAAGTAACGGGGGACAGGAACGGCAGTTACGACCTGGTCAGCAGGCAGTGGTGGCCGGCGATGAGGCCCGCAATGGAGGAATGGTCATTAAAACGATCGGCAAGGCAGAAATGGAGGAAGTCATGGCCTGGAAGGATGGCCTGTTCCGGTTCAACGGTACGCAGCTGGAGAACGTCATGCGGCAGATAGCCCGGTGGTATGATGTAACGATTGACTATAAGACCCCGCTTCCCGCTTATCCTTTTGTCGGGAAGATCCCCCGCAACGTCCCGGCGTCTGAAATATTAAAATTGCTGGAGCTAACGGATGTCGTCCATTTTACGATCGAAGGAAAAAAGATAACGGTATTTCCATAAACCTTCCCTTTCTATAAAGCGGTTGACCAGAAAAAAACCGTCACGCGGTCGAGGCGTGACGGCGGATAGCCTGAGTTAACCCAAATAAGACAATTTTTGGAGGACTGCTCATTGTTTAACCCAAACTAAAACAAAGTTATGGATTCTAAGGCTTTTTGTAACATTATGAGAATTACTACCATCATTTTACTGGCCAGCGCACTGCAGGTAAGCGCTAAAAGCTTCAGCCAGAAGGTTACGCTGTCATTAAAAAACGCTTCCCTCGAAAGGATCTTTACCGAGATCGAAAAACAAACGGGGTATAATTTCATCTATTTTAGAAACCAGCTTGACAATACCCCCAATGTCGACCTGGAAGCAGTGGACCTGCCGCTGGAGAAAGCGTTGACGCTCGTGTTCAAAGACCAGCCGCTCACCTATGCCATTGAAAAGAAGTTTATCGTTATCAAGCAGCGGCGGACACAAACGCCGCCGCCGCCATCCCCGGATAATCCGCCGCCCATTCATATCACCGGCAGGATCACCGACAATAATGGAAATCCCGTCGCGGGAGTCAGCATAACGCTGAAAGGCACCAGTACCGGCACGGTCTCCGATGCGAAAGGGAATTATTCGCTGCCATTGAAGGAGAACAGCGGCATCCTGGTATTTTCCCATATAGGATTTATAGAAAAAGAGGTACCGGTCAACGGACATCCGGAAATCGATGTGGTCCTGCAAGCCGGCAATTCGGCGCTGGACCAGCTGGTGGTGGTGGGATATGGCACGGCGAAAAAAGGAGACTTGACAGGAGCGGTTTCGGTCGTCCGGGGGAGCGATCTCAATGGAGTTCCTGTGGCAAGTGTGGATCAGGCTTTACAGGGAAAGGCGGCGGGTGTACAGGTCACCTCCATCAGCGGTGCGCCGGGAGCGGGAACCACGATCAGGATCCGCGGGGGAAATTCCATCACCGCGTCCAACGAGCCCTTGTATGTCGTTGACGGATTTATCGGGGGTGGTACCCTGACATCCATTAATCCTGCTGATATAGAGTCTATAGAAATCCTGAAAGACGCGTCGGCTACTGCCATTTACGGGGCCAGGGGAGCGAATGGCGTAGTGCTGATCACCACTAAACACGGACGGTCGGGAAAATCGGATATTGCCATAAACGCTTATGCCGGTGTACAGCAGCTCCCCAGGGAAGTGGATCTGCTGACAGGCCCGCAGCTTGCCGGGTATGTGAATGACAGAGCTGCCTTGTTCGGATCGGCTCCTATCTATCCTAACCTTTCTACGGTGACGAATACGGATTGGCAGAAGGCGATTACCCGGACTGCCGGGATACAAAATGCCGACATCGCGTTTTCCGGAGGGAGTGAAAACGTGACCTATTACTTATCCGGCAATTATTTCAACCAGGATGGGATCATTTTGAATTCCGGTTTTCAACGCTATCAGACCCGGCTTAACCTGCGGCTGAAGCTGACGGACTGGCTGGCGGTGGGAACAAACCTGAACTTCAACCGCTCCAATACGAACAACCTTAAAGCCAGTCTCTATGATATATTGAAAACGGCCCCCACCAGTGTCCCCATAAAAGATGCGGCCGGCAAATACACTATCCTTAGCCCCCTGAGCGGTCAAACTTTCGACAATCCCATTGCCGATGCTCTGGGAAAGCTGGATAATACCTATGATAACAGTTTGCTGGGGGGCTGGTATGCCGAGGCATCATTCAGGAACGGTCTGCGGTTCCGGTCTACGCTGGACATCAATAACGACAATACCCGGCATGCGGTTTATTCCCCGGGCAGCCTGCCGCTGAATGCGTCGCAGAACATAGGCGGATCCGACAGCATAGCGAGCACTCAGTCGTTCAACCTGGAGAATGAAAATACGGTCTCTTATACCAGGAATTTCGGGAAACACCACGTAGACGTCCTGGGCGGTTTTACCTACCAGCATGAAGTAGATCAATCGTATACGGCCAGTGCCGGTGGTTTTACCAATGATAACCTGACGTATAATAATTTAAGTACGGGTGATCCCACGCTGGCGAAAAATACCTCTGCTTATTCCGACTGGACCATTATTTCCTTCCTGGGCCGTGCCAATTATTCGTTCAACGATAAATACCTGTTCACCGTCTCTGCCCGGCAGGACGGATCTTCCAGGCTGGCGGCCAATCACAAATATGCCTTTTTCCCTTCTGCCGCCTTTGCATGGAAATTGGGCAACGAGGATTTTATCAGGAACCTCAACGTATTCTCCGACCTGAAATTCAGGGCCAGCTACGGAAAGACCGGCAACCAGGCCATTAACGTATACTCTACGCTGCCTTCCCTGTCGGTGTCCAATGTATGGTTTAACAACCAGCAGCAGCTGGGGTATACTTTAGGTAACATTCCCAATGACAACCTGAAATGGGAAACTACGGACCAATACGATGCCGGCCTTGACGCGGGATTCTTCCATGGGAGATTATCCCTGACCGGGGACTTTTATTATAAGAAGACCTATAATCTCCTGCTCAACGTACCCATAGCTGGTACAACCGGTTATACTTCGAGACTGGCCAACGTGGGGAAAACACAAAATGCAGGCATCGAGCTGATGGTTGACGGACGGATTATAGACCAGAAGGACTTTTCCTGGAATCTTGCGGTCAATATCTCCGGCAATAGAAATAAGGTCCTGGCCATCGGGTCCGGCCAAAAGTTTGTCGATATCTCCAATGGTTACCGGCTGATGGTGGGCAAGCCGGCCCCGGTCTTCTGGGGAAATGTCGCTGATGGCGTCTTCCATACGCAGGCCGAAATCGATGCGCTGCCTGGTTACCAGGCTGGTCTTGTGCCCGGTGATATAAAGTTCCGGGATGTCAATCACAATGGTAAATATGACGGTGCGGCGGATGCCACTATTATTGGAAATCCTACCCCCAAATTCTTCGGCGGCTTCAGCTCTGCCTTCCGGTACAAGCGAATCAGCCTGAATGTGTATTTCGAATATAGCTATGGCAACGATGTGATCAATTCGCTCGGTGTGAGGTGGTTTGCCGGTGATTATGCTTCCAATGTCGGCGCCATAGCTGTGAACAGGTGGACGCCGGAGAACACGCAGTCGAATATTCCCCGTGCCGGAGCCGACGCCGAGATCAACGTAAATTCGCAGGCTTATTCTTTCGCCGTGCAGAACGGCTCTTTCCTGCGGCTGAAAACCCTGCGGCTGAGCTACGATCTCACACCTGCAAAAATAAAATGGCTGCAGGGGGCAAGCCTCTATTTTGTAGGTTCCAATTTATTCCTCGTCGACCATTATACCTGGGGATATGATCCCGAAGTCAGTAACAATGGCATCAATCCCGTTCTCCAGGGTGGGGATCAGGCGTCCTATCCGCAGAACCGTTCCTTCATATTCGGGCTCAATTTAAAATTCTAAAAAACGAAGTATGAAAAAATATTTGTCCATAACGTCAATACTGGCTGTGCCGCTAATAATAGTCCTGTTCTCTTCCTGCAGCAAATCACTGATCGAAAAACCACGGAGTTTCCTGAGCCCCGACCAATTCTTCAATTCGGATGCCGAAGCCATCCAGGCCGTCAACGGCGCCTATTCGACCGCTTCTACCTTCATGGGAGTAGGCGGCACGACCTATGACTGGGGATACTGGTCCGATGAAGGAACGGGCACCACGGTTCCGACCGGCGGCCGGGCTACTACGTTTGATTTTCTTACCTATACGCTCAGTACTGCTGACCAGGGGAACCTGGACAATATCTGGCAGTTATTATATAAGGGGGTAGCCAATTGCAATACGGTGATCAACGGTGTCAGCAATAACGCCCATCTTTCTGCGGATACCGTTAAGCAGGTACTGGGGCAGGCCCTTTTCCTGCGGTCGCTGTATTACTATTGCCTTACCTGCTTTTGGGGGGATGTGCCCATGTGGCTGACCCCGCTGGACGTATCGGTGGAAGGCGGCGCCATTACCCGCACGCCGGTCGATAGTATCAGACAGCAAATGATCAGCGACCTCAAAACTGCCGCGGCTGATCTGCCCCCGGTCTGGACGGGATCGAACCTGGGGCGCGCCAGCCGTTGGGCTGCCGACATGCTGCTGTGTAAATTCTATCTCTGGGAAAAGGATTGGGCGAATGCCGCAATCGTCGCCAATGCGATCATAGCCAACCAGGGTGGGACAAACCGTCTGCTGCCTCATTACGGGGATATCTGGGGGCCGGCTAACGAATACAATGCGGAAGATATCTGGGAACTCGATTTTACGCTGAATACCCATCCGCAATCTTTCAGCGACCGTTATATGCCCCGGCAGGCCGATGAACCCGTAGTGCCGGGATTTACTATGACGGGATACGGGCTGGAAACGGTGAGCCCGCATTTTTTAGCATCCTTCGAGCCGAACGACCTCAGGGAACCTTATTACGACTGGCATGGCAATGCCGGCATAACCACTAATTTTCATTATGTATACAAACAGATGAACTGGGGGCAGCCCCGGAGCAATGGCGGTTTGAACTCGATCATATACAGGATGGCAGAGGCCTACCTGATCTTTGCAGAAGCGGAAAACGAGCAGAATGGACCTACCGCAGAGGCCTATTCTAAAATAAATGCTATCCGGGAAAGGGCAGGTCTTCCGGACCTGGCGGGATTGACGCAGGACCAGTTCCGGGAAGCCGTCCGCAATGAAAGGCTGCACGAGCTGAGCTTTGAATTCCAGAACCGCTGGGATCTGAACCGCTGGGGCACTTTAGTAGCGGCTGTTCAGGCAGACTCCGTCAGCAATCCGCAGGGAGCGGCTAATGTCCGGCCTTATCACATGCTCTGTCCCATACCTTCCCAGGAGATCCTGCTGAATCCGGCACTGACACAAAATAACGGGTATTGAACCTTGCGGAAATCTCACCAGAAACCAATAGAATAAAATGAAACTGAAGATAACGGTGAAGGTATCTATTCTCAGCGGGCTGCTTTGCGTTCTTATTTCTCCGGGGGTTTCCGCCCAGCATACGGATCCCGGTAAATTTAAGGAGATCAGGCTGGGGGACGCGATATGCAGGACCACAGACAGCACCCTTGTCATCAACAGCGGAAAGATAGAACGCACCTACCGGATCACGCCCGGAGGACTATCCACCAGGGAGCTGAGGCTGCCGGAGGGAAGTGGAGGCGAGGCTTTTCAGGTCCGCCGGCCGGGTAAGCAGGAATGGACTGTCCGGAGTGCGCAGGGGGGAGTTAACCCGAGCCAGCAGGAGAGAGGGGACCGCGGTGAACAGGAGGGCGTGTACATGAGCGAACAGGAACGGAATGCGGGCAAACCGGCGGATTGGGATCCGGGTACGGATAACACGGCGCAGCTGGAGTATATGAGAGCAACGATAGAGGACGATAGCGGATTCACGTCAAAGCATATCACGGTAGTGAATGAATTTACATACGCCGCTACCGGAACAAAACTGCGATATATTATATGGGTATATCCCGGATCCGGCATCCGCACCCAGATCGAGCTAAAAATGCTTGAAAATGTAACGCGGACGAACCGGGACGGACAAACGATCCTGAATTCTGCCGCTCCCGATCTTAAAAACCGGGCGGTGGACTATCTTCCTGTGTCGTCGGGGGACGCAGCAGTCACCGCATTCGGGTATTATAACGCTACTCAGAACCGGGATACGGACACGACACCCATTCTGCGAGAAGAGCGGGCGACTCCCGGTTCCTTCATCGGCTGGGCCAGCGGCTTGCTGATCCGGTACAGGACAAACGGGCTGCTGGTGGTCAAGGAGTCTCATAAATGCGTCAATCAACCGGGAATAGCTACGGGTGGGTTTGCCATTGGTCCGCATGGGATAACGGTCACCGGACCGGGACTTGCCGGAGAAGACCTGGATACCGGCGGGTATAAAAAATGCTGGGCGGACTGGATCATTCCCTATAAGGGAGATTCAACGGACGCTTTGCTGGCGCTCAAGGAATTTGACAGACTGCGTTACCCGGTCAGGGCAAGCGACCGGTATATAATGGCCAATACGTGGGGTAATTCGGACAATAGCCCGGAAGGAAGCGGGCAATATGCAGCGCGCGAAGAAAATGTGCTAAAGGAAATAACTTCGCAGGCCGGGCTGGGAATTGACGTGCAGCAGATCGATGACGGGTGGCAGGGCAGGGACTACAAACAATGGAAACCGGCCGCTGCTGTTTACCCGGAGGGCTGGAACAGGGTGAAGGAATATGCGGCCCGGGAAAATGTCAAGCTGGGGTTATGGGCTGCCTGGACCATCCCGGAGGATGATCTGAAATGGAATTACGACCACGGCGGATTTAAGTATATCAAGCTGGACTTCTCTTCATTGAATACCAAAAAGACGCTGGATAACTTCATGGCTAAAGTCAGATCCTTTGTTTTGTACACGCATAACAGCGTGCGGGTGAATTGGGATGTCACGGAGAACGCGCCGCGTGTTGGCTACTTTTATGCGAGGGAGTATGGGAACGTCTGGCTGGAAAACCGTAAGCCGGTAGTACCGGCAAACGTGATATACAAACCCTATCTGGTGCTGCGGGATGCCTGGCAGGTGGCAAAATATATAAATCTCAATCAATTCCAGCTGGCCATTCAGAATGTCGACCGGGTGGACAGGCAGGCAAGCGATGCGTATTTATATAAGAATCCATACAGCGTGGCCATTGCCCTGATGGGGAGCCCTATGTTTTTCTGTTTAACTCAATATTATCCGGAAGAAGACCGGACTAAGATAAAACATATCCTGACTGCATATAAGCGGGTCCGCGATGAACTATTTAAAGGATATGTATTCCCTATAGGAGATAAACCGGATAACAGGAGCTGGACGGGCTTCCAGGATGTTCTGCCCGGGACAGCGACGGGTTATCTGTTACTCTTCAGGGAATTGCGGAATGACAAGGACACACAGGCTGTCAGGCTTAATTTCATTCGCGGTCGCCGCCTGGAGCTGACAAATCTTCTTACGGGGAAAAAGGAAACGGTATTGGTAGATAAGTCGGGTTATGCAAAATTCACCATGGCCAATCCCGCGGATTTCAGGTTTTACCGGTATACGATCAGGTAAAGGCCGGTTCAATACATTGAGCCGGGTTTCTCCAGGCCTGGTTAATACGTAATTTAGTTTATATGAAAAGATTGAAAATAGTTATTTTCTTCGCTGGAGGCTTCCTGTTGGCGGGCTTATCTCTTTGCGCACAGCCTTCCCGTAATCAACTCTCCGGCAAGGCGCTTCCCCGCGCCGGATCGCCCGCCCGGCGCCCCAACATCATCTTCATCCTTACCGATGACCAGGGGTATGGCGACCTGGGCGTCTTTTTCCAGAACCAGCGGGCCCTTGCTAACGACAGAAGCAAACCCTGTGAGCGTTCTCCCAATCTCGACCGGCTTGCGGCCGGGGGCGCTATGCTGACACAGCATTACGCTGCCGCCCCGGTCTGCGCTCCTTCCCGGACTTCCATCCTGTCGGGCCTCAGTCAGGGGCATGCCAATGTGCGGGATAACCAGTTCGATAAGGCGATCGAGGATAATTACAACATGGCATCGACGCTCCGGGATAGGGGATATGCCACTGCTGCGATAGGGAAATGGGGCCTCCAGGGACTGGACGGAACACCCCCCGACTGGCCGGCACATCCGTTGCGGCGGGGCTTCGATTATTTCTTCGGGTATATGCGGCACAGTGACGGGCACGAACATTATCCAAAAGAAGGACTCTATGACGGTCCGAAGGAAGTCTGGGAAAATTATACCAGCGTGGCTGCCGGTTTGGATAAATGTTACACCGCCGATCTATGGACAGCTGCCGCAAAGAAATATATCACGGCGCATGCCGGCGGGAAAGAGGCCGGCAAGCCCTTTTTCCTTTACCTCGCTTATGAGACCCCGCATGCCGTGCTGGAATTACCTACGCAGCCATATCCAGCCGGGGGAGGCCTTCATGGCGGCATCCAATGGATCGGGGACGCGGGGCATATGATCAACACCGCATCGGGAACGCCGGATTCCTGGGAGCATCCGGATTATGCCCATGCTACGTATGATGACGATAACAACCCCGCCACCCCTGAAATACCGTGGCCGGATACCTATAAACGTTATGCGACGGCCAACCGGCGGATCGATGACGGGGTCGGGGACCTGATGCTTTTGCTGAAGGAACTGAAGATAGATTCCAACACCCTGATCGTATATACGTCCGATAACGGTCCGTCTATCGAATCCTACCTGCCTAAAGGGTATGTGTCCAATCGCCCGGATTTTTTCGACAGCTTCGGACCATTCGATGGTATCAAACGCGACAACTGGGAAGGCGGTATGCGTATGCCAACCATCGCCAGCTGGCCGGGACATATTCCAGCCGGAATAACCGTCACGGACCCCAGCATTTCTTATGACTGGGCGCCTACTTTCCTGGACGTCACCGGTATGCCTGCGCCGGCGCGTATGGACGGCGTTTCGCTGCTGCCTTCGCTGACGGGCGCCGGCCGGCAACGGGAAAGCCTTGTCTACAGTGAATATTATTTTCCGGGGAACACCCCCGACTTCAAGGCATTTGCCCCGGGTCACCGGGGGCGCCTGCGCAACCAGATGCAGTCGGTGCGCCTGGGAGATTATGTCGGCGTACGGTATAATATAAAGTCGAAAGACGATGATTTTGAAATTTACGATGTGGTAAAGGATCCCGGTGAACGGTATAACCTGGCCGCCGGGGCCGGAGATGCGGCAACGGGCGTCGCTCCCGGCCGTCTGCAGCAGGAGATGAAAGATCTGGTGCTGCAGGTGCGCCGCCCTGATACCTCCGCTCCCCGGCCCTATGACACCGTGTTGGTTCCGGCATTGGCGGAGAAAGGAAAGATAACCTCCGGCATAGGGTGGAAGGAATATTCCGGCGCATTTCCCTGGCTTCCGCAGGTGACAGGTTTGTCTCCGGCGTTAACCGGCCGGGCTGAAAGTCCCGGTGTCCCGGCGGGTAAATATAAGAACGGGGTATTGTATTTTTATGGCTATATCCGCGTCCCGGAAGACGGCGACTACGGATTCTACCTGAAGACGGACGGGGAGGCGCTCCTGCGTATACACGATGCGACCGTAATGGAGACCGATAGCAGGCACATGAAGACCGGTAGCAGGCGCATAGAGACCGATAGCAGACACATAGAGACCGGCAACGGACACATCGAAAAAAATGAAATTACAGCTACCATAAAATTGAAAGCAGGTCTTCACCCGTTCAGGCTCTATTATCGCAAAGGATCGTTAAAAGGACCGTCCGGGCCGGAACGGCATTCCCCGGGACAATCATCTGCGGGGCAGCCGCCGTTAACGGTTGAATGGAGCGGTCCCGGTATCCTGCGGCAGCCGGTTCCTGCCAGCGTCTTTTTCATGGATAGGGAAAAGTGAAAGAATTATTCGAATGCAATTCCAACCGAATATCCCCGTGCTGTTGACCTGCCAATTCTTAGCAGGCTGCTCATTTAGCAATTCCGGGATGATCTCCGTCAGCACACGATTTCTTCGAGTGTATCCTGTCCCCTTTTTCTTTACCTTATAAGGCAGGACAGAGGAAAATAGTGAATGTATATATTTGTTTTTAGTGGCGGATACCGGCTCATCCGGAAAATAGCCCTTAAAAATAAATTATCATGATGCGATTGCTGATTTGCGCCATTTTGTTGTGCCGTATGGTATGGCTGCCGGCACAGGCTCCATTCCAAGCCGGGAAGCCGACTATTGTCCTTTATAACAGATCTTTTGACGATAAGGGGAATGTTCCTGAGCTGGTAGTAGAAAAAGGCACAACCCAATTTACAAAAGAAGGAGTAAGGATTACCGGAAGCCCGGGGCTTATAAAGCTAAATAAATACTATTCCCTTGCAGAACGCCTGGTTCGTTACCAGGTGCGGTTCTCTGCAGATTGCCGGGCTGTCTTTCAAAGTGATAAAGGTGACTTCAAGGCTTATATAGATGTTAGTGCCAGGCAGGTCAGCATTGGTACTGACCAACCGGTGGATACAATCGTTCATTTTTTGGACTACCGGCACGATTATATTGTAGAGGTGCGTCGTTATTATCAGACCTCTTCCGTTAAAATTATTGATCTGTATACAGGGCAATCCGCTGAGATAGCTGCAACGATGAATGGTACCGGCGGGAATGGAAGAGGCGCAGCCGGGAAGGGCTTTTTTGTGGGCCGCCAATATGATTATTACTGTATCGGGGTAGAAAAAGGCGCCTCCTTAACAGTAAGGCAGATCTCCGTTTTGTCTATGGAATCGGACCTTTCACTCCTGATTTACGGAGATTCCATTACCGAGCCCGAGGGGTACTTTCCCACCTCCGATTTCCCTGATTCATGGACACAGCTAATCATGAAAAACATTAAAGGCCCCAGTATGTCAAGCGGGCGGGGAGGCACCACCATAAAGGAATTGCTTGAGCGGATCAAAAATGAATTACCCTATATAAAGGCGAAATATGTGATGATAACCATTGGGACGAATGGCGGGAATACGGAAGAAAATTTGAGTGAGCTTGTGGAATATATACTTGCAAACGGTTCTATCCCGATACTAAATAATATTCCCTGTAATGAAAGCGGAACACAGGTCAAAGAAAACAGGTTGATTGAAAAGGTCCGGCAGAAATATAATATAAGAGGCTGCCGGTTCGACCTGGCGACGTCTCTTGCTCATGACGGAAAGGAAGTCGACACGGCAACCATGTATTTTGAAGATTATAATTGGGGTAAAATTTATCATCATCCGAATGTGAAAGGATCGTTGCGGATGTATACGAGAACATTGGTGGACATTCCCGAGATTTATTGATGCCGGCTGAGAAATAAAAAATCTTTTATTTTCGGTACAGTACAGGTCAAGAAATGAAAAACAAGCTTCTAAATTCGTTACGGGATTTATAAGTTCCATTTGCCAAAGCTAATTTTAAGAACATGAATAACGATTGCAAACCTAACGTCAAGCTTCTTTTATCGCTGCTATTCGCACAAATTTTCCTGCTTATTAGTTCTTCACTTTCCGCACAGGGGGTGCCATCCGTTACGGGAAAAGTAATTGATTCTTCCGGCATGGAGCCTCTTTCGGGCGCCACGGTATCGGTAAACGGCATGAGCATTAGTACGGTTACCAATGCCGAAGGGAAATTTTCCATGAAAGCGAAATTGGGCCAGACAATTATGATTTCACATGTGGGGTATGAAACCGCATCGTATTATATCGATGCTTACGCCCCGGTGATCATCAGGCTCGCCAAGACATCCAAAGAGTTTGCGGACGTAGTGGTGGTAGGTTACGGGCAGCAGAAAAGAGTAAGTGTGGTTGCCGCTATTTCTACCATGAAACCGGACGGGTTGCTGCAAACGCCTGCTTCAAATATCGGTATCGCACTGGCGGGCCGGTTACCCGGTTTGACCGTTCTTCAACGATCGGGTATTCCGGGAGCGGAAACGATTGATTTCTATATCCGGGGGCGCAGCACCACCAACCAGCAAAATCCGCTGTTAATGGTAGATGGCGTGGAAAGGGATTTCAATGCGCTGGACCCGCATGAAATAGCCTCGATCTCCATTTTGAAAGATGCATCGGCCACGGCCGTGTATGGTGTACGTGGCGCCAATGGCGTTATTTTGGTAACGACCCGGCGGGGCTTTGTAGGAAAGCCGGTGATTGACGTTACCGTAGAGAACTCCTGGCAAACTCCCACCCGGTTGCCTAAAATGGTTTCGGCTTATGATTATGCCATGTTGACGAACCAGGTTGCCGTACAGAACGGGAATGCGCCTATCTATTCGGATTATGCATTGGAACGCTACAAGCTTGGCGACAAGCCCGACCTGTACCCTGTACGTGACTATGTGAACGAATTTACACAAACCTCACCTATGAGGAAAGTCAATATCAACGTAAGCGGGGGATCGGAAAAGATGAAGTATTTTACCACTGTGGGATACCTTTACCAGGAAGGCATGTTTAAGACCGATAAGTTCAATGAGTACAATTATGATCCGAAATCGAAAGCTTCCCGTGTAAACTTCCGGTCCAACTTCGATATCGACCTTACCTCTTCATTGAAAATGTTCCTGAATGTAGCCGGGTATATGCAGAAAAAGAATGACCCGATTATTGTACCTAACAACCCCTCTTATACCAATGATGCAGCTGCCTATTCGGTTATGCTCGCTTCCCTGGTACAAAGGCCCAATTTAGCAAGTAATGACCTCACCCCGGACGGCGAAGTCCTGAGCTCTTCGAAATTTGCGTCGGGAGGCACGGATAATGTTCCCTATGCTATGCTAAACCGTACCGGTTTCAGGAATACCATGACATCCCAGGTCACCACGACATTGGGCGCCGAGCAAAAACTGGATTTTATTACGAAAGGATTGTCCATTAAGGCAGTCGCTTCCTATGATGCCAATTCGGTAAATGTACAGTTAAGACAGCGGTCATTTGCTGTGTACGAAGCCATAAGAGACCCAACCGTACCGGATTCGCTTAGCTACCAGCGGTTAGGCTCTTCGGTCAACTCTCCGTTGGTTGACGGACAGGTACAGTCTTTTACCAATTTATTCAACCTGGACGCCTCTCTGAATTACGCGCGCAGTTTTGGATTGCATGATGTAACAGGTATGATCCTGTTCAACAAATATCAGCGGGTTATCAATATTGACCTGCCATACAATTATGTCGGACTTGTCGGGCGTGTGACCTATGCCTTCAATAGAAAATACCTGGCTGAAGCAAATTTTGGATATAACGGTTCGGAGCAATTTGCTCCCGGGAAACAGTATGGCTTCTTCCCTTCCATTTCGCTGGGATGGCTGCTTTCTGAAGAAAATTTCATAAAGAACCATGCAACATGGCTGGATTTTATGAAACTCAGGGCATCTTATGGAAAGGTGGGCAATGACCGTTTGGGAGCTGCCCGTTTTCTTTATGTTGAGAATTGGACTACCGGCAATTTCGGCTGGACCGGGCTGCCTGCCGGTTCCTATGAACCGAGTATTGCCAATAAGAGTATCTCCTGGGAAGTTAACAACAAATACAACGTAGGCCTCGAAACACGTTTTCTCAGAAACTTCAGTTTCGATCTTGACCTGTTTTATGAGATCAGGAACAATATTCTGACCCGTTCGGGAACTACGCCTACAGGCATATTCGGAACAGGTGCTGTGGAAGGCAATGGACAAATTTCTTTGCCCCCGGTCAATGCCGGCAGGGTAAACAACCGCGGATTTGAAGCTACACTTGGGTTTCAAAAAAGTATAGACAAGGATTGGCGTTTGCAGATAACGGCCAACGCGGCGTTCAACCGAAATAAAGTACTTTCCTTAGGGGAAGTATTATTGCCTGAAGATTACGCAGTCAGGCTGAGAAGCACCGGCTTCCGTTTGGACCAGCCTTTCGGCTATAAAACAGCAGGCTTTTTCAACACCCAGGACGAGATCACTAAGTGGTATGATCAAACAGCATTGGGCGCGGCGCCTAAACTGGGAGATTTGAAATATGTGGATCAAAATGGAGATGGTAAAATAGATGAGCGGGATATGGTCCCGATCGGCAACCCGAATGTGCCTGAATGGAACTACGGCGCATCCATTTCTGTCCGTTTCAAAGACCTTGATTTTAGTGTGATGTTCCAGGGGGCAGCCAACAGAAGTTATTACCTGAATGGCACGGGAATTTGGGAGACTTCCAATTTTAACGAATGGCACAAGCAGGCCTGGAGCCAGGAACGATATGATGCGGGAGAGAAGATCACGTATCCAAGATTAGACCCGGGCAGCACGGCGAGTAAACTGCCAAGCGATTTCTGGTATGCCAATGGTGATTATATCCGCTTGAAAAATGCTGAGATTGGTTATTCCCTGCCTTTGAAGCTGGCAGAAAAGATTGGGGCAACAAGGGTGCGGCTCTATGCTAATGCGCTGAATTTATTAACCTGGGACAAGTTCCCTGTTAAATATTATGATCCGGAACTGAGCAGTAACCTTACCTACCCGATCTTCAAAGCTTATAATGTCGGAATAAATGTCTCGTTTTAATTTAAAACTTCATATTGTGAAAAAGATATCCCATCAATATACAATTCTCGTCTTACTGAGCGTGTTTGCCATAATTTCTTCAGGATGTAAGAAAGCGCTGGAAAAAACACCCGATGGCACGCTGACACTGGCTAACGTACTGAATGATTATGACCGGTCAAAGGGCCTACTTTCAGCGGCCTATAGTAAGATATATCAAAATCGTGACCAGATAGCGTTTGTGATGCAGCCCATAGACTGCTTTACGGACAATGCATTTTGGGCGGCAACATACGACAGCTACGACTGGTATAACGGGCAATTGTCTTTGTCGAATCCGGTCATTAATTGGTTGTGGAATACTCCTTCCGAACGCTTGTGGCCCGAATTCTGGCAGGGCGTGCGCTTTGCGAATATAGCTATTGCCGAACTGCCCAATGCCACAAAGATCACTGACCAGGAACGTACTACCTGGATAGCAGAAGCACGGATACTGAGATGCTGGTATTATATGAATCTCCTGGAGTTTTATGGGCCTATGCCCTGGATAGATCTCCCGTTTGATGCGAATTACGATGGATGGAATAAATTAACAAGGCCTACCTATGATGAAATTGCCACCAAAATTGACAATGAATGCATGGACGTGGTCAATTCAAAGGTATTGGCCAATAAACGGTCGCTTGGAGAGGCTCAATTCGTGTCCGGCGGGGTTGCACTGGCGATTCGTGCACGTGTATTGCTCAATAATGCAAGTCCTTTGAATAACCCTGAAAATGACCAGGGAAAGTGGCACCGTGCCGCGGATGCCGCACAAGATGTCATTAACATGCCGGAATACCATCTTGTAGGCATGTCGGATTACAAACGGCTGTTCATAGGGGCATTCGGAACAGATGTCCCGGAAATCATCTGGAGGTCTCCGGCAGACAACAGGGCCATCAGCAATACCAACGGGCTTAACTGCTCGCCCTATCCTTATGCCAGCATACCTGCACTTTGGAATTGCGGAGAATCTCCCACGCAGGAACTGGTAGATTGTTTTGAAATGAAAAATGGGGCATTGCCTGTCTCGTACCCGGATCCCAGCCATACTAAAGTCACTATCAACCCGGATGCTACTGCTTTGGGCTACAGCGAAGCCAATGGCGGCGACCCATACAGCAACAGGGATGCCCGTTTCTATATAGACATCCTATACAATGGAGCCAATTATGGAGTCCCGACGAACTGCACACAGCCCATTATTGTGCAATCCTATGTTGGCGGAGCACATGGGTTCAATGACGTAATATCCCAGGAAACCAAAACTTCCTGCACGGGATATTATAGCAGTAAAGACAAGGATGTGAAATTTTGGGGACCCAATTCAACGGGCGGGGGTGAAGAAGTCCACTGGGTATTTTTCCGCCTTGCTGAATTTTATCTCGACAAAGCCGAAGCCTTATGCGAGGTCAATGATCTGGATGGAGCCCGTCAAGCTTTGAACGTGATACGCCAGCGTGCGTTGCAGCCGAATATCGAAGCTGTTCCCGGTTTCGTGAACTCACAGGAATTCCTGCGCGACCGGATCAGGAACGAGCGCCGTGTGGAACTTTGCATGGAAGGCTGGCGTTTTCACGACCAGCGCAGGTGGAAGATACTTGACCAGTATAAGTTTATCACAGGAATGCGGATTACCTCATCGGACGGCAGCGGAACGCAGGGCACCCTTGCCTACCAGCGGGTAAAAATCAGGGATATGCAATGTTATACTGATAAATACCTGGTGATGCCTATCCCGATCGATGATGCCAAGAAAATGACCGGCTTAACGCAGCCGGCCGCATGGAAATAGAATTTTTTAGAGGGAAGGCCTCAGTGTAAGACGGAAAGGAACTTTCTTTTTTTCCGTAGAGCCTGAAAGGATGGCATTGGCGGTCATAATACCCATTTCATGAAAGTCAGAGGAAATAGTGGTAATGCCATTCAGCAAAATGCGTTTAAAAGGGGTTTCATTATAAGAAATAATTCCAATCTGCTCTCCGATCTTCAAGGAAGTAGATTGGATTTTTTCTATAAGGGTGACCAGGTCGTCCTCGATCATGTTGATATAAACCTCTCCCTCCAGTACGGACTCATTCTCGAGGCTGCTGATAATCTTATATTGAAATGCATTATCCTGGCAAAAATGCGAAAATCCTTTTAGTATTTCTTTTGGGTAATAACTATGGTCGGGGAAAATGAGCTTGATAGTGTGATATTTGACCAGCCGTTCAAGCGCATCGGTCAGCGCCTGATAAATATCATCTTCATAGTCTGTATACACCGCCCCATATTGCCCCGTTATTTTCGGTAATAATTTATCCACCAGCAACAATTTGTCCTTTGGGATCTTATTGATAAGCTCATGAGCATTTTCACCGGCATCAATAAAATGAGGAATAATAACGTAGTGCGTATAATGGTCCTTATTTCCGGAAAGGAGCCTTTTGAACAAATGAAAATCGTTGTTGTAAATATAAAAATCTATACTGGCTTTGTCACCCAGCTCATTTACGAGTGCGTCATAAGCCATTTTTTTAGGGGAACTTAGTTTGTTGAAAAGGAGAAACAGGCTCAATGGACGCCTGAATGCCGTATTCTCTATGAAATATCCTCTTCTGGGAACTGCATTGATCACCCCCAGCTGTTTTAGTTGTTTGTAACCTCTCTCAACAGTGTCCCTTGCTATATCCAGTTCAATGCTTAATTCGTTTATAGATGGCATATTCTCGCCAGCCTGTATAGTTCCTTTTTCTATTTCTTTCAGAACCGCATTGACAATCTGTAAATATTTTGAAGTGCTGGAGTAAGGATCCACTTTTATCAGATCCAGTAGAGTTGCTTTTTTCATGGCATAACAATGAGTAAATATAATATGGCAGTTATACATGGAAAGTTACCATTATTGAATTAAATATCGAAGTCCAAACGACTGATTTTTATTTAAATCTTCCAATCAGGTCAAAACGGGATAGAGATCCTGGAATGAATATGTAAGTTTGTTTTGCGACGAATCAAACCGCATTATACTATATAGAATGGACAACTTGCTGAATACAAAAATGATGCACTCCAGGGATCAGATCACTTTGATCATGAGGCGTATTTACGACAGGGCGCTGACAACGACGTCGGGAGGGAATATTTCCATGATCGGAGAGAATGGTGATATCTGGATCACGCCGACCGGGGTGGACAAAGGACTGATGAAGCCTACTGATATCGTATGTGTTAAGGCCGACGGTATGATCGTCGGGGAACATAAACCTTCTTCCGAATATCCTTTTCATCTGGCGATATATAAGGCGCGGCCGGATATAAAGGCCATTATTCATGCCCATCCTCCGGGGTTGGTAGCGTTTAGCATTGTACGGAAAACACCGAACACAAATGTATTGCCTCAGGCAAAATTCCTTTGCGGCGAAATAGGATATGCGTCTTATGCTTTACCCGGTACAGACGGATTGGGGGAGAGTATTGCTGTCGAATTCCTGAAGGGGAGGTCCGTTGTTATTATGGAAAACCACGGCACCGTGATAGGAGGCAGCAACATCGCGGATGCCTATCAGAAATTTGAGGCGATAGAAAGTACGGCACGTTCTCTTCTATATGCCAATATGATCGGGAAGCCCTCCTATCTTTCTAATGAACAAATTGCATCTTATGCGGCAGCATTACCTGCCTTTTTGCCGGAAATGAACGATACGTCTTACCCCATGCTGGAAAAAGAAAAACGGCTGGAAGTATATTAGATAGTCAGGCGGGCCTGCGAACAGGGGTTGATGCTTGGCTCTTTCGGATCTGTTTCCACCCGCTGGCAGGATAATGATTTTTTAATAACCCCTGAAAATGTTTCAAAGTGGGATCTAAGGCTGGATAATATAGTCCAGGTACGCCGGGGGAAACGGGAGGCAGGGAAGCTGCCGGCAAGTTCTTTTTATCTTCACCAGGAAATATATGAAAAACATCCCGACATTAATGCAATCATAATTACCCAGACGCCGTATCTAACTGCTTTTGCCATTACAGGCGCTGAATTCAACGTGAGAACCATTCCCGAGACCTGGATTTATTTACAGGATGTGCAAATGGCGGCTTTTGGCGATCAGTTCCCCGGAAAGAATGCCGTAACGTCAATGGTTTCCGCCAATACCCCGGTAGTGCTCATGCAGAATGAATGTGTAATGGTGGCCGGTAATAAATTATTGCAGGCATTCGACTATCTCGAAGTAGCCGAGTTCAGTGCAAAATCGCTAATATTGTCGACATCTTTGGGTAAAATGATACCTATTAGCGACGACCAGGTCAATGAGCTGGGGAAGGTTATGGGGCGTTGGAAAAATTATGAATGGAAACTCTGATGACTTACTGATACTGATCTTTTACGAACGAAACGATAAGCTGCCATTATGAATAATAAATATGCAATCATCCTGGGAAATTTAGGAAATACACGCGACCGTTTCTGCCCGGGATATAAAGACAATCCAGGTTCGCAGGAAATGCTGAAGAGGGTATTGGAACAGATGCCTCATATCCGGGGAATAGAACTGGTAGGGACATGGGATATACGCCCCGATAATGTACAGGACATGAAGAAGAGGCTGGCGGATGCCGGAGTAGCTTGTGCAAGTATCATACCTGATACCTTTACCAATGCCGCGTATGGCAAGGGCAGCATAACCAACATCAATGCCGGAGTGCGACAACAGGCATTGGACTACCTGCGCCAGATGAGTGAAATAGCTTTGGAAATGAATTGCGGTATCGTTAATCTCTGGCTGGGGCAGGATGGCTATGATTATTTGCTGGCTACCGATTACGACCAGGAACGTAATTGGCTCACTGAATCGACAAAAACATTAGCCGAAGAATTTCCAACCCTGCGTTACGCATTGGAATATAAGCCAAAAGAGCCCCGTAACTTTTCTTATCATGCCAGGATGGCGGATACGATCTTAGCAGCTAAGGAAACTGGTTGTAATAATGTGGGCATCACCATAGATACAGGCCATAGCTTTTATGCCGGTGAAAATGTCGCTGAAGCTGTGGTGTTGGCAAAGAGGGCAGGGAATCTCTTATATCACATGCATTTTAATGATAATCATGGGTACTGGGACGATGATATGATCGTGAGCAGCGTGCATTATACCTGTTATGTGGAACTGTTATTCTGGCTCAGGAAAACAGGATATGACGGATGGCTTTCCATGGACCAGTATCCATACCGGGAAGATGCGGTAGATGCCATATCAGAGAGCATTCTTTGGGTAAAAAAATACGAACAGATAGTTGATACTTATTACACCGAAATAGAAAGGTTGATCAAAGAGAACGATGCGGTGAAAACATCGAGATTTTTGCGGAAATTAATTCTATAAGATACTTCATTCCATTAATGTTTTTTCACATGAACGATTGCTGTTTCCATAAAAAAATATGGGTTACTTTATTGAGCCTGGCCTCTTTTTTGAATATTGTCAATGCTAAAAATAATGAAAAGAGCGAATACCTTCCTTTCTCCATCAGTGAGCTCCTTTGTGACAATGCGGTGAACCCGCTTGGCATTGACAACCCTGTGCCGCAATTCAGCTGGAGATTTACAACGTCCGAAAGAAATTTCAGGCAGACAGCTTACCAGGTATTAGTGGCGGATGCCCCGGAAAAACTGGATAAGGACGAGGGGAATATCTGGAATAGCGGCAAGGTTGTTTCCGACGCTTCCGCCGGTGTATTGTACAGAGGGGCCGCTTTTGAATCAAGAAAAAAATATTACTGGCGCATACTGGTCTGGTCAGGAGAAAAAAAAGAGGCGGTAAAAAGCAGTATTGCTTATTTTGAAACGGGCCTTTTACAGGAATCAGACTGGAGCGGGGAATGGGTCGGATTCCCTTCGGGATGGATCGGTAAAGTACTTTATTTCAGAAGGGTATTTGCATTCAGCAAGCCGGTCGTAAAGGCAAGAGCTTATATAGCAGGCATTGGTTACAATGAATTGCAGATAAATGGCAAAAAGGTAGGAGATCATGTATTGGACCCCGCTACGAGCGACTTCAGCAAAACGATCTATTATACCACCTACGATATCCTGAGTTATCTGCAGCGGGAAAATGCGATGGTGATCGCAGTGGCTCCGGGGTGGTATGGCATGCCCAAGCTTCGCATGCAGATGGAATTTTACTTTGACGATGGCACCTCCGAAATTATCAATTCTTCCTCCATTCGCAATGTTACATTGGGTCCTGTGGTATCGGCCGCCATACTGGATGGGGAACTATATGATGCCCGCCTGGAAAAACCGGAATGGAACCTGCCTTCCGATACTATTATCAAACAATTACCCGGTCATGACTGGGGGGTGGCGCCGATCGTGGAAGCACCCGGGGGTAAAATGACGGCGCAGCAGCTGGAACCGATACGTGTTGTGGAGGCATTCGCCCCGTTATCGGTCACAGAGCCGCAGCCAGGTGTATTTGTATTGGATGCAGGCCAAAACCTGGCCGGTTGGGTTGCTATTAAAGCAAACGGTGCTAAAGGCACCCGTATAACGATGCGGTTTTCTGAAACATTGTATGATAATGGGACCGTGAACCAGGAGAACCTGCGTTCGGCAGCAGCTACCGATATTTATATTCTCAAAGGCGCCGGTGAGGAACAATGGGAGCCAAGGTTTACCTATCATGGCTTTCGGTATGTGCAGATAGAAGGCTGGCCGGGAAAACCTGCTGTTAATGATTTTGTGGTAAAAAGGGTGCGCTCGGATGTGGAGCCCGCAGGCAGGTTTAGCTGCAGCAATGATCTGCTGAACCGCATTAATCAAATGGTGCAGCGAACTGAAGCCAGCAACCTGCATAGTGTGCCTACCGATTGCCCGCAGCGGGATGAAAGAATGGGATGGCTTAACGACCTCACCGTGAGGATAGAGCAAGCCGTATATAATTTCAACCTGCACCGCTTCTATGCAAAATTTATCAATGACGTTTGCAACACGCAAAATGAAAATGGAGAGATAGCCGATACGGCTCCTTTCAGATATGGCGCAAGGCCCGCCGATCCTGTTTCTGCAAGTTTTTTATTGCTCGCATCCAAGAGTTATGAATTTTATGGCAATACAGAGATCATTCGCCGGCATTACCCGCAAATGAAGGCCTGGGTGGACTATCTCACCTCCCGTTCGGAAAATGGTATTGTGGAATACAGTTATTATGGAGACTGGTCGCCGCCGGCGGAGTTTAGCGCAAAGGGACAAGCCTATGGAGCCATATCGATAAATACTCCAGGAGAGCTGATGTCAACAGGATATTTGTATTACAGCGCAAAGATATTGTCGCAATTTGCAGCAACAATGGGTAATGTGGATGACCGAAAAAAATATGAGGACCTGGCTGCACGTACGATGAAGGCCTTCAATGATAAATTCTGGGACGATGAAAAAGGCGGGTACGGCAGCAACAACCAATCCTGCAATTCATTTGCTGTTTTTCTCGGAGCTCCGGGCAAAGTAAGGCTGCCCAGAGTAATTGCCAACCTTGCAAAAGATGTAAAGGATCATGGGTACCACCTGACAACAGGGAACTTATGCACCAAATATTTATTGGAAGCGCTGACGGAGAACGGTGAGGCGGAGACAGCATACAAAATTGCCACACAGGTTACTCATCCCAGCTGGGGATATATGTTATCAAAGGGCGCCACTACTTTATGGGAACGATGGGAATATGCAACCGGCGGCTCCATGAATTCACACAATCATCCGATGATGGGATCTGTAGGGTCCTGGCTGTATAAGTATGTTGCCGGTATTTTACCCGACCCGGAACATCCGGGATTTGAAAGATTTGTACTGCATCCTTATATTTTTGATGAATTAAGCCATGCTGAAGGTACTTACCAATCCGTGAAAGGTCAGATACGTTCATCGTGGAAAAAGGAAAAGGGTGTGCTGGAATATGACGTGAGCGTGCCGGCCAACTCTATGGCGACGATATATATTCCTGCAAAAGATCTCAAATCAATAACGGAAGCCGGTCACGCTGTGAATGGTCAAAAAGGATTCAGGTTTTTGCGGATGGAAGGGCAGGCAGCTGTATATGAAATAGGCTCAGGCGATTATCAGTTCAAATCAAAATGGTAGTATGATGAAGCACGCTTATATTATTTTTATCCTGGCGCCGGCCATGCTGTTTGCGCAAGGCAAGCAGGAAGGGCCGGTTAATAATACACCTGACCGGACTGTCGGCGTAGATCATTTTGGCAGAAGCTTTGGTACCATCAGCGGGTATAAACCTAAAAAGCAGGTAGGGATATTTTACTGGCCCTGGATCGGGCAGCCTTATGCTACGGGTGTTTATGATGCCACCGTTATTTCTGCCATGCCGAACGGCCTCAAGCTGTTGTATGATTTTAAATACCTGAATGACACGATCAGTCCCAATGGGCAGGCGCATTTTTGGGGTGAGCCTTTGTGGGGATATTATAATTCCGCCGATGAATGGGTAATACGCCGCCAGTTAGGCATGCTTACCACTGCCGGCATAGATTTTATTGCATTTGATCTTACCAACGCGGTTACTTACAGACCGGTATATGAAAAAGTGCTTCGCACAATAGAAGAATTAGCCGAGCAGGGCTGCACACCTCCCAAGGCGGTTTTTTATACGCATTCCAGGTCATTTGCCACCACCTGGCACCTGTATAATGAACTTTATAAACCAGGGTTGTATCCCAAAGCCTGGTACCGGGTAGGAGGGAAACCCATGATCATTGCTTATACAAAAGAAAGTGACGACATAGCAGAAGCTGTTTCCCGTAAAGATACTGCCTATAAACCTGAACCCTATTCACAGGAACTAAAAGACAATTTCTATTTTAAAAAGCCCCAATGGCCTTTTGATCCTGTATATGCGGATGGTTTCCCCTGGATAGAATGGAGCTATCCCCAACCTTTACACGGGGGTATCATGAATGTTACGGTGGCAAGCCATCCCAAAGTACCCATGTCAAGATCCATTACTTCAGGATGGATTAACTGGGGGAGAGGCTGGAATCCCGATACACAAAAAAATGTTAAAGAAGATATCGATAAGGGAACCTTTTTTCAGCGGCAATGGGACCATGCCATTAACACCGGCCCTGATACCATTTTTGTAGGAGGGTGGAACGAATGGATCGCCTATAAGCAGCCATTTGGTAATGAATATATGTTATGCGATGCAGCCAGTAAAGAATACTCCAGGGATATCGAGCCCATGCGAGGTGGTTATGAAGATGCATTTTATATCCAGTTGATTAAAAATATTCGAAAATACAAAGGATTGCCTGATACCGATAGTGGATATGAACCTGCGACTATCGATATTAATGCAGGAATAGGGCAATGGAGCAAAATAAACGCGGTCTATAAGAACCTCGATACGATCGCAAGGGGGAGAAGTGAGTACGGTGTTGCGAAGAAAGTTCATTATACGTTGCCTCCGCCGGCCAACAATCTGGAAGAGATCAGGGTAGCTCATGATGCGCGCTGGTTATATTTCCTGGTAACCGCAACAAAGCCTTTTGTCCAAAATGAAGATCCGGGGAAGGGGCTCCATATTCTCATTGGCACAAACGATCCAACCTTAAAAGGGTGGAATGGATATGAATACCTCGTAGAAGCAGATATTGCCAAGGGCAGTGCTGCGATAAGCAAACTCACCGCAGGTTATCAGAAAACGAACGTGGGAAAAGCGGCTCTTGTTAAAAGCAGCAATGTCCTTCAAATAAAGATTCCCCGCAGCAGTATCCGGGTATCATCAGGGGTTACACAATTTTATTTTAAAGTAGCGGATGATATTGCCAGGGCATCCGATATCATGGAATATTATATATCGGGCAGCTCCCTGCCCATGGGACGGCTCAGCTATCTCTACCGAATTAAAAGATAATGGCAAGTTGTTATGTCTAAAGCGAATTATTTAAGAAAATATTTTTATACGGCGGCAGGTTTCTTACTGGCAGTGACGGTTACTTCATTCCAGCCACGTTCGGACAGCAGATCTTCACTTTCCGTAAGCTGCCTTACTACAGAAGGCCGTGACACCTTGCTGGGCGCCGATATATTGCGGCCCCGCCTGAGCTGGAAATTATTTTCTGAAACACGGGATCTCCGGCAAACCGCTTACCGGATATGGATTGCCCGCAGCAAAGAGGCATTGGAGGAAGGCAAAGCAGATATCTGGGATAGTGGAAAGACCGAATCGGAAAATTCCATCAATGTTGTCTACAACGGAAAATTGCTGAGTTCATACCAGCATTGTTATTGGAAAGTAAAAGTGTGGACAAATGACGGGATGGCAGCTGTGAGCAAACCTGCATACTGGAGCATGGGCTTGTTGCAGGCAACGGATTGGAAGGCCGAATGGATAGGCCTGAAGGGATTTGAGGAACGGGATGAACCGGAAAGCACTTTTACCCGTCTTGCGGCAAGATATCTTCGGAAAGAATTTTCAACCAAAAAAAACATCAGGGAGGCGATGGCCTATATCAGCGGCATGGGCTTATATGAACTTTACCTGAATGGTAAAAAAGTTGGGTTAGACGTGTTGTCGCCCGGTGTAACGGAATACAATAAAAAATTATTTTACAATACTTATGATGTTACCAGCTACCTGCAGGAAGGCCTCAACTGTGTCGGAGTGATCTTAGGCAATGGCCGTTTTTTTGGCATGCGCAATTACCACGGCAAGCCTGATCCGCTTACAGGCATTCCCCAGGTGAATTACGGGCTTCCCCGATTGCTGATGCAGATACGGATCAGGTATACCGACGGCTCGGAAGAAACCGTGTGCTCGGATAAGACCTGGAAGGTAACAGATAATGGGCCTATTCTTGCCAATAATGAATATGACGGAGAAGAATATGATGCCAATAATGAACTGGCCAACTGGAATCAGCCTGGCTGCAAAGACGGGAGATGGAAACAGGCCGACCTGATGCCGCCCGGTGAAATAAAACTGGCTGCGCAGCTTAATGAAAATATACGGATCAGGCAGGTGTTGCGGCCTGTTACGGTACAGGCCACATCCCGTGGTACTTATATTCTTGATATGGGGCAGAATATGGTAGGCTGGGTAGCCTTGAATGTACAGGGTGAACGGGGAGATACGATACAGATGCGGTTTGCCGAAAAAATAAAAGGAAGAGACTCTTTGTACCTGGATAATATGCGCAATGCGAAAGTAACAGACAAATACATTCTGAAAGGAGGGGACGCAGAAAAGTGGGAGCCCCGGTTCACCTATCACGGTTTTCGTTATGTGGAAGTAAAGGGGTTGCGCAGGGCGCCGACAGTAAAAGATTTTGAAGGCAAAGTGATCTACGATGATATCCCTACCATTGGCAGTTTTGAGACTTCCAACCCAACCCTGAATGCTGTCTTTAGCAATGCATACCGGACTATACGGGGAAACTACAGGAGTATGCCTACTGACTGTCCGCAGCGGGATGAAAGAGTTGGATGGTTGGGCGACAGGGTAATGAGTTCCTATGGAGAGAGCTTCATTTTTGACAATTCCCGATTATATGCCAAATGGCTCGATGATATCAGCGATGCGCAGAAGGAAAACGGGAGCCTGCCTGATATTGCTCCTACGCTGTGGGATCGCTATGCGGACAATGTTACGTATCCCAGCGCTTTCATCCTGATACCCGAAATGCTCCGCCGCCAGTTTGGAGATACTGTAAGCATCAGCAAGCATTATCCCGCAATGAAAAAGTGGATATTGTACATGTGGAATACCTATAAAGAGAATGATCTTGTATTAAAAGACAATTACGGCGACTGGTGTGTGCCGCCTGAATCCCTTAATTTAATCTGGTCGCAGGATTCTACCCGTATCACCAATGGCGGCCTGCTTGCATCTGCCTATTACTATTATTGTCTTAGCCTGATGCGCAGTTATGCACAAATGCTTGCCCATGAAGGCGATGCCGCTTTATTTGACAATTTAGCTAATAAAGTATTGACGGCCTTTAACCGGAAATTCTATAACGCTGAAACAAAATCCTATTCGAATAATACCGTCACGGCCAATCTCCTGCCGCTGAGCTTTAATATGGCGCCTGAGCAGGACCGGCAGGTCATCTTTCAAAATATCCGTAGGAGGCTGAATGAGTTCAACGACCACGTGAATTCGGGCATCATTGGCGGGATGTGGCTGATGCGTGGTCTGACCAATAACGGAGCGCCTGATCTGGCATATAAACTGGCGACAAATACTACTTACCCCAGCTGGGGTTATATGGTACAACAGGGCGCCACAACTATTTGGGAGTTATGGAATGGCGATGCCGCTAATCCCATGATGAATTCCGGCAACCACCAAATGTTGCTGGGCGATCTGTTGATCTGGTATTACGAATACCTGGCAGGCATAAAAACAGATGGTAATGAGGCGGCATTCAAAAAAATTATCATGAACCCCCTTTTCCCCGCAGGGTTGGATTATGTCAAGGCATCACTCAATACCAGGTATGGGGAGGTAAAAAGCGAATGGAAAAAATCCGCAAAGGAATTAAGCTGGAATATTACCATACCGCCCAATACATCCGCGGAGATTATATTGCCTGCCGCTTCTGCCCGTCAAATATTTGAAGGAGGAAAGGTGCTGCCGCAATCTATGATCCAACACCTAACAACGGAGGCCGGGGGTAAGGTCAAGCTGACAGTTGGCTCCGGGAATTACCGGTTTATTATTCAACAATAAATAGGTTATGGTTATTGAGTCCCTCAATGTATAATTGGTAAAGGAAACAAATAAAAATGAGCGCAAAAATCCCTGTTATAGCCATTTTTGATATTGGAAAAACGAATAAAAAATTATTGGTTTTTGATACCAGCTACCAGGTGGTAAAGGAAGAGTCGGTAAGTTTCGGGGAAATAGCTGATGACGATGGATTCCCTTCAGAGGATCTGGATAAGCTTTCTGCCTGGGTGAAGGCGGAATTTGAAAAGCTGCAGGCCTCGGACAAATGGCTCTTGAAAGCAGTCAATTTTACTACTTATGGGGCTTCCCTGGTGCATATTGATGAACAAGGGAAAAGGGTAGGGTTTCTTTACAATTACCTGAAGCCATACCCTGACAGGCTTATGGCACAATTTATCGAAGAAAGGGGATCCGCTTCGCAGTTCTCTATGGCGACCTGTTCGCCATTAATGGGGCATCTGAATGCAGGCCTGCAGCTGTATTGGATCAAGAAAGAAAAGCCTGCCTTATTCAACCGTATTGCGGCAACGCTGCATTTTCCTCAATATCTCAGCTACCTGCTTACCGGGAAGAAGTTCGCTGAGATGACCAATGTCGGTTGCCACTCGGCTATGTGGAATTTTAGAGAACGGCAGTATCATTCGTGGCTGAAGCATGAAGGTATACAGGGCAAACTGTTGGATATGATGCCGGGAGATCATGCTGTAAGGGTCAAAAATCAGGTATCCGGTGAAGATATTGAAGTAGGTATCGGACTGCATGACAGTTCGGCGGCAATTATACCTTATCTGCATAGTTTTGCCGATCCTTTCCTGATCTTATCGACAGGCACCTGGACCATCAGTCTCAATCCTTTCAATAGGAATCTGCCGGGTGATGAAGAGTTATCAAAGGGATGTTTGAGTTATCTCACGTATCATGGCAGCCCGGTAAAGACATCTATGCTCTTTGCCGGCAACGATCATGATCAGCAAGTGCAGCGGATTGCCGGACATTTTAACGTATCTGCTGGTTTTTTCAAGGCAGTGACGCCGGATGATCAGCTTATCCACCGGCTTTCTGTAAGCGGCGCATATGGCGCTTCAAGACATTTGGCTTCGGCCCTGACAAACGCCACTATGCCAAGCGCATTCCATCGCAGGGATTTACAGGAGTTTCAATCAGCCGGAGAAGCGTATCATCATCTTGTCCGGGATATTATTTACCAGCAAAAGATATCGTCGGAGATGGTCTTAAAAGGCTGCGATGTAAAGCATATATATGTTGATGGCGGGTTCTGCAGGAATAGCCTGTATATGCAATTACTGGCAAACGCATTTTCCGATAAGGAGGTATATGCTTCATCTATGGTACAAGGCACTGCATTAGGCGCAGCCCTTGTGCTCCATGATCATTTGAATTGGGATGGGGGGGCAGTCACTGCCAATCTTATGCAGCTTAAAAGATGGCGGGCTGATATAGGGCTGCCAGCCAAATAAAATAATGTCAGTATGAAAAAGGTGCTGTGCTTCTTTTTATTTATTTCCTTTGTACATGTAACTGTATCGGCTCAGATTAAAGGTAGTTTGTGGGAGGTCCCCGGTATATACAGCACTCCTGCATATTCTAAAACGCTCAGGGATTCGGTGTATGAGATCATCTATTCCGGGGTGGATTATAAGGGCAGCCCCAAAAAAACCTTTGCGTATTACGCTACTCCCGGATCATTGAGTGGTAAGCCGGATAAGCCGGGGAGCCTGCCGGTTGTCGTGCTGGTACATGGCGGCGGCGGCACTGCGTTCATAGGATGGGCTATCAAATGGGCCCGCCTGGGATATGCCGCATTGGCCATGGATACCCGGGGAAACTACCCCGATGGTCATCATCTGCCGGGTGGATTTGATGAAGGGCAGCATGGAACGCCTATTTATGATGTCTCACCGGCGTTGCAGGAACAATGGTTCTTCCAGGCTATTGCTGATATACTGATGGCGCATAATCTTGTGAGAAGTTTTTCGGAAACGGACAGCAGCAGGACCGGCCTGGTTGGCATCAGCTGGGGGGCAGTCCTTTCACTTGTTGCGGCCGGGCTCGATCATCGTTTCAAATCGGTTGCCCCGATATATGGGTGTGGATTCTTTCCAACCAGTCCTTCGTTAGGCCAGGGCCTCGAAGTGTTATCTTCTGAACATCGTGACACCTGGATCAGGCAATACGACCCGGCGCATTATGTGGCAACGGCGCCGATGCCGATTTTAATGTTGAACGGAACGAATGATCCTGCTTTTTTTCTCGATAGTTATATGCGCACCTGCTCCCTGATCAGGCACAAACAGCTTTCCATCCAGATCGGCCTGCAACATGGGCATTATTCGAACAGAATGGGATATGATATAGAAGAACCATATGCGTTTATCGGCCAGTACCTGCAAAAAGGGAATGGATTGCTAATATTTACCAAAGAGCAACAAGAAAGAGACGGTGCGATAAAAGCCAGGCTCCGGTTTAAAAAAACTCCTGAAAGAGTTGTGTTGAATTATACTACCGATACCAGTTCCAACCTGCAGGAAAGAAAATGGCAAAGTAAGGCTGTCGGTATAAAAGGCTCCCTGATCTATTCCGGTAAAATTCCTGTTGGAGCCCGCATGTGGTACTTTTCTGTAACGGATGCCGCCGGTTTACAAAGTTCCGGGACGATTTATCAGTTGGAAAAAATACCTATGCGGGAATGATCCCTATCATAGATCATAACACGAGACGCCCGGTGTTCTGCCAATTGTAACGTTTTTTTGAGGTTTTTAGGGACTATTAATATTTATTTGTTATATTTACGCCCCCAACGCTCTTTTTAAGGCGGACACAAGCGAAACTATCATTATATGGCAAATTTTAAAAGAATAGACGACAAAGGTATGGTAGTTGCAAGCAAGCCTTTGAATGAAAAGGAAGAGAAATCCCTTAACGACTTTTTGAAAAATTGCAATTCGGATAGCAAGGTCAGGGCTAAGTACTTTTCCAAGGCTCCGAAAAAGGAAGTGGCG
>JAATFV010000017.1 GCA_015655015.1 Chitinophagales bacterium | reverse complement strand
CTGGTTTTTCGGAATATTATAATCCAGGCGGTCGCCGGCAGAAGGACTGGCCAGCGATTCGCCTTCCTCCCCTTCCAGCATTCCGGAGATTCCCAATACGGCGATGGTGGCATCGGCAGTCTTAGCCTCCCCGGAAGCCCAATCAATAGGGTTCACGTTGTCCCTGTCCAGCAGGACGCCCTGACGATAGGTCATCTGGCTGCCGGGCTGCGCTTGTCCCGCCAGGCCTTCCAGGATGGTCACCAGCCTGTCATTGACGCCATAGTAGTTGCCGATCAGCACGTCGATGCTGGCGGCCGTAGGGCCCGTGATATAATATTTTTTCAAACCGTTGGGTAACGGCAGCGCTCCATTATTCTTCAGCAATACGATTGATTTTTCCGCCAGCTTCCTGGCCAGGGCCCGATGTTCGGCGCTATTGATAACAGACTCCGGGATCCGGTCGTATGGACCCGAGCCCGGGGCATCGAAAAGCCCTAATTTAAAACGGGTGCGCAACAGGATCGCCAGCGAACTATCGATCTGCGACTCGGAAACCAACCCTTTTTTCACCGCATCCACCAGGTTGAGATAGGTGTCGCCGCAATTCAGGTTCACCCCTCTTTGTAAAGCGAGGACGGCCGCTCCTGTCTTGTCGGCCACCAGCTTATGCCCGTCATAGATATCCGCGATCGCATCGCAGTCCGACACGATATGTCCTTTAAATCCCCATTGATCACGCAACACATCCTGCAGCAAATACGTATTACCGCAGCAGGCCTCTCCGTTAGTCCGGTTGTAAGCGCACATCACCGCTTCTACTTTGGCATCAACGAGGGCATGGAAAGCGGGCAGGTAAGTATCCCAGAGGTCTTTTTGCGACACTTCCGCATCGAATCCGTGACGAAGTCTTTCCGGTCCGCTGTGAACAGCATAATGTTTGGCGCAGGCTGCGACTTTCAGATATTTCGGATCATTCCCCTGCAGGCCCGTCACCAGCGCTACTCCCATCTGAGATGTCAGGTATGGATCTTCTCCGTAAGTTTCCTGTCCCCTTCCCCATCTCGGATCCCGGAAGATATTAATGTTCGGCGTCCAGAAGGTCAGCCCGCCGAATTGTGCATGATACCCTTTCTTCATGGCGGCATTGTACATAGCCCGGGCCTCATCGGAAATAGCGGTAGCAGCCTGGTGCACCAGTCCATCGTCAAAGGTAGCGGCCATGCCGATCGGCTGAGGAAAGATCGTGGCGATCCCCGAACGGGCCACCCCATGCAGGCATTCATTCCACCAGTCATATTCCGGAATATGCAGCCGGGGAATGGCGGGGGTATTGTTCATCATCTGGTAAACTTTTTCTTCGAGGGTCAGCCGGGAGATCAGGTCTTTTACCCGCCCGTCCAGGGGTAGGGCGGCATTCAAGTAAGCTTCGTTTTGTGCGTACGCAGCGACACAACAGGAACAGGCAAGAACAGTCAGGAATAAAAGGCGCTTCATATCAAATTAATATTAGGAATAACGTGAATTCATCGTCGTTTTCGTTTCTTTTCAGCGCTGAAGGAAGAGGCCGGCAGCCAAACTTTATAATTAGATTTATTATATAAATTAGCGCCCTCCGGATTATCGGCCCAGGCATACCGTACAGCCACCGGGTGAGGGACCTGGTCATTCCAGACGATCACTTTATCTCCGGCTATCCGGGCTTTTGCCCAGACGAATTTCTTGTCTTCCCCTGCAATGGCGAAATACTTCAGCTCTCCGCCGCCCTTCGCTACCAGGCCTTCGCCGATATTGGAGAAATGGACGTGGATCTCATTGCCGCTGACATGCATCGACTCGTACAAGGGGCCGGAAGGAATGACCCATCTATCGCCATATACCAGTTTCTCTGCAGCCAGCTCCAGTCTTTTGCCTACGTCTTCTTTGTCCAGGGGATGAACGTCGTTCCATTCCCCGATATCCGAGATGACTGCCATAGCAGTAGCAGGAACGGATAAGGTCAATCGCTGCGCCTCGCGCAAATCTGCCCAGTTGCTTTCACCCGGCTCGTCTTTCGTTGCCATAAAATTGGCGAGCTGAACGTACAGGAACGGAAAATTCCCTTCTCTCCAGACTGACCTCCAATCCGCGATCAATGATGAGAACAGTGAACGGTATTCTGCGGGCTTGCCCGTATTCCCTTCTCCCTGATACCAGATCACTCCCTTAATAGAATGCCTCAGCAGCGGAGCGATCATAGCATTGAACAATCCGCCAGGCTGGTAGTTAAAGTTAGTTGACGCCGGCAATGGATCGGCGGTTACCCCCGGCTGGTAAACCCAGGAGCCGGTAAGATCGATCGTCTTGCCCGCTGCGGTCAGGCGGTAAGGCTTGTCAGGAACAAATCCGCCGCGCCCTGCACTATTGATCACCCGGATGACGATGGTATTCTTACCCGGCTTCAGCAGGCCGGCAGGCAGCTCATATATTCTCGGGGGCCATTGATAACCGGTGGTTCCGGCGAACTGCCCGTTCACATAAACAGAATCCCTGTCCACGATCCGGCCCAACAATAACCTGGCCGGTATTCCTGTCATAACCGCAGGCACATCGATCTCTTTGCGGAACCATACCACTCCGTTCGTGGAGGGCAATCCCTGATCGGCCCAATAACCGGGAACAGACATCGACTTCCAGGCAGAGGCATCAAAGGCGGGATCATACCAGGGCCGGTTGTCGTGCAGTCCCTTATCGCCTTCCCGGATACGCCGGTACCAGTCATCGCTGATGACCTTTTCCTTTTGAGCGATCCCATTGGGATAAGCGGAATCCTTATATTTTTCTGCTATTTCCAGGTAATCGGGAAAAGCATGCAGGGCCCTTTCGCTTAGCCAGGCCTGGGCAGGCGAGCCGCCTACGCTGGCATTGATGAGTCCTATCGGCACATGATATTTCTCGAATAATGATTTGGCAAAAAAATACCCGACAGCCGTGAACTGCAGCACGGTGGTAGAGTCTGCCGCTTTCCAGCTACCGGAAGGAAGATCGTCCACAGGGCTGACGAAATTATAGTTCGTGGCCACTTTGAACTGCCGGATGGAAGGGTTGGCGGCATGAGCAATGACGTCTGCATATTTTTCTTTTACCCTTTCCATGGGTAATTCCATATTGGACTGACCGGAGCAGACCCATACATCGCCAACCAGGATATTCTTCACCATGATATGGTTGATCCCGTCGATATTCATGACATAGGGCCCGCCAGCCCGTCTTGGCTTCAGCGTGATGAACCATTTGCCATCATCACCTGTTACGGCACTCTCCGTCTCCCCGTCGAACTTCACGGTGATATGTTCTGCGGGTCCCGCCCATCCCCAGGTCTTTATTTCGACACCTCTTTGCAATACCATGCCATCGCTTATCAGGCGGGGAAGCTTGACTTGTCCGTAGCCGGCCACGCTGGTCAGCAGAACTGCCAGGGCTCCAATGAATAACTTGCTTTTGTTCATAAGACTGTAAATATACCAGTTTACCACAAAAAAAGCGCGGCTATAGCCAGACAGGAACCGCCTTTTCGAGGATCAGGTATTTTAGCATAGTTATCTGCGGTAAATATAACGGGTCTCCGGTAAATTTTCCCATTTACGGTAGTCTCCCGGTCGATCTTACCGACTGTTTCGAAAGGTGATGCCGGTAATCCTTCCTTGTTGTACAAGTTCGGATTTACGGGATCATCTGCCCATGCGTATCTAACATACTTCGGGTCCTTTATTTCATTACTCCATACAACAACCTTGTCGTCTTCGATTTTTGCATTGGCCCAAACAAATTTTTTATCAGCGCCGGCAATAGCGAATTCCTGCGGTTCTTCCCCATCCCCGGTGACCAGACCGCCTCCTGCATGAGTGAATGAAATAGTTATTTTATCACCCGAAATTTCCGATGACCGGTAAATGGGTCCCGAGTAGACGATATTTTCTCCATAAGCGATCCCTTCTGCAGCCAGGGCCAGGCGGTCGCCTACCGGTTTTTTCCTGTCGGGATGAATATCGTTCCATTCCCCCAGGTCGATAGCCACCGCCATGCCTGTATTGACGACGGACAGCGACTGCAGCTGCGCCTCCCTTAATCCGGCCCAGCTGCTTTCCGAAGGCAGGTAATTATAATCGCCATAACCCGGGAGCTGCACATATAAAAACGGGATATCTCCTTCGTTCCACTTGTTGCGCCAATCGGTGATCATTCCCGGCTGTAACTTCGCATATTCATCGGCAGCGTTGGTATTCGCTTCTCCCTGGTACCAAACAATCCCTTTTATCGCGTAATTGATAAGGGGTGCAATCATCGCATTAAATAAAGCTGCCGGTGCATTTTGCGCAGAGAAACCCAAACCTCCGCCCGATGGTTGACGAGGTACAAATACTTCACCAACCTTATATAACCAATAACCTTTCAGATCGACAGTGTCATTTCCCGCGATCAGACAATAAGGCTTGTCGGGGACAAAACCGCCTTTTCCGGAAGTGTTGGTGACACGGACTACGAATAAATTCTTTCCCGGCTTCAGCACATCAGCAGGGATGGCGTACCTTCTTTGCGGATATTCGTAGGTGGTATTGCCCACCTCCTTTCCATTGACATACACTGCATCGGCATTGACAACTCTTCCTAAAAAGATCTTTGCAGGCTTGCCGGTCATAGATGCAGGTACATCGATCTCCCTCCTGTACCAAACCACCCCGTCAAGATCTCTCAGCCCCTGGTCTTCCCAATAACCGGGAATGCCGATTTGCCGCCAATCCCTGGGAACATAGGCGGGGTTGTACCAGGGCATGGGACCAGCAAGTCCCTTGTCCGCCAGCTTCGGGATATCAGGCCTGTTCGCCAGCCTGTTCCGGCTAAAGCTGTTGATGTAGGCGGTGTCTTTATTTTTTTCAATTGTTTGTAAAATGGAAGGAAAACCTTTAAACCCCTCTTCACTGGTCCAGGCTTCAATAGGCGTACCTCCGACACTCGAATTGATTATACCGACAGGCACCTTGTATTTCTCATACAAATCCTTTGCAAAAAAATAAGCTACGGCTGAAAACTCCAGGACATCTTCCCGATTGGCGGACTTCCAATTACCTGCAGGAAGATCATCCTGCGGCCCCTGCAAACTGGTCAGGGTTGGTATCCAGAATTGTCTTATTTCAGGATAATGTGCGCCTGCGACCTCATCCCGGTAACGTATGTTATGCAACCTCATTTGATGCACCATATTCGACTGGCCGGAGCAAAGCCAGACGTCCCCGATCAACACATCGTGCAAAACTATCTTATTCTTTCCGCTGATCTCCATTGTATATGGACCGCCTGCCTTCATAGACGGCAGCTGCAGCATCCATTTGCCGTCTTTTCCGGTATTGGACGTATAGGTTTTCAATTTAAACGTTACACTTACTCTCTCCCCTTTCGATGCCCAGCCCCAGATGTTTATTTTCCTGTCCCGCTGCAAAACCATACTATCTCTTACAAGGCGCGGCAACCTTATTTGCGCCAGGATCGACCCGTTCGCAGCCAGGAATAATAATACCAGGACAATCTTCTGTTTCATCTCATGATAACATTTTTTGACCGGCGATGCCAATGAATGGAGCACCGCCGGCCTTTTATCCGTCACTGGTCGAATAGACCTTATATCCGTTTAGTTATAACCCGGATTCTGATAGCTTGCTTTAATCGCCGTACTTACCTGCATCGCATCCAGCTGTCCCTGCGGAATAGGGCGCAGATAAAGGTAAGGCTGAATATTACGTGTTACAGTTTGCGGAGTATGAGCCCCATAGCTGCTGCCGCAGATCTGGTAAGTGGAAGACAGATTGGTCCATTCCTGGGTGCGTATCAGATCATACCAACGGTAACCTTCCCCGTAATATTCGCGGGAACGTTCCGCCAAAAGATAGTCTATATCTATATTCGCGGGAGTGGCGGCGATCATGTCTGCGCTGTGATCTTCCATTTTGACAACGTTGCCGTTGTTATTAAAGCGCCATTTGCCGGCGCGTGCACGAATAACATTGATCAAACCTCTCGCAGTTCCATCATTGGCATAGGCGCCGGTTACAGCTGAGGTAGCAGCCCCTTCTATTGCGGCTTCTGCCGCAATAAAGAACAGCTCCGAAAATTTAGCGATATTATAAGGGCGCGTACTGGCTGCATTCGGATTTCCCAGTCCCGTGCCGTTATCAGTACGGTAGGGCCCCAGTTTCCAAAGTCCCGGAAATGTAATTCTGCTTATGCCATTCGGGTCTATGACGAAATCGGCTCTGCCCGGCAATACGCCTGCACCAATAGCGCTTTTATACACCGAGTTGGAGTAGTCGATGGTCTGAGCAGGTTCCGCGTCCAGGAAAGTCAAAATGGGGTCTCCCGGGTTGACCGTCATAAAGTTGGCATTGAATAACGAGCCGCTTATGCCGGCTAAATTCCAGTTGCCCCGGTACACGGTTGTAAACGTACCGTCATAACGGGAATCATTCGTCTTATCGGCAAAGGTATTTGTAATGGCGCCGATCGTTGGAGCCATACGTATATACGGGCGGCCGAGAGCCTGTACCGATGCACGCTGAACCGAATTCACCGTAGCCCATGATCCGTTACTGCTGCTGCTTGTAAGAACCGTATAATTAAAGGTCTGCATCCAGCCTGAAAAGTTATCAGGCGCAGCGCCATTGCTATAGGTAAGGCTGGCGGCATTGTATTGCTGGCTGGCCTGTGTATGGTCGGCATACAGCATGATCTCATTATTACGGTCATTCGACCCCAGGTTCACATCATAATAGGTGGGCTGTAACCCAAAAGGCCCCGGATTTCCGATAGCGGTTGTTGCGAGAGTATAAGCTTGCTGAAAATAATACTGCGCATCATGTCCGTTCGGGTCGACACGGGCAGTATCCGGAAAAGTAGGGATATTATTGGGATTCTTCAGCCACCAGGCATAGGTCAAATAGGCTTTGGCCAGATAAAGCTGCGCCAACGGCCTGGTAGCAGTGCCGGTAAGACGGGCGGTAGCCGGTAAGTTCCTTACCGCAGTCAGCAGATCCGGGAAGATGCATTTGGTATAAACAGTCGGCACGGTATTGCGAACAGAAGTGGCCACCGGGTTGGTGTTGAATTGCAGCACCCCTGCACCCAGGTCCAATGCTACGCCGCCGAATGTTTGCACCAGTAAGAAATAGTCGAATGCACGGAAGAAATTAGCCTCCGCTATCAGCGAGCTGTCTACACCGGCTGTAGACCCATATTGAATTACACCACTGGCCGTATTGATATTGGTGAAGGCTGTATTCCATATTACATCGGCACGGCTGGTAGTAGCCGTAATAGCTCCCTGCCCCGACATATCCATGACCAAAAAGTTCTGATCGGCGCTCTGGGCATAGGTGGACTCATCCGTACCGGTTTCACAGGTATTATAATAATAACCCTGCCCATATATATACCGCAGGTGCGAATACATCTCCGTTAACCCTCCTGTAACACCGGCCGGAGTTGCGAAAAAGGCAGGTGTATAAGTACTGCGCGGCTGTTCCTGCAGGACCTTGGAACATCCTCCCAGGAACAGGACCACTATGGCCATTCCTAATAAGGTTCTTTTCATATGTATGCGTTTCATTATTGTAGTTTTTTAAAATGTTAAATTAAGACCCAGTAAAAAACTGCGTGTTGCAGGTGTGTTGTACCCTTGTGTCAGCGTACGATGCTGATAGGGTGCAGGTGACACCGCCTGAAATTGGTCGCCGTATGAATTGGTCTGCGGATCCAATCCCGTTTCGTTGTGATAGGGTGAGAAAACAACAAACGGGTTCTGCACGGTAAAATATAGGCGCAAATTGGGAATGCCGAATTTTTTAAACCACGGATCGTTTGCAAAACTATGTCCCAGCGTGATGGTGCTGATCTTCAGATATGATCCGCTGAAATAGCCCAGAGTAGAAGCGTATTGAGGGTTGTCACCGCTAATCTGGCCTCCCGGCTTGGGATATTTGGCGCCGGTATTGGTGGGCGTCCAGTAATCTACGTTTATATTGTTCCTGCGTCCGCTCATCAAATTGAGATAACCTGACGGTCCATATATTGTGCTGACAAGGATGCCTCCGCTTTGAAAGACACCTACAGCCGACAGATCGAATCCTTTATAGGAAACACGTGTGTTAAAACCGCCGATAAATTTGGGATCGGCGTTCATAACCTGCCGGTCGTCCGGGTCGAGGGCCCTGTTCGGTACGCCATTAGCGCCATAACCGCCGGTATATTTCACCTTGATCATACCTACGTTACCACCCGGTTGCAGGACATTCAGATGACCACTGGCGCTGTCGGCGGCCGTAGTCCACAACCCCGTTTTCTGATAATCGTAAATTACGTTGATAGGCTTACCTACGAACCACCAGTTGGTCTGATCCGCCGTTACACCTGAAGCAAGCTGTGTGATCTTATTACGGTTGAAGGACATATTGACTCCGGCTTCCCAGGTCCAGCCGCTCTGAGTCTTTAATATAGTTCCATCCAGCGAGAACTCTATCCCCTTATTCTGGGTATTACCTACATTGGCCGTATAACTTCCTACTCCCGATGTCGGAGGCAGCGTTACGCCCTGCAGCAGACCGGTGGTCTTTGTGATATAATATTCAACAGTACCCGACAGCCGGTTGTTCAATATGGCAAAGTCCAGGCCATAGTTCCAGGTCTTGGAATACTCCCATCCCAGACTGGGATTGGGCAATTGGGACACATAATAACCCGTAGCGTTGGTGCTGCCAAAATTGTATGGGTTGGTGCTTAAAAGCCCTAAGGTTGAATAAGGGTTAACTCCCTGGTTGGAAGTTTCCCCGTAACCGACGCGCAGCTTCAATAAGTTGAGATAAGCAACACTTTTCATAAACGATTCGTTGGTCACGTTCCATCCGGCAGAAACAGCGGGATAAGTATGCCATTGATGACCCGTAGCCAGTACCGAGGCGCCATCCGAGCGAACGGTTCCCGAGATCATATACCGGTTGTCATAAGAATACATGACCCGTCCCATCCAGGACAACAATCCTCTTTCAAAGTAATTTTGGTTAGCCGGCAAAACATCGATTTCCTGGCCGGCGGTTCCGATATTATAGTATTGCAGCGCATCCGCAGGAACCCCTAATCCCGATATGGCCGTACCACGGCCCTGGGTTTGCTCGGAAGAATATAAGCCCAGTACATTTATTTGGCTCTTGCCAATAGTACGGTCATAGCTCAGCAGGTTTTCGATGGTCCAGTCGGTGCCCGACGTATCACGGAGGGAAGCGCTGGAAGGCGCGGCAGCATTGGTGCTGTTGACGCCCTGCGCCGTATAGGCGCCTAAGCTGCCGCTGCTGATGTTCAGGCCTACATTGACGCGGTACGCCAGCCCTTCTACCCCGGGTATTTTAATTTCACCGTAAACGGAGTTATAGGACGCATAGTTTTTGTTTTGGCTCAACCAGTTATTTTTTAGGCTGTCCACCACCTGTTTGGTATAAACCCACTGCTGATCCAAGGGCATCGATACCACATATTTTGTCGATCCATTTGCATTATACGGGCTCGCCAGGGGCGAGTTGGATAAAATATTGTACAGACCCACCTGCGCCCCCTGTGTATAATTGTAATTGCTGTTCGTGGTAAAGCCCACGCGGACATAGTTACCGATCCGCTGATCGACTGACCCGTGTATCGAAAAACGCTGGTAGGACTGCGTGGGTATCACCCCCTGATTATTATAATAGGAACCTCCGAAACTGTAGCTGCCCCGTTTAGTACCGCCGGAAACGCTGATATCTTCATTGGTCACCTTACCGGTCTGGTACAATAATTTCTGCCAGTTGGTATTGGTGCCGATCTTTTCATCGGCTCCCAGCTGGATGCTCCCGTCCTGGTTCTTGTACAAGCCGGCCGCCTTTCGGAGGGCGGCGAACTGCGTACCGTTCATCATCGGATAGTATGAGAAAACTTTGTTCACACCGTAATAGCTATTGATAGACACGCGCGGCTCCTGGTTCATCCCCCCTTTATTGGTAGTGATCAGTATGACGCCATTGGCGCCACGTGACCCGTAGATGGCCGTTGCCGAAGCGTCTTTCAGGATATCGATGCTTTTGACATCATTCATATCGATATCGCCGATGCTGCCGGGAAAAGGAATACCGTCCAATACGATCAATGGATCGTTATTGGCCGTCAGCGAACGTGTACCGCGTATACGGATCTGCATGGTAGCTCCCGGCTGGGAGGATGTTTGCGAAACGGCCACACCCGGCAGACGACCTTGCAAAGCAGTGGAGATATTGGCAGCCGGCACTTCACGCAGACTATTACCACCGATCGAAGCGACAGACCCCGTTACGGCTTCCTTTCTCTGCGTACCATACCCTATAACAATCACATTTACAAGGCTTGAATTATCCGAAAGGAGCGTCACGGCAAGATTTGCCTGTCCCGAATAAACAACCTGTACGGGCTGATAACCGACAAAGGAAATTTGCAGGGTCTGTCCTTTGGCTGCCGGAATGGAGAAATTACCCGCCGCATCAGTAGAAGCTCCCTTCCTGCTTTTTACGTTCATGACGGAAGCTCCGCTAATAGGTTTTCCGCTTGAATCGGTCACATTGCCATGCACAAGCGTGCCGCCGTCCTGTGCATGCAGAAATGATGAGCCGAACAGACTCACTGCAATCGTTAGTATAGTCAAAACAACTGCGTTTCGCAAATTGAATTTTCGCATATGTAGTTTAGTTTTATAAATAGTATATAATCAAATGGCAATCGACCCGGGACACTATGTCCGAATAAAGACTATCATAGTAATCTGTTTAAGAATTGAAATTTTAGGTTGTTAAAAGGATGTGCGTGCAGACGGCTTGTTATTGCCGGGGAGCGCAATAGTGTAAATAAAAGGGGCCAAAAAGGGAAAAAAGCATGCCCGATAAGCACCGGCAGGGTCATCTGTTGAGAAAGTTTCCTGTCTGGAAGTTGTCCTGGCTGCATAAGATCAATCGTTGTTTTTTTGGTTATGGCAAGTATGCAGAAATCGAATCGCGCTACTAAAGTAGTAATTCTTTTGAAAAAATGTAACCGATTACATTTTTTTTCTTAAAAATAATTTTACCTACCTTTATTGGCAAGATGTAAACGATTGTAATGACTGTTCGAAAAGAAATTACCATATACGACCTGGCCCGAAAGCTGAATATTTCTATTGCTACCGTAAGCCGGGCTTTGAAAGACGATCCGGTTGTAAGCAAGAAAACAAAGAAGAGAATAGCTGAGCTGGCCGAGGAAATGGGCTACCGTTCCAATAATTTCGCCCGAAACCTCCGCAACCAGCGCACCGATACCATCGGTGTGATCGTGCCCCGGCTGAACAGCTATTTTATGTCCACCGTCATTGCCGGCATAGAGAATATCGCCAATAGCGAAGGGTTCAACCTCATTATCAGCCAGTCCTCCGAATCGGCCCAGAAAGAAATAGCCAGCGCCAAGACCATGTTCAACAACCGCGTAGACGGCCTGCTGGTATCCCTGGCCTATGACACGGATGACATCACCCACTTCGAGCCCTTTATCAAAAAGAACATCCCTTTGATCTTTTTTGACCGGGTGGAAGAGCATAAAAGTTTTACCAACATCCTGATCAATAACAAGAAAGCCGCGTATGAGGCTACTTCTCACTTAATAGAACAGGGATGCAAAAGGATCGTTTATATCACCGCGACGCCCAAAAGAAATGTATATATCGACCGCCTTCAGGGATATAAAGACGCGCTGGCCCATCACCATCTCAAATTCAAAAACGAATATGTCCTGATCAGCAACCTCAGCCAGGAGGCAGGCGCCGAGGCGGCCACGATCATCCGGCAAATGAAGCCCCTTCCTGACGCTGTATTTGTCGCCAATGACAATTGTGCGGTAGGCTGCATGGTGGCCCTGAAAAAGGCCGGTATCCGCATTCCGGAGGATATTGCTTTCGCCGGCTTCAACAATGACCCCGTCTCGACCGTTGTAGAGCCCAACCTCACTACGATCAATTATCCGGGTTATGAAATGGGGCAGGCCGCCGCCCGTAACCTGATCAACCACCTGAATGGCGCCTCCAGCATCGACTCCACCAATACTATCATCCTGCGCTCCGAACTGGTCATTCGTGAATCCTCCGTGGGCAAGAAACCCCCGGCATCATGAATAAATATGCCTTTACCCTGCTCCTTGTCCTTTTCAGCAGCGCCGTCATCTCTTTTAGTCTGCCTGTGCACGGGGAAGACGGCTATCGCCTTTGGTTACGCTATGACCGGGTAAACAATCCCGTACGTCTGCAACAATACAGAACGCTGATCTCCTGTTATGAAATGGGCACGTACAGCTCCGTCTTATCAGCCGCCCGGGACGAATTGGTTAGCGGACTGGAGGGACTCTTAGGGCGAACGCTCTCACAGGTCTATCCGGAACAGAGCGGGATAGGAGAAAGATGCATCCTGGCAGGAACACCCGCCTCTTCCGCTCCCGTAAGGTATCTTCACCTGGAAAAAGAGCTGGCCGCCGCAGGCAGTGAAGGGTACATCATCCGGTCCATTACGCTCAAAGGCCGGCAGGGTATTGTCATTACCGCCAATACAGATATCGGTGTCCTGTATGGCGTCTTTCATTTTTTACGCCTCCTGCAAACACAACAATCGATCCAACAGCTGACCATTCAAGACAGACCTTCGCTCTCCTACCGCGTTCTCAATCACTGGGACAACCTGAACAGAACGGTAGAACGGGGTTATGCCGGAGAGTCCATCTGGAACTGGTGGACCCTTCCGGCATACATGGACCAGCGTTATAAAGACTATGCAAGGGCCAACGCCTCCATCGGCATTAACGGAACCGTGCTGAATAATGTGAACGCCAGCCCTTTAATGCTCACCGCAGACTACCTGGAAAAAGCAGCCGCCCTTGCCGGCCTGTTTCGCTCCTATGGCATCAAAGTCTATCTTTCCGTCAGGTTCAGCGCACCCATCGAAATCGGCGGCCTGAAAACAGCCGATCCCCTGGACCCGGAAGTACAGCAATGGTGGCGGCAGAAAGCGGATGAGATCTACCGCATCATCCCGGACTTCGGCGGCTTCCTGGTAAAAGCTAACTCCGAAGGGCAGCCGGGCCCACAGAATTATGGACGGACCCATGCGGACGGAGCGAACTTACTGGCCGATGCCCTGGCCCCCCATCAGGGCATTGTCATCTGGCGGGCTTTCGTATATAGCGAGACCCCCGACGACCGGGCCAAACAGGCCTATAACGAATTCAAGCCCCTGGACGGGAAGTTTAAGGCCAACGTACTCGTACAGGTAAAGAACGGCCCCATCGACTTTCAGCCGAGAGAGCCTTTTCACCCCCTGTTTGGCGCCATGCCGCAGACACCGCTGATGATGGAATTCCAGCTGACACAGGAGTACCTGGGTTTCTCCACCCACCTCGTATATCTGGCGCCGTTGTTTAAAGAATGCCTGGATGCGGATACCTATACAAAAGGAAAAGGATCGACAGTGGCAGCAACGATCACCGGGATGGCAGGAGTTGCCAATATCGGCAATGACCGCAACTGGTGCGGGCATCCCTTCGCACAAGCCAACTGGTATGCGTTTGGAAGGCTGGCATGGGGAGGGTCGGCAGCGGCGGCACCGGAGGCAGCGTCCCGGAACGTTCCGGCGCTTTCGTCCGCACAGATCGCAGAAGAGTGGATCCGCCAGACCTTCACCAATGATCCCGCTGTGGTAGACACTATAAAGGAAATGATGCTGGCTTCCCGGGAGATCACCGTCGATTATATGACCCCGCTGGGATTACACCATATCATGGGGTATAACCATCATTACGGCCCGGCCCCCTGGTATGATAAGGCTTCCAGGGCAGACTGGAACCCGGTCTATTTCCACAAAGCAGATATGGCCGGCATCGGCTTCGACCGGACGGCCACCGGCAGTAATGCCCTGGAACAATATGCGCCTGAAGCACGCAGGCAATGGGAAGACTCAACTACCTGCCCGGATGCCTGGCTGCTCTGGTGGCACCATGTATCCTGGAGCCATCGGATGTTATCGGGAAGGACGCTATGGGAAGAATTATGTCATAAATATTATACCGGGGTAGACTCGGTCCGCCGGATGCAGTCGGCATGGAATACGCTAAGATGGAAGATCGATCCCGAAAGATGGGAACAGGTGCAAATGCTGTTAACTATCCAGGCGAACGAAGCGGTATGGTGGAGAAACGCCTGCCTGCTCTATTTTCAGACCTTTTCGCGGATGTCCTTGCCGGCCGGAGGGGAACTCCCCGATCATGACTTAAAGTATTACGAAGGACTACATTTCTATTACGCTCCGGGAACAGGAGTGACTGGCCTGGAAAAAAATTAAAGGACCAACCAATATGAAAACACCTAAAAGAATAGCGCTTATTACAGGAGGGGGATCAGGGATCGGACTAGCCATCGCAGAAAAATTCGTGCAGGACAATATTCAGACGATCATTGTAGGCCGTGACGAGCAGAAATTAGCAGCCGCTAAAGAAAGTCTGGGAGAATTATGCCATACGATCCGGCTGGACCTGAATGACCTGCAGGCCCTGCCCGGCCTGGTAAGCCAGGTGACCGCCGGATTTGGGGGGATCGATATCCTGGTGAACAATGCCGGCATCAACATGAAAAAAGATCTTACGGAAGTCAGCGACGACGACTTTCAGCGTATCCTGCACACCAATGTCACCGCCATCTTTGCCTTGTCAAGAGAAGTGGTGAAAGAGATGATCAAAAAAGAGAGCGGCTGTATCATCAATATCAGCTCTATGGCTTCCCAATACGGAATACCCAAAGTGATTGCCTATACGGCTTCCAAAGCCGCCATCGAAGGAATGACCCGGGCGATGGCTGTAGAACTATCCCCTATGGGCATCCGTGTGAATTGTATCGCTCCCGGATTTATTGCAACGGATATGTCCGAAAAGGCCCTGAATGGGGATGCAGAAAGAAAGCAGAAGGTGTTATCCCGGACGCCGATGGGTAAGCTGGGAGAACCCGCAGATATTGGCGGGGCGGCTTTATTCCTTGCCTCCGGCAACGCGCAATATATCACCGGGGTGATCTTACCCGTGGATGGAGGCAATTCTATCGGGTTTTAAGTATGCCCCTTACCTGTTGCCGCCCGGGATTAATGGCGGATGTTTTTTTTCAATCTAAATGATTGCCCCATGAGATACGCAATATCTCTCGTTCTTTTAGTGCCCCTTTTTTTCGGTACGCTGCATGCTCAGCATCTTATCGTGGAAAAGAAAGAGGCAGGCGCCTTCCCGGTCGTTACCGGTAATCTGGCAAACGCATCCGGGTTCCGGGCAACAGCTATTTATGTAGACACTGCCGACCACTGGTTGGTGCAAAAAGCCGCGACCTTCCTTCAACAGGATATCGAAAGGGTCACCGGCCAGCGCCCGGAGATCCTTCATCAAATGCCAGCCTCCGCGCAAAACCTGATCATTATCGGCAGTGTTGACAGAAGCCCGCTTATAAAGCAGCTCGCCAAAGGCCCTATGGATGTTGTGGCCGAAAGAGCCTCTCCGGGAAATAGTCTCAGCCAAATAAAAAACACTATAAAAAATCTTCAGGGCAAATGGGAAGCATCTGCCATCCAGGTAGCCGGCCATCCCTTTAAAGGGATCGATCACGCCCTCCTCATAACCGGCAGTGACCGGAGAGGCACAGCCTACGGGGTCTTTGAGCTCTCCCGACAAATGGGAGTATCACCCTGGTACTGGTGGGCCGATGTCCCCGTGAAGAAAAAAGCAGCCGTTTATGTGAAAAAGGGGGGCTGGTTGCAAGGGCCACCCGCCGTAAAATACCGGGGTTTCTTTATCAATGATGAAGCGCCCGCCTTCTCAGGCTGGACAAAGGAAAAATTCGGCGGCGTCAATCATGCCGTCTATGAAAAAGTGTTTGAATTATTATTACGGATGAAAGCGAATTACCTATGGCCTGCCATGTGGGGGAATGCTTTCAATGACGATGATACGCTCAATCCCATCCTGGCGGATAAATACGGCATCGTGATGGGCACCTCTCACCATGAGCCGATGCTCCGTGCCCAGCAGGAGTGGAAACGTTATGGCGCCGGCCCCTGGAACTATGAAACGAATGCCGCCGTCCTGGACAGCTTCTGGAAGAAAGGGATCGAACATATGGGAAACCACGAGAGCATTGTAACCGTTGGTATGCGGGGTGACGGAGACAAGCCGATGGAGGAAGGGAGCAATATCGCCCTGCTGGAAAAGATCGTAAGCAATCAGCGCAGGATCATCGGAGAGGTCACGGGCAAATCCCCTGCCGCCATTCCACAAAGCTGGGCTTTATATAAGGAAGTACAGGATTATTATGATAAAGGCATGCGGGTCCCCGATGACGTAACCTTGTTATTATGCGACGACAACTGGGGGAATATCCGGAAACTGCCCAAAGCCGGAGAGCCGGTCCGGGGAGGCGGTTATGGCATCTATTATCACTTCGACTATGTAGGCGGTCCCCGGAACTATAAATGGGTGAATACCAATCCCATTGCAAGGGTCTGGGAACAGATGCACCTGGCCTGGCAGCATGGTGTGGACAGGATCTGGATCGTGAACATTGGGGATATCAAGCCCCTTGAATTCCCTACCGAATTTTTCCTGGACTATGCCTGGGACCCCGGTAAATGGCCGGCAGAACGACTGCCTGAATATACACGCGATTGGGCGGCCCGGCAATTCGGGCCCCGTCTCGCGAATGCCATTGCCAGGATCCTCACCAGCTATACAAAATACAATGGCCGCCGCAAGCCCGAGCTGCTGTCTCCAGATACCTATAGCTTGCTCAATTACCGGGAAGCCGGGACAGTGGTCGCTGATTACAACAAACTGGCCGGGCAGGCTGACTCCATTTATAAGTTATTGCCAGCTGACTATCGGGACGCTTATTATCAATTAGTGCTCTATCCTGTAAAAGCCTGCGCCAACCTGAATGAGCTATATGTTGCTGCGGCAAAGAACAGGTCCTACGCTTCACAAGGGCGGGTCTCAACGAATGAATGGGCAGACCGGGTGACAGCGCTATATATTCAGGACTCCCTCCTTTCCCGTTATTACAACAAGGAAATGGCTGCCGGCAAATGGGATCACATGATGGACCAGACGCATATCGGTTATACTTATTGGCAACAGCCCCCGGTAAATAAAATGCCGGACGTACAGACCATCGATTGGAGCCATCCGGCTGAGCAGTCCCTTTCAGCCGCCCGTCCCGCACCAACCGACCGATCCGGTGGCTGGGGTGTCGCCATTGAAGGGTCTGACGCCTGGTGGCCGGAATCAACAGAGCCAGCAGTTCTGCCTGTCCTGGAGCCATGGGGACAAAATAATAGTTATATCGAGGTGTTCAATCGCGGCCAGTCCTCTTTCGAATATACGGCTACAACACAGGCGCCATGGTTGCATATCAGCTCCTCAAAAGGAAGGATCGATCAGCAGGAACGATTGTGGATCACCGTGGATTGGCAAAAAGCGCCGAAGGGCAAACAGTCCATTCCCATCACGATTACGGGTTCGGATAGCCAGCGTGTCATAGTAATAACATCTGTTAACAACCCGACTTATCCCAAAAAAGGCAAGGGAACGGTCTTTTTCGAAGCCTCCGGTTATGTCTCTATGGAAGCGGAGCATTATACAAAAGCCATAGGAACAGGACCCGTGAAATGGCAGCGCATACCAGGGCTGGGCCGTACGCTTTCAGGGATGCAGGCGGTCCCTGTCACCGCCCCCACACAAACACCCGGCGGGAACAGCCCCCGGCTCCAATACGATCTGTATCTGTCTGACAGCGGAGTCGTTAACGTGCAGGTCTACTGCTCCCCCACCCTGGACTTCTCCGGCACAGGCCGTCTCCGTTATGGCATTTCCTTCGACGAAGAGGCGCCGCAGATCGTCAACCTGGCAGCTGACCCCACTATGCGAAGTTGGGAACAATCGGTAGCCGACAACATCCGGATCATGGTCACACAGCACCGGATCACTGCACCGGGCCGGCATACGTTAAAATTCCGGATGGTAGATCCTGGTGTGGTGCTGCAAAAGATCGTAGTCGATGCCGGGGGAGTGCGGCCCTCTTACCTGGGGCCGCCGGAAAGTCGTCGTATAAACATTACCTCCAGAGAGAAAAACCAAACTCATGAATAAACTGTTTGTTATCATTTTCCTGTTCCCGGTAATGGCCGGCAACCGGAGTTTTGCGCAATCCCTTATCCCATCCAAAGGCCTGAAAGACTACTACGCAAACTATTTCCCCATCGGCGTAGCCGTAAGCCCCCGTTCTCTCAACGGACCGGACTCCATACTCATCCTCCGGCAATTCAATAGCCTGACGCCGGAAAATGCGATGAAGATGGGGCCCATCCACCCGGAAGAACACCGCTATTACTGGAAGGATGCCGACGGCATTGTCGACTTTGCACAGGCGCATGGATTGAAAGTCCGCGGTCATAACTTATGCTGGCATGAACAGACACCCGGCTGGCTCTTTAAGAACGACCAGGGCGGACAGGTTACCAAAGAAGTGCTGCTGCAGCGCCTGAAAGAGCATATCACTACTGTAGTGAGCCGCTATAAAGGAAAGATCTATGCCTGGGATGTGGTGAATGAAGCCATCGATGACGACAGCACCCGCTTCCTCCGTAATTCCTTATGGCGCCAGATCTGCGGAGAGGACTTTATAGCCAAAGCCTTTGAATATGCCCATCAGGCCGATCCTGACGCACAGCTTTTTTACAACGATTATAATACAGAGCGCCCGGAGAAAAGAGAACGTGTCTACAAGCTGCTCAAACAGCTGCGTGACGCGGGGGTGCCCATTACCGGGGTAGGGATCCAGGCGCATTGGTCTATTTATGAACCTTCAGAAAAAGAGCTCCGGGCGACCATCGACCGATTCTCCTCCCTGGGACTCAAGGTACAGATCACGGAACTGGATATCTCCGTTTATCCCTGGGAAAAGAACAAAAGGGCCCGGCGGCCGGATGAATCCGACACCCTTACCCCGGAGCAGGAACAGCGCCAGACAGTCCAATACAAAAAAGTGTTTTCTATCTTCCGGGATTATAAAGGAGCTCTCAATGGCCTTACTTTCTGGAACGTGACCGACCGGCACACCTGGCTGGACGAATACCCCGTTCCCGGCAGGAAAAATTACCCTTTATTATTCGATACGAAGGGGCTTCCCAAAAAAGCATATTGGGAAGTGGTGAACTTCTAAAATAATAAAATAATCTACAAATATGGTAGACATTCCGAATCTATAATTATCTTTGACCCCGAAATGGCCTATACCCCTCATATCAGAACAAACAGATCATGCAGCACAACGTGTTGTCGGCTGTGTTTATCATACAGGAAAGGCTTAACCTGACCCCTATCGTTCAGCATATTTTTAAGCCTTTCAGCAACCTGAAAGGCTTTTTTATTCCGGCCCGACATATCTAAACATCAAAACCATTTTTATGAGAAGAACATTCACTGTAACATTCAACACCATCGCGATCTTCCTTTTACTCCTATTCGCAACATGGGCCAATGCCCAGAACCCCACCGGCACCGTCACCGGAACGATCAAAGACGCATCCGGCAATCCCCTGGCCGGGACCTCCATCCGGGTAGAGGGAACAAGAAGAGGCGTTTCCGCCGATAATGCCGGGTTTTATAGCCTGAAGCTGCCGCCGGGGACCTACAGCCTCGTATTCGCCTATATCGGGCATGCCCCGCAGACAATAACGGTCACCATCGGGGCGGGCAGTACGGTCACACAGGATGTATCTCTCGAAGAAGCCGCTTCCGTACAGGAATCGGTCGTCATAGTAGGCTCCCGGAATCCAAGACGCAGCAGCACGGATGGCGCCGTTCCGGTAGATGTCATTCCCCTGAAAAACATTGCCAACGAAGTAGGTCAGCTGGATGTGACCCAATTGCTGACCTATCTTGCCCCTTCTTTCAATTCGGTACGCCAGGCACTGGGAGACGGTACGGACCATATCGACCCGGCACAGTTACGGGGCCTGGGACCCGACCAGGTATTGGTGCTGGTAAACGGGAAAAGATACCATCAAAACTCCCTGGTGAATGTCAATGGAACGGTGAACCGGGGTACGGTAGGCACCGACCTGAACTCCATTCCGGCCAGCTCTATCGACCGCATTGAAATTCTGCGCGACGGAGCTTCTGCACAATATGGTTCCGATGCCATAGCAGGCGTCATCAATATCGTATTGAAACGAAGGACGGGATTGATCCTCAACGCCTCCTACGGCGCCAATGTGACCAGCTATGATAAGAACTATTCCTGGAATAAGTTAAATCCTTCCAGCCCGCAGCTTCCCGGTCATACCAGCCTTACGGACGGACGGAATGTCGAGGCATCCGCCAACTACGGCATTCCCCTGAAGAAAGGTTACCTGGAATTAAGCGCAGAGTATCTGCATCGCGGCTCTTCCAACCGGGTGGGAACCTATACCGGGCAGCTCTGGCCCAAGGTGAACGGCAACGAGCGCTCTGACAGCATCAATGCGACCAAAGGGCTCAACCGGAATAATTTTGACATGCAGGTAGGAAATTCGGAAATTAAAGGAGGCAGCTTTGTCGTCAATTTCGGCTATCCTCTTTCGAAGGATCTGGAATTATATGCCACCGCGATCGCCAACAGGAAGGATGGTTTCACGGCAGGCCTGTACCGTTATCCCTACACGATCGCCGTAGGCGGCACCGGCTCTAACTTCCCTTCCAGCAATCCCGCTTCAGCCACGGCCGTCAACAATTTGCTCTCACTTTACCCCAACGGTTTTTTGCCGGGAGAAAATTCAAAAGTGAGAGATTATCATGTGAGTGCAGGCGTTAGGGGCAAGCTCGGCTCCTGGCGGCTGGATGCCAGCGAGACCTTCGGCGCTAATTCCTATACCTACCTCGTCAGTAACTCCGTGAACTACACCCAGGCCTTTGTGCCCGGCATTACTCCTTCCCAATTGCAGACCAGCTTCAACAGCGGCAAGACAAAATTGCAGCAGGCCGTTACCAATGTCGACCTTTCTAAAAACCATAAAGTGCTGCAGGGGCTGAATACCGCTTTCGGCGCAGAATTCCGGGTCGACGGTTATGGCATCGACGCAGGAGAGTACAACTCATACGCCAACCTGACGACGGACAACAACCTGGCAGTAGCGGCCGGCGCACAGGTATTCGCAGGTTTCATACCCTCCAATGCCGGCAGCTGGCACCGCACCAGCTTTTCCCTGTATTCGGACAATGAGCTGGACATCACCAGGCAATGGCTGGTTGCCGGAGCATTGCGTTTTGAACATTTTTCGGACTTCGGATCTACCCTGAACTATAAAATTGCCACCCGCTACAAGCTGACCGACTGGCTCAGTCTTAGAGGGGCAACCTCCACCGGATTCCGTGCGCCGTCTTTACAGCAGGAGCACTATTCCAAGGTCACGACCCTCTTCATCCAATCGGGTGGAGTATTGACGCCCACCCAGGCCGGCACCTTTACCAATGATTCGAAGATCGCGCAGATCCTGGGGATCCCTTCCCTCAAACAGGAGACATCCATCTCCTACTCACTGGGAGCTACCGCCAAAATTTCGAAAGGGCTCGATCTGACGGTCGACGCTTACCAGATCGACATTAAAAACCGCATCATCCTTTCCAATACCTTCAGCGGGGGTAATAATGCGGACCTCAGCGCGGCATTATTTAATGCGGGAGCCCAGACGGCCTCCGTATTTGCCAATGGTATCAACACCCGGTCAAAAGGCATTGAAGGCGTATTAAGCTATTCGACAGCCTGGGGACATAATCAAAGTCTCAATTTAAGCCTCGCCCATTCCTCTATTCAGAACAGGGTGAGAAGAGGCTCCGACGGAAAGATCATCATCCATGGATCTGAAGTGCTGATCAATTCGGGTCAGCTCAACAAATACTTCACCCGGCAGGACCAGGCGCGTATAGAAGTGGAAAGTCCCAATCAAAAAGATATTTTCACAGCCCAGTATAAGCTGGGGAAATATGGAGTCCTGGTGCGTTTGTCTCATTTTGGAAAAGTGAGCTATCTCGCCGACAGCACGGGCGGCGGCAATTTCTCCGCCAATGCTTTCGATAATAACAAGGTAGAGACCCTCGATCAGACTTTCGGAGGCAAGGTGCTCACCGATCTCAGCTTTAGCTATACTATCAATAAAATAGTCACCCTCAATATCGGCGGCAACAATTTATTTGACGTATACCCGGACAAACAGACACATTATGGGAACACTTCTACAGGGAGATTTACCTATGCAAGGACAGTATCTCAATTCGGATTCAACGGTAGATACCTCTTTGGCCGCGTCACGGTCAATCTTTAACGGATAGAATGGAAAGGGCAGAACATTATCTTGCGCCGGTCTTTACGACAAGCTTCGATATTTGTTTGCCTCCACATTGGACCTGTAAGGCATAGGCTCCGGCCGCCAGCCTGCTGAGATCCGATAGAACGATGTTGTTCAGCCCTTTTGTCACGAACTGAGCCTGTTTTTTCACCACCCGCCCGTAAGCATCCACCAGGATAAAAGAAGCCGTTCCATTGCCGGGCGACACCAGGTCAAAACTCACTTTGTCCGTGAAAGGATTTACCAGGGAGCTGATGCCAAAATCCAGCTGAGAATTGCTCAACAGTACGACGGCGCTGTATTTGACAAGGCCGTTGCTGACAGCCCTGATCCTGTAATAAACAGGACCTTCCACTTTTTGCGGATCGGTGAAATGGTAGACCGCGCCGGCCCCTGCCATTCCCTGACCATCTACCGTACCCACCGCTGTAAAACCGGATTGATCATCACTGCGCTCGATAACATATCTGGTATCGGCCGTCTCATCATTACCGATCCATTGCAGGTTGGCCAGGCCATCCTGTAACTTCCCGCTGAAAGAGGTGATAGTCACCGGTAAGGTGATATTACAGTTGACTGCGTGAACGATCTTGGAAGTGGTAGCGATAAAGGAGCAGTCATTGGTGGTGAGATTGGCAGGAGAGCTCGCCACTCTTACCCGGTAGAGTATCAGCAGGTTAATATTGTCTAACAGGTAATGACGGGCAATCGAATATTCATACTGCCCGGTAACGGAATTATAGACGGGCGTGACGGACCCGGTAGATCCGGATCCCGACTGATCTGTCCCCGCTACGGTCCAGGTGCCGCCACCGTCCAGGCTTTGCTCCACCTGCCAATAGCCGTAGCTATCGAAATAGGAGGACACCTTAAAAGCCACTGTATCATAAGACCCCTGACAAATGGTATCAGGTTTAGCTGGTGTCAGCTGCAGGTTGGGAGAACAGGAGGCCACGCTGATATCATCGATGGCCCAGTCGTTACCGCCGCCGCCGGGAGCATTATTGCGGATGTAAATGGTCATTTGGTTTTGTGTAGGGCCGGTTTTGAAAGTAAATCCCTTCTGAACCCACTGTCCCGTATAAGCGATATCCCCGGTAGTATAATAATCATATCCGTTCGCATTAAAAGTCAGATTGGGATGCACCCCGGAAACGTCCCCGGGTCCCGTGGGAATATAGGCAGGATTCCCTGAAGCAGCGCTCACATTGTTAGAGTCCGATCCTCCCTTAGGCCCGATATTCCTGAACCAGGCTGCATATTGATAGTAGGTGTTCGGACAAAGATTGGTGACAATATCTTTAAAAGCTGTATCTGTCCGGTAGGAGGCATTGATGACCAGCATATACCCCCCTGTATTGTTTATATCAGTAGGCGGGTTGCCTAACAAGGGATTGACGGCGTTCGTGTGGTCACCGATCACATCCCAGGTCCCGAATACCCGATGAGGATCGGGAATCCCCCAGCTATTGACGGTCGTGAAATTGCCGCCGCCGGGACTGGTATTATTGGAAACCCCGTAATAATAGTCATTCGGCGCATTCGCTCCGAAGGCGGTATAGGTATAATTGGCCGGCACTTTTGCCGAAGCGGCCCTGTCCTTGGTATTACCGGAGCCGAATGTTCCCCCGGATTCGGAAAGAATGGCATTGCCCCCAACGGTATTGCTGCAGATACCATAGTTCTTATAAATGGCGATCGTATCCGGAGAAAAAGCAACCGTAGTCAACGCAGAGGGGGCAGCGGATGCAGAATAATTAAAACTACCTCCTCCTACATTGATAAAATCCCCGAATACCAGGGAAGGGTTGATCTGTACCCGAAAGGAGGCGATCATGATACAGGTGCCTCCAAAATTCGGTTTGTCTGTGTTGGTAATGGTTCCTCCTCCGGCAGCCCCGGCCCCGGTCCCTATATTGATCGTGATAGCTGAACCTGCAAGAGTCCCCCCGTCATCTCCGCTGCCATCTGTCCATTGACGGTAGATTTTCCCTTCATTGGTCAATATCCTCAGCGTACCTGCGATATAAGTGGTGCCGGCCGGAACAATGTCTGCATACGAACATTGATAAGCCGTTCCGGATTTGACGACAAAAACGGCCCGGATCTCCAGGATATCACCCGGCTCATTGGTACCCCCGCCGGGGCCCTTGGTAATATTTACATAGCTTTTCCCATAATCCACAGCAGGCTGGGACAGGGCAACCAGGTGAAGAAACAGCAAAACTGCCAGACAGGCGGACATCCTACCGGATAAGGGTACGCGATTAGTAGTTCTTTTCATTGGAACGGATTAAAGTAGATATAGGGGGGTAATCCCTTTATCTCCACAAATTTAACGCAGAATGCCGGTTATCGCAAGGTTATCAAATATTAATATCAATAAATATTGACTATATTCCTTCCGCGAAAGTAGACCGCGATAGTCTGCCATTCATATATTATATTTAACAATTCATATTTCATTGGCAGCCATGAAAAGGAAAATCTTCCGCATATACCTGTCCGAATTTTTGGGAACAGCGGCCCTCGTCCTGGCAGGATTATCCGTCGTGATAGGTATCAACGGGACAGGATCACCCATCAGACCCCGGATACCCGATGAAGGACTAAGAAGAGCCGTTACCGGTTTTCTTTTTGGCACGACCGGCTGTCTTATCACCCTATCCCCTGTAGGAAAGATCAGCGGGGCGCATATTAACCCCATCGTGAGTGTTGCTTTCCTGCTGAAGCGAAAAATGTCGTACCAGCATACCCTGGGATTTATCCTGGCCCAGATGACCGGCGCTGTCATTGGAGCCTTTCCCTTATTGTTGTGGGGACAACAAGGCGCCAGCGTTGGCTTTGGAGCTACCATCCCTCTTCCCGGTGGAACGGCAGCCGCTTTTGTGGGAGAAATGATCACCAGCTTTATGCTGATCGCAGGGATCTTTTTTTTCACAGGTCACCGGCACCATAAGCTGAGACGTTTCACTCCTTATTTAATGCCCCCGCTCTTTTGCATCATGGTCTATGCGGAAGGGAAAATATCCGGCACCAGCACCAACCCTGCCAGGAGCTTTGGGCCGGCGGTGATCAGTGGGCTCTGGACCGGTTATTGGCTGTACTGGGCAGCTCCGCTCACAGGTACATTCATAGCAGTAGGGCTATTCGAAATGCCCTTCTTCGGGAAGTGGAACATCCGTGTCCCTAAATTGTATCATCGCTGGCGCTGATCTCCCATCAGCTGCCCCCGTCTTTATAGTTTCACCAGCTCCACCGCCTTGTGAAAACCATTCTTTAAACACACATCCACGTGATACAGGCCGCGGGCAAAGGAGCTTATGTCCAGGGGCAGCTTGTTATCTCCCTGGTTAACGGAGACCGTTTGACGGCGGCACAACCGGCCGGCGGCATCGATGATACGGATCTCCATATCCGTCCCTGACGATGACTCCAGGAATAAGACAGTGCTGCCATAGTCGATCACGGAAGGACGCAGGGACAGGCGCCCGGTCACCGGTGAATGGTTGACGACCAGCTCGATACTATAGCCTGGCATATTGTTGCCCTGTACCCATTTCAGCCGGTAAAAAATATTCCCGCTGCCGGCATCGGCATCGATGAAACTATAGTCGGTTTTGTCCCGGACCGTGTTTAGGATGCCGATATCCGTAAAATCAAGCCCATTCATTGACCGCTGCACTTCATAGGCTGAAGCCTGCTGCTGTGCATCCACATTCCATTGCAGAAGAATGAGACGGGGACCGGCTGTCGTAGCCGTAAATTTCAGCAGGCTCAATACCTGCGCCTGCAGCGTTTGGGTGAAGAATAAAAAAACAAAAAAAGTACGAATAGCAATAATAATATTGCCAGGGCGTAAAAAGGTTTTCATGGGGTTGATTAAGGGTTATTGGATTGCGGGCCTTCCCCGGAATCAATAGCGCAAATGTATAATGTTTGCCAGGATCGTCTATTCATTACAGGTATTTTTCATCCGGCTAAGGGCTTACATATAAAGACTTGTCCTACTTTTTATCACTGCATTTAAATATTACATCTCCCCTAGAGCTAAACTATTAGGAATCGCAACAATTCCCGGAAGGGTATTGCATTTCGTAGTTAGCCGCTTTATTTTTACAGGATAATCCCTATACTATGAACAGTCCCCTTCTTATCCCGATTGCATTTATCCTCATTCACTTCTCTGCTAACGGATATGCGCAATATCCCGGAGGCGTCAGCGCCAACCTCACCTTATGGATGAAAGCCGAGTCAGCCACGGCTAACGGAGGCGGCAGATTGACCGGTTGGCCGGTCTCCAGGGGCACCAACACATTCGCTACATCCGGGACGGCAGCCAACATCACTACGGTGGCCAATACCATCAATTTTCATCCGGTGGTCCACTTCGCCGGAGCGGCCAAACTGGTAGGCAACAAGTCCATCCAATGGTCGGAATGTACAGCGGTGACCAGCTGGACAGACAACCCGGGTACGGAAAGAGGCACAGTGATCTCTCCCACCATCAGCGGGACCGCGACCAATGACGCTTCCCGCTATTATTTCCGCTCAGGTCCGGATAATCCCGGCAGCTATCTCTTTGCCGGGATGGGAGTAGACTCCATCGGGTTTGAATATATCGCAGATCCTCCTGCCAAACAGGTGAACATCTTAACAGCCAGCGGAGTGGGAGACGTCTTTAATAAGAACGGCCTGGATGCAAGGTTGGGCAGCCTCTTCGGAGGGTTCACCAAAAGGGCCACGGTCATGAACAGCCCTCCCCAGATCGGCGACCGGTCTACCAATGATTCTCCCATGAAGGGGGATATTGCGGAGATCATTGTCTACGGCGCCGATAATGCAACGAACAGGAATAAGGTGGAATCCTACCTGGCCCTCAAATACGGCCTGACCTTAGGTAATACCGCACAACCGGTGAGCTATACATCCTCCGCAGGCACGATCTTCTGGACAGGCCTCGCAGCCTATCAGCACAATATCTTCGGGATAGGTACCGATCTGGCTTCAGGCCTTACCCAATCCCAGTCCAACAGCATGAACTCAGGCAGCGGTACGGGGGCAGGACAGAGCGGCAGGGGCAACCTGGTCCTCAACGCTATCGGCAGCCTGTCCGATCAGCAATTCCTGATGATCGGTACCGACTCTGCCTCTTTAAGGGAAGAGACGATCACCGCAGCCATTGGTCCCAGTGTCGCCATCAACTCACAAAGGCTGATCCGCACCTGGAAGGTGAATAATATCAATTCGGTAGGCAATGTCAATTTAAGCTTTAATACGTCGGCCCTGGGTCTTTCGGGCGGATCTACCGCTGCTAATTACTGGCTCCTGATAGACACGGATGGAGATGGAAATTTTAATACCGGTACGATCAACTATGATCAGGCGTCCTCCCTGTCCGGAAATGTCCTGACCTTCAATCCTGTCTCCCTGAATAATAATGCGGTATTCACCATACTCACCAAGCCTTCGTCCATGACCGTACTGACCATCGACTGGCACAGTTTTACCGCCAGCGCTCAGCAGAACACGGTGAGCCTTCAATGGACCGTCGGTTACGGAACGAACATTGACCGGTATGAAATAGAACGTTCCCTCAATGGAACAGACTTTATTAAAGCCGGCAGCCTGCCTGCCCGCACCGGTGCGGCTTCCGATAACGGAACAGATGGCGACTCCTATACATTCATGGAACAGCTCTCTCCCGGAAATTATTATTACCGCATCCGGATGATCGATAAAGACGGCAACTACCAGCTTAGCGAAGTACGATCTGTCACTGTTATCGGGCAACGGCAACAAAACTTACAGATCCGGTCCAATCCCGTCATAGGGAACATACTGCAGCTTGAGATCGATCTTCCTCAAAACAATACGGTATGGCTCCGCATTGCCGACAGGCAGGGAAATATTATCCTGCAAAAACAAGCCCGGCTGCAGCAAGGCAGCAACACGGTACCAATCGATCTGACCTCCCTGGCCGGCGGTCTTTATTTTGTCCAGTTACAGGCAGGTAAGGAGTCTAATACCCTGTCTTTTTTGAAATAACAGCAAAACTCAGCACAGCTCAGTTCGCCGAAGGCCTGTCATAAGATAATGGGCGCGTGTTTCGCGGATTTGAACGAACTTGGCCGTTCAAATCCGAAAAATTCAGCACTCATGATTTTTTTACCGACAAGCAGACAGCTCCGCTCCCTGTTACTGGCTGCAGGTTGTTTATTATTTATTTGCCCGCTGCAGGCGCAGCAATCCGCTGTTTTCCGGGATCCTTCCCGATCCATCTCCCAACGGGTCAATGACCTGCTGACGCAGCTGACACCCGCGGAGAAGGTCTCCCTCCTGGGATATCGCAGTCATCCGGTGGAACGCCTGGCCATACCTGCCTATAACTGGTGGAACGAAGCCCTGCATGGGGTCGCCCGGGCAGGGGAAGCCACTGTATACCCCCAGGCCATCGGGTTAGCCGCCACTTTTAACAATGCCCTCCTGCAAGAGGAAGCAACTTATATCTCAACGGAGGCCAGGGCTAAATACAATCTCTCGGCAGGGATCGGAAAACCCCAGCAGTATATGGGACTGACATTCTGGTCGCCAAACATTAATATCTTCCGGGATCCAAGATGGGGCAGAGGCCAGGAAACGTATGGGGAAGACCCGTATCTGACGGCTTCCATGGGAACGGCTTTTATTAAAGGGATCCAGGGCGATGATCCCCGATATTTAAAAGCTTCTGCCTGTGCTAAACATTTTGCGGTGCATAGCGGCCCCGAAGCAAACAGACACACCTTCGATGCGATCGTCGATGAAAAAGATCTTCGGGAAACCTATCTCTTTGCCTTTAAAAAATTAGTGAACGCAGGCGTGGAATCGATCATGTGCGCCTACAACCGAGTGAATGGGGAACCCTGCTGCTCCGGCCCCACCCTCCTGCATACTATCCTGAGAGAAGAATGGCAATTCAAAGGCCATGTGGTAACGGACTGCGGAGCGCTGGACGACATCTTTGAAAGGCATAAGGTGCTGGATGGCCCGGTAGCGACAGCCGCCGCGGCGATCAGGGCCGGTGTCAACCTGGACTGCTCCAATATCCTGCAGGATGATGTGCTGAAAGCAATCGGCCAGGGATTGCTCAGCCAGCGGGACGTAGACTCCGCCCTGGCCCCCTTGCTGCGGACACAGCTTAAGCTGGGCTTTTTTGATGACAAGGCCCGGGTGCCCTTTAGCTCCTATGGCGCCGACAGCATTCACAATACAGTACATACGTCCCTTGCCCGGATACTGGCCCAACAAAGCATGGTCCTGCTGAAGAACGACCGGCAGACCCTCCCTCTTTCTACCGGTAAATTCAGCTCCCTGATGATCGTCGGTCCCAACGCCTATTCCTTCGATGCGCTGTCGGGAAATTATCATGGAGTATCTTCCAATATGGTAAGCTTCGTCGAAGGGATCACGGCTGCGGCAGGCCCCTCCGTCCGTATAGAATATGACCAGGGTTGCGATTACGCCGACACTGTTCATTTTGGAGGCACCTGGGCTGCTTCCAATGCGGACCTCACCATTGCCGTGATCGGCCTGACCCCGGTCATGGAAGGAGAAGAAGGAGACGCTTTTCTCGCTCCTCATGGTGGAGACAGGGTAGATCTCAACCTTCCCGCCGCACACATCGCCTATATAAAAGCGTTGCGCAAAGCCATTAAGAACAAGCCCCTGATCGCTGTGGTGACAGCAGGCAGCGCCATAGACCTTTCCGCCATCGAACCCTATGTGGACGCCATTATCCTGGCGTGGTATCCCGGCGAACAGGGCGGCAACGCCCTGGCAGATCTCCTCTTCGGTAAAGTATCTCCTTCCGGTCACCTGCCCCTTACCTTTTACCGTTCGCTGAATGACCTCCCTGCTTATAAAGATTACGGCATGAAAGGACGCACCTACCGTTATTATAACGGCCCGGTCCAATACCCTTTCGGTTATGGACTTAGCTATACTTCTTTCGGTTATTCCTGGCAACGGCAGCCGGGGAAAAAATATACGGCAACAGATACGCTCTCCTTCTCCCTCCTGGTAGAAAATAAGGGAACGGTGGATGGAGACGAAGTAGTGCAGGTCTATATTCAATATCCTGACCTTGAAAGAATGCCGGTCAGGGAATTAAAAGCCTTTAAGAGGATCACGGTAACCCATGGAAATTCGAAAGAAGTACAATTTTCCATCCCCGTAAGCGAGTTGCAAAAATGGGACCTGTGGAAAAAACAATGGCAGGTATACAAGGGGACCTATAAGATCGTCCTGGGCAGCCATTCAAGGGATGAAAAGCTGAGCGCGGGTTTTATGATACAGTCCCGTTGATCTATACAATCCCGTTGATCTAGATCGATCCTACTGATCCCCCGTCTACCCGAAGATTCGTGCCGGTAATAAAAGAAGCCTGCTCCGAAGCGAGAAAAGCGATGGCAGCACCTACTTCCTCCACCCGGCCCGCGCGTTTCAGCACGATATTGGGTCTTTTGTCGTGCAGGAATTTCTGTAAGGCATCCTCCGGTGAACTATTATTTCCGGCGGCGATCCCTTTCAGCATATCAGCTACCAGCGGCGTATAAATAAAGGCTGGAGATACCGTATTGACGAGAATGTTGTGGGCGCCCAGGGACATGGACAGTCCCTTGCTGAAATTAATGATAGCAGCCTTGGTAAGATTGTAGGGAGTCATATCCGGATCAGGCTGCAAGCCATTTTCGGAAGAAAGATTGATGATCCGCCCCCATTTCTTTGCTTTCATACCCGGCAGCACTGCCTTCACCAACCGTACCATCGATACGACATTAAGCTCATAGAGGGAGGAGTAGATCTCTGTGGGGATGTCTTCGAAAGCTCCTATTTCTCCTACATGCCCGGCATTGTTGATCAGGATATCGATGCCGCCCAGGGAAGATATGATCTCCTGCACCATTTGGTCCACTTCGGCTTGCGATGTAACGTCTGCGGTAATAGCCAGGACCCGGTGCCCCGTTTTGGCTTCGATAGCCTCCGCCGTCTTCTTTACCTCATCCGCATTACGGGAACAGATCGCTACTTTGGCCCGGGCTTCCGATAAGGATAATGCGGCAGCAGCTCCGATCCCCTTGCTACCTCCGGTAACAAGCGCCACCTTCCCTGTCAATGAAATATTCATATAATTTTGTTGATTTTAGTCTTTAACAATCAGGAGCCGACAAGGATCACATTCTTACAAAAATTTTTTCCAATAGAAGAGCCAGTCGATCATCCTGCTGGTATAACCATACTCATTGTCAAACCAGGCGATCAGCTTCAGGTGATTGCCTACTACGGACGTCAGCGTTCCGTCTATCACACAGGAATGGGTATTACCCTTGATATCCAAAGACACCAGGGCCTCTTCATTGTATTCCAGGATACCTTTGTATTCATGCTGTGCCGCCTTCCGGAAGAGGGAATTGATTTCCCGGGGACTGGTCTTAGCCTTCAGCTGGACTGTAAAATCGGCCATTGCCCCATTGGCGACCGGCACCCTTGTCGACACGGCAGCGATCCTGCCCTGTAAAGGCGGCATGAGCCGTTCCAGGGAAGTGGCCAGATCTATCTCCACGGGTATAATGGATTCCGCAGCCGCCCGGCCCCGCCGGAATTGCTTATGCGGAGCGTCCACCAGCTCCTGCCGGGATGTATAAGAATGCAGTATATTCAAATGCGCTGATTCAATACCGATGGAGTTCAGCAGATACAGGATATGCGTGGCGCAATTGGTCATGCACCCCCCCGGCGAGATGACCGTGCTGTCCTGGTCCAGGACATGCTGGTTGAATCCATAGATAAGAAGGGGGATTTCCGGCGAACCGGTGGTGGACAGCAATACTTTCCGGGCTCCTGCGGCCAGGTGGATCGCCGCTCCCTCCCGGCTGGAAAATTTACCTGTACATTCCAGCACGATATCTACCTGAAGCTCTTTCCAGGGAAGACGGGAGGGGTCTTCCTGCCGGAAAACGGCAATTTTCCGCTCTCCGACGATCAACAGCCCATCCCGGTGTAATACGGGAAAGGGCAGAGTCCCGTATACGGAATCATACCGGAGCAGGTAAGCCAGGTTGTCCGTCTCCATAATATCGTTGACGGCTACCAGCTCTACTCCTTCCAGATCGAGCAATCTCCTGCTTAAAAGCCGGCCAATACGCCCCATTCCATTGACAGCAATACGCATAGTTCAACTATTAAATGAGGCGCAAATATAAGAAAAGAAAAACCCTACTCCTATAACGGCGAAAAGGCCCTTAACAGGCCTTTTCGCTAAACTAACACGTTTCCATAAAATAAAAGACTTACCCTCTTGGATTTAGTTTTACCGGTTTGGATTGGAGGTATTTCATTTGGATGATGCAAAGGTACGCGTGTCCCTTTCCCGATCAACTACTTAATGAAGCAATAAAAAATGAACTTTCCCATATTAGCTACTGACACAAGTAGTCCCGTAAAAAAAACAAGTACTTATTCTTATTTTTTTTACATCATAGCACCTAAAAAATCTAAATGTAAATTCGCAACTGTTATTAGCAGTTTTTATCGGAGATTTGCGCCCCAACATACTTAACATAGTAGCGTATTTTTACTTACCTTATTCTAATTTTGATCCATTCCCTTTAAAACTTGATTGTATGATTAAGGTCGGCCTGATTGACGACAATTACTTTCTATTGAACAACTACAAGGAATTTCTACAGGATTTCTCCGATATAGATGTAGTATTTACTTTTACCTCCCTGGAAGAAATGAACAAAAATATAAACCACGGGATATTCGTTGTCGAACCGGACGTCGTTCTGCTGGATATCACGCTCCCCGGACAGGCAGGTATCGAAGAAGTGAAAAAGATATCAGGCATTTACCCCCGGTCTAAAGTAATTGTGATGAGTAAATATGAAGACCGGATATATGTAATACAATCCCTGTTGTCCGGAGCCAGCGGATTTCTCTCCAAAACCGCCAGACCAATGGACATTTATACTTCTATCCATGATGTGTTCGATTCCGGCGCCAGCCTGTCTCCTAAAATAGCAAAAACGATCATCGATCACCTGAAAGGAAATGTGACAGATATATTGGCTTCCAAACTCACCAAAAGAGAGATCGAGCTCGTAAACCTGCTGAAAGAAGGATTATCCTATAAGGAAATGGCTGAAAAATTATATGTCTCCGTTTATACCATCAACCATCATCTAAAGAATATTTACCATAAGCTGGGGGTAGATTCAAAATCACAGCTCATTTCGAGAATATTGCAAAAAACGTTATATTAGTAGCTATCTTTGAATCATGCAATCCAATCCCATGAATAATATCCTGGTCATTGATGAAGTGCCAACTATTGCATTGGGCTTAAGGGAGATCTTTCGCTCAATCAATTACGGGATCAAGGTCGAACAGGAAGAAAACATCTTTATCGCCCTCTCTTCCAGATCCTATGAAGAGAAGAAATTCGATCTCATCATTATAGGCGAACAAACAGGCCATCCCACCAATAATTTACCCCGGACGATCGCTGAATGCAAGGCCAGGTTTGGCAACAGCAAGATCATGATCTATTCCTCCAATTATGATCATGCCATCATCGAAAAAATGGAAGAATCAGGTATTGATGCCTATATGCATAAATATGAGCCTGTCGGGGAGATCTGGAAGGCTTATACCTGCCTCTCGGCGGGAGAGCGTTATATCTCCGGCATTTTTCATACCCTGTATTATGAATATTCCCTCCGGCTGGACAAGCTTCCTCCTTCCCAGGATCAGCCGGACAGTTAAACGCTAAAGTGTTATTCCGAACCGGTCTAAAGTGTTATTCCGAACCGGTTTTACGTATATTTCCCACGTAAATTCCCTTAAGAAGAAATTAGCATTTATATACAAATATTGATATATTTGTAACAGTCACGGGCCCTTTTGCATCCTTAGTCGCTTTGTTATTATCCCTATCACTTATTACCTCGACACCATGCCCGTTGCAAAAAAACCTGCATCTTTGAATAAGATCCTGGTCATTGATGACCTGCCTCTTATTCCCCTGGCCTTTCAGGAGGTCTTTCGCGCCATTAACAAGTCGGCGATCGTAGATTACTCGGAAAATATTTTCTCCGCCCTATCCTGCCGGGCCTATGCCAGCGCCGTTTTCGACCTGGTCATCACCGGTTCCCTCCAGGATTGTTATTCAGAGCAATTACAGCAGGCGGTGACGGAGCTGAAAAAGAAGTTCGGCAATTCCCGGATCATGCTCTATTCGAGCTCCTATGACCCGGTGATCATCGAGAAAATGCCCGAAACAGGCATCGACGCCTATGTTCACAAATACGAATCCATCGAGGAGATCCGGAAAGCATATGCCCGCCTTGTTAAAGGCGAATCCTATATTTCAGAGATATTCCACACGCTGTATTATGAATATGGACAGGGAGTGAGAAAGTAGCGGGCTGTATTTTATTGTGGAACGGTTGTCACTATCTTATACTCCGGCACCAGCCGGGCAGTGTTGATTATTGCCTTTCCTTCCTCCGCCGGCGCCGGCGGCCGGTCGAAATACATCTTCCCGATGTCCTTCCAGGGACGCAGCTCCAGCTGAAGCTCCTGGCATTCCAGGGAAGAGGCGCCCCTTTTCAGATCCATCAGCCAGTCGGTGTTATTGTTCAGGTTGTCCGCTATCAGCTTGCCATTGGCCCGGACGCTGATCCTGTCCCCCTGATACCGCAGATCCAGGTAGACATTGTTCAGCCCTTCCAGGTAATTACAGGAAAGAGGCAGTCTCCATTCGGAAAAGTCCGGCAGGGACTCCCGGGCCAGTTCCTGCCGGGACCAAACGCCGCTGCCCTGATCGCCGGCCGTATTCCCCTTCCTGCCATTCACGTCAGCCTTCCCTGTAGTTCCGGTTGCCTCTTCTGCCACCAGCGGGGTCGCAAATCCCAGCGGATACACCGGCTTGCTGCCATATGTAGCCGGGAAATAATACAGATCTGTTGTCAGCCAGGAGGTATCCGTAGAAAAATCCAGCCGGTCCGTATTGAAATATTCCACCAGCACCCTGGCTGCAAAAGACGCTTCAGATGTCTTAGGGGAAGATCCGTCATTCGAGGTCTGCCGCCCCCCGGCTGCAAATGGAAAATCCATCAGCAGCACATTATCTCCTTTCTCCACATAACCCGTTATGTCCAGCACGTTCAGGCGCCCGGATCGTATGGGCTGCTCCACCCATTTGTCATTTATCCGGACCCGGCACTCCGACCCAGGAGCCAGTATTAATCTGGCGGACTTTATCCGCGCAGGGTCGCCGGCACTGAACTCCTTCTGAAACTCCCGGTGATACAGCAAGTTGCCTGCATCGACACTTTTCACGGAGGTCACCAGCCACTGCGCGTCCTGCAAGGCTCCTTTGGGACGAATAGTACCAACCAATTTCTTTTCCGGCAAGTGATATTCCAGGGTGGTGAAGAGTCGCTCTCCCTTTCCCGAAAGGGCCAGGACACGAAGATCGTTCACGGTGTCCATTATGTGCAGCTCATTATCCTTTGTATAGAGGGTAGCCCGGGAAAGATAAAAATGTTCTTTCCCGGCGGCATCCGGGAGTATCCAGGAGTTCCGGCCATCTTTCCGGCCCAATAGAATGATGCGTTCAGTCGTCCCATCCTTACGATGTACAGTAATGATACAGTCCGGTCCGGGGCGCAGGCCGGAGAGAATATAGGCCTGCCCGGTCTTAACCAGCTGCCCGTTATCTTTCGGCATTACCACTTTGTCAATGCCGGATCCCTCCATGGAAAATTCCGGATGAAGGTCGACGTCCTGCACAAAGATCCAAACGGACTCGTTGTTGATCCTTGTCCTGAAAAGCGGTTGTGCCGTCGCGTAGTTTAGCCGGATACCATCCATGTCAAGGTTCATCGGCCAGATAAAGAGACTGCTGTCGGGGATGTTCACAGGACTGGAAGGGAATAAGAGGGTCTGGTCTTTCAGACGGACCTGGAACCGGACGCCCTTCTGTTCCGGACGCCGGTTGTTGCGGCAATAATTGATGCCGAAGAGAAAACCGCTGTTGCCCTTTACCCGCGCCGCGTATTGGAGCGTATTTTCTGTTATTGGCACATCCGTCGATTGACTCTTATTTCGTCCCGTCGTCTTTAATGCCGGGCCCTTGCCTTCAGTTACTTTAGCCGCAAACACCGGCTCCATCGGCGCCAGCAATGCCCCAAACCCGCCGAGAAAGTAGTTCATCCGTTTTACCTCATAAAAAGAGGGTGCAGGCAGTCCGTTCTCCCGGATCGCTGCCTGGAAATCATAGGAGATAGGAGACAGTTCGCTCCAATAGCCGGTCTCATCCTTGTTCTCCTCCATCGTGCTATAAATACCCAGGGGATTCGAGCCGCCGGCAAATACATAGTAACCCAGCAGGTTCCCGCCTGATCCGATGCGGCTTACGATCAGCCCCAGTCCGTCGAGCGCCCCGATGATGGGCCGCCGGTGAATGGAGTTGAAAATGCCTACGCCCATCTCACAAGTAAAGTAAGGGTCCAGGGAATAATCGTATCCTTCTTTTTTTATCACTTGCGCATTACCGATAGTAATATCGTCCCGGAAAGAACTGAACGTATAATTATCGCAACCGGTGATCTTTTCAATATTGGGTGTCCAGGATTCGTCCGGGTAACCGCCCCATAACGGGATTACTTCATTCAGCGGGACAGAGCCGTCGCCCCAACCCGTCACGGTATAAAGGGGCACATTCATGCCGTATTTCAGGGCTGTCTGTTTCAGCCAGGAGATATAGGGTTCCCCGGCCTTTCCTTTCCAGTATTCATTTTCCAATTGGATGCCCACGACCGGTCCTCCGTCCTTATACATTAATCCCTTGAGCTGCAGGCCGATCTGCCGGAAATAACGTTCGACATAGGACTGGTAGACCGGGTCTATGGAACGGTCTGCCAGGTATTTCTTTCGTAGGATCCAGTCAGGCGTACCGCCGTTTCGGGTCTCGCCATGTGCCCAGGGGCCGATCCTTGGATATACGAGCACGCCCAGCCGCTGGCATAGTTTTACAAAACTCCGCAGGTCCTTATTGCCCGACCAGTCAAATTCTCCCTCTACTTCTTCCTGGTGGATCCAGAATACATAGGTGGCGATAACGGTCACACCTCCTGCTTTCATCTTCAGGATCTCATCTTCCCATCGCTCCTTCGGCATGCGCGAATATTGCAATTCTCCCATGACAGGGATTTTCGGCACTCCGCCGATAGTGAGATACCGGCTGTTCACCAGTAATTCTTTGCCGGCCAACCCGGGATCGCCCATTTTAAAATAACCGGATTTTACTTCGTTCGTTACCTGCGAAGCATCGAGGGAATAGATCGTCTGGGCTGAAGTTTCTATTCCGATTAACAAAAAACCAATAATGATCAACGATCTCATGTACAGAATCTTGAATTGATTAATACCCTATCGCATACACCCGTCCTTCCAGCCGTACCTCTCCTTTTTCCATGGACTGACATTCAATCTCCACGGGAAGGGACGGATCAAAACTTCCCTGCCGCAGTTCCGCTGCTCCCCAGGACAGGCCGCTCCAGATCATCTTGTCATATTCCTTATACAGGGGAAGCTCTTTTCCCGCTTGTTTAACCCGGATCTTCAAAAGGGCATCCATCTTTTGACCATCAGGGGGAGCGCCGCCCCAGCTACGGATAGGAAAACCATCCGATCCGTATTGCTGCAGGAAGATGCGCAGGTCCTTTCCGGGCATAACACGCATATCCAGGGGGGCACTTACAATCGTATTTTTAGCCTTCTGCGTAAAAGCCAGCTCCACCTTCTTCTGGTTCGCCGGAATCCGGATCGTCTCATCCCTTCCAAGGTCATACGCCGGACGGGCATACTCACCAGTGCCCACCACCGCCAGCTGCTCCGGACCTAATTCAATGCCACCTTCTTTTATCGAAGGCGTGTAACCTCCGTCGGCATACAGGATTCGGTACCCGGAAGCGGTCTTCTTTCTCCCCGGAGGCCCTTCCTGCAACCCGGAGGCGCTCTTTTCCCACCCGGGAAGATCAATGACCGACCGGTCCTGTGAAGGATTCACCACCGTATACATGGAGCCCGCCGGCCCCGCCGCTTTAAACCCATACCCTCTCCCTTCCCCCGGCACTGCCCCGAAAGTGCTCATCCCGTCCAGATTTTGTAAACCATGATACAGATCCTGTGCTCTTGCAAACCATTTCGCATCGGCCTCCTCCAGCAGCTCCAGGTTACCGTGAAAGACATTCATCCATCCGCCCCTCGCCAACTCCAGCAGGAGCGCTCCTTTCCAGGCCTGGACTCCCCTGTAATAACAGGTGCCGGTTTTGCCAATCATAAAGCCGCAGTTATCGATCCGCCGTAAAGGAAGACCGTTGAATTCGAACTGCCGCACCATATGATCGGAATAAGTATCCTGCGAACGCCAGCTATTCATCATTGGCACATCGGAGAAGCGCGGGTCACCGCAATACAAAGTGTCAAAGACATCCAGCCAGCGATGATCTACCGTCTTACGGAAAGGAGTAAATGTATTTTCCATGTCTCCGCCAAATCCGTTGTAACCGGTGATCAGCACTTCCGGGTTCCGCTCCCGGAAGCGCTGCAGCATGCCCCTGAAAGCCGTTTTATTCTTCTCTTTAATTTCTTCGGGAGTGAATTGGTCCTTACCCGCCGGCGTCGCCGCCTCGAAATAGGCAAAGTAGAATTTGAATAACCGTACTCCTTTGTCGTACCATAATTGCAGGGTGCCTGCCAGGTGTGAAAGATAGCCGCCTTCGAACAAAGAAAGGATATTCGGGTCGGCGCCCACCGAGTCCTTCCATTCAGGCGCCGGCTCCAGGAAACGGCCATCGTGTGTGGCGATCAGGTTGGAAGAGAACCACATGCCCGGAAGGATATGATGATCCCTGCAGGCCTTCAGCCATTTGTCCGGACCGGCCGGCCAGTGCTCCCTGTGCCAGGTTCGGTAACCGCCCCATTTGTCAAACCAGAAAGCATCCATTACATAATAATCGATCTGTACGCCGCTCTTGCGCAGCCGGAGGAGCTCGTCCATCTCCCGCATCGCCAGCGCTTCCGTCTGCACCACTTTATCCGATAGTTCGTCGTAGGCCGACCAGTTATTGTACACGAATACCGGCTGGCGGGGACCGGTCAGCTTTAAGCCAACAAGATCCGACGCAGAAGCCCCATCCGGCATAACAGCTGCATTCTCCGCATCAGGCGGCCTTTTTCCCCGTACAGCCGTCCCATCCGGTGTGTAGTCTTTCAGGATCTCCACCAACGAATGGCTTGCCAGGCCAAAACCTGCCGCCTGCCGAATAAATCTCCGTCTCTGCATTTGTCTTAGATTTATTAGTACATCTTCAAACAGAGCCTCTATCTTCGAACAAAGCTTCTATCTTCGAACAAAGCTTCTCATCTTCATATAGAGTCTTCCCATCTCCATATAGAATCTTCCCCATCTTCATAGCAGAGCTGCCCCTGTCTTAAAGGTCATGGGCGCTTCAATGAAAAGAGTCATCCGGCAGCACCCCCGTCCAATGATTGTTCTCAAAAACATCGTCAGGCCCCTTCTTCCCTTTAATAAGGCTATCCGCGGCTATAAAAGCGTTGTTATAGAACTTGAATCTGCTGTGTTCTCCCTCCCGGGCAAAACTGATGGCCGCCCCCTTCGTGTTATAGATGATATTATTATAGAACGAACAATTCTTTAGCTGATCAGGATCCCGGGAGCTGTTCCAGATAAAGACACCCGCCCTTGCAGGGGAGACCAGTCCATCATTCTGGCTGACACAATCATGGATGCTATTATCAAACCAGGGGCGGGCGCCCGTATATTGGAAGAGACCAAACCCGCTGCCTTCATTCTCATATGAAAGGCAATACCGGATGGTAGAATGCGTGACCCCGCCATCCAGGTCATAGCCCCCGCCATCATCCCCGCCTTTGGCCGTTTTATTCCGGTAGGAGATGCAATGTTCGATGAGCACCGTGTCCGACTCATAGGCCCAGATACCCACCGGCCCGTTCCCGATCCTCGGCATATCCCAGCCATTGTTGGTAGCCGTGCATTGTTCAATGGTAATGGCCCGGCTATAACCCACGATAATGCCGTTGCCGCTATGGTTTGTCAGGTTGGAGGGATCGCCGGGATTGTTCTCCGCCAGGCAATGCGTAATATGGATATGATGGCAATCCCTTTTACCATAAGCGCCTTCGACGGAGATCCCCGCATAGCCATTTTCATACGCATACACCCGGCTTATCTTCACATAAGCCGATTGGTAAACATAGGCCCCTGCTTTCTGAAAACCTTTTATATCCAGGCTGTCCGCCGTAATATGATGGCAGTTATTAATGGCCAATCCATTCTCTTTATTACCGTTCTTTCGGCCCGAGCCTGCCAATTGCAGATCCGTGATCGAAATATACTTCGCCTGGTAAAGCCCGATGGCATACCGGTCGCCGGAATTGATCACCGCCTTTCCCTTTCCGTAGGATGTGATCACGACGGGATGCTCCCTGGTGCCGCTGCTTGCGGCCTTGATATCCAGGCTGCCCTCGAAGGTCTGGCCGGCCTGCAGGAATACGGTGTCGCCGGGGTGTAAACGAACAGCGTTCAGCCGGTTGATCGTTCTCCAGGGATGGGCTTTCGACCCTTTGTCTCCGTCATTGCCGGAGGAGCTGAGAAAATAGCTATGGCCCGAAGCCCCGCCTGTGAAGAGAAATGACAGGCAATAACTTAGAATTAAATAGTTCATTTTGTACCGCGCCCGCTAATAACCGGGATTTTGTTTTAGTTTAGGATCCAGATCGATTTCCTGCTGTGGGATAGGAAAATATTCGTACTGATTAGCCTTGAATGCAACGCCTTTCAGGTTATTGGGAAGCCTGTCCTTCTCCTTCGTAAGGTAAGTCGTTATATAGTCAGCGGCAATGCCCCAACGGACCAGATCGAAGAAACGATGGCCTTCAAGCGCCAGTTCCAGCCTTCTTTCAAAACGAACCGCGTTACGCGCCATCGTCTGGTCGGCCCAGGCTGTATTATAGATGTCGATGGAATAGTTGGCAGAAGGCAGGTAATTACCGATATAATCATAGGCCACTTCCACCATTCGTCCCGTTTTTGCCCGGTTGCGTACATAATTCACCAATGCCCGCGCCCTGTTGAGGTCGCCTATTTCTACTTCACATTCCGCTGCCCATAAGAGTACGTCCGCAAAACGAATGATGCTATAGTTAACGGCGCTGCCCAATAAATATCCCTGCGCATAATAATCGCTGTAAAGACCTACCTGGCTGGCCCGGTAGTTGTTCTTGACCGGAGAATAGGGACCTCCGAAGTTACGGTCGTTGATCCAGCCGTAATTGGGATCGGAACTGGGATAGGATGAGTAACCAGTAGCGTTAGCGCCGAAATAACTGGGGGAAGCCCAGTCCAGGTAAGGCACTCCCCTGCGGCCAACGGTCCAGTCGAGACGGGGATCGACTGTTCCCTGGTAAGTAGAGTATGTCAGATCGTCACCGCTGACGTTCTCGTCATTGGTCATATTCGTAACGTTGAAGGTATCCAGCATCGGCAGGCCATTGGCGTCTGTCTTGAACGCATTGACGAGATTAAAGGTGGGCTGTTTCCAGGTGGTGCCAAAACTGCTGATGGGATAAAAATTGGGCGTGTTAGCCGATTCACCTATATTTTCATTGCCTCCATTGGAACCATCGTTCACAGAAAACTCTATCTGAAAGACCTGCTCGGGATTGTTCTCCGTAGCAGCGTTGAAATTATCATCGAAATTTACAGACAGTGCATAAGGGTTGCCTTGTGAATTGACGCCATTCCCATGGCCGCCGTAAGATGGCGGGATGATGGAATCCAGCAAAACCTTAGCTGCCGTAAAATTCTTTTCGAATAGATAACATTTGGCAAGGTAACAGGCTGCTGCCCATTTGTTGGCCTGCCCTTTTAAAGGCTGTTTAGCAGGTAAATGGTCGAAAGCAAAACGAAAATCGGCTTCGATCCTGGGCCAGATATTTTCCGTATTGGCTACTTTGAAATCAGTGACCGTCTCATCGATAAAGGGAACCATATTCCACATCTTCTTGGCGTCGAAATGAAAGTGACCGCGCAGGAAACGGGCTTCGGCAGTGGCGAGCAGCTTCTCATCATCCGTCATATCATTGGCGGCAGCAGCGGCCAGGATAACGGCATTGGCGTGGGAAACCCCATCGTAAACAGAACGCCATTTGTCGTAAACAAAACCCGTTGTGGACAGCGTCTGAAAGTGCTCGATCGTAATGCCATCAGTGCCGTCATTGCTACCGCCCCGGTAAGCATCGCCTGAAGTAATATCGCCATACACCCAATTGGTGCCGGAAGTGCTCCACCAGCCGGAGTGGATGGTCAGACCCGTAATATCGTGATAGGTCCCCACTAAGAGCTGTTGAACGCCGGTTTTATTGGCAAGGGCATCCACCGTTACGGTATTGGGAGCGTCGACGTTCAAAAAACTTTTCTTACAGGCCCCCGCCAGCAAGATCAGTAAGCAGGCAAAAAATGATAAGCGTTTCATATAACAAATAATTTAGTAGTAGATATTACAATCCGAAATTCAGGCCCACCACGAATTTTCGGGAAATAGGATAGTTTCCGCCGAGGTCCACGCCAGCGTTGCCAGGGGAACCCGAGCTGACCTCCGGATCGATCCCGGTGTATTTGGCAGCCGTCCATAAATTATAACCCTGTATGTAAATACGAAGGTGGTTGAATGCCCTGTTCTTCGGAAAATTATAGCCCAGCTGCAGGCTTTTCACCCGGAGATAGGAACCGCTCTCTACGAAAAAAGTGGAAGGGTTCTGGTCCAGATTGGTGCCGTTGGTCCAGATGGGCAGCTTCGCATTGGTATTGGTGGTGCTCCAGGTATCGTTCGAGCCGGCGCCCAGCTCACCGGGCCACCGGGAAAAGGCCCGCCAGTAATTGAATATCTTGTTGCCATATACGCCCTGCAAAAAGACACCGAGGTCAAAATTGCCATAGTAAAGATTCAGCGTATATCCATAGATGAATTTGGGATGGGGGCTGCCGATAAAGGCCCGGTCGTTGTTATCGATCTTGCCATCCTTATTAACATCTACGAACTTAAAATGTCCGGCCGCATTCGTAGCATCGAGCCCGTCTTCCGTCACGCCATATTTGGTGTAATCATCGCCGCTCTGAAAGATGCCGTTCTGTATCAGCCCAAAGAAGCTGGAAACGGGACGTCCTACTACACTGCGGGTCAATGCAAAGTGGGTGGGCGCATAGGCGCCCCCGTCCAGGTAGTTGGTCGAATCACCGGCGATATATTCCACTTTATTCCGATAGGTAGAAAAATTGAGGCCCATTTCGTACCGCAGCTTTCCTATATTATTGCTATATCCCAGCTCCAGCTCTACACCTTTATTGGAGAATTTCATGATATTCTGATAAGGGGCCAGCGCATCCCCCTGTAACCCGAGAATAGGGACTACGGCCAGCAGGTCTTTCGTCTGCCGGTTGAACCAGCTAAAGGCCATGGTAAGCCTGTTGTTGAACAAAGTCGCGTCAAAACCAATATTCGTTGTTTTGTTGTTCTCCCAGTGAATATGAGGGTTGCCCCACTGATACAAGCCGACGCCCGTCATGGCGGAGGTATTGGTTCCTCCCAGGTCATAACTGCTGACATAGGTGTCTACAGAATACAAATTCTGATAGAGGCCGTTAGGAATAGCGTCATTCCCATTGCTGCCGACAGCCGCCCGTAATTTCAGGTCGTTCACCCAGGTGACCGGATCCATGAATTTTTCTTTCGAGAGCCTCCAGCCGGCGCTGTAAGATAGAAAAGTACCGTATTTGCTCAGCGAGCCGAATTGGGAAGAGCCATCCCGCCTCCCCACAAAACTAAACAGGTATTTGTCCAGCAGGGAATAGTTGACATTTCCGAAAATCGAAACATTGGTAGATCCGCCGATCGCTCCGTTATCCGTTACCGAATTAAAGACGCCGCCTGTGGTATCTACCGGGGCCCCGTTGCCTAAGCCAAGATTCGGAGGGTTCGTGTATGGCAATCTCGGCGTACTGCCGCCATAACCACGGGAGACATACTGTCTGGCTTCATAGGCGACAAAAGCGCTGATCTTATGAATATTATTGATTCGAATATCATAGGATAACTTATTGGTCCATCTCCAATCCGTGCTCCAGCCGCCTCCTTCCGAGAAAGAATTATAGGGCGCCGTAAATACATTCTGCGGCAGTGTGTCCGTGAAATACCGGTAGCTATTGTTATAGAATTGCAACCCTATTTTTGTTTCGAACACCAGACCTTTCATCGGCTCTATGTCCAGGTAAGCAGATCCGATGATGCCACCATTGTAGCCGTGATTGTTCTTCATGACATTATCCTGGCTAAAAACAGGGTTGTTGCCTCCCGGTTGAAACGCCACACTGCTCGCGATATTCTTAGGCCCGGAATAGTTCCCGGCGATATCGTACATCGGCATCATCGGGCTGCGTTGATACAGGTCCGCAATCAGGCCCTGCGGGTTATGATTGTTCTGCCCGGTGATCGTATTGCCCTGGCTGTAGGAGAACTGCATGTTCTCTCCGATCTTCATCCATTTGGCGGGTTTGAACTCGGTATTTACGCGGAGCGAATAACGCCGGTAATAGGTCCCCAGCACAATTCCTTTATTGTCGAAATAATTAAAGGAAAGGGCGTAATTACTTTTATCCGTGGCGCCGCTCAGCGAGAGCTGGTGATTCTGGCTGAAAGCCGTTCCCATCATAGCCCGCCACCAATCCGTACCGGTTTTGTCGGTCTTATAGATGCGGTAGGAAGAGATATTGTATAGGGAAGGATCAGCGGCCGGATCGCCGGCGGGAACGATCAGCTGTCCGCCACTCTGTCTTGCGATAATATAATCAGGCAGCACGGGACTGGCTCCGCTGCCGTACCAGGGGCTGCTCTGTGCCAATCCGGAGTTTTTCAG
>JAATFV010000054.1 GCA_015655015.1 Chitinophagales bacterium | reverse complement strand
TATACGTTATTGGGAGATAGCCGGAGGACGGCATGAGGTGGCTACCTGGGCCATGGCCATGCCGGAGTTTCTGAGATGGGGATGGGGAAAATAAGAGTTTGCCTGTACGGCATAAAAAATCCCGGGAGCCGTCCCGGGATTTTTTATATCGGTAGATGAATTAATTGAACAGGTATCTGAATCCTAACTGCATCTGCCAGCGTGACAAGATACTGGTATCATCCCTGAATGAGCTGGTATAAGGTACCAGGTTATTCGGATCGGCAAAAGGGAAAGAGAATATAGGCGTCTTTCCATCGGCTGCCATCTTATCATATTTCAGGAAGCTGGTCGCATTGGGGAGTTTGTAGACGCCCCAGTTCTTGCTCAGCAGGTTGCCTACATTCACGATATCCATAGTGACCCGGAGCGTATGCCTGTCCTTATGTTCTTTCCCTGTAAAGAAATAGATATCCTGGGTAACGTTCAGGTCCAGTCGTTTGAACCAGGGATAGACCAGGGCATTGCGCTGGGCGTACTGACCGCGGTGTTTGCTCAGATAAGGGTCCTGGCTGATAAAGCTGTTCAGCTGCGACCAGATCTGTGCGGGAGTACGGGGATCGACGACCCCGCTGCTGCTGGGAGCGCTTGCCTCGAGGTTGATCTCGCCGGCATTCCTGGGAATATACATCAGGACGTTATTGGTAAAAGAGGTGTTCAGCAAGTCCCCGTTGTAAGTATAAGAACCTACGCCGGCCGGAGCGGCTTCATAGAACAATCCTATGGAAGTGGCCAGGTGTTTGGCATATTCTATCCGGTAAGAGGCGGCGGCAATGACCCGGTGCGGCAGATAGGCATTGGAATACCCTACTTCCGGATTGTTGGGATCGCCCACCGTCGGCTTGGAACCCCACATGGTCGATGCCGTTGAACCGCCGACCATGACATCCTTGGATTTCATATAAGAATAGGCCACATCCAGGTACAGGTTACGGAAAGTCTTTTGCACCTGTAAAGTAAGGTTATACGCATACCCGCCATTTACGTTCGTCATATAAATGGCATTACCGATAGCCGGATTGTTGACGGAGGATGCAGCGGATCCGCCGACCGGATAGATCTGGTTGGCATAATAACGGATCCTGTTATCGGCGCCGGCCAGCGTAGTCCCGGTAGTAGGCAGATTGATATTCTGGAAGAAGGCTGCATTGACATCCTTTGCATAAGAGGCTTCCAGCGTAACGACAAAATTATCAGGCAGCTTCTGATCGATAGCCAGGCTGGACTTCAGCGCCTGGGGAAACTTGAAATGGGGATCCGTTACATTGATGCTGTAAGATTTGCTCAATCCGCCGGCGGCGGAAGTGATCTGACTCCTGTAGGCGTCTACGTTCGGATTAAAAACATAACCGGCTCCGTTGCTGATAGAGCCGAACAATGCTACACCGCTGTTGCTGGCCTGGTTGCTGATCCATACGAAAGGAGGAGGGCCCTGGAACAACCCTATACCGCCCCGTACCTGGGTCTTTTGATCGCTGTTGACATCCCAGTTGAATCCGACCCTGGGAGAGAACTGGACACTGGTCTTGGGACCTTGTCCCGTATTGACATGAACGCCATTCCTGAACTGTGCGAGCGTATCCACGACCGGATTGTACAGGAATGTATTCTGAAAAGCGGCTATATCCGCCCGTAAGCCATAGGTAACGGTGAAATTGTTCCTGATCCGCCATTTGTCCTGGATAAAGAATCCGTATTCCTGGTCCTTAGGGCCTACCAGGGGAAAAGAGCCATCCTTCGTAAGGGAGGCTGAAAGATCATACCGGAGGGCCGGCTTGTTATTATAAAAATCAGACAGGCTGGCAAAACGGAATACGCCGTCATAGGATGGAGAGAAGCCGTTCTTATAGGATTTCCAGGAATCCTGCGTACCGAGCGTCAGCTCGTGGCTGCCGGTATAATAGGTGAAGATATCGGAGAACTGGTAAACGTCCGTCTTTAAAAGGTTGCCATAAGTATATTGTTCATACCCGAATGAGGTGTAAGGATTACCGGCCCCGTCCAGAATGTCCACCAGGGGGAAAGCCGAAGGGGACAAGGCCGTGCGGGAATCCCGCAGAGCGGTATAACCTGCCTGTAATTTGTTGCTGGCCTTGTTGCTGAACCTGGTATTCAGCTCCGCAATGTAAATATTGAAATTGTTATTGATGGTATAACCGCTGCTGTAGAAGGGCATGGCATACTGGCCGGGGGTGCGTCCGTAGATCGTGTTGACGGAACCGCTATTGCTGGCCGGAGCATCCCTGGAAGATTTCAGATAATTGTATTTAATGGATAACGTGTTGCGGCTGTCGATATTCCAGTCCAGCTTAGCAGTCACCTTGTCACTCTGGGTCTTGTAGCTGTAACCCTGGAAAGCTCCCGGATCATATCCATAACCGCCCTGGGCTACGGGCTTCATGAGAAAATTGCGCAGCGCCTGGAGGGTATCGGCATTGGCATTGGATACGCTGGAGATATTGGGAGTATGATTGGCGTCCGAAGCGATATAGGAAGTACCGGGATCCGTCCTTCTTTCCTGTTCCACACTGACGAAAAAGAATAATTTATTCTGGATAAAAGCGCCTCCCAGGGCCGCGCCGCGCAGGCTGTAACTGAAAGTCTGTTTGGGTACGGTGGTGGTATGAACATTATACCCCTGGGTACTTGCCCCTTTGGTGTAATCATAGACGGTCCCCCGGAACGTATTGCTTCCGCTCTTGGTCACTCCATTGACCCCTGCCCCGGAAAAACCTCCCTGCCTGACATCATAAGGGGAGATGTTCACCTGGATCTGCTCGATGGCATCCAGGCTGATCGGCTGGGAATTCGTCTGCCCCCCCAACGTTCCCGACAGGCCAAAAGAGTTGTTGAAATTGGCCCCGTCAATGGTCAGGTTATTGTACTGGTTGCTCTGACCTCCAAAAGACATACCGATCGCCTGCCCGTTAGACGTTGCTATATTGGCCGTAGGAGTAAGCTTGGCAAAATCCTGCAGAGACCGGTTGACAGTAGGTAACCTTTCGATCTGGGCCCGGGTGATGACCTCCTGGCTGCCCGTATGGCTGGTATTGAAGATCTTTCCCTGCCGGCCGCCACTGACTATTACTTCCGATAATTGTTTGGCATCCTGCGACATCGCGAAGTCTGCCTTGAACTCCTGGCCGAGCGATAGGGTGATATTTTCCTGTTTCTCTTCTTTGAAGCCCACGAAAGTCACCGTTATCGTATAAGGCCCGCCGATACGGACATTAGCCAGATTGAACCGGCCATCTTTACGGGTAGTGGTAGTATACCGGGTGCCGGTAGGCGTATGCAAGGCTGTTACGGTAGCGCCCGCAAGAGCGGTTTTTCCGTCGGAAACCGTTCCCTGAATGTCAGAGGTGGTCTCCTGTGCAAATGTATAAAATACACAAAGAATAAAAGAGGTTAATAGCAGAAGGTGTCTTATCATAATAGTTGGTTTTGCAGTTACAAAGGAATAACGTTAATGTATGGACACGGTTATCGGGCCGTTATGAAATCATGAACACAATGACAGGGCGGCAGGGATGGTCTTAAGAGAGGATATGAGATCAGAAATTGATATGTTAAAGAAAAGTAAATGTATAAAAATGTTGTATTAGTTTATTAAATAATCTTAACAAGTTATAAACAAAGAAGCCTCAAAATGATCATTTGAGGCTTCTTTGTTTATATTTAAACTATTTATTATTTGATCAGAAAGAAAATCTTATTGGTTCACCAGGACGAATAACTTTTTAGTTGATCAGAACGAGTAACGCAGCCCGAGCTGAGCCCTGAAACGGGAGGTGAAATCAGCTACGACATAAGGCCTTTCCACTCCTTTGATCAGGTTCATCTTGGTGATGTCGAACTGCTGGGTCGGTGTGGCTACCCCCGGATTGCTGGATACCGTGAACAGGTTGACCGACTGGTTGGTCAGAAAATAAGTCCATCCGCTGTTCTTGTCGATCAGGTTGCTGACATTGATTACGTCGAACGTGATGTCGAGACGGTGCACGCCAACGAATATATTCTCAGCTATACGAACATCAAAATGATTCTCCCAGGGAGTGCGGTCGCTGTTACGGGGAAGATTCTGACCCAGGTGATCATTGAGGAATTTGTTGCCATGAACAAAGTTCATAAAGTCCGTCCATTCCTGGGCGGCGGAGGTCTTCACGCTTCCATCGGAGTTCTTGATATCCACAAAATTGGCTTCGGCGGCGGTCTTCGGCAGATAGACCAGCGTATTGGCTACGCCGTTATTACCCCCGGTCACATCATCACCCAGGACTCCTTTGCTGTACAGGTAGGAGATGGGCATGCCGGACTGGCCGGTATAAACGAGGTTGATCGTAGTAGCGAGATGACCGTGAGCATACCTGAACTGTTTGGAAATGTTGCCGATGATACGGGATCCCATATCGAAATTATTATGGGTCAGGTCGAGGTTGTTCAGACCATTGGTGCTATAGGCATACCTCCAGTTCGAAAGAGCGACGGAACTCGTACCGTCGGAGATATCATAGGAATGCCCAAAGGTATAGGCGATCATACCGGCCCAGCCCCTGGAGATCGGCTTGTTGATCTGCGCGGTGAAATTGTAACTATAGCCTTTTTTCGTATTGATCAGCTCGAGCACATCGGTATAATTGGTCGTTACCCTTTTCAGGTTATAGTTCGGCCGGGTGGTGGGCCCCAGGTTCACGACCCCGTTGGGAGCGGACAAATTGAGGTTCTGGTAATTGATGTCGTAAAGGGTCTTGGTGTAAATGGCTTCGATGGTGCCGATCAGGCCCCACCAGGGCAGTTTTTGATCCAATGCCAGGTTAGCCCTGAACATACGGGGCAGCTTGAAGTTCCTGTCCACTACATTGATCGTGGTAGCCGTAGCCGTTGGGGCCGTCGTGGGGATATATGCGCCCAGGTGCAGGTCTTTCGGATCATAGTTGAAGCGGATATTTGCCGCGGCAGCCTGAGCGGCGGTCGGGTTATAGGTAATATTCGTCACCCCGGTATTGGAATACTGGTTGGACAGCCATACGAAGGGCGTGCGGCCCATAAAGATGCCGGCGCCGCCGCGAAGCTGCGTCTTGCCGTCATTTTTTACATCCCAGTTGAAGCCTATGCGGGGAGAGGCGACGACTCTTGCTTTAGGCATCTGGTCGGTGCTTACATGATAAGCGGCAAAAGTGGGATCGCTGTTAAAATTGGCATTGGCCGGCGGATGGTTAAAATAAGCCGGCATGTCCAGCCTGACGCCATACGTGATCTTAAAATTACGCTTGATACTGTAGACATCCTGTGCATAGATACCAAACTGACCGGCATTCATCTTGGCCGTCGCATAAGGGTCGGCCGCCTGCGGAGTCGTATAGGTCGCATAATAACTGTTGGGCGCGGCCGAGTTGGCCTCGAAAGCGGCAATGCCGGTACCGACCGGAGAACTGAAGCTGCCATAGGTATAAGCGCCGTAATAGTCCTGCAGGAAGCCGTTGGCTGTGTGATAGAACTCGTTATTGGTGCCGAAGGTGATCGTGTGATCTCCTTTGTACATGGTAAAATTATCCGTCACCGTCCAGAACTGCTGCCGCAGGAAGTTGACCGCGGAAGAATAATCTGAACCGATATTGTACTGCAGGTTGGCCTCGTCGATAGTAAGACTGGGGAAGGCCGCCGTCTGCCGGTGATCATAGACGTTCGCATACGTTACCCGAAGCACATTGGATGCCCGGGAAGAAATATTGGAATTCAGCTCAGCTACGACGGAATGGGACCTGCTAAGGAACTTGTAGCTGCTGTTCGAGTAGGTTAGCGTGGTAGGGGTCGAACGGGTAATAGCATCGGAACTGGCGTTCACATATAATTCCCGTACGGTTAATTTAGTCTTGTCGCTGATGTTCCAGTCGATGCGGCCGAAGAGCGAAGTGCTCTTATTCTTCGGCGTGATATTGCCGTATCCCCCGGGATCGAAACCGTACGTTTTCATCACGAACTGCCGCAGATTTTCGAGGGTTGCCGCATCGAATTTGGATCCCGAGCCCGGCACGGTCGGATCATAGGCCAGCGGGGTGGATTGGTCCTTCAATTCGGCATTGACATAATAGAACAGCTTGTTCTTAATGATAGCGCCGCCGAGACTGCCGCCGTAAGTGGCATTGGTATATTTGGGATAGGGAGTCCTGTTGAGAACGCTCTTGCCGATGAGGTGCTGATTCTGGCCGAAACCATACAATGAACCGTGGATAGTGTTCGTACCGCTGCGGGTAACGGCATTCATACCGCCGCCGGTAAAGCCGCCCTGGGTAATGTCGTAAGGAGACAATACAACCTGCAGCTCCTGGATGGCTTCCAGGGGAATGGGATTCGCATTGGCCTGTCCGCCGTTGGTGCCGGACGAAGTAAGACCGAATTCATCGGATGCATTGACGCCGTCAATAGTAAACTGGTTGTATTTATTACTTTGCCCGGCGAAAGAAATGCCATAGTTCTGCCCGGTAGAACTATACTGCGGGCTGGCCTGCGGTGTCAGCCGGGCCAGATCGGTGATGCTGCGTGTAATAGTCGGCATTTCCAGGATCTGCCTGCTGGACACAGTGATGGAAGGGCCGTTGCGAAGGGAGCTGATGATCGCTCCCTTACGGGCGCCGGTGACCTGAACTTCGTTCATCGTCTGTCCTGTGATATCCAGCACCCCATCTACGATTAAGGGAGTACCAAGAGTTACGTTCAGGTTGTCATAGCTGGCTTGTGTGTGCCCTACATAATCGATGGTCAGCGTATAAGGGCCGCCTATCCGGAGATTAGGTAACGTATAGGTGCCTTTAGAGGTACTGACCGTATTATAGACCGAGCCGGTCGGAAGGTGAACGGCTTTTATGGTAGCTCCTGCCAGGGATTGCCCCTTTGAGTCAGTAACACTACCCGCGATTACCCCGGTCGTCACCTGGGCGAAAGTAAAGAGCATAGGAAGAATAAGGAACACTGATAACAGTAGTCGTTTTATCATAAATGGTCGTTTTTGAATGGCGTTTCTTACCGTGTTTTGCGGCTGCAAAGAAAACGTGTTAAAGTTTCCATAAAGTAATATTCATATTACTAAATTGTTAAGGTGTATGGCTGGTATAAGCCATTTTTAAGGCAAGCAGCGGTTAATTTGTACATGGATATGGATTAATAATAATACAGTCAGGAGTGTAAGGAGAATGACAATGTTAAAGAAAAGCAAAACTATAAAAAGGCTGCATCGTAATGATCTTTTAATATTAAAAACCGCCTGCGTAAATAGAAATACCCAATAACCGCAATTTTGTTAGCCCTTTGAGTGAGCTCCAGCGGGTATTTTATTGCCGTTTGAGAGCGTTAATGCGGGTTTTTACCTTGCTTTACCTTCATCGGGGCATCCCCTGCAACTATTGAGGCGTTATTATTGTTAATTTTGTACTTATTCTTATAAACCCATTTTAGATGTTGTCAACTATTGAAAACGCTATTGAAGATATCCGGCAGGGCAAGCTCGTAATTGTCGTAGATGACGAAGACAGGGAGAATGAAGGCGATTTTGTGGCAGCCGCCCGCAACGTCACCCCGGAAGTGATCAACTTTATGAGCAAATACGGCCGGGGCCTCATCTGCGCACCCCTGATGGAAGAACGTTGCGACGAGCTTGGCCTGGGATTGATGGTCAATAATAACACCGCCCTCCATGAGACACCCTTCACCGTGTCCGTTGACCTGCTGGGACATGGCTGTACAACCGGTATTTCCGCTACTGACCGGTCGAAGACCGTACAGGCCCTGATCGATCCGGCTACCCGTCCGGAAGACCTGGGAAGACCAGGGCATATTTTTCCTTTACGGGCTAAAAAAGGAGGCGTATTGCGAAGAGCAGGTCATACGGAAGCAACGATCGACCTGGCCAGGCTGGCTGGATTTGAGCCGGCAGGCGTATTGGTAGAGATCATGAATGAGGACGGCAGCATGGCGCGGCTTCCGCAGTTGCTCGAAATAGCAGAGAAATTTGATCTTAAAGTGGTCTCGATCAAGGCCCTGATAGAATACCGGCTGAAAACGGACTCCCTGATCGAAGAGATCGTCCGGGTAGATATGCCTACCAAATTCGGCCATTTCAAGCTGGTCGCTTTCCGGGAAAAAAATACCACCAATGAGCACCTGGCCCTGATCAAGGGAGAATGGACGGCTGATGAACCGGTGCTGGTGAGGGTGCACTCCTCCTGTTTTACAGGGGATATCCTGGGATCTTTCCGCTGCGACTGCGGCGAACAGTTGCAGGAAGCCATGCAGATCGTGGAAAGAGAAGGCCAGGGAGTGATCCTCTATATGAACCAGGAAGGCCGTGGCATTGGCCTTATCAATAAATTAAAGGCCTACAAGCTGCAGGAGGAAGGGATGGATACCGTCGAGGCCAACCTGCACCTCGGTTTTCCCATGGACAAACGGGATTATGGGGTAGGGGCCCAGATCCTTCGTTACCTGGGAATCACCAAGCTCCGCCTGATCAGTAACAATCCCCGCAAAAGGGCCGGACTCCTGGGATATGGACTGGAAGTCGTCGATACCGTCCCCATCGAGATACATCCCAATCCCCATAATGAAAAGTATCTGACAACCAAACGGGACAAACTGGGACATGATATCCTGAAAATACTAAAGTAGTAAGTAGCAATCGTGCTGATATCTTGGAAGAACCTGTCAACCGGCAGGTTTTTTTATGCAAGAAGATAGAGGATCTTTGTCAGACGGATCGATGAGACAAGTCAGGGCGTGATGGGTTTTCTGCCTGTGGTATCTACGGTAGCAGCAGGCACTGGCGTCACCGGCGGAGTGTCCGGTTTCTTTTTCTTCCCTTTCTTCGGATGCGGTGATTTCTTTTTCCCTTTAAATAATTCGTCTATTCTGTCGAAATCCCTCCGGTAGGAGATGCTGGTGCCGGAACTGTTCTGGGTATGATTCGTGGAAAGATAGCTATAGGAGTCCCGGTAGAAAAAGGTAAGGGCTACCCTGCCGTCGGGGGTGATCTTGTAGGCAGCGGCAATATCCGGCAGGAACTGGAAGGAAGCTGCCTGCGCCTGTGCCGTGGTCACGCCAAAATCCAGGGCGCTGCCTACCGTGAGAGTCAGCTTTTCATTATAAAAGCTCTTTCCGATGGAAAGGTTCAGGTTCGTCCGGTCGAGGTTGAACTTGCTCTGGTCGACTTCAGCGCCGGCGATGGTATTGCTGCCATTATAAAGGGTGGTATTGAAATTGAAACGCAGGCTTTTGTCATTGAAGATCCGCTGCAGTAAATGGAACATTTGCTTGCTGAAGGCATTGGAGATAACGCCGGAGATACTATTGACAACCACGCTTCCCACCGCCGAGGAGGCATCGAAGGCATTCGAGCTGGTGGACAAGGGGACAAAGGTGTTCAGCGCCACCAGGGTGGACACCTGCTTGGTCACTTCATTCTCGTCATTCTGGATCAGTTGTAAGAGGGACTGGGCGCCCTGGTCGTTTTTCAGGGGGCTATTGGAAGGCAGGCTGATCTGGAATTTGATCTTGGGCGACATCAGTCTGCCGGTAAGGTCTGCCGTCACCAGGACATCGACCCGGAGGCGATTTACATTGTCATTCGAGCCCAGGCTGCTGGACGTTACCCCCAGATCGCTGAAGCGCACATTCTCCGCTTTATACACGGCTTCAATGTCGATGATGGCATCGTAGGGATTCCCGTTCCACTCGATATAATTGCCGACTCCCTCACTGAGGATAAAGGGCTTATGTATAAGGGACTGGAACGTAAAATTATAATTACCGCGGTCGATATCGTAATGGCCGTTAAGGGTCAGGTCCGTACTGGTGCCTACCTTCACCAGCAGGTTGCCATGCCCGGTAGCCTTGATGATGTCCCCGGACAAGGGATCCACGATCACATAAACGGTCGCATAATTATTGGCAACCATATCCAGGGTCACCAGGAGGTTGGAGCTTTTTTTGTCGGGCGCCTGGTTTTTCATTTCCTTGCCATAGACCTTCCAGGTGATGAAATCCGCTTCCCCGCTCTCCCGGCTGACAGAAGGAGGCAGATAGATATTCGAACTATCGGTCGGTTCCCCCTTGATATACATCTGCATATTCTCTTCCGGACCCGTTAACGTCATTTTCGCCTTCCCGATCACATTGCCATAGAACTGGTTATTGTCTGTAGCTTTCGTATCCAGCAGGAGCAGCCGATTGGTATTCATCTCGAAGTCAAAGCCCAGGTCATTGAAGGAATGGTGAAAGAGCCTTCCCCGGGTGAGCTCGGCCGTATGGCCCATCCGATCCGTTAGCTGGATCGTGCCGAAGTCGATCGTGTCTTTTTTGAATTGTATGGTAGCCGAAGGGATCTTATAAGTGCATTGGGTATAATTCACTTTAAGGCTGCCGTCTTTCAATTGCACGGTGCCCAGGTATTGCAGATGGTCGGCAGGACCTACGACCCGCAGCTTTCCGGTAGCATTCCCGTCAAGATTGGAGAAAATGCCGCCCAGGTATTTCTCCAGCAGATCGATCTTCGTGTCCGCTACATCCGCCGTAATATCGATGGGAGGGGCGGAGATGCTATCGGTGGTATTTATTATACTCTTGACATCGAAATGATAGTTCTTATTGTCGGAATGGGCCGTCGCATTCAATACCCCGCTGGCCTTATGATAACTGGCATTCAGCTGCACCGTGCCGATCGAATCGTTGGCGAATCGGAACTGCTCTGATTCCCCGGCAAAGCTGATCTCAGGTTTGCCGAATGGGTCCGTCATATCGACGCTGCCCGTTAACAGACCTTCCACCCGCTCTGCTTTCACCAGGTACGGCGTAAAATCCCCTATATTGATCTTCTTCAGGTCGACATGGATATCATTCCAGCTGCCTGTTGCAGACGGATGCGTGGTGACCAGCACCTGCTGTTCGCCGTTATGTATGCTGAGGTTGTCTGCCGAAATGATATTGTTGTTAAATGCCAGCACGCCATCCTTATCAAGGATCCAGGTCTTGCTGTTGATATCGAAAGTAGAGGGATCGAAGGTAATGCGGGCGCCGTCAGGCAGCGTTTGCACCTGGGCTGACAGGTTTGCCGAGTTCAGCGTTTGGTTGGCGCTGGTCGTCACCTGCACGCTGGACAGGTCATCGGCAGATCGCAGATGAAGATGCGTGGAAGGGAAATGAAGGCTGTCATTCAGATACACTTCTCCGACAGTCGTCTCTACGGACAGGCTGTCGAGATTACCCCTGCCTTTGAGGGTGAGATTGTCAAACGAGATATTCTTATATCCGAATGCGGGGAGATCGACATTTAAGTCCAGCAGATTGTCTTTGGTATCGATACGGCCGCTCACTCCGGCATTATTAAATCCTTTCAGGTCCTTGTTAAAAAGATCGATATACTCATCTATTTTTTTAGTGGTAATGACGAAGCTGAAATTCTGATTGCCTGGTTTGGCCCTGGCAGGTTTTATATAACTGGGATAATATTTGTTCAGGAAGGTCTGGAAAGAGGCGGGCAGGTCTTTAATGGAGAACTCCCCCACAATGGCCCCGTCAAATTCATTGCTGACAACAGTGATGGTCTTATTGTTATCTACTATGCTGGATTCCAGGGTCAGCGAGTCAAAAGATACCCTTTGCCCGTTCTTAAAGACAGATGCCTCATAAATACTGGCATTTCCCAGGAAATTGTCAATATTATCCCCGGTAAAATTACACTTGAACTTGCCGTTAAAGGAGACGGGCTTGCTCACGAAATGCATTTGCATCAGGTCGGCATTTGCCACTTCGGCTGTAAAATCGAATTTCGGCTGGACCTGGCTGAAGTCGATCAATCCATTCAGCCGGGCAGTCACGGCTGAATCGCTTGCGATCAATTGCCCATTGAATTTCTTTTTGGCTACAGCTCCATTGACCTGGATATGCCGGTACGTATAGTCGTTGAATGTAAGGCTATTGATCATCCCGTCCAGGGTGGCATTCAAGGTGCCTGATTTAAGGCCGGCCCCGATGATCTTTCCCTGAAAGGAAATTTTCCCCAGGTTATCATTGTCGAGAAAGGCCCCCAGCTGGAAACTATCGGTGCTGAGATTGCCGGAATAGATGGACGGACCGTAGTCCGGCAGTTTCATATTCACGTTGGTGGTGAGAGTGCCCAGGTTGGTCTCGATAACGCCATTGGTAACGAAGTCCCGGATATACCCGGTGAAATTCCCTTTAAAACGAAGCCATTCGATCCGGTCGATCCTGGGCTGCCCGATCGTTCGTATTTCAGGGACCAGGGTGGCCATATCCTGGTAGGTCGTCCTGAAATCATTGGACGTAAATGTTATATAGGTCTTCCTTATATCCGGCATGCCCTTCAGATGAATATCCCCTTTGAGGAAAGTGCTTTTCCCGGCCTCCAGGACAATATCCCTTCCATTCAGGTCCGAGACGGCCCCTTTTATAATTCCCGTTATCCGGATATGTTTCTTCCAATCCTTCAGCTCCGGGGCAAACCAGGCAATATCGTCGCTGTCAATATCCGCGTCATTGAAATCGCCTTCCATCCGTACCCGGGTAACGAAATCCGACATATCGTCCAGCGTCCTGAAGCGCATGGCGAAAAAATTCCGCAAATGGCTCTTGCCCGTCTCCAGGTCGAGATGGCCGAATTCCATTGCCTCGGGAAACCATTTGATGCGGGCGCTCAGCTTTTTTACTTCGAAGCCGCTTCGCTCTTTTGTGCTGAGCAATAATTGAGCAGTGATCGTATCTTTTTTCAGCTGCAGGTTGGTAAAGCTGCTGTTGACAGCATAGAAATAAATATGATCGCCGTCGAAATGCTTATTGGGATGTGTATCGGCCGGTTTCTCGTTGCGGAAAGAGCCATCCCGGATGGTCAGCTTCCCGGCAGTGATATCCCATCCTGCGGGATTCAGCCGCAGGTGCAAAGGGTCGTTGATATATACTTCTGTCGTGTCATTCAGGACCGGAGGCCGCCTGCCATCATAATTGGTTAGCGTGAAGTCCGGTTGAGTAAAGCTCAGGGTGTTGATCCGGGCGATCTTTTGAGAAAAGTTGATCTGTTGGGCATCCAGCTGGAGGGCATTCAGCCGGAGCTCCATGTCTTCCCCCCTCCACTCATCTTTTTTCAGAAAATGAATACGCGAAAGGTCCAGCTCTTTCAGATCCATCTCCATTCCTTTGGACGTATCTTTTTTATTTTTATCCGCCTCTTTCGTGGCCGTAGAGGAAAAATAGTCTACGAGGAATTGATAGTTCCAGACGGAATCCCTGCGATACAACCTGACAGTGGCGTCTTCCAGGCCGATATAATGTAATTCTGCCTTTTCTTTAAAAAACCACCAATCCGTGATGTTCACTTTCACGGCGCCGGCATACAAAAGGGTATCCTTGTGGGTATCCTCCACCAGGGTGCCTTCCAGCAACATCTTATTGAAGGAAAAATCTACGTGCCTGACCCGGATCGTGGTATGCAGGTCATGCGACAGCCTGCCCGTCACTTGTGACACCAGCCAGGTCTGGACAGGGGGAAGCTGTATGAGCAGCCACAGCGTCATCAGCAATAGTATTAAAACCAGCAATGTATTACGGAGTATTTTCCAAATCTTTCTCAGGGGCTGACAATTACAAGTTGCGAATTTAGGTAATACCCGGGGATGTGCAAATTCAATACCAATAAAAGCTGTAATACGACCTGATTACCCCGTATTACAGCCTTTTATGGAAGATTTACCAATTACCCGGGGTTTTAACGGATATAGACTCTCCCGATGTTAAAAAGTTACCTGAAAAATGAAAAACAATAGTAATAAATTTGAGTATGGAAGCGAATGACCATAAAAGCAGATCCCCCGGAAAAAGCAAAGTACCCGGAGGGAGCAAGGAGATAGAGGACTTACCGGAAACCGGTGATATGGAAAAACATGATTATACGATAGGATCGATTGAAGTCAAAGGCCCTCCGGAAGTGAGAGAACCTGTATTTGCCTATGGCAGAAGAAGACTAACTATAGAAGAATACCTTGAATGGGAATCTGCCAACGCTGATAAGCATGAATACTACAGGGGAGAGGTGTTTGCTATGCCAGGCAGTAAAATGCCCCATAATATTATTTCAGCCAACTTGTTAGTCTCATTAGGAATAAGGCTTAGAGGAAAATCCTGCAGGCCTTTCAACAGTGATCAGCGTATTCATATCCCCCAAAATACGTTGTTCACCTACCCGGATATTTCCGTGGTTTGCGGAGACCCGGTCACCTTAAACGATGATCAGTGGAATATCCTGAACCCCTCTGTTCTGGTAGAAGTGTTATCTCCTTCTACCAGCAGATATGACCGGGGCGATAAATTCAAATTATACCAGGATATCCCAACCTTGAAAGAGTATATCCTGGTGGATTCCCAAACGATCCGGATCGAGGCTTTTCGCATTAATAATGGGGGCATTTGGGAATTTGCGGGATATGGAAATGCCGATAAATCGTTGCATTTACCGACATTAGATCTATCCATACCGCTTATTGAGATCTATGAAGGGGTCTTTCAGGCTGCAAACCGGCAGCTGCAAACCGGCAGCTTCAAACCGATAGCTGCAAACCGGCAGTTACAAACCGGTAGCTGCCTGCCATTCCATTAGCTGCAAACCATTAGCCTTAAACCCTCCGCTGCAAGCCTCAAGCCGGTTATGCGGAGATTCTGCAGCTACTTCCCGCCATGTTTCTCCTGCATCTGCTGATTGAACTGCCCCGACGCGCCTTTCGGAATGGACAGACTTTGCCAGTCCTTGTTGCGTATCATTTTCCCTATATATACGATCTGTCCCACATGGTGCGGATAATGGGCCAGCTGCCGGTTGATCGCGTCAACGGCTGTGAGCGGCTCGTGGCGGATATGAATGGTGGCCAGCAGGTCGTCTTCTTTCAGGGATAAGAGCGCATCCAGCAGACAGCTCCAGCCTTTTTCCCACAGCCCCAGTAACTCATCTTTGCCAAGGTCCGGAGCGCTGAACTCCTTCTCCCGGTCCCTTCCCTCTTTCTCACCGTCTTCCGTCAGGAAATTGGTCCACCGGCTCATCATATTGCCGCTCATATGCTGAATAATCACGGCGATAGAGTTGCTGCCTTCATTGGGAGCGAAGTAAAAATCCTTTTCCTCCAGCTGGGCGAATGTCTTTTCGCCCAGCACTTTGTAAGTGAGCAGTCGTTTGACGACCGATTCCAGGTAAATCGCGCCGAGTGATGCATTCATGATATATTACTTTTTTAAAGTTTAGTTGTAGTCCTCAATTCAGCATCAAGCCTGGCTGTTAGCATCAAGCCTGGCTATCAGATTCGGACCAGTTATATAATTATAAACTGCGCTCAATACCCCTCCGCCGTATCATCTCCCCGGCCATCCCCGACGGCTTCTATCTGGTTGCCGGAGACCTTTATCACTTCCGTGCGGCCAATGCTGCCTCTTTGAGTGATGGTATATCCCATCTTTTTCAATTCCTCGCGGGTATCTGCCGGAAATGCCGGTTCCACATAGACCTCATCGGGTAGCCATTGATGATGGAACTTGGGTTTGTTCACAGCATCTTCCACCGACAGCCCGAATTCAAGTAGATCCACCAGGGTCTGAAATACGGAAGTGGTGATCGTCGTTCCACCAGGAGTTCCCACCACCAGGACAACTTTTCCCCTGTCCAATACCAGGGTAGGGGTCATTGAGCTCAGCATTCTCTTGCCGGGTGCGATCGCATTGGCTTCTGCGCCTACCGCACCATACATATTCGGGACACCCGGCTTGATGCTGAAATCATCCATTTCATTGTTGAGCAGGAAACCGGCGCCGGCCACTACCACCCTGTTGCCATACCCTCCGTTCAGCGTAGTGGTGATAGAGACAGCATTGCCCTCGCCGTCATAGACATCGAGGTGCGTGGTCTCTTCACTGGCCGGCGAGATCGTTCCCGCCTGTATATCCTTACTGCTGCCCGCTTTATCCGGTTCGATGAGGGCCTTTCTCTGCTGCAGATACGCTTTACTGGTCAGCGTCTTCACCGGGACGGAATAATAGTCCCGGTCGCCCAGGTATTTTGCCCGGTCTGCATAGGCCAGCCGCTCCACCTCTGTCATCAGGTGTACCGACTTCGCGGATTCAAACCCATAGGCCTTCAGCGGCTCGTCCTCTACCATTTTCATCATCTGCTGCAGGATCACTCCTCCGCTGCTGGGCAGCGGCATGGTGACAATTTGGAAATTCTTATAAGCGAATACAGAAGGCTCCCTTTCTTTTACTTCATAATTTTTAAGATCGGCCGCGGTAATGATCCCCTTCCCCCTCTCCATTTCAGCTGTGATGAGCCTGGCCGTCTCCCCTTCATAAAACCCTTTGGCGCCTTTATCGCGGATAAGCCGAAGGGTCCGGGCCAGATCTTTCTGCACCAGGGTATCCCCCGCCTTCCACCCTCCTTCCTTTACGAAAACAGGGGTCACCGTATTATATTTTTTAAAGGCATCCTGCGTATTGTTCAGGTTCCGGGCCTCGGCTTCCGTGATCACAAATCCATTCTCGGCCAGGTCGATGGCCGGCTGGACCAGCTTTGCAAAGGGCAGCTTTGCATATTTGAGCTCCGCAAAGAGCCCTGCGATCGTCCCGGGAACACCAGCTGCCAGGTGCCCGTTCTGGCTAAGGTCAGTCCGGGGATTGCCCGCTGAATCGAGATACATGTCCCGGGTAGCCGCAGCCGGTGCTTTTTCCCGGAAATCCAGGGCGATATTCTTTTGGTTGGCCAGGTGGGCCACCATAAATCCTCCTCCTCCGATATTCCCCGCGCCGGGATATACTACTGCCAGCGCTAATTGCGTGGCAATGGCCGCATCCAGCGCATTGCCGCCCTGCTGTAAGATGACTGCGCCTGTCCTGCTCGCCAGGGGATGAGCCGAGACGACTGCGCCATGGGTGCATTCCACCCTTTTCCGGACCTGGTAAGAATAGGGACTATTCACCGTCTGGGCATGAACGGAACAGGGCAGCGCTCCGGAAAATAAATAAAAGAGGAAGGAAAGGACAGGCTTTGGAGACATAACGGCGAAAATTTAAAGGAAAGTTACCATCAAAAAATGGAAAAATGACCTTTTCAGGAGAACGGACGTTTGGGGAAAGATGTCCGCGGGTTTTCGGGGAGCCCGCTTCGAAATATGATGGGTAGCTTTTTTTATTTTGGCTGTTTACTTACATTCACGCTTCATTACTTACTACATGCACCTCATTATAATGCGGAGAAAACAGACAATGCGAAAGATCCTGGCCCTTTTTTATGGACTTTTGATGCTGGTCTACCCTGTTTTTTCCCAAAATCCACCTTCTCCGGAGGCCTTTTTGGGATATCCGCTGGGAACTCATTTTACGCCGCATCATAAAATTGTGAGCTATTTTAAGGAAGTAGCCGGAAAGGTTCCCGGCCAGGTGAAGCTGGAGCAATACGGAGAGACTTATGAAGGACGACCGCTCCTGCTGGCCTATATCGCCTCCCCGGAGAATTTGCGGCGGCTGGAGGATATCCGCCTGAACAACCTGCGGCTGGCCGGCGTGACGCAGGACAGGATGATGCCGGATGATTCGATTCTCCGGCGGCAGCAGGGTACCGGTGAACGGCGGCAGCAGGGTACCGGTGAAAAAATGGTAATTCCAGATGAAAGTACGCCTGCGATCGTATGGCTTAGCTACAATGTACATGGTAATGAGCCTTCCTCTTCCGAGGCGGCGATGAAGACCTTTTACGAGCTGGTGAATCCCGCCAACGCAAAATCGAAAGAATGGCTGCAGCATACCATAGTGATCATAGATCCCTGTCTCAACCCGGATGGCCGGGATCGCTATGTGAACTGGTTCAACACAGCCGTAGGCAAGGATGCCAACCCCGATCCGCAGTCGAGGGAGCACCAGGAACCCTGGCCTGCCGGCAGGACCAACCACTACAATTTCGACCTCAACAGGGATTGGGCCTGGCAAACACAGATCGAGACACAGCAGCGGGTGAAAAAATACAACGAATGGCTGCCCCAGGTCCATGTGGATTTTCATGAGCAGGGCTATAACAACCCTTATTATTTTGCTCCGGCCGCCGAGCCCTATCATGATGTGATCACTCCCTGGCAACGCGATTTCCAGGTGCAGATCGGGAAGAACAATGCAAGATATTTCGATCAGCAGGGCTGGCTCTATTTCACCAAAGAAGAATTTGACCTTTTTTATCCCAGCTACGGAGATACCTACCCCATCTATAACGGTTCCATCGGGATGACCTTCGAGCAGGGAGGGATCCGGGCAGGATTAGCCATCGTCACCAGCGATGAAGATACCCTCACGCTGGCCGACCGGCTGGAGCATCACTACACTACCAGCATGTCGACGATCGAGATCTCCTCCGAGAATGCCGCCCGCCTGGTAAAGGAATTCAGGAAATATTTCACGGACGCCGAAACAAAGCCTGCAGGCGAATTCAAAGCTTATTTTATTAAGGCCGATCCATATGGGGACCGGCTGGACAGGCTTAAGATCTTATTGAACAAAAATAATATCGACTGGGTCCCCGTATCCTCGGGCAGCTTCACCGGCCTGGATTATGAAACAGGTAAAATAGCTGCCTTCAAGGCCGGACTTAATGACATTGCGATCAATGCCAACCAGCCCAAATCCAATTTGCTGAGGGTCCTGTTCGAGCGAAATTCCCGGATCAGCGACTCCGTAACTTATGATATTACGGCCTGGGCCATCCCATATGTGTATGGATTACAGGCTTACGGCCTCGGGACTTATGTGACCGGGAGCAGCGGCGTAGCGAACGGCACGAATGCAAATGGAGCGGACAAAACAGCACCCGCCGGTGGGGCGAACAACAGCGCCGGCCAGTACGGCTACGCAGTCCGCTGGACAGGCATGCAGAGCGCCCGGTTCCTGGCGGAGCTCCTGAAAAAAGGGGTAAAGACCCGGTATGCCGAGGAAGCTTTTCAGTCGGGCGGAAATAATTTCGAAAAAGGGACCCTGATCATCACGTCCACAGGCAACAGCGCCGCCAGTAAAAACGGCTGGACCCTCGTATGGGAGGCTGCCCGGAAGACAGGAGTGGTCCTATCTCCCATTGTATCCGGTTTTGTGGAGAAAGGCGCCGATTTCGGAAGCGGCCGGGTGCATTTTATCCATCGGCCAAGGGTAGGACTGCTGACAGGAGAAGAAGCCAACTCTCAGAGTGCAGGAGAAGTCTGGCATTTCTTCGAACAGGACTTAGGATACCCCATCACCCAGATCAATGCCGATGACATCAGCCGGCTGAACTGGAAGAATTATGACGTACTGATCCTCCCCAACGGATATTATAAATCTTTAGCGGACATCAACGCGGCCGAACCGTTCCGGAACTGGGTGAAAGCAGGCGGACGTCTCATCGCAATGGAGGATGCCGTCACTCAATTGTCGAAAATAGAATGGGGCATCCGGCAAAAAGCCTCGGCCGCCGATAAAAAAGACGAGGACAAGGACAAAAAGGACGACGATTATTCCGTCCTGCACCGGTATGGGAACAGGCAGCGGGATGAAGTAATGAATAGTGTCCCCGGCTCTATCTATAAGGTGGAGCTGGATAATTCACATCCCCTGGCTTTTGGCTATCCGGATCATTATTATACGCTGAAACAGGACGATAATGTATATGAGTTCATTAAGGATGGGGGCTGGAATGTGGGAATTATCAAAAAAGATAATTATGTCAGCGGCTTTACCGGCAACAAGGCAAAAGCAAAACTGAAGGACGGCCTGATCTTCGGCGTACAGGACATGGGAAAAGGGGAGATTATTTATATGGCGGATGATCCCTTGTTCCGAAGTTTCTGGGAGAATGGGAAATTGCTATTCTGCAATGCTGTATTCCTGGTTGGTAACTAAAACGCCACGGGCGTTTTGCCCTACCCAAGCGTAGCGAAGGTTACGAACGAGGGCTCTACAGTGTTGAGACCGAAGTTCTGCCATCATTAGACCCGGGCGCGGTTGCCCCACGGGCTGCAAGCCCGCTCAGAAAACCCGCCGCTATAAAGCTGTGTAAATGTGTAAAAGAATAAACCTGTATAAAAGAAAAAATAGACTAAACGAATAACGAATGAACAAGGCTACTATTTTTCGCTGGATGACCACCTCTCTTTTCATCGCCTGCCTCGGGGCAGGCGCCGGCCTCTCCGCCCAGTCCCCCGCGACCATCACCTCAGCGGAAATCTTCCTCCGTCTGAAAAAACTCAACGTCCTGGGCTCCGTACTGTACGTTGCCGCGCATCCGGATGACGAAAATTCAAGACTGATCGCCTACATGGCGAAGGATCGCCTGTACCGTACCGGTTATCTGTCCATGACAAGAGGAGATGGCGGTCAGAACCTGATCGGGGACGAGCAGGGCGTAGAGCTTGGCCTTATCCGTACCCAGGAAATGCTGGCCGCCCGCCGGGTGGATGGGGCCGATCAGTTCTTTGCCCGCGCGTTCGACTTCGGCTTCACCAAATCGACAGACGAAGCCCTGAAGACATGGGGCAAAGAAAAGATACTTAGCGATGTCGTATGGGTGATCCGGAAATTCCAGCCGGACATCATCATCACCCGCTTCCCCGAAGACGGTCGTGCCGGTCATGGCCATCATTCCGCATCGGCCGTACTGGCACATGAAGCCTTTACAGCAGCGGCAGATCCTTCCCGTTTCCCCGAACAGTTCAAATATGGCGTCCAGCCCTGGCAGGCCAAACGTATTCTCTGGAACACCTTCAACTTCGGTAATTTCAATACTACCAGTGACGACCAGCTGAAGATCGACGTAGGAAACTACAACCCGATCCTGGGAAAAAGTTACGGAGAGCTGGCTGCCGAGAGCCGCACCAACCATAAAAGCCAGGGCGCTGCCCTTACCCCCGCCCGTGGCCAGTCCATGGAATATTTTCGCCCCGTAGCCGGAGAGCCCGCTCATGAAGATCCGATGGAGAATATTGTAACGTCCTGGCACCGCGTGCCCGGCGGGGAGAAAATAGAAGGGATGGTCGATCAGCTGTCAAAGGAGTATTCCCTGCTGCATCCCGAGCATTCCGTCCCGGGACTGGTAGGCGTATACAAGGCGATTACCGCCTTAAAAGATTGTTACTGGAAAACACAGAAGCTCAGGGAGGTGCAGCAGCTGATTGAAGCCTGCAGCGGCCTGTGGCTGGAAGCAGTGGTCCGCGGCCCTTATGCCGTACAGGGAGATTCCCTGTCGGTATCCTTTGTGCTGAACAACCGGCTCAACGCACCGATCGCTGTCCGTGGGATTTCCGTGGACAGCTATGACACCGCTTACCGTCAGCAGCTGGAGGGGGATAAGAACTATTACTTTTCTCACAATATCTTCGTCTCTCCTCAAACACCGGTTACCCAGCCCTACTGGCTGGCGGAAGAAATGTCGCCGGGCTCTTTCAACGTAAAGGATCAGCGGCTGATCGGCGATCCGCAGAGCGCTCCTGCCTATGAAGCCCGATTCCGGCTGACAGTGGGCGGGGAAGAAATGGTCTTCACCCGTCCCGTACAATACAAGTTCACCGACGCAGTGAAAGGAGAGCTGTATGAACCGCTGACGATCCTGCCTCCCGCTACAGCACAATTCGATCCATCTCTGCTCCTGTTCACCGATGGAGAAGAAAAAGGATTTCGGGTAGAGACAGCCAGTTATGGCGGCCATGGGACTTTACCGAAGATGGAGCTGACCCCGACGGCAGGACTTACGGTTCAGCAAACGGCAGCTGCCCTGGGATCCTGGTCGGCCCGGCCTGCCGCCGGCGCCACGGGTTCGATGACAGCCAATCTGTTGCTCGACCATAACGGCCGGAAGGATACCGCCCTGCAATTGCGAACCGTCTCTTATGATCATATTCCCCGCATCGATTATTTCCGTCCCGCGGTCGAAAAGTTTGTGCTGGCAGATGTAAAAACGGCCGGTCACCGGATCGGTTACATCGAAGGGGCCGGAGACAAAGTGCCGCAGGCCCTGGTACAGATGGGGTATGAAGTCGTGCTGCTCAAAGAAAAAGATATTACGCCGGCTAACCTGCGATCCTTCGACGCCATCCTCACCGGCATCCGCGCCTATGATGTCCATGACTGGCTGACGGCCCGTCATGACGTGCTCATGGAGTATGTGAAAGAAGGAGGCAACCTTATCGTTCAGTACAACCGCGAGGATCTGGGACAGGTGAAAACCAATATAGGGCCATTCCCCTTCGCCGTGGCCAATATCCGGGTGACGGATGAGAACGCCCGCGTGAACTTCCTGCAGCCGGCACATCCGGTGCTGAATTTCCCGAATAAGATCACGGATAAAGATTTCGAAGGATGGATCCAGGAACGGGGTATTTATTTTGCCGGACAGACCGATCCGGCCTATGAGACAGTCTTGTCCATGAAAGACCCGGGGGAATCCGATCAGAAAGGCAGCCTGGTGATAGCCGGTTACGGAAAGGGAAAGTTCGTTTATACAGGCCTGGTCTTTTTCCGGGAACTTCCTGCCGGAGTGCCGGGCGCTTACCGGCTGCTGGCAAATATCATTGCGCTTAATCAAAAGAAAGGGTTTTGATGAGGAATATTGAAGTTAATTAATTATATGAATCGAAGAAGAGATATCGCTATTGTAACAGCCATTGTTGTCGGGCTCGTGGTAGGACGTTTTATCAAAAGAGCGACATTCGGGCTCATCGTGGGCCTTGCCGTGGGATTATTGGTCGCTTCGCTGATCGCAAACCGGGACCGGGAAAGGGACAGACAGCGGGAGAGGGACAGGAACAAGAAATAAATTGCTTCATCTGTACAAGGATACACAATATGAATGAGGATACACAAAAGGAAGATGTTCCATTATTTAAGAAATGGAGCTATTGGTATGCACTGGTGATCGGCTTCCTGCTGCTCCTGATCCTCTTCTTTAATTTCCTTACCAAACATTTTTCATGAGCTGGCCTGATTGGATAGTATTGGTCGTTACCTTACTGGGAATGGTTGCCTATGGCTTGTATAAGGGACGTACCAGCAGGGATATGGAAGGGTATTTTCTCAGCAACAGAACAGTGCCCTGGTACATGGTGATGCTGAGTATCATGGGCACGCAGGCCAGCGCCGTCACGTTCCTGTCCGCTCCGGGACAGGCCTATACGGACGGCATGCGGTTCATTCAATACTATTTTGGACTGCCCCTGGCCATGGTCGTGCTTTGCATCACCTTCGTCCCCGTCTTTCACCGCCTGAAGGTGTATACAGCCTATGAATTCCTGGAACAACGATTTGACCTCCGGACGCGGACCCTCACCTCTTTCCTCTTCCTTCTGCAGCGGGGCTTGTCTACCGGCATTAGTATTTCGGCCCCCTCAATTATCCTGTCTTCTCTTTTGGGTTGGGATATTTTATGGACCAATATCTTCATGGGCGGCCTGCTCATCATCTATACGGTGATGGGTGGCGCTAAAGCAGTAGCCTATACACAGCAGCTTCAGCTGATCATTATATTCGGCGGCATGTGCATAGCCGGATATATGGTCATTCACCGCCTGCCTCCCCATATCGGTTTTTCAGAAGCCCTGCATCTTGGCGGGAAAGCGGGTAAGCTGAATATCATTACCACCGGGATAAGTGAAAAAGGCTTTGACTGGAATGACCGGTATAATTTATTGAGTGGGGTGATCGGCGGATTTTTCCTGGCTTTGTCCTATTTCGGAACGGACAAGTCGCAGGTGGGACGTTATCTCACTGCCCGCTCATTAAGCGAAAGCCGGCTCGGTCTGCTGATGAACGGATTGGTGAAGGTGCCGATGCAGTTCCTGATCCTGTTGCTGGGTGTACTGGTGTTTTCCTTCTATCAATTCAATAAGGAACCTGTTTTTTTCAACCAGTCGCAGATAGATCTCTTGTCGAAATCCAAATACAAGGATTCTTTGGTATTGGTGAACAGCGCCTACGAAACGGTGGAAGCAGAGCGGATAAAAGAGAGGAATTGGCTTTCCCTCGGCGCCGGTCATGATCAACGGGCAGCGGAGCAGCCTCAAAATGCAGCAGGTCAGGCGTCAGGACAGAACCAGCGGACATCAGCACAGGACCAGCGGACATCAGGACAGGACCAGCAGACAACGGGACAGGACCAGCAGACAACAGGACAGGACCAGCAGGCGTCAGCACAGGACCAGCGTATGGCGGGACGGGATCAGCAGGCTGCGGCCATCCGGCAAACTGAAGAACGGCTGCAGGCGGCAGAAGTAAAAAAAGCCGGCTACAAGGCTACCATCCGGCGCTGGTTAAATGACAAGCAGGTCGGAGGCGACGACAACGATACCAATTATATTTTCCTCCGGTTCGTAATGGATTATTTGCCTAAGGGATTGATCGGATTATTGATCGCCGTTATTTTCCTGGCAGCCTGGGGTTCCATTGCGGCCACCCTGAATTCCCTTTCTTCCTGTACGATCGTAGACTTTCATAAACGGTTCTCCAAAAAAGAGCTTTCTACGGAAAGAGAATATCGCCTGTCGCGGATGTATACCCTGTTCTGGGGGATCTTCTGCGTAGCCGTAGCGCAGCTGGCTTATAATCTCGGCAATAGCCTGATCGAGGCGGTGAATGTATTGGGCTCTATGTTCTATGGCGTGATCCTGGGCATTTTCCTGGTCGCTTTTTACCGGAAGAGGGTAGGAGGAGCAGCCGTATTCACCAGCGCCGTGATCGTGGAGATCGCCGTTATCATTCTTACGATCCTTAGCCGCAAGGGGATCGTGCACCTGAGCTTCCTGTGGTTCAACGTCGTAGGCGCCATAGGCGTGGTGTTGCTGAGCGAAGGCATCCAATGGCTGCGAAGGGGCAGCGATCCGGCCAGACCGGCACAATGATACTGCCATACTACCATAACGATACCATTAGACTGTCGCAACATTCCGGCCGGCATTTATCCTTTCAACGCCTCTTCCAGGTTATAATAGACCGGTAGACCCCGTTCCTTTGCAATCCGGACGTCTTCATCTGCTCCTTTGGAGGCCCCCTCCAGGCGAAGGACCGCATCGCATTTTTCCAGAAGTCGATGCGCTACCGGGTAAGCAATTTCATTATATGGCTTATCCCCGGGTACTTTTGAGCCGGCCTGGCACAGCAGCGGAAGCGCTACCCACTCACCGATCATAGGAATATGCCCTGCTCTGAACAAAGGAAGGGCTGCTTCTTCCAGGCGGTTTAAATTTTCGGCCATCAGGGCCGGGTCATCTCCTGTACCGCTGCGGTAAGGGCCTGCAATTAAGATCATCATAATTACCTGTTTTGATTAATGAGCCTCAAAAGTAGAGATCCGGAAACAGAACGCTCTTAAGATACATTAAGAAAGCAGGAAGTACCGGTATAAAAAAGGAGAGGGCTCAAAAGTAAAATGAAGACCCTGGTTATTGCAAAACGGAAATTGTCTCTATCACAGGGGATCCGAATAAAAAGAGGCTGTATCAAAATGATACAGCCTCGCTACAATAGGGGGTTCTTGATATCTTATGGCTTGGAGACGACATTGGCATCCAGGATGACGGCGGTCTGCGCAAGGGCCCGGCCATGGATGGAAGCTCCTGTTTGAAAGGTAATACCAGTCATCGACAAAATAATTCCTTCGAAATGAGAGGTGGTGCCTAAGGTGGCCTGGCCTGCTATCTGCCAGAAAATATTTTTAGCCTGCGCACCTCCGCTCAGCGTGATCTTTACGGCTGAGCTCATGGACAGGTCCTTGGAGATCTGAAAGATCCAGACATCGTTCGGGCCGCCTGCAATAGTCACATCTGTTGGCATAGTAACCGTAGTCGTCCATTTATAGAGCCCCGGGCTTAATGTTTTCCCCCCGATATTTCCTGTGCCGAGTTCCGAAAAATCAGGCGAGGGACGCCCTGCCGCATCATTATAGGCCGTGATCATATTATTTACTGCCGTAGTCATGTTAATGGGCGTCGGCGCCGCCATATCCGCTGCGTATATCTTACCGGTTACCTGGGCTGAAGTCGCATACCCGGTCGCATTGGTCACGGAAAATCCGGTGATATAGGAAGTAGCCGCCGGGCTCAGGCCCAGATCGCCCGTAACGGCTGATGTAGCACTGTTATTGATGGCTGTTTTAGCAACGATAACATAATTTCCTGCTGTACCCAGATCGATCACGGATAAGGCAGAGGCGCTGCCTCCGGTCGTGAAAGTCCAGACTGAATTACTGGAAAGACTTACTCCTGCTGCATTTTTTGCCCCGGTAGTGACGGTGGCAGTATAGGATGTAGCGGACGAAAGGACTGCCGTTGGGGTAAAGGTTGCCGTAGTGCCCGAATAGGTTACGGTACCTGCCACGTTCGTTGAACCCTGCTTCAAGGTAAAGGTAGTAGCATTGATCGTCGAAGGATCCATTGCCTCGCTGAAAGTAAAGGAGATTTCCTTGTTCCGGGCGACCCCGGTTATACTGTTGGCCGGATCTGTTGATGTAACAGTTGGCGCTCCTCCCCCCGGGCTGTCATCTTTTTTACAACTTAGTATCGATAAGATCAATAAGGCCGGAATAATTTTTAAAACACTCATAGATTCGAATTATTATTGGTGAAAAAATTTAAATAAAAGCTTGCACCGGTCATCGTTACCGGCCGTATTTTCCAATCGGAAATTTTACTGAAAGCGCCTGGTTGGTTTGGATAATAGATCCCCAGGGCTGCATGGGATCAGCAGTAATAATAAAATACTGCTCCTGAAAAGATTGATGAGGGATAATCGACTTGTAGCGGACCTTCAACGGCTTTCCATCATTGTTATTGCAGAGGTAGGCGCTTTAATGGCAATAACCGGACATGCTTATTGTTTTTAAGTACTTACCCCTACGTTAGGCGGTGAAATACTTCAGGACAGATCATTAGCACGTTCGTCCCGGTCTGCGCCCTTGCGGAGCTTGCTGCGGATAACACTCAGGAATTCGGGCGTAATGCCTAAGTAAGAAGCTATTTGCTTCTGCGAGATCCGCTGCATAAAGTCGGGATATTTTTGGGTAAAGTTCAGATAGCGTTCCTCGGCGGAAAGAGAAAGGTTCTGTATGGACCTCAGCTGTTCCCGGATATAAGAATTTTGCATGATGATCCGGAAAAAACGTTCAAACGCGGGGATTTCCACGAACAAAGTTTCCAGATCATTTTTGGGCAGCTGAAAGACCGTGCTGGTTTCCAGCGCATCAATATGCATGACCGCCGGATGGCCGGTTGTAAAGCTGTAAATATCCGTAACCCACCAGTCATTGATCGCAAACATGATAATACTTTCATTCCCCTCCTTATCGATATAGTAAGCCCTTAAGACACCGCTCTGTACATAGTTGATATTCCTGCAGCGCTCCCCTTCCCGCAGGAGGCTCTCTTTTTTCTTTACTTCCCGGTAGGAAAGGAGGGAAGTAAAACGGGCTATCTCCTTTTCATCGAGGGTGATATGTTTGGCAATATTTTTCAGGATAGCTGAATGGTCCATTACAGATCGGTTTAGAAAGGAATGGTCACATAGGCCCGGGCCTTTTTGCCTTTGAGCAATTTCCAGGAAGGCCCTTGTCGTATCAGATGGATAGCCGCGGAATCATGAGCCGGGGAGAGAGATTGCTCAACTTTAAAAGAAGATAGAAGTCCTTCCTTACTGACTATAAAGGAGATGGTCTCATTTCCTTTCAGCGTAGAATCCGGGTTTTTTGTTTTTTTATTGGTTTCCAGGTAGCTATTATAGGCTGGCCAGCCTTCAGCAGGAATGGCTCTGCTGGTAAAGAATTCTTTTTTAGGTTCGCTATTGTCTTGTAAGATCTCTTTTCTTTTGGCGCCATAACCCGACACTACTACTTCATTCAGTGAGGCGGCCTGGGGTTGAAGCTGGATGATATTTCCTGTCCTGTTCTCAACGTTCAGGCCCACAGAAGCCTGCTCATATCCTACATAGGTTACCGTAAGCTTAAAGATGGAGTCCTTTTTGGGCAATGTCAGGCTGAAATTTCCATACTTATCTGTTACCGTGCTGGCCAGGTAATTACCATTCTGGCTGGTAGCGTAATTGCCATTCTGTCTAGCCAGGTAATTGCCATTCTGCCTGGTCAGGTAGTTGCCATTCAGGTGGAGCGAGGCGCCGGAAAGTGCGTTGTTATTCAGATCGGTCACCCTCCCGGTAAAGACGACCTGATCGGATTGCTGCAAAGCGCTTGTTTTCAAGCCGGCTTGCTTATTTAAGAGCATCCTGTTTAAGCTCATCTTGTCCAACGCGGCATGCGAGGGCTGCTTCTCCTGGACGACTAACCCGTTCGAAAAGGCCGCCGAATCGCTCTGTAACTTGAAGGAATCCGGGATAGAGGAGGCGCTCGCTTGTTTCCGGAAGGGCGGATTTGTTTGAACCATTTCTGCGACCTCTTTGTCGTGCAGGCGCCTGAGCCGGACAGCCTGCAGTGCATGGGCAGGTGCAGGAGGGGGCGCATTGACAGATGCAGGAGGGGGCGCATTGGCAGGCGCCGGGGAGATGGCATTGGCAGGCGCAGAAAAGTGCGTCCTGTCCCGGCTATCGTTGACCCTTTTTGCCGTTGCCTCTTCAGATGCGCCTGTCGTCTTTCCTGTCTCTTCCACTTCCCGGAGATGGCTGGCATTCCCGGAGGCTATTTCTTCTCTTTTAGCTATTTCCTGTTGCGGCTTATTGGCTGGCGGGGCGGATGGGGAAACCAGGCTGTCCGTAGCAGATATGGTCCCGGCTGCAGGAATGGGCCTGGCGACAGTCCCGACCGCAACGCCGGAATCGGACGCCAATTTATCTTTCCCCGCCTGGTTCAAAAAGGTAAAATAAACGGTGACACCCAATCCCAGCAACAGGATGATCACAGCAGCGATCCTCCATGCAGGACGGAAAAAATGGAGGAGACCTGCCCTGTCTTTGGGGGTTACCCGTTTATTCATTCTTTGCTGCAGCTCGTCCAGATCCTCCTGGAAATTGCGTGCTGACGGGAGCCCCGGATAAATTTCCATTCCTTCCAGTGCATCGGCCAGAAAAGGGTCCTCCAGGGCGGCCCTTTCCAATTGGTGCATTTCAGGAGCAGACAATTCCCCTCTCAGGTATTTTTGAATATCCGAGGCGGAGTAAAGATTGTTATTTTTATCGTTGCTGCTCATTTAATAATAGTGCTTATTACAGGGGGCTCTATGTCCTTCAGTGTGATCTCCACATCTTTCCCTTCCTGTTTATCCATGCAGATCTTCAGATTTCTCCTTCCGTTTTGTATATGGCTCCTGACTTTATTCCATTCCAGCCCGGTGACCATTTCGATCTCTTTATAAGATTTATTCTGTAAGTAGAATAGTTCAACGCTTGTCTTTTGTTCAGGAGTAAGGGCGCCCAGGCATTTTGACAGCTTTTCAAGGTGTTCCTCCTTCTCCATGATACCATTCAGATGCAATTCTTCCGCCGATTGCACAGAATCCTCTTTTAACTCCCGGGTCCTTATCCGTTTGGATGACCGCAACTGCATCAGGCAGTGATTCTTAGCCAGGGTATAACACCACCCTTTAAAATTATCCACTTCGTGTTTCTGCAGCTTTTGTGCCAGTTCCTCAAAAATGGACATTACCGCATCTTTGGCGGCTTCCGGCTCCTTCAGATATTTCAGGCATACCCCATAGAGGAGGTCCATATAACGTTGGTACAGGACTGCCAGTATGGTAAGATCGGCTGATCGCCGGTAGGCTGCGACCAGATCGGCGTCGCTAACGGAATGGGGCGGTATGTTCTTTAAAAAAGGCAATGGGATCTCCTGCTCTAAAGTAATTAAAAATTTCTTCGTTCCTGTGTAATTTCTCCTGCCCCTGCATCCCGTAATAAAACAGGCTATCATGTCAAAAAAATTACAAATTCGCGTTCCCCATCCCTGCGGAGAAAATTGGGAGGATATGTTACCCTCGGCCGGTGGGCGCCACTGCACCTCCTGCCTGAAGACCGTGGTGGATTTCAGTCTTATGAGCGACCGGGAAATATTATCCTGGCTGACAAATGCCGACGGCAAGGTCTGTGGCCGTTTTTCTGCCGGCCAGCTGGACAGGAACCTGCTTCCGGCGCCCGAAAGAAAAAGAAGGATAGCTAACCTTTTGAATTTCCTCCTGGCCGGATTACTGGTGTCTTCTGAGGTATCGGCTCAGGCGAAAGCCGCAGCCCCCCCGGTAAGCCAGCACGATAAAAGACTGTTGGGGGAGCCGCTGGCCATTACGAAGATCCCCATGCAGGCCGACACGCCACAGTATGCCGTTCTGCCGCCGGTGGTGGTCCGGGGATATGGCGTCACCCGTTGCCGGTATATTACAGGAGGCGCCGTTGCTGCCGTTGCGATCGAAAAATCATCTTCCATTCTAAAGGACCTGGTAAAAGACACCCTTGCCTTTATTGGTTTTCCCAAAAAGGAGCTGACCCTTTATCCCAACCCTGCCGCCCGCGGCACGACAGTGAAGCTGTCCTTTCCCCCGGACCTTTCGGGGGAATACAAGCTGGAATTGTTTAGTGCAAATGGTGCCTTACTACAGGAAAGATTGGTAGAATGGAGCGATAAGTCGCAGACGGAATTATTGAATATCCCCGCGTCGCTGTCTGCAGGAGCCTATTTCGTAAAGCTGTCCCATCACGGAACAGGAAAAATAGTTACGCGGAAGCTAATGGTATTGTAAGGGTTAATTCTTAAACCCCGGATGGTACCGGTGCAGGGTCTCCCGTAAGTATTCCCGGTCCAGATGCGTATAGATCTCGGTAGTAGTGATGCTCTCATGCCCCAGCATTTCCTGTACGGCCCGCAGATCGGCCCCTCCTTCCACGAGATGGGTGGCAAAAGAATGACGAAAGGTATGGGGGTAAACATTTTTGGGGATACCGGCCCTGGCCACCAGGTCCTTCAGCATTAAAAAGATCATTACCCTGCTGAGCTTGCGCCCCCGCCGGTTGAGGAAAAGGATATCTTCATTGCCCGGCTGAATAGCCGAATGTACGCGGATCTCCCGCTGATAGAGCTGGATGTATTTGATCGCAGCATCGCCGATCGGCACCAGTCTTTCTTTGTCTCCCTTCCCGATCACCCGGATAAAACCCGTGTCCAGGTAAAGGCAGGAGATCCGAAGGTTCACGACTTCGCTGACCCGAAGTCCGCAGCTGTACATAGTCTCCAGGATAGCTTTATTGCGCCCCCCTTCCGGCTTACTCAGATCGATCTGGCCAATAATGGCTTCGATCTCGTCAAAGCTCAGCACATCCGGAAGGGCCCTTTTCAGCCTGGGGGCTTCCAGCAGGGCCGTAGGATCTTTTTTGACGATCTCTTCTATGTAGCAATATTTATAAAAGGAACGGATGCCCGATATGATCCGGGCCTGTGTGGCCGCATTGAGGCCCAGCTCGCCGATCCATTGAAGAAATCGTTGCAGGTCCTTTAATTCAACGGCATCAGGGGCTTTCAGGGATTGCGTGACCTCCAGGAACCGGGTCAGCTTATCTAGGTCCCGCAGATAGGCTTCCACGGAATTATCCGAAAGGGATTTCTCCAGCCGGAGCCAGCCTTTGTATCCTTTTTTATAGGGTTCCCACATGCGGGGAAATTTAGTCTTTAAATACATTCCGGCAAAGAATTAGTTGAAATGTAATTCTTGCTGGAATACGCATACATGTCGGTGAACTTCGACCAAAGTACCTTGTTCACGACCGGGTGATGGCCGGTTTAGGTGCTAAACCTGAAAATTTTCTTTGTAACTCCCTGCCTTTGCGGCATATTTGCTTTTTATATATTTAATAAGTTTTCCGCATGGCAACAGTCAACTTGCGATCATTCAGGCAAATAGTCCATCATAATAAAAGGCGGGTTAAAGGATTTCTCACCCGGCTGGAGAAGAAGCAGCCACGAGGACTGGACAATCTTGTTACAGTGGCGGACAAGGCTGCCTGGGCAAAGACGGATTGCCTGGATTGCGCTAATTGCTGCAAGACCATGTCCCCTACCTATACGAAGAAAGATGTGAAGCGCATCTCCGCTCATCTGGGAATGACGGATAAGGCATTCCGCGAAAAATGGCTGTATAAGGACAGGACTGGCGATTGGATGAATGTGAAGCAACCCTGTCAGTTCCTGGACCTGAAGACCAATATGTGTGATATCTATGCGGTCCGTCCCCGGGATTGCGCCGGATTCCCCCATCACAACAAAAGGAAGATGGTTGAGTATATGCATATGTACAAGCAGAATATTGAATATTGCCCGGCTACTTACCGGGTAGTGGAATTTATTATGGAGAAGGCGGAAAAGGGGGAATTGTAGGATCAGGCATATACATCTTCAAATAAAAAATATTCCGGCTCCGCATCACCCCGGAACGTAATAGCCAGCACATCGTACTGTACCCTTTTATGGCCGGGGAACTGATAGAGCCACGCAGCAGCTCCTTTCATCACATGTTTAATTTTACTTTTACTGACTCTTTCTTCCGGCTGTCCATAGGCGTTCGATCGGCCGGCTTTGACTTCGATAAAATGGATGACTCCCCGGTAGCGCGCAATGATATCCACTTCATACCGGCCGGACCGCCAGTTTTGGTGCAGGATCTCAAACCCTTTCCTGGTAAGCCATCCAGCCGCCAGCTCCTCTCCTTTTTTCCCAAAATCAATATGCGTGGACATTCGTATTCTTTTTTGTTTAATTTTGGCGGCCAAAGGCGGATACGATCCTGGCGCAGATGGAACCGGATCCGCTGAAAGCCTTCAGCCTGCTGCCGGATGCCAGCTGGCATTCGCCCGGTAAGGTCGCAAAAAACAGCTAAACAGCGCTAAAAAATTATCGACATGAAGCAGGAAAATAACGTTTTCAAATTGAAAGGGAAAGTACAGCATTATGCCTGGGGCGGACATTCCTTTATACCCCGCCTGCTTTCTGTTCCTAATCCGGAAGATCGGCCTTTTGCCGAATATTGGATGGGTGCCCATGACAATGCTCCTTCGGAGCTCGTGATCGCCCCCCCTGTTACTTACGGACAGGCTGCCGGGACAGAACGTCCTTCTTCCTGGACCATGACCGTTCCCCTTAACCTCTATATTAAAGAATGGCCTGCGTCTACGCTGGGATCTTATGTGGCTGAGCGATTTGGAAGACTGCCTTACCTCCTGAAGATCCTTGATGTGAAAGATATGTTGTCGATCCAGGTGCATCCTTCCAAAAAGAATGCGGAGCTGGAGTTTGCGGCGGAAAATGAAAAGGGCATTGCCCTCACCGCACCAGACCGGAATTATAAAGACGATAACCATAAGCCGGAATTAATGGTGGCGCTGAGTGAATTCTGGCTCCTGCATGGGTTCAAGCCGGCCACAGCGCTGGTTCAGATCTTACAGGTTATCCCTGAGCTGGCATTTTTGGCGCCGGTGTTTAAGGAGCATGGATACCAGGAGTTATATAAGACGGTGATGGAGCTGCCGCAATCCAAAGTGAACGAGGTGTTACAGCCCTTACTCGATCGCATCAGCCCGGCGTACCTTGCCGGACGCTTGTCCAGGAATGAAGAGCATTTCTGGGCTGCCCGGGCTGCCGAAACGTATAATGAACCCGGAAAGATAGACAGAGGGATCTTTTCTATTTACCTGTTCAACCTGTTGAATCTCCATCCCGGGGAAGCCGTTTTCCAGGATGCGGGTTTACCGCATGCCTACCTGGAAGGACAGAACGTAGAGATCATGGCCAATTCTGATAATGTCCTGAGGGGAGGGCTGACCCCTAAACATGTCGATGTGCCGGAACTGCTGAAGCACGTTAAATTTGAAGCTACTCACCCCCGGATCATCTCCAGCGATCCAACTGGCATTGCCCAACCACACGTGGACGGCTCCATCATTATCTATCGGACACCCGCCCCTGATTTTGAGCTGAGCAGGATCTCCCTTCAGCAAAATGAGCTGGTGACCATCGTAGCACGCTCCGTTGAGATCTTTATCGTTATGGAAGGGGAAGTGTTTGTGGAAGAGGATCCCTCCAATCTCTTTACCCGTAAGACCGGAGAAGCTTTTTTAGCTTTCGACCAGGCGAAACTGGATTTACGGGGCCGGGAAAATACAGTGATCTTCCGGGCATCAGTGCCTATGAACAGCTAATGCTCCAAAAATAAAGATCAGGATGATGATGCTCAGGATAATGACGCTCAGATGATGACGCTCAGGATGATGACGCTCAGGATAATGAAGCTCAGATGATGACGCTCAGATGATGCTTCGGGAAGCTTGCTAATTATTTTGAGAGTAAAATTTTATTTTCTTTTGAGATTTTCATAGTACAACTTCAATGTTTTAGGTACAGGACTAAGATCGCGATCATCGTGATGATATATAAGAAAAGCATAAAATTCAGAATATCAGATTTGAACTCAAGAAGCCTGATTTCAAGCCGGTTTGCAATTTTTAGGAAATCTTCTTTGTTATTTGCTGGTTCATCTTTGAAGTCTTCTATCCTGTTTACAAAGTCTTCCCTATTGGCCGGAGTTTTGAGATTGGTCATACCTTTCAGTTTATTATGTAAATAAATTAGCTATCCATTTTAACGAAATGATCGACTCCCGGGAGGAGCAGGTTGGATAGCAGAAAGGTTTTAGTGCTTTAGATACAGGCCCAGGATCGTCAGCATCATAGTGATAAAGAAGGCAAACATCCAGCGAATAGTATCAGATTTGACATCTTTGAGATCTTCTCTTGTCTTCGCTACATCAGCTTTGAGCTCTTCCTTCGTCTTTGCCATGTCATTTTTAAGCTCTTCTCTGGTATTCGCAAGGTCTTCTTTAGTGACCAAAGTTCTGAGATTAGCCTCCTGAATATCCCTCTTATTTTCTTTCAATGAAATGTCCACATAGTCAATCAGGGCCCCGGCTTCCTGATCGCCGACTTTGGGTTTTAGCATTTGAAATAAATGAATGCCGCTTGTAGTCATATTCCTCCGATTTAGCACAAAAATAATCACTTCCCCCATGCCTTTTTATTTTTCTTATCCACCGACATTTTTACCGTACGTAAGCTCACCGCGCTCATTTCAATGGAAGTGCACCCATCCGGAGAAAAGTGCGCTCATTGATGCGGGTTATTACTTGCCTGATTCGCTTTCAAAAACTTCATCCACAGCCAGATCCTTACCGTCAGCAGCAGTTGTAGCGAGTATATCGCAACGGTTGTTATAAGGATTATCCGCATGCCCTCTCACCCAAACGAAACGGACCTGGTGTTTTTTTGCCAATTCATTAAAATGCAGCCAGAGGTCCTTGTTCTTTTTACCTCCCTTGAAATTAGTAGCGACCCAATTCTTAAGCCAGCCTTGCTCCCAGGCTTTTACAACATACTGACTGTCGGAATAAACGGTGACCTTCATCCCTTCTTTTTTGAGCGCTTCCAGACCGGCGATCACCGCCATCAATTCCATCCGGTTATTCGTCGTACGCCGAAATCCACCCGATAACTCTTTGCGGATATCTCCCCACATTAAAATCGTTCCATAACCGCCGGGTCCCGGGTTACCGCGGGAAGACCCATCGGTGTACATGATCAGTTCGTTGCTGTGCATAGTAAAAATAAAAAATTAAACTTGTATCACGCCTGTCCTGAATTCCTCCATATGGGGATTATGCGCAGCGGCCTGCAGCCCTTCCGCAATCACCTTTCGGGTGTCCGCCGGATCGATGATCGCATCTACCCATAGACGGGCAGCAGCATAATAAGGACTGGTCTGCTTCTCATAACGTCCTTTGATCTCGTCCAGCAGCTTCTTCTCTACTGCCGGATCGATGATCTCCCCCTTGCTCTTCAGGGCGCCTACCTGTATCTGTAATAAGGTCTTTGCTGCCTGCTCTCCCCCCATAACGGCGATCCTGGCCGTGGGCCAGGCATAGATGAATCGCGGATCATACGCCTTCCCGCACATCGCATAATTACCCGCACCATAAGAGTTGCCAATGACAATGGTGATTTTCGGCACCACCGAATTGGCTACCGCATTCACCATTTTGGCCCCATCCTTAATGATACCTGAGTGCTCGCTGCGGGATCCCACCATAAATCCGGTCACATCCTGTAGAAAGACAAGCGGGATCTTTTTCTGATTGCAGTTCATGATAAACCGGGCTGCTTTATCCGCACTGTCATTGTAAATGACGCCGCCCATCTGCATTTCTCCTTTCCTGCTCTTTACGATCTTCCGCTGATTGGCGACAATACCCACCGCCCATCCTTCGATCCGCGCATACCCACAGAGAATCGTTTTGCCATAATCCGCCTTAAACTGCTCAAAGGCGGAATCATCCACGATCCGCTCGATGATATCGACCATATCATACGGCTTGGAAGGATCTTCCGGAAGTATGCCATGCAATTCTTCCGCATTCTTAAGCGGCAACACCGGAGTAACCCGGTTGAACAGGCCGGTTGGTAATCCGGTTCCTGTTATGGCGGTTATGGCAGTCATAGCAGCCGATCCTTTCCCGGCCAGACCCGCAGTCGGTTCGCCCGATGGTAAGCTGCCGGCGGCAGTCCCGGATCCCCCCAGCTTGCTCATGATCTTTTTAACCTGGTCCAGGCATTCCTGTTCCGTCTTGAATTTATAGTCCGCAATGCCCGATAATTCTGTATGGGTGGCGGCCCCCCCTAAAGTTTCCGCATCCGTATCTTCCCCGATGGCCGCTTTTACCAGGTAAGGACCGGCCAGGAAAATAGACCCGTTGCCTTCTACCATCAGGGTCTCGTCACTCATGATCGGCAGGTAGGCCCCGCCGGCCACACACGCTCCCATGACAGCGGCGATCTGCGTAATGCCCATAGCGCTCATACGGGCATTGTTACGAAAGATGCGGCCGAAATGCTCCTTATCCGGGAATATCTCATCCTGCATGGGTAGAAATACACCGGCGCTATCCACCAGGTATATAACAGGCAAATGATTTTCCATGGCGATCTCCTGCATGCGCAGGTTCTTTTTTCCCGTGATGGGAAACCATGCCCCGGCCTTTACCGTCTGGTCATTCGCTACAATTATACATTGCCGGTAACTGACATAACCGATACCGGCTACCGTACCGCCGGCAGGACATCCCCCCTGTTCCTCATACATTTCATACCCGGCAAAAGCGCCGATCTCAATGAAAGAGCTGCCTTCGTCGATCAGGTAATCGATACGCTCTCTGGCAGTGAGCTTGTTTTTCTCCCGTTGCTTGTCGATCGCTTTTTTACCCCCTCCCAATGCGATCGTGTCCAGCCTGATCCTCATCTGGCTGAGCAACATCTTCATCGCGTCTTCATTTTTGTTAAAATCTATATTCATGGCAGCAATTTACAATGTGCGGAAACGCCTTTCTCAGAAACTTAGCGCATTGTCTAAGGTTTGTAGAATTTCGCTTTGCCGGTTAGCCAACGCCGGCGGCGCTTTTGAGCGGGCTTGCAGCCCGTGGGACTGCCGCGCCCGGGTCTAATGATCGCCTTACGGCAAAACGCCCCCAGGGCATTTTAGGACCGCAATTTAACACGGATGATCTGATATTTGCAGTATTTTTAACGCTATGTTCGGTAAAAACAAGATAGCCTGGATATGCCTCGTGATCCTGGCGGCAGCGATCAAGATCCTTTCCTTCTTTCCCGGAGCCGTGGAACGGTATTATACGATGGGCTTTTACCCGTTCATCGCCCGTTTGCAGCGTATCCTGTTCGGATGGCTGCCCTTTAGCATCGGGGATATCCTATATGGGGTCATCATCATCTGGTTGATCATAGCCCTCATCCGCCTGGTGAACCGGCTCGTCAAAAGACAAGTCAATGGCCCCTGGCTGCTTGGCCGGCTCCGCGGTACCGCCTTCGTTTGCCTCCTTATTTACGTACTCTTCAACGGACTATGGGGACTTAACTACGATCGGCCGGGCATCGCCGACCAGCTCCGGCTCAACGTGCAGCCCTATTCTACGGAGGAGCTGACAGACCTGTTGCGGTGCGTCACCGTCCGGCTGAACGATCTGGACAGCGCAGCCAGGCTGACCAGGCCGCCGCTTGCCCACGCCGGGACAGTATTCAAAGGCGCCGTTCAATCCTATACGGACCTATCGGCCCACGACACCCGCTTCACCTATGCGGCTCCCTCCATCAAATCCTCCCTGTTCTACTATATAGACAATTACCTCGGTTTCGGCGGTTATTATAATCCATTTACCGGCGAGGCACAGGTAAATACGGCCGATCCCGTTTTTTCACAACCCTATACTACCTGCCATGAGATGGCGCACCAATTGGGATACGCGAAAGAAAATGAAGCCAATTTTGTAGGGTATCTCGCCGCCAGATCGTCCTCCGATAAGTCTTTTCAATACTCCGTTTATTTCGATCTGTATTTATACGCAGCCCGGGAATTATACCTGCTGGATTCCAACCTGGTCAGGCCCTTCCGGGAACAATTAAAGCCGGGCATTCGCCGGGATTACCGGGAACTGCAGGCGTTCAACAGGAAATTCGAGAATCCTTTCGAACCCATTGTCCGCAGACTCTACGGCAATTACCTGAAAGCCAACCACCAGCCGCAGGGAATAAAGACCTACAACGAGGTCATCGCCTGGCTGATCGCCTATGCAAAAAAGAATGGCTGGGAGGCGATTTAGGATGGCGTGCCCCTTCGGGCCGGGCTTTCCATTTCAATCCCTCCCGTTTCGCTCTAAAACTTATTCTTCCACATCATGCTCTCCACAGGCTTATTGATCTGACCGCTGTATTTGGCGTCTTTTTTCTGATTGTATTTCACCAGGATCTCCCCATCCACCGGAAAATAAATAAGCTGCCCTACCGGCATGCCCTTGTACACCTTTACCGGTTGCTTGACAGAGATCTCCAGGGTCCAGTTGCCGCAAAATCCCACATCCCCCTTGCCGGCAGTGGCATGAATATCGATGCCCAGGCGGCCGGTAGAGGACTTCCCTTCCAGGAAAGGAACATGCGCATGGGTCTCCGTATATTCATCAGTGACCCCCAGGTAGAAAATATGCGGGTATAATACAAAACCTTCTTCCGGGATCTCGAAATATTCTATTTCATTGTGCTTTTTGGCGTCCAGGATATGTTCACGGTAGGTAGCCAGCCATTTTCCCAGGTGTATGTCATAGGAATTACTGCCCAGGCAGCCGCGATCGTAGGGCTCGATCTTGATCGTTCCTTTTTCTATCTCTTCCAGAATACGTGAGTCGGACAGGATCATGATGAAATTGGTTAAATTTGCAAATTGTACGTTATATTAAGCTTGCGAATTGATCATTATGGCAAAACGCAAAAACTGCAAAAGAGTATAATGCGAAGATGCTTCTATAATTTTAAAGATGCCCCTGTTTTATCAACATAATATCAACCAGGGAACGAAACTGGGGATCTGGCATATCGAAGAGCCGGAATCCTTTTTCCTGGAAAAAGTACCTTTGAAAAGAGATGTATCCCATCCTTTCAAGCGTTTGCAGCACCTGGCAGGCCGCTACCTGCTGTCTTTCCTTTTCCCGGATTTCCCATTGGAAGACATCCGTATCGCCGACACCCGCAAGCCTTTCCTGGAAAGCGAAAAGTATCATTTTTCTATTTCACATTGCGGACAGTACGCCGCTGCCATCATCAGCAGCAATAGCAGGGTAGGGGTCGACATCGAGCTGATCACCCCCCGGATCGAGATGGTGGCGCATAAATTCCTCAGTGAGGAAGAATCCCAATTTTTTAATGAAGACTATACCCGCTTCCTGGAACAATGGGGCCTGCGGGGCCGGGTATACCAGGAATTCCTGACCCTGATATGGAGCTCCAAGGAAGCCCTTTTCAAATGGTATGGGCGGGGAGAGCTGGATTTTAAGAAGCACATGCAGCTGGAAGGAGCTATCAATATAGACGGAGATCTCATGAAATTGCCCTTTGTCTTCGCCAAAGACAGGGAGATACATCTCAATATTGAAGCCAGGACCTTCGAAGAGCAACGACTTGCCCTGGCCTGGCTCCGCACAGCGCCATCGAAGAACAGCACTTAATCTCAAGCTGCCGGCCGGAGAAAGCTGCCAACGTCCACCTCAGGCCTCAAGCCACACACCTTTTAGTTCAACCGGATCCGTCTGCAGCCCGCTGGTAACGGGAAGCTATCAGCTAATCAGCTTCTTCCGCCTCCCCATCCTCCAGTAAATTCACATCGATCGCATCCTTTCCCGCAATGCCCTCAATAGAGCCGCGGACATGGACAGCATTCAACAGCACCTTTTCCAGCTGTTTCTCCCTGGACTTCCACAATTTTTCCATCGTGTCCCTTTCCTTCTGGATGGATAACTTCATAGACAAAAAACCTTCCCGGATAGCCTTCCACTGCTCGCTGAACTCCGTACTGGTGAGATAGTCGTATAACAGGTGCATTTTATCCCCCCTGTTCTCCTGGGACTTTGAGGCATTGAAGACCCGGATGACCCCATCCCGCAGCACATGGGACAGCGCTTTCACC